>NZ_JAOWGS010000030.1:0-32943 GCF_030333035.1 Citrobacter sp. Cpo015 | reverse complement strand
GCATTCGACCAGATCGATAACGCGCCGGAAGAAAAAGCTCGTGGTATCACCATCAACACTTCTCACGTTGAATATGACACCCCGACTCGCCACTACGCACACGTAGACTGCCCGGGCCACGCCGACTATGTTAAAAACATGATCACCGGTGCTGCGCAGATGGACGGCGCGATCCTGGTTGTTGCTGCGACTGACGGCCCGATGCCGCAGACTCGTGAGCACATCCTGCTGGGTCGTCAGGTAGGCGTTCCGTACATCATCGTGTTCCTGAACAAATGCGACATGGTTGATGACGAAGAGCTGCTGGAACTGGTAGAAATGGAAGTTCGTGAACTTCTGTCTCAGTACGATTTCCCGGGCGACGACACTCCGATCGTTCGTGGTTCTGCTCTGAAAGCGCTGGAAGGCGAAGCAGAGTGGGAAGCGAAAATCATCGAACTGGCTGGCTTCCTGGATTCTTACATCCCAGAACCAGAGCGTGCGATTGACAAGCCGTTCCTGCTGCCTATCGAAGACGTATTCTCCATCTCCGGTCGTGGTACCGTTGTTACCGGTCGTGTAGAGCGCGGTATCATCAAAGTTGGTGAAGAAGTTGAAATCGTTGGTATCAAAGAGACTGCTAAGTCTACCTGTACTGGCGTTGAAATGTTCCGCAAACTGCTGGACGAAGGCCGTGCTGGTGAGAACGTTGGTGTTCTGCTGCGTGGTATCAAACGTGAAGAAATCGAACGTGGTCAGGTACTGGCTAAGCCGGGCTCTATCAAGCCGCACACCAAGTTCGAATCTGAAGTGTACATTCTGTCCAAAGACGAAGGCGGCCGTCATACTCCGTTCTTCAAAGGCTACCGTCCGCAGTTCTACTTCCGTACTACTGACGTGACTGGTACCATCGAACTGCCGGAAGGCGTAGAGATGGTAATGCCGGGCGACAACATCAAAATGGTTGTTACCCTGATCCACCCAATCGCGATGGACGACGGTCTGCGTTTCGCAATCCGTGAAGGCGGCCGTACTGTTGGTGCGGGCGTTGTTGCCAAAGTAATGAGCTAATTGCCGAATAACATTTGACGCAATGCGCAATAAAAGGGCATCATTTGATGCCCTTTTTGCACGCTTTCACACCAGAACCTGGCTCATCAGTGATTTTTTTTGTCATAATCATTGCTGAGACAGGCTCTGAAGAGGGCGTTTAGTCCGAAACGCACCAGAGCATTTCGGTTTGGATCGCCTCGCTTACGCGGGGTGAAAATGTTTGTAGAATACTTCTGACAGGTTGGTTTATGAGTGCGAATACCGAAGCTCAAGGAAGCGGGCGCGGCCTGGAAGCGATGAAGTGGGTTGTTGTCGCTGTATTGCTGCTTGTAGCTATCGTTGGCAACTACCTCTATCGTGACATGATGCTGCCGCTGCGTGCGCTGGCCGTAGTGATTCTGATTGCCGCAGCGGGTGGTGTCGCGCTGTTGACAACAAAAGGTAAAGCGACCGTTGCTTTTGCCCGTGAAGCGAGAACCGAAGTCCGTAAGGTCATTTGGCCAACTCGCCAGGAAACATTGCACACCACATTAATTGTGGCTGCGGTTACCGCAGTAATGTCACTGATCCTGTGGGGACTGGATGGTATTCTGGTTCGCCTGGTATCCTTTATCACTGGCCTGAGGTTCTAAGATGTCTGAAGCCCCTAAAAAGCGCTGGTACGTCGTTCAGGCGTTTTCCGGTTTTGAAGGCCGCGTAGCCACGTCGCTGCGCGAATATATCAAGTTACAAAATATGGAAGAGCTGTTTGGCGAAGTCATGGTGCCGACCGAAGAAGTGGTCGAAATCCGTGGTGGCCAGCGTCGCAAGAGCGAACGTAAATTCTTCCCGGGCTATGTACTGGTCCAGATGGTGATGAATGACGCAAGCTGGCACCTGGTGCGCAGCGTGCCGCGTGTGATGGGCTTTATCGGCGGTACATCTGACCGTCCGGCGCCGATCAGCGACAAAGAAGTTGATGCGATCATGAACCGTCTGCAGCAGGTTGGCGATAAACCGCGTCCGAAAACGATGTTTGAGCCAGGTGAAATGGTTCGCGTTAGTGACGGTCCATTTGCTGACTTTAACGGCGTGGTTGAAGAAGTGGACTACGAGAAGTCCCGCCTGAAAGTCTCTGTTTCTATCTTCGGTCGTGCGACCCCGGTAGAACTGGACTTTGCCCAGGTAGAAAAAGCCTAAACAGCGATCAAAAAAGCGGCGATTTAATCGTTGCACAAGGCGCGAGATTGGAATACAATTTCGCGCCTTTTGTTTTTATGGGCCCTGTCCGTAAAACGAATTTAATCACGGGGAGCCTCCTTGAGGCGCTATAACCCAACTAGAGGAATTTAGAATGGCTAAGAAAGTCCAGGCCTACGTCAAGCTGCAGGTTGCAGCTGGTATGGCTAACCCGAGTCCGCCGGTAGGTCCAGCACTGGGTCAACAAGGCGTGAACATCATGGAATTCTGCAAAGCGTTCAACGCAAAAACTGATTCCATGGAAAAAGGTCTGCCGATCCCGGTTGTTATCACCGTTTACGCTGACCGTTCTTTCACTTTCGTTACCAAAACGCCTCCGGCAGCAGTTCTGCTGAAGAAAGCGGCTGGTATCAAGTCTGGTTCCGGCAAGCCGAACAAAGACAAAGTGGGTAAAATTTCCCGCGCTCAGCTGCAGGAAATCGCGCAGACCAAAGCTGCCGACATGACTGGTTCCGACATTGAAGCGATGACTCGCTCCATTGAAGGTACTGCACGTTCCATGGGCCTGGTAGTGGAGGACTAAGAAATGGCTAAACTGACCAAGCGTATGCGCGTGATCCGTGACAAAGTTGATGCAACTAAACAGTACGACATCAACGAAGCTATTGCTCTGCTGAAAGAGCTGGCCACTGCTAAATTCGTAGAAAGCGTAGACGTTGCCGTTAACCTCGGCATCGACGCTCGTAAATCTGACCAGAACGTACGTGGTGCAACTGTACTGCCGCACGGTACTGGCCGTTCCGTTCGCGTAGCCGTATTTGCCCAGGGCGCAAACGCTGAAGCTGCTAAAGCTGCAGGCGCTGAGCTGGTAGGTATGGAAGATCTGGCTGACCAGATCAAGAAAGGCGAAATGAACTTTGACGTTGTTATTGCTTCCCCGGATGCAATGCGCGTTGTTGGCCAGCTGGGTCAGGTTCTGGGTCCGCGCGGCCTGATGCCAAACCCGAAAGTTGGTACTGTAACCCCTAACGTTGCTGAAGCAGTTAAGAACGCTAAAGCAGGTCAGGTTCGTTACCGTAACGACAAAAACGGCATCATCCACACCACCATCGGTAAAGTGGATTTTGACGCTGACAAACTGAAAGAAAACCTGGAATCTCTGCTGGTTGCGCTGAAAAAAGCGAAACCGACTCAGGCTAAAGGCGTGTACATCAAGAAAGTTAGCATCTCCACCACCATGGGTGCTGGTGTTGCCGTTGATCAGTCCGGTCTGACTGCGACTGTGGCGAACTAATATTCGCCTTTACGTGGGCGGTGATTTTGTCTACAATCTTACCCCCACGTTTCTGCTAATTGCAGACGTATATCCGAGATATTCAGGCTGTGGCAAGGCGACAACTGAGTGAATCGCCAGGAGCATAGTTAACTATGTGACTGGTGTGAACGAAGGCAGTCAACGCCGTCACAGATTGAATAGCGACAGATAGACAAGATTTGTTCGTTGGAGCCTGGCCTATCCAGGCCTCCGTCGAAGACCGCAGGTGTTTCGTAAGAAACTTAATGCCCTGCGTAGACGGTGACAGAACGCTAAGATTATTTCTGATACTCTGGCTTGTTTCTGCTCACCGTATTTAGACGCTCTTTCCGTTGGGGAGAGTGAAGTGAGTTCCGGAACATGAGTTCCGGCAAACATCCAGGAGCAAAGCTAATGGCTTTAAATCTTCAAGACAAACAAGCGATTGTTGCTGAAGTCAGCGAAGTAGCCAAAGGCGCGCTGTCTGCAGTAGTTGCGGATTCCCGTGGCGTAACTGTAGATAAAATGACTGAACTGCGTAAAGCAGGTCGTGAAGCTGGCGTATACATGCGTGTTGTTCGTAACACCCTGCTGCGCCGCGTCGTTGAAGGTACTCAGTTCGAGTGCCTGAAAGACACGTTTGTTGGTCCGACCCTGATTGCATACTCTATGGAACACCCGGGCGCTGCTGCTCGTCTGTTCAAAGAGTTCGCGAAAGCGAATGCAAAATTTGAGGTCAAAGCCGCAGCCTTTGAAGGTGAATTGATCCCGGCATCGCAAATCGATCGCCTGGCAACTCTGCCGACCTACGAAGAAGCAATTGCACGCCTGATGGCAACCATGAAAGAAGCTTCGGCTGGCAAACTGGTTCGTACTCTGGCTGCTGTACGCGATGCGAAAGAAGCTGCTTAATCGCAGTTATCTTTCTCAAGCTTCTGCTTACGTATAAACTTATTCTGATTTTCAGGAACAATTTAAATGTCTATCACTAAAGATCAAATCATTGAAGCAGTATCCGCTATGTCCGTAATGGACGTTGTAGAACTGATCTCTGCAATGGAAGAAAAATTCGGTGTTTCCGCTGCTGCTGCTGTAGCTGTAGCTGCTGGCCCGGCTGAAGCTGCTGAAGAAAAAACTGAATTCGACGTAATTCTGAAAGCTGCTGGCGCTAACAAAGTTGCTGTAATCAAAGCAGTACGTGGCGCAACTGGCCTGGGTCTGAAAGAAGCTAAAGACCTGGTAGAATCTGCTCCGGCTGCCCTGAAAGAAGGCATCAGCAAAGACGACGCAGAAGCACTGAAAAAATCTCTGGAAGAAGCTGGCGCTGAAGTTGAAGTTAAATAAGCCAACTTTTCTGGTTGCAGCCTAAGAAATTAGGCTGATGGCTGGTGACTTTTTAGTCACCAGCCTTTTTGCGCTGTAAGGCGCCAGTAGCATTTCACACTGTTTGACTACTGCTGTGCCTTTCAATGCTTGTTTCTATCGACGTCTTAATATACTGCGACAGAGCATCAGTTCTGTGTAAATCGCAATGAAATGGTTTAAGCGTGATAGCAACAGGCATTGCGGAAAGTATTCGATTTTCCGGTCAACAAAATAGTGTTGCACAAACTGTCCCTTCGTCGGACAGATGGGTCGACTTGTCAGCGAGCTGAGGAACCCTAATGGTTTACTCCTATACCGAGAAAAAACGTATTCGTAAGGATTTTGGTAAACGTCCACAAGTGTTGGACATACCTTATCTCCTTTCTATCCAGCTTGACTCGTTTCAGAAGTTCATCGAGCAAGATCCTGAAGGGCAGTATGGTCTGGAAGCAGCTTTCCGTTCCGTTTTCCCGATTCAGAGCTACAGCGGTAATTCCGAGCTGCAATACGTCAGCTACCGCCTTGGCGAACCGGTGTTTGACGTTCAGGAATGTCAGATCCGTGGCGTGACCTATTCCGCACCGCTGCGTGTAAAACTGCGTCTGGTGATCTACGAGCGCGAAGCGCCGGAAGGCACCGTAAAAGACATTAAAGAACAAGAAGTCTACATGGGCGAAATTCCGCTCATGACTGACAACGGTACCTTTGTAATCAATGGTACTGAGCGTGTTATCGTTTCTCAGCTGCACCGTAGTCCTGGCGTCTTCTTTGACTCCGACAAAGGTAAAACCCACTCTTCGGGTAAAGTGCTGTATAACGCGCGCATCATCCCTTACCGTGGTTCCTGGCTGGACTTCGAATTCGATCCGAAGGACAACCTGTTCGTACGTATTGACCGTCGCCGTAAACTGCCTGCGACCATTATTCTGCGTGCACTGAACTACACCACTGAGCAGATCCTTGACCTGTTCTTTGAAAAAGTTGTTTTCGAAATTCGCGACAACAAGCTGCAGATGGAACTGGTGCCGGAACGCCTGCGTGGTGAAACCGCCTCCTTTGACATTGAAGCTAACGGCAAAGTCTACGTCGAAAAAGGCCGTCGCATCACTGCGCGCCACATTCGCCAACTGGAAAAAGACGATATCAAACATATCGAAGTTCCGGTTGAATACATTGCTGGTAAAGTTGCGGCTAAAGACTACGTTGACGAATCTACTGGCGAGCTGATCTGCGCAGCTAACATGGAGCTGAGCCTGGATCTGCTGGCTAAGCTGAGCCAGTCTGGTCACAAGCGTATCGAAACGCTGTTCACTAACGATCTGGATCACGGTCCGTACATTTCTGAAACTGTACGTGTTGACCCAACCAACGATCGTCTGAGCGCACTGGTAGAAATCTACCGTATGATGCGTCCTGGTGAGCCGCCGACTCGTGAAGCTGCTGAAAGCCTGTTCGAGAACCTGTTCTTCTCCGAAGACCGCTATGACCTGTCTGCGGTTGGTCGTATGAAGTTCAACCGTTCTCTGCTGCGCGACGAAATCGAAGGTTCCGGTATCCTGAGCAAAGACGACATCATCGAAGTGATGAAGAAGCTCATCGATATCCGTAACGGTAAAGGCGAAGTCGATGATATCGACCACCTCGGCAACCGTCGTATCCGTTCCGTAGGCGAAATGGCGGAAAACCAGTTCCGTGTTGGCCTGGTACGTGTTGAGCGTGCGGTGAAAGAGCGTCTGTCTCTGGGCGATCTGGATACCCTGATGCCTCAGGATATGATCAACGCCAAGCCGATTTCTGCAGCAGTGAAAGAGTTCTTTGGTTCCAGCCAGCTGTCTCAGTTTATGGACCAGAACAACCCGCTGTCTGAGATTACGCACAAACGTCGTATCTCCGCACTCGGCCCAGGCGGTCTGACCCGTGAACGCGCAGGCTTCGAAGTTCGAGACGTACACCCGACTCACTACGGTCGCGTATGTCCAATCGAAACACCTGAAGGTCCGAACATCGGTCTGATCAACTCCCTGTCCGTGTATGCACAGACTAACGAATACGGCTTCCTCGAGACTCCGTACCGTAAAGTGACCGACGGTGTTGTAACTGACGAAATTCATTACCTGTCTGCTATCGAAGAAGGCAACTACGTTATCGCTCAGGCGAACTCCAACCTGGATGACGAAGGCCACTTTGTAGAAGATCTGGTTACCTGCCGTAGCAAAGGCGAATCCAGCTTGTTCAGCCGCGACCAGGTTGACTACATGGACGTATCCACCCAGCAGGTGGTATCCGTCGGTGCGTCCCTGATCCCGTTCCTGGAACACGATGACGCCAACCGTGCATTGATGGGTGCGAACATGCAACGTCAGGCGGTCCCGACTCTGCGCGCTGATAAGCCGCTGGTTGGTACCGGTATGGAACGTGCTGTTGCCGTTGACTCCGGTGTTACTGCAGTTGCTAAACGTGGCGGTACTGTTCAGTACGTGGATGCTTCCCGTATCGTTATCAAAGTTAACGAAGACGAGATGTACCCGGGCGAAGCAGGTATCGACATTTATAACCTGACCAAATACACCCGTTCTAACCAGAACACCTGCATCAACCAGATGCCTTGCGTATCTCTGGGCGAGCCGGTTGAACGTGGTGATGTGCTGGCAGACGGTCCGTCCACCGACCTCGGTGAACTGGCGCTGGGTCAGAACATGCGCGTGGCATTCATGCCATGGAATGGTTACAACTTCGAAGACTCCATCCTCGTATCCGAGCGTGTTGTCCAGGAAGACCGTTTCACCACCATCCATATTCAGGAACTGGCATGTGTGTCCCGTGACACCAAGCTGGGGCCAGAAGAGATCACCGCTGACATCCCGAACGTGGGTGAAGCTGCGCTCTCCAAACTGGATGAATCCGGTATCGTTTATATCGGTGCGGAAGTGACCGGTGGCGACATTCTGGTTGGTAAGGTAACACCGAAAGGTGAAACCCAGCTGACGCCAGAAGAGAAGCTGCTGCGTGCGATCTTCGGTGAGAAAGCGTCTGACGTTAAAGACTCTTCTCTGCGCGTGCCAAACGGTGTTTCCGGTACGATTATCGACGTTCAGGTCTTTACTCGCGATGGCGTAGAAAAAGACAAACGTGCGCTGGAAATCGAAGAGATGCAGCTGAAGCAGGCGAAAAAAGACCTGTCTGAAGAACTGCAGATCCTCGAAGCTGGCCTGTTCAGCCGTATCTACGCTGTGCTGGTTTCCGGTGGTGTTGAAGCTGAGAAGCTCGACAAACTGCCGCGCGACCGCTGGTTAGAACTCGGCCTGACCGACGAAGAGAAACAGAATCAGCTGGAACAACTGGCTGAGCAGTACGACGAACTGAAACACGAATTCGAGAAAAAACTCGAAGCGAAACGCCGTAAAATCACTCAGGGCGACGATCTGGCACCGGGCGTGCTGAAGATTGTTAAGGTGTATCTGGCGGTTAAACGTCGGATCCAGCCTGGTGATAAGATGGCAGGTCGTCACGGTAACAAGGGTGTAATCTCTAAGATCAACCCGATCGAAGATATGCCACACGATGCTAACGGTACGCCGGTAGATATCGTACTGAACCCGCTGGGCGTACCATCGCGTATGAACATCGGTCAGATCCTTGAAACCCACCTGGGTATGGCTGCAAAAGGTATCGGCGATAAGATCAACGCCATGCTGAAACAGCAGCAGGAAGTCGCGAAACTGCGCGAATTCATCCAGCGTGCTTACGATCTGGGTTCAGATGTTCGTCAGAAAGTTGACCTGAATACCTTCAGCGATGAAGAAGTTCTGCGTCTGGCTGAAAACCTGAAAAAAGGTATGCCGATCGCAACGCCGGTATTCGACGGTGCGAAAGAGTCTGAAATCAAGGAACTGTTACAGCTGGGTGGCCTGCCGACTTCCGGTCAGATCACACTGTTCGACGGTCGTACCGGTGAGCAGTTCGAGCGCCAGGTTACCGTTGGCTATATGTACATGCTGAAACTGAACCACTTGGTTGATGACAAGATGCATGCGCGTTCTACCGGTTCTTACAGCCTGGTTACTCAGCAGCCGCTGGGTGGTAAGGCGCAGTTCGGTGGTCAGCGCTTCGGGGAGATGGAAGTGTGGGCGCTGGAAGCATATGGCGCAGCATACACCCTGCAGGAAATGCTCACCGTTAAGTCTGATGACGTGAACGGTCGTACTAAGATGTATAAAAACATCGTGGACGGCAACCATCAGATGGAACCAGGCATGCCGGAATCCTTCAACGTACTGTTGAAAGAGATTCGTTCGCTGGGTATCAACATCGAGCTGGAAGACGAGTAACTCTCGATCAAACAGGTCACTGGTGCTGGCGTAACAGCCAGCGCCAGATTGTGCTAACTCCGACGGGAGCAAATCCGTGAAAGATTTATTAAAGTTTCTGAAAGCGCAGACTAAAACCGAAGAGTTTGATGCGATCAAAATTGCTCTGGCCTCGCCAGACATGATCCGTTCATGGTCTTTCGGTGAAGTTAAGAAGCCGGAAACCATTAACTACCGTACGTTCAAACCTGAACGTGACGGCCTTTTCTGCGCCCGTATCTTTGGGCCGGTAAAAGACTACGAGTGCCTGTGCGGTAAGTACAAGCGCCTGAAACACCGTGGTGTGATCTGTGAGAAGTGCGGCGTTGAAGTGACCCAGACCAAAGTACGCCGTGAGCGTATGGGCCACATCGAGCTGGCGTCTCCGACCGCTCACATCTGGTTCCTGAAATCTCTGCCGTCCCGTATCGGTTTGCTGCTCGATATGCCGCTGCGCGATATCGAACGTGTACTGTACTTCGAATCCTATGTTGTTATCGAAGGCGGTATGACTAACCTGGAACGTCAACAGATTCTGACTGAAGAGCAGTATCTGGACGCGCTGGAAGAGTTCGGTGACGAATTCGACGCGAAGATGGGTGCGGAAGCTATTCAGGCCCTGCTGAAGAGCATGGATCTGGAGCAAGAGTGTGAAACTCTGCGCGAAGAGCTGAACGAAACCAACTCCGAAACCAAGCGTAAGAAGCTGACCAAGCGTATCAAACTGCTGGAAGCCTTCGTACAGTCTGGCAACAAGCCAGAGTGGATGATCCTGACCGTTCTGCCGGTTCTGCCGCCAGATCTGCGTCCGCTGGTTCCGCTGGATGGTGGTCGTTTCGCAACATCGGATCTGAACGATCTGTATCGTCGCGTTATCAACCGTAACAACCGTCTGAAGCGTCTGCTGGATCTGGCTGCGCCGGACATCATCGTACGCAACGAAAAACGTATGCTGCAGGAAGCGGTTGACGCCCTGCTGGATAACGGTCGTCGCGGTCGTGCGATCACCGGTTCTAACAAACGTCCTCTGAAATCTTTGGCCGACATGATCAAAGGTAAGCAGGGTCGTTTCCGTCAGAACCTGCTCGGTAAGCGTGTTGACTACTCCGGTCGTTCTGTAATCACCGTAGGTCCATACCTGCGTCTGCATCAGTGCGGTCTGCCGAAGAAAATGGCACTGGAACTGTTCAAACCGTTCATCTACGGCAAGCTGGAACTGCGTGGCTTGGCCACCACCATCAAAGCCGCTAAGAAAATGGTTGAGCGTGAAGAAGCTGTCGTTTGGGATATCCTGGACGAAGTTATCCGCGAACACCCGGTACTGCTGAACCGTGCACCAACACTGCACCGTCTGGGTATCCAGGCATTTGAACCGGTACTGATCGAAGGTAAAGCTATCCAGCTGCACCCGCTGGTTTGTGCGGCATATAACGCCGACTTCGATGGTGACCAGATGGCTGTTCACGTACCGCTGACGCTGGAAGCCCAGCTCGAAGCGCGTGCGCTGATGATGTCTACCAACAACATCCTGTCTCCGGCGAACGGCGAACCTATCATCGTTCCGTCTCAGGACGTTGTATTGGGTCTGTACTACATGACCCGTGACTGTGTTAACGCCAAAGGCGAAGGCATGGTGCTGACTGGCCCGAAAGAAGCTGAGCGTATCTATCGCGCAGGTCTGGCCTCTCTGCATGCGCGCGTTAAAGTGCGTATCACCGAATATGAAAAAGATGAAAACGGCGAATTCGTTGCGAAAACCAGCCTGAAAGACACGACCGTTGGCCGTGCTATTCTGTGGATGATCGTACCGAAAGGTCTGCCTTTCTCCATCGTCAACCAGGCGCTGGGCAAGAAAGCTATCTCCAAAATGCTGAACACCTGTTACCGCATTCTGGGCCTGAAGCCGACCGTTATCTTCGCTGACCAGACAATGTACACCGGCTTTGCATATGCAGCGCGTTCAGGTGCATCTGTTGGTATTGATGACATGGTCATCCCAGAGAAGAAACACGAGATCATCTCTGAAGCGGAAGCTGAAGTTGCTGAGATCCAGGAGCAGTTCCAGTCTGGTCTGGTAACCGCAGGCGAACGCTATAACAAAGTTATCGATATCTGGGCTGCGGCGAACGATCGTGTATCCAAAGCGATGATGGATAACCTGCAAACCGAAACCGTTATTAACCGTGACGGCGTAGAAGAGCAGCAGGTTTCCTTCAACAGCATCTACATGATGGCCGACTCCGGTGCGCGTGGTTCTGCAGCACAGATTCGTCAGCTGGCCGGTATGCGTGGTCTGATGGCGAAGCCAGATGGCTCCATCATCGAAACGCCAATCACCGCGAACTTCCGTGAAGGTCTGAACGTACTCCAGTACTTCATCTCTACTCACGGTGCTCGTAAAGGTCTGGCGGATACCGCACTGAAAACAGCGAACTCCGGTTATCTGACGCGTCGTCTGGTTGACGTCGCGCAGGACCTGGTTGTTACTGAAGACGATTGCGGCACTCTGGAAGGCATCACCATGACCCCGGTTATCGAGGGTGGTGACGTTAAAGAGCCGCTGCGCGATCGCGTTCTGGGTCGTGTAACTGCTGAAGACGTTCTGAAGCCGGGTACGGCGGATATTCTGGTTCCACGCAACACGCTGCTGCACGAACAGTGGTGTGATCTGCTGGAAGAGAACTCCGTTGACTCCGTTAAAGTCCGTTCCGTTGTATCTTGTGACACCGACTTTGGTGTATGTGCGCACTGCTATGGTCGTGACCTGGCGCGTGGCCACATCATCAACAAAGGTGAAGCAATCGGCGTTATCGCGGCACAGTCCATCGGTGAACCGGGTACACAGCTGACGATGCGTACGTTCCACATCGGTGGTGCGGCATCTCGTGCGGCTGCTGAATCCAGCATCCAGGTGAAAAACAAAGGTAGCATCCGTCTGAGCAACGCGAAGTCGGTTGTGAACTCCAGCGGTAAACTGGTTATCACCTCACGTAACACCGAACTGAAACTGATCGACGAATTCGGCCGTACCAAAGAAAGCTATAAAGTGCCTTACGGCTCCGTTATGGCGAAAGGTGATGGCGAACAGGTTGCTGGCGGCGAAACCGTAGCAAACTGGGATCCGCACACCATGCCAGTTATCACCGAAGTGAGTGGTTTTGTCCGCTTCACTGACATGATCGATGGCCAGACCATTACTCGTCAGACTGACGAGCTGACCGGTCTGTCTTCTCTGGTGGTTCTGGATTCTGCAGAGCGTACTGCGGGTGGTAAAGACCTGCGTCCGGCACTGAAAATTGTTGATGCTCAGGGCAACGACGTTCTGATCCCAGGCACCGATATGCCTGCTCAGTACTTCCTGCCGGGTAAAGCGATTGTTCAGCTGGAAGATGGCGTACAGATCAGCTCTGGTGACACCCTGGCGCGTGTTCCGCAGGAATCCGGCGGTACCAAGGATATCACCGGTGGTCTGCCGCGCGTTGCGGACCTGTTCGAAGCACGTCGTCCGAAAGAGCCGGCAATCCTGGCTGAAATCAGCGGCATCATTTCCTTCGGTAAAGAAACCAAAGGTAAACGTCGTCTGGTTATCACCCCGGTAGACGGTAGCGAACCGTACGAAGAGATGATTCCGAAATGGCGTCAGCTCAACGTGTTCGAAGGTGAACGTGTAGAACGTGGTGACGTGGTTTCCGACGGTCCGGAAGCGCCGCACGACATCCTGCGTCTGCGTGGTGTGCATGCTGTAACTCGTTACATCGTTAACGAAGTTCAGGACGTATACCGTCTGCAGGGTGTTAAGATTAACGATAAACACATCGAAGTTATCGTTCGTCAGATGCTGCGTAAAGCCACCATCGAAAGCGCTGGTAGCTCCGACTTCCTGGAAGGCGAGCAGGTTGAATACTCCCGCGTCAAGATCGCAAACCGCGAGCTGGAAGCGAACGGCAAAGTGGGTGCAACGTTCTCCCGCGATCTGCTGGGTATCACCAAAGCGTCTCTGGCAACCGAGTCCTTCATCTCTGCAGCATCGTTCCAGGAAACCACGCGTGTCCTGACCGAAGCAGCTGTTGCAGGTAAACGTGATGAACTGCGCGGTCTGAAAGAGAACGTCATCGTGGGTCGTCTGATCCCGGCAGGTACTGGTTATGCGTACCACCAGGATCGTATGCGCCGTCGCGCAGCGGGCGAACTGCCAGCTGCACCGCAGGTAACTGCTGAAGATGCGTCTGCTAGCCTGGCAGAACTGCTGAACGCAGGCCTGGGCGGTTCTGACAACGATTAATCGTTGCCGACCATAATAAAAAACCCGCTTCGGCGGGTTTTTTTATGTCTATGTTATTTCTGATGGCGCTTATCAGGTCTACGAAGCCATCAGGCAGTGTCATTAATTTATCGGTGGTAACCGCCGATAAAGCTCAATCATATCGCCGGCCAGATCCTGAATCACCATGGCATTCATCAGGTGGTCCTGCGAATGGACGGTGATGAGATTAACCGGTAGTTTGCCGGTGCCCTCGTCAATACCGATCAGCTGGGTCTGGATTTTATGTGCTTGTTTGACGTACTCGCGTGATTCCGTCATCGCTTGTTCTGCACCGGAGAAATCACCTTTACGCGCCAGTTGCAATGCCGTCAGGGCCTGGCTGCGTGCAGCGCCAGCGTTTACCAATAACTCCATGATGATCGTTTCTAACTCTTCCATACCATCACTCCAGTAGTTTCAGCGCCTTATCCAGTACCGCATCGCCTTTCATCATGCCGTAATCCATCATGTCGATAACGGCGACCTTTTTGCCTAGTGGGTCGGCGATCGCCTGTAGCTTGGCCTGTTCATACTTAACCTGTGGACCGAGCAAAACGATATCCGCTGTAGCGATATTCTCTTCAAACTCGGCCACCGGGACGGCTTTGATAGTGACGTCGACGCCTTTTTTCTGGGCGGCATCTTTCATCCTTTGCACCAGCATGCTGGTGGACATTCCGGCGGCACAGCATAAAACGATGTTTTTCATAAGCAGTCTCGATCAACATGTGTGAGTTGATAATTATCGCGAGCCAGCTATAGCAACAACTGCTTTGCAACGATTGTGTGCAAGGCATCACAAAGAAAGCCGCTTTTTCTGAAACCGGTTACAAAAAGAGGCAGAACCCTGCGATCTGGACCAGGGCCAGCGGCTTTTTGACTCGCTTATCACATGCTGGAATATATAATTACTGTCAATAAAGACATGTTATAAAAAACAGTATTGACAGCGTTTTTTAAACCCGTATGTTAATACTTAACAGCGGAGAAATTGTAGTTTGCTGTTAACGTAGTAAGTGTTAGTAGAGCTTGATTGGGGTTTGCGATAAAGGCCACGAAGTATTTTTTGTATGGGATAGTCGATGCTGAAAACGCTATTTTTTCACTTCGACAATGCTTTCAGGCCACGTAGTTGATATATCTAATCGCAAAAAGTCAGTAAAGCGCGACGATGTAACGCCATGATTTTATAGTAAATGTTTGTGATTTCTGCTTTTCTGGTTATCACAAGGGAAATAAGGCAACGCATCAAAGAGTATATGTCGCGAGGGGAAGTGTACTTGTTTAGGTCACCAGCCTTGAGTTCTATTATCAAGCGGGTGGAATGTGTTTAACGGTAAATAGAGGAAAGCTTTAGTTAGTATCAATATCCAATATTATCTATAGTAAACGTGTACATTTTAAAGTAGTACCATCAGCAGTATTAAATCGTTAAGTTTATTAATGTTAAATTTGAAGTGTGTAGTAACGTAAAGCCCTGACTGCAATAGTCGGGGCTTTTGTTCATTGTAGATCAAGCTGTTATCCAGGATGCTTAGCCGCGATGGTTCAACATTGCATCACTCAGTGGGTATTAAAAAAATTAATGCTTGCTTAATGATTAGAAGTAGGTCTACTATAGCGGCATCGGTTTGGAACACAGACCTTATGCAAGCAGTTTTAGTAAAGCAGTTCTCAGTTCAAGCGTTATCCTCAGATACTCTTCTTCATGAGCCTCCTCCCTAAGTGCCCCATAAGTTAATTTCTGCAAAACAGGCCATCTTCGCTGCACAAGCGGCTCAAAAACATGAAAGGAAGTATCTATGTCTAACAAAATGACTGGTTTAGTAAAATGGTTTAACTCTGATAAAGGCTTCGGCTTTATCACTCCTCAGGACGGTAGCAAGGATGTGTTTGTACATTTCTCCGCTATCCAGAATAACGATTTTAAAACGTTAGACGAAGGTCAAAAGGTGGAGTTCTCCGTGGAGAATGGCGCTAAAGGCCCGTCTGCTGTTAACGTTGTCGCGCTGTAATCGCCGATAATTTCACGAGCGCTTACGATAGCGATGAAGGCCAGAGCCCGAGCAGTTAAGTGCCAGTGAAGAAAAAACCCGCGAAAGCGGGTTTTTTTGTTTATGCGATTGCTCCTGACCTACGGTACCTGTGAAGCGCGCCCCAGATAGCTGTCCCAGTCTTTCCACACGGGCTGTAAACCCTGGGCAATGAGTGCTTCAGCAACGGCTTCTGGGCGACGATCGTCGTGCGGGGAGAACTGTTCCAGTTCGGGGTGGTTATCGGCATAACCACCGGGCTGGGTTTTTGAGAAGGCGCTGACGTTGTTGATCGCCAACGGGATCACATGGTCACGAAACCATGGCGATTCGCGGGTGGAGAGCGACAGCTCAATTTCTGGTGCCAGTAAACGAAACGCGCAAATGGTCTGGACCAACTGTCGCTCATCCATGATCGATGCAGGCTCAACGCCTCCGGTGCATGGGCGCAGGCGAGGGAAGGAGATAGAGTAACGGCTCTGCCAGTAATGCTGCTGCATCCATAGCAGATGTTCAGCCACCATATAGCAATCAACCCGCCAGCTGTCGGACAAACCAATCAACGCGCCAAGACCGATTTTGTCGATCCCTGCGCGGCCCAGCCTGTCCGGCGTTTCCAGGCGCCAGAAGAAATCCTGCTTTTTCCCTTTTAAATGGTGACGAGCGTAAGTTGCCTCATGGTAGCTCTCCTGATACACCATCACGCCATCCAGCCCCAGCGTCTTCAGCTCTGCATATTCAGCCTCTGACAACGGCTGTACCTCCATCTGTAAAGAGGCGAACTGGCGGCGAATGGCAGGCAAATGGCGACGAAAGTAATCCATCCCCACTTTTGCCTGATGTTCACCGGTGACCAGCAGCAGATGCTCAAAACCCAGCTCACGGATAGCCGCACACTCCCGTGTTATCTCATCTTCGTCCAGCGTTTTGCGTTTGATACGGTTGCTCATCGAAAAACCGCAGTAGGTGCAGTCGTTGGCGCAAAGGTTGGAGAGATACAACGGCACGTAAAAGCTCACCGTGTTACCAAAACGCTGACGGGTGAGCTTCTGCGCCCGCTGCGCCAGCGGCTCCAGATAATCGGCGGCGGCAGGAGAGAGCAATGCCATCAGATCGTCGCGACTAAGATGCGAAGCGTTGAGGGCGCGCTCCACGTCAGCGGCGGTTTTACCGTTGATACGCAGGCGGATGTCATCCCAGTCCAGCTGTCGCCAGCGGTCGCTGAACGTTTTCATGCGAAGGCCTCCAGGAATCCGGTTAACGGGCTGGTGGGACTTGCCTGCGAACTTTTGCTTCCTGGTACCGCCTGGCGTGCCAGCAAGCCAGCTTCAACGGCCAGGCGGAAGGCGGTTGCCATCATCACCGGGCTGTCGGCTACCGCGATTGCCGTATTGACCAGCACCGCGTCGGCGCCCATTTCCAGCGCCTGCGTGGCGTGGCTGGGGACGCCGATGCCTGCATCAACCACCACCGGCACGGTCGCCTGTTGGATAATAATCTCCAACATCGCTTTGGTTTCCAGCCCCTGATTAGAACCGATGGGCGCGCCGAGCGGCATGACTGCAGAACAGCCTACTTCTTCCAGTCGTTTGCACAGCACCGGATCTGCGCCACAGTAAGGCAGTACCACGAAGCCCTTTTTCACCAGTACTTCTGCGGCTTTCAATGTTTCGATTGGATCGGGTAACAGCCAGCGGGCGTCCGGATGGATTTCTAATTTCAGCCAGTTTGTGCCCAGCGCTTCACGCGCTAACTGGGCAGCAAAAATCGCCTCTTCAGCGGTTTTTGCCCCCGAAGTGTTGGGCAACAGCGTCACACCAGCTTCTACCAGCGGCGCCAGAATGGCATCGTTGTGCTGACGCAAATCCACGCGCTTCATGGCCAGCGTTACCAGTTGGCTGCCGGAGGCGCGAATCGCCTCGACCATCAGCTGCGATGAAGCAAACTTTCCGGTGCCGGTGAACAGATGCGAATCAAACGTTTTGTCGGCAATACGTAACATATCAACCCCCTGCAATAACCTGAAAAAGCAGGATCTGGTCGCCTTCCTGCACGATTTGCTGCTCCCACTGCTCGCGCGGGAGGATCTGCTGATTGAGCGCCAGCGCCGCGCCCGGTTTAAGCTGATTAAGCGCAGTGAGCAGCCCACTGACGGTTTGTCCTTCGGCGCACTGCATCGGCTCATCATTGAACTGAATCTGCATGTTGCCCTCCGCATACCGGGCAGCCGCTGGCGCGTCGTAGTGCGAAGCTGCGCCACTGGCTGGTTTTACCGTCAAACAGGCGTAGCTCTCCGCTGGGCGTCTCAATACCGCTGAGCAATTTAATCGCTTCCAACGCTTGCAAGGTGCCCATCACGCCCACAACTGGTCCGACGATACCGGCGGTACGGCAGTTGCGTTCGGGCTCTACATCGTCCGGCCACAGGCAGCGGTAACATCCTTGTTCCCACGGGGGCGTCAGCACCATCAGTTGGCCGCCAAAGCCGACGGCGCTGGCGGTGACGAGCGGGGTGTTGAGCGTTACGCAGGCGGCGTTAATTTCCTGGCGCGTGGCCATGTTATCGGTACAGTCGAGCACCACATCGGCACGCGCTACCGCATGCCGAAGCGCATCGCCTTTCAGTCGCTGCTGGAGTGACACCAGCTCGATATCTGGGTTGAGCCGCGTCAGGCGCTGCTGGGCAACCTGCGATTTTGAACGTGCGATATCATCAGTGGTAAACAGGATCTGGCGCTGCAGGTTGCTCAGATGAATGTCGTCATCGTCTACCAGCGTCAATTTTCCGATGCCTGCTCCCGCCAGATACAGCGCGGCAGGCGAACCTAACCCGCCTAAACCGACAATCAGCACATGGCTATCGAGTAGCTTTTGCTGGCCTTCAATGGCGATATCGCCGAGCAGGATCTGCCGGCTGTAACGCATAAAGTCGCGGTCATTCATCGCCCACTCCCGCGATATCCAGTAGTTGGGCCGTGGCGACCTGCCAGTCAGCCGCCTGGGTAATGGCGCTGACCACGGCAATGCTGCCGACGCCGGTCGCCAGTACCGCCGGGGCGCGCTCAAGGCTGATACCGCCAATGGCGACGGTCGGGTAATCCGCTAGTCGTTCAATATGGTTTGCCAGTTGCGTGAGTCCCTGCGGGGCGGAAGGCATCTGTTTGGTTTGCGTGGGAAAAACATGACCCAGCGCGATATAAGAAGGCTTAGCGGCGAGCGCGATGTCGATTTCCATATCATCGTGAGTGGAGACCCCCAGGCGCAGCCCCGCCGCCTGAATCGCCTTCAGGTCAGTGGTTTCAAGATCTTCCTGGCCCAGATGTACGCCGTAAGCGCGGTGCTTAATTGCCAGACGCCAGTAGTCGTTGATAAACAGGCGGGCGTCATAGCGACGCCCCAGTTCAATGGCGGCCATAACGTCGGCTTCGACCTCTTCATCACGCTTATCTTTAATGCGCAGTTGGATCGTGCATACGCCCGCCTGCAGCAAGCGTTCAATCCATTGCACGCTGTCCACCACCGGGTAAAGCCCGAGGCGAAACGGCACGGTCGGGAAATCAGGCTGGTACATTACGCCTCCTCTTTTTTGAGGTAGATTTCGCCGCCTTTGGCGCGGAAGTTCTCCGACATATCTGCCATGCCGACTTCAATCGTTTGTGCAGCAGCGTAGTCGCGAACCTCCTGGCTGATTTTCATCGAGCAGAACTTCGGCCCGCACATGGAGCAGAAGTGGGCGACCTTACCGGATTCCTGTGGCAGGGTTTCATCGTGGTAGGCACGGGCGGTGAACGGGTCGAGCGCGAGGTTAAACTGGTCTTCCCAGCGGAATTCGAAGCGCGCTTTCGACATGGCGTTATCGCGGATCTGCGCGCCCGGATGACCTTTTGCTAAGTCAGCTGCATGGGCGGCAATCTTGTAGGTAATCAACCCTTGTTTAACATCTTCTTTGTTCGGCAGGCCGAGGTGCTCTTTTGGCGTGACGTAGCACAGCATCGCGCAGCCAAACCAACCGATCATCGCCGCACCGATCCCGGAAGTGAAGTGGTCGTAGCCCGGCGCGATATCGGTGGTCAACGGTCCTAAAGTGTAGAACGGTGCTTCATGGCAGTGCTCCAGCTCTTCGGTCATGTTGCGCTGGATCATATGCATGGGTACATGACCTGGACCTTCTATCATCACCTGCACGTCGTATTCCCAGGCGATTTTGGTCAGCTCGCCCAGCGTATGCAGTTCGGAGAACTGCGCTTCGTCGTTCGCATCCTGAATTGAACCCGGGCGCAGGCCGTCACCCAGCGACAAAGAGACGTCGTAGGCGGCGCAGATTTCGCAAATCTCGCGGAAATGTTCGTACAGGAAGTTCTCTTTGTGATGAGAAAGGCACCATTTCGCCATAATTGAACCGCCGCGTGAGACAATGCCGGTCAGGCGTTTGGCAGTCATCGGCACGTAGCGCAGCAGCACGCCCGCGTGAATGGTGAAGTAGTCGACGCCCTGTTCGGCCTGCTCCAGCAACGTGTCGCGGAAGGCTTCCCAGGTGAGATCTTCGGCGATCCCGTTGACCTTCTCCAGCGCCTGGTAGATCGGCACAGTACCGATCGGTACCGGACTGTTACGCAGGATCCACTCGCGGGTTTCGTGGATATAGCGACCGGTGGAGAGATCCATCACCGTGTCCGCGCCCCAGCGCGTCGACCACACCAGCTTCTCTACCTCCTCTTCAATGGAGGAGGTGACGGCAGAGTTACCGATGTTGGCGTTAACCTTCACCAGGAAGTTGCGACCGATAATCATCGGCTCGGATTCCGGGTGGTTGATGTTGGCAGGAATAATCGCACGGCCCGCGGCCACTTCATCACGCACGAATTCCGGCGTGATGTTTTCCGGCAGGCGTGCACCAAAGTTCATCCCCGGATGCTGGTGACGCAGCACTTCACTGCGAATGCGCTCGCGGCCCATGTTTTCACGGATGGCGATGAACTCCATCTCCGGGGTCACTATTCCCTGGCGGGCGTAGTGCAGTTGGGTGACTCGCTTACCCGCTTTGGCGCGCTTTGGCGTCAGCAGGCCGGTGAAACGCAGCTCGTCCAGGCCATCGTCGGCCAGACGTTCTTTGGTATAAGCGGAACTCCGGTCGTCTAATTCTTCGCTATCGTTACGCGCCGCAATCCACGGCTGGCGCAGCTTTGCCAGACCCTGCTGGACGTTAATCGCCACGTCAGGATCGCCATACGGTCCGGAGGTGTCGTATACCGGAACGGCTTCGTTCTCTTCGAACTGCGGGTTGTCTTTGCTACCGCCAGTCAGCGTTGGGCTGAGCTGAATTTCGCGCATCGGAATGCGGATATCCGGCTGCGAACCGGTAATATAAATGCGTTTTGAGTTAGGGAAGGCGGTCCCTTCCAGGGTATCGATAAAGTGTTGGGCTTGAGCGCGCTGTTCGCGGCGTGATGGTTTAGTAGTGGCAGACATAGCTCATTCCAGATAAAAGTAAGGATATGGCTTGTCAGACGACGGATGAAGCAAGAGAGAAGCTCGCCCGGGGGCGATGCTATTGTAGATTGACTCTTGTTCCCTTCGCAGGTTTTAACCTGATCAGGTTCCGCGGATCCCGAATTAACGGTCTCAGCCTTTTCCACTCATGCTGCTGTGGAAAATAAGCACTCCGACAAGAAGTAACCTCAGTAAAGAGGTAATGAATGTAAACTACGCGTTAATGCCGTAAATCTCAAGCATGACGTTTGAGAGTGCTACTCTCGTGCATCGCGTCAAATACCAGCATGATCAGCTTATCTTCCAGCACGAATCGGGCTTCCAGTGCCTCGCCGAGATCCGATAAAACCTGTTGAAATTCAAGGAAGTTATCATGATCAATCGCCGTTTCCAGGCTGGAGTCATAGTAGTCCATGATCAGCTGCGTATTGGCTTCCAGCAGCGGCCAAATTTTTGTGGCTTTTAAAAGCTGCCCGTTCCCTTCCAATTTATGGAGAATACGTTCATAAATACTGAAGTGTCCGGTGGAGAGGTAATCGACCAGGCTCTGACAAAAATCATCCAGCGCCTTTTCATTGAGTCGCATGTACGATTCTTTGCCAGGCTTAATGCCAACCAGATTGTAGTAAGCCACGAGCAGGTGCTTACGTACATGTAGCCAGCGATCAACCAGTTTATTACTTCCTCCGACGTGCTCCGTCAGGCTTTCCAGCTGGTTTAGCATGATTGACTCCGCAAGATGGTGTTTAGGAACTGCTCACCCGTAAATGTAAAAATAATGTAAACAACATGCCTGTGAAGCAAAGGTTGCGCAAGAGATATGGATCGTATAATTGAAAAATTAGATAGCGGCTGGTGGATCGTCAGTCATGAGCAAAAGTTATGGTTACCTCATGGCGAGCTACCTTATGGCGACGCAGCCCGTTTTGATCTGATTGGTCAGCGCGCGCTGCCAATAGGCGAGTGGGAAGGGCAGACTGTCTGGCTGGTGCAGCAGCAGCGTCGACACGATATGGGGTCGGTGCGCCAGGTCATTGACCAGGATGTGGGCCTGTTTCAACTGGCCGGACGCGGCGTACAGCTGGCGGAGTTCTATCGCTCGCATAAATTCTGCGGCTACTGCGGCCATCCCATGCACCCGAGTAAAACAGAGTGGGCGATGCTCTGTAGCCACTGCCGTGAACGTTATTACCCGCAAATTGCCCCGTGCATAATCGTCGCTATTCGCCGAGATGATTCCATCTTGCTTGCCCAACATGTTCGCCATCGTAACGGCGTGCATACCGTACTGGCGGGTTTTGTCGAAGTAGGTGAGACCTTAGAACAGGCGGTGGCGCGTGAAGTCATGGAAGAAAGCGGCATCAAGGTGAAAAACCTGCGCTATGTCACTTCTCAGCCATGGCCGTTCCCGCAGTCTTTGATGACCGCATTTATGGCGGAGTATGATAGCGGCGAAATCGTCATCGACCCGAAAGAGTTGCTGGAAGCGAACTGGTATCGCTATGACGACTTACCGCTCTTACCCCCGCCGGGTACTGTCGCGCGTCGATTGATTGAAGACACTGTGGCAATGTGTCGGGCTGAGTACGAGTAAAGAGCGAGTGGTGATACACTGATGGACTGACGCAATAAGGAACTGCAAAAATGACCGAACTGAAGAACGATCGTTATCTGCGTGCGCTGCTGCGCCAGCCCGTTGATGTCACTCCGGTATGGATGATGCGCCAGGCAGGCCGCTATCTACCGGAATACAAAGCTACCCGTGCCGAAGCGGGCGATTTTATGGCGCTGTGCAAAAATGCCGAGCTGGCCTGCGAAGTCACGCTGCAGCCGCTGCGTCGCTATAAACTTGATGCCGCGATCCTCTTCTCGGATATCCTGACGATCCCGGATGCGATGGGACTCGGGCTGTATTTTGAAGCAGGAGAAGGTCCACGCTTCACCTCTCCAATTACCAGCAAGGCTGACGTCGACAAACTGCCGATCCCGGACCCGGAAGATGGGCTGGGGTACGTGATGAACGCGGTGCGTACTATCCGCCGTGAACTGAAAGGCGAAGTGCCGCTGATCGGCTTCTCCGGTAGTCCGTGGACGCTGGCGACCTACATGGTTGAAGGCGGCAGCAGTAAAGCCTTCACCGTGATTAAAAAGATGATGTACGCCGACCCTAAAGCGCTGCATCTGCTGCTTGATAAGCTGGCGAAGAGCGTCACGCTGTACCTGAACGCGCAGATCAAAGCGGGCGCGCAGTCGGTGATGATTTTCGATACCTGGGGCGGTGTGCTGACCGGTCGCGACTATCAGCAGTTTTCCCTGTACTACATGCACAAAATCGTCGATGGTCTGCTGCGTGAGAATGGAGGTCGTCGTGTACCGGTGACCCTGTTTACCAAAGGCGGTGGTCAGTGGCTGGAAGCGATGGCGGAAACCGGCTGTGATGCGTTAGGTCTCGACTGGACTACTGACATTGCCGATGCGCGTCGTCGTGTAGGTCATAAAGTGGCGCTCCAGGGCAATATGGATCCGTCCATGCTGTATGCGCCGCCAGCCCGCATCGAAGAAGAGGTGGCGACAATTCTGGCCGGATTCGGTCAGGGTGAAGGGCATGTCTTTAACCTGGGCCACGGCATTCATCAGGACGTCCCGCCAGAACATGCGGGTGTCTTTGTGGAGGCGGTACATCGGTTGTCCGAACAGTACCACCGCTAAGGAGTTATCATGGATCTCGCGTCATTACGCGCGCAGCAGCTTGAACTGGCTTCTTCAGTGATCCGCGAGGATCGTCTGAAGAACGATCCGCCGGATCTGATCGGCGGGGCGGACGTTGGGTTTGAGCAGGGTGGCGAAGTGACGCGAGCCGCGATGGTCTTACTGAAGTATCCCACGCTTGAACTGGTCGAATACAAGGTGGCGCGTATCGCCACCACCATGCCCTACATTCCCGGTTTTCTCTCCTTTCGTGAAACTCCCGCGCTGATGGCCGCCTGGCAACTGCTCTCGCACAAGCCAGATCTGCTGTTCGTTGATGGTCATGGCATTTCTCACCCGCGTCGTCTGGGCGTGGCCAGCCATTTTGGTCTGCTGGTGGATGTCCCGACGATTGGCGTGGCGAAAAAACGGTTGTGCGGCAAGTTTGAATCGCTCGCTGCTGAACCTGGTGCGCTAGCGCCGTTGCTGGATAAAGGCGAACAACTGGCATGGGTCTGGCGCAGCAAAGCGCGCTGTAACCCGTTGTTTATTTCCACGGGCCACCGCGTGAGTATGGACAGCGCACTGGCGTGGGTTCAACGCTGTATGAACGGCTATCGTTTGCCGGAACCCACACGCTGGGCAGATGCAGTGGCATCCGAACGCCCGGCTTTTACTCGGCTTGCAGCAAAAACGCCCCATATCGGGTAAACTGCGGCTAATTTCCGTATTTGAGAACTCATCATGTTACAAAATCCGATTCACCTGCGTCTGGAGAAGCTGGAAAGCTGGCAGCACGTCACGTTTATGGCTTGTCTGTGCGAACGCATGTACCCAAACTACGCCATGTTCTGCAAGCAAACTGAATTTGGCGATGGACAGATTTACCGCCGAATTCTGGATCTGATTTGGGAAGCGCTGACGGTTAAAGACGCGAAAATCAATTTCGACAGCCAGCTGGAAAAATTTGAAGAGGCCATTCCTTCTGCAGACGATTACGATCTGTACGGTGTTTATCCGGCGATTGATGCTTGTGTGGCATTAAGCGAACTGATGCATTCGCGTCTTAGCGGTGAAACGCTGGAGCATGCAATCGAAGTTAGTAAGGCTTCGATTACGACGGTTGCGATGCTGGAAATGACTCAGGCTGGTCGTGAAATGACCGATGAAGAGCTCAAAGAAAACCCTGCCGTTGAGCAAGAATGGGATATTCAGTGGGAAATTTTCCGACTTTTAGCCGACTGTGAAGAACGCGATATTGAGCTGATAAAAGGGCTGCGTGCAGACCTGCGCGAGGCTGGCGAGAGCAATATTGGTATAAATTTTCAGCAATGACACCACAAAACGTGATTTAACGCCTGATTTGTCGTGCCTGAAGGCTTCCCATCCGCCCCCGGTCTGGTCTACATTTGGGGGGCGAAAAAAAGTGGCTATCGGTGCGTGTATGCAGGAGAGTGCTTTTCTGGCATTTCCGTCGCACTCGATGCTTAGCAAGCGATAAACACATTGTAAGGATAACTTATGAACAAGACTCAACTGATTGATGTAATTGCAGACAAAGCAGAACTGTCTAAAACACAGGCTAAAGCTGCTCTGGAATCCACTCTGGCTGCTATTACTGAGTCTCTGAAAGAAGGCGATGCTGTACAACTGGTTGGTTTCGGTACCTTCAAAGTGAACCACCGTGCTGAGCGCACTGGCCGCAACCCGCAGACCGGTAAAGAAATCAAAATCGCCGCAGCTAACGTACCGGCATTTGTTTCTGGTAAAGCACTGAAAGACGCGGTTAAGTAATTCGCGTGGCAGTGAACAGTTTTAACGAAGGGGCGGTTTCGCCCCTTTTGTCCATCTGGCGTCATACGCTTTGGCTTTCAGGTGTTCTGTTACTGTCTGCCTGCGGTAGCCATTCTGAGCTTCCTCCTTTCACGGCCAGCGGCTATGTTGGCGATCAGGGGGCGGTACGCATTTGGCGTAAAGACTCCGGTGACGATGTTCACTTGCTCTCGGTATTTAGTCCGTGGCGTAAAGGCGAAACCACTACCAGTGAATACCGCTGGCAGGGTGATTCGCTCTCTCTGATAGAACTCAACGTTTACAGTAAACCGGCTGAACATGTCCGTATACGCTTCGATGACCGGGGCGAACTGAGCTTCATGCAGCGTGAAGTCGACGGGCAAAAGCAGCAGCTTTCCAGCGATCAAATCGCGCTTTACCGCTATCGAGCCGATCAAATTCGCCAGACCAGCGATGCGCTGCGTCAGGGGCGGGTGATATTGCGTCAGGGACGTTGGCATGCGGATAACACGGTCACAACCTGTGAAGGTGAAACGCTGAAGCCAGACCTGGAGTCGTGGGCGATAAACCATATCGAGCGCCGCCAGAGACATTCATCCGTAGAGGTGAGTGTGGCATGGCTGGAAGCGCCCGAAGGGTCGCAGCTACTGCTGGTCGCCAATGAAGATTTTTGTCACTGGCAGCCTACAGCCAAAACTTTCTGAAAACCTGAATACAGGAAATCAGCAGGCCTGATCCGTATAGCGTCATCAGGCATTAAGTCTTTTACCAGTGGCCCATTCCCATATGGCCGCCGCCGCGATGGTTACCGCCACCGCCGCATCCGCCGTAGCCCATTCCCGCGCCACGTGGCACGCCAGCCTGCGCCATTGCGACATCACGTTTAACGCGCTGCTCGTCCAGAGACTGATTCAACGCTTCCATCTCTTTTGC
Organism: Citrobacter sp. Cpo015; assembly: GCF_030333035.1. NCBI lineage: Bacteria > Pseudomonadati > Pseudomonadota > Gammaproteobacteria > Enterobacterales > Enterobacteriaceae > Citrobacter > Citrobacter sp. Cpo015. Next base: position 6,486 of record NZ_JAOWGS010000030.1, on the reverse strand, counting down.
AACGGCGTTAATTTTTGCCGTGTCCGGCGAGCTGGCCGTTAATAGTGCATTGTACTCATAACGTTTGGATGTCAGCTGTTGGCGCAACGCGCTGGTCTGGGAATAATAATCATCATAGATTTTCTGTGCGGCAGCCTGCTGCTCAGCGGTCATTGGCGTACCGCCCCGTTGCTGCATTCCGTCGCCATATCCCCAGTGATTCTGTGCCAGTACCGGGGTGGAGCCAAGTGCGATAAGAGAAAGTGCAATCAGTGCCAGTTTGTTGTTCCGTTTCATCGTTCGTTCTCCTGTTGGTTAGCTTACATTCCCTTTTGCATCTTCCGTGCCAAAGCGGCAATCCCAGTCCTGCGGGCGTTGTACCCGCCGTCTTTGCAGGGAAACGAGTAAAAATGACTCGCCAGAACGCGTCAGCGAGTCATTTTTACCCGTTACTTTCAGCTGTTTGTGTCTGAGGGCAGGGTTATCAGGGGGAAAAAATGGCATGATTTCTGCTGTATACCTGCAACGATGAAAGGAACAAGCGGGGTGAAGGGAGAGCGTATGCGTCTTTATAAGGATACGGTGGCAAAGTGGTTGAGCCGACTCTTGCTGGTGGCAATCCTGGTTTTGGTCGGCTGGTTTTCGATTATGACCATTCGGGACTATGGGCGGGAAAGTGGCGCCGCGCGGCAAACGCTACTGGAAAAAGGCAGCGTGCTCATTCGCGCTCTGGAGTCTGGTACGCGCGTAGGCATGGGGATGCGCATGCATCATGCCCAGCAGCAGACGCTACTGGAGGAAATGGCTGTACAGCCAGGCGTGCTATGGTTTGCTGTCGTCGATGAGCATGGTGTCATTATTACCCACAGCAATTCCGCGATGGTCGGCAAAACGCTCTATTCATCGGATGTCCTGCGACAGCTTAGTCCTGGGGAGCAAGAAAGCTGGCGGAATATTGAAATTCCAGCGAGGGATGGTGAAAAAACGCCAGCACTGGAAATTTATCGCCAGTTTCAGCCGATGTATGGTGGACGCCACGGCATGGCGCGCTGTGCCAGCAATGACGAGCAGCTTATCTCCCCAGCACAAACCATATTTATCGCCTTTGATGCCAGCGATCTGACAGCGACTCAGGCAAGGGAGTGGCGTAACACACTGATAGTCCTCTCTGCGCTGGCGGCTGTGTTGCTGGCCACCGTGCTGACGTTCTTCTGGTATCAGCGCTATCAGCGCTCGTACAAAGAACTCCAGGATGCGATGAAGCGTAAAGAAAAACTGTTAGCGCTCGGTCATCTTGCGGCTGGGGTGGCGCATGAAATTCGTAACCCGCTTTCATCGATCAAAGGGTTAGCGAAGTATTTTGCCGAGCGAACCCCGGCAGGAGGCGAGTCGCATGAGCTGGCACAGGTGATGGCGAAAGAGGCGGATCGTTTAAATCGGGTGGTGAGCGAGTTGCTGGAGCTGGTGAAACCTGCACATCTGACGCTGCAACAGGTGGATCTCAATGAGGTTATCACCCACTCATTACACCTGGTGAGTCAGGATGCGGCAAGCCGGGAAATCCAGCTCCGCTTTTCGGCCAATTCTACGCTGCCCGCTATCCAGGCCGATCCTGACCGACTGACTCAGGTTTTGTTGAATCTGTATCTGAACGCCATTCATGCGATTGGTCGTCAGGGCACGATTACGGTTGAAGCGAATGAAAGCAGCGGTGAACGCGTTAAAATTGTGGTTACCGATACTGGAAAGGGGATTGCGGCGGAACAGCTGGAGGCCATTTTTACGCCTTACTTTACGACCAAAGCCGACGGAACCGGTCTCGGGCTGGCGGTAGTGCAGAACATTATCGAACAGCACGGTGGCACCATTCAGGTGGCAAGCGTTGAGGGCAAAGGCGCGACCTTTACCCTTTGGCTACCGACCAAAGCGAAACAACAGGATTAACAAGGATGACGCGCGGAAAAATCAATATTCTGGTGGTAGATGATGATATCAGCCACTGCACCATTTTACAGGCGCTGCTGCGCGGCTGGGGTTATGAGGTCGCGCTGGCCTATAGCGGGCGAGCGGCGCTGGAACAGGTGCGCGAACGCGTATTTGATTTAGTGCTGTGTGATGTACGCATGGCGGAGATGGACGGCATCGCAACGCTGAAAGAGATTAAAGCGCTGAATCCGGCGATTCCGGTCTTGATCATGACGGCGTTCTCCAGTGTGGAGACCGCCGTTGAGGCGCTTAAAACCGGGGCGCTGGATTACTTAATCAAGCCGCTGGATTTTGACCGTCTGCAGGAGACGCTGGAAAAGGCGCTGGCGCATACGCGGGAAACGGGCGCTGAACTGCCATCGGCGTCGGCTGCGCAGTTTGGCATGATTGGCAGTAGTCCGGCGATGCAGAAGTTGCTCAATGAAATCGCGATGGTTGCGCCCTCGGATGCCACGGTGCTCATTCACGGAGACTCCGGTACGGGGAAAGAGTTGGTAGCCCGGGCGCTGCATGCCAGCAGCGCCCGTCGCGATAAACCGCTGGTGACACTCAACTGCGCGGCGCTTAATGAATCGCTGCTGGAGTCCGAACTTTTTGGTCACGAGAAAGGGGCGTTTACCGGGGCGGATAAACGGCGGGAAGGTCGCTTTGTGGAAGCTGATGGCGGCACGTTATTTCTTGATGAAATCGGTGATATTTCACCGCTGATGCAGGTGCGTCTGCTGCGGGCTATCCAGGAGCGCGAAGTGCAGCGGGTTGGTAGCAATCAGACAATTGCGGTTGATGTCCGGCTGATCGCCGCTACGCATCGCGATCTAGCAGAGGAAGTCAGTGCCGGGCGCTTTCGTCAGGATCTCTACTATCGCCTGAACGTCGTCACCATTGAAATGCCAGCGCTGTGCCAGCGCCGGGAAGATATTCCGCTGCTAGCCGAACATTTTCTCCAGCGTTTTGCCGCGCGTAACCGTAAAGCGGTGAAAGGCTTTACTCCGCAGGCGATGGATCTGCTGATCCACTACGACTGGCCGGGCAATATTCGTGAGCTGGAAAATGCGATTGAGCGCTCGGTGGTGCTGCTGACGGGGGAATATATTTCCGAACGCGAGCTGCCGATGGCGATTGCCGCGACGCCGATAAAAACGGAATTCAGTGGCGAGATCCAACCGCTGGTGGATGTCGAAAAAGAGGTGATTCTGGCGGCGCTGGAAAAAACGGGCGGCAATAAAACGGAAGCCGCCCGTCAGTTAGGCATTACGCGTAAAACGCTGCTGGCGAAAATTTCGCGTTAGCGTTGCTCGCGTTCAATGGCGCGCCAGCCGATGTCGTTACGGCTGAAGCTGCCATCCCAGCGGATGTCGGTCATCAGGGCGTAAGCGCGTTTCTGCGCTTCAGCCACGGTATGACCCAGGGCGGTGGCGCACAGCACGCGACCACCGCTGGTCAACACACGATCGTCTTCGGCGAGTTTAGTGCCTGCATGGAACACTTTTCCGTCTTCTACTTCTTCCAGCGGCAGACCGTGGATTTCATCTCCGGTGTTGTAGTTGCCCGGATAACCTCCGGCAGCAATGACGACACCCAGCGAGGCGCGTTCGTCCCACTCGGAGGTTTTCTCATCCAGCTTGCCGTCGCAGGCGGCCAGGCAAAGCTCCACCAGGTCCGATTTCATGCGTAGCATGATCGGCTGGGTTTCCGGATCGCCGAAGCGGCAGTTGAACTCGATAACCTTCGGATTGCCCTGTTTGTCGATCATCAGACCCGCGTACAGGAAACCGGTGTAGGTATTCCCTTCCGCCGCCATACCTTTTACGGTTGGCCAAATAATGCGTTCCATGGTGCGCTGATGCACTTCATCAGTTACCACCGGCGCTGGTGAGTAAGCACCCATACCGCCGGTGTTCGGGCCAGTGTCGCCGTTGCCTACGCGTTTGTGGTCCTGGCTGGTGGCCATCGGCAGCACATGCTCGCCGTCGACCATTACGATAAAGCTCGCTTCTTCGCCGTCGAGGAACTCTTCGATAACGATACGGTGGCCCGCATCGCCAAAAGCGTTACCTGCCAGCATGTCATGAACGGCGGCTTCTGCTTCCTCCAGCGTCATCGCCACGATAACGCCTTTACCGGCGGCCAGGCCGTCAGCTTTGATGACGATCGGCGCGCCTTTCTCACGCAGATAGGCCAACGCTGGCTCAATCTCAGTGAAGTTCTGATATTCCGCCGTCGGGATCTGGTGACGGGCGAGGAAATCTTTGGTGAAGGCTTTGGAGCCTTCCAGCTGTGCAGCGCCTTCGGTTGGCCCGAAGATCTTCAGGCCAGCGGCGCGGAACGCATCGACCACGCCAATCACCAGCGGCGCTTCCGGGCCGACGATGGTCAGGTCAATTTTCTCGTTCTGGGCAAAGCTCAGCAGAGCTGGAATATCGGTGACGCCGATAGCCACGTTCTGCAGTGCTGGTTCCAGTGCGGTGCCCGCGTTACCTGGTGCAACAAAAACGGTATCAACCAGCGGGGACTGTGCGGCTTTCCAGGCCAGGGCGTGCTCGCGCCCGCCGTTGCCAATCACTAATACTTTCATCGTCTGCTCCGTGGATTAATGGCGGAAGTGGCGCATGTCGGTAAAGATCATCGCGATACCGTGTTCATCGGCAGCGGCAATGACTTCGTCATCACGGATAGAACCACCTGGCTGGATAACGCAGCTCACGCCAACGGCGGCGGCAGCATCAATACCATCGCGGAACGGGAAGAAGGCGTCAGAGGCCATGGCGGAGCCTTTCACTTCCAGACCTTCGTCAGCCGCTTTAATCCCGGCGATCTTTGCGGAGTACACGCGGCTCATCTGGCCTGCGCCTATGCCGATAGTCATGTTCTCTTTGGCATAAACAATGGCGTTGGATTTCACGAACTTGGCGACTTTCCAGCAGAACAGTGCATCGCGCAGCTCTTGCTCGGTCGGCTGACGTTTGGACACCACGCGCAGTTCGCCTTCGCTCACCATCCCCAGATCCCTGTCCTGAACCAGCAAACCGCCGTTAACGCGTTTGAAGTCCAGGCCCGGTACACGTTGTGCCCACTGACCGCAGGTCAGAACGCGAACGTTCTGTTTGGCGGCGGTGATTTTCAGTGCGTCTTCGGTTGCGGACGGGGCGATGATCACTTCCACGAACTGACGGGAGATAATTGCCTGCGCGGTTTCGGCATCCAGTTCGCGGTTGAAAGCGATGATGCCGCCGAACGCGGAGGTCGGGTCGGTTTTATAGGCGCGGTCGTAAGCGTCGAGAATAGAGGTACTTACCGCCACGCCGCACGGGTTAGCGTGCTTAACGATCACACAGGCTGGCTCGCTGAACTCTTTCACGCACTCCAGCGCCGCGTCGGTATCTGCGATGTTGTTGTAGGAAAGCGCTTTGCCCTGTACCTGCTGCGCGGTGGCAACGGACGCTTCTTTAACATTCTCTTCTATATAGAAGGCAGCCTGCTGGTGGCTGTTCTCGCCGTAGCGCATATCCTGCTTCTTAATGAAGTTCAGGTTCAGCGTACGCGGGAAACGACCGGCGGCCTCTTTGCTCTCACCGTGGTAAGCCGGAACCATGCTGCCGAAGTAGTTGGCAATCATGCTGTCGTAGGCGGCGGTGTGTTCGAAGGCTTTAATCGCGAGGTCAAAGCTGGTTTCCAGAGTCAGGGAGCCTTCGTTGGCATCCATCTCTTTAATAATGGCGTCGTAGTCGCTGCTCTTCACAACGATCGCTACGTCTTTATGGTTCTTGGCAGCGGAACGCACCATGGTCGGGCCGCCGATATCAATGTTCTCTACCGCATCTTCCAGCGAGCAGCCTTCACGGGCGACGGTCTCGGCGAATGGATACAGGTTTACAACCACCATATCGATAGGGGCGATACCGTGCTGTTCCATAATTCCGTCATCCTGACCGCGACGACCAAGAATGCCGCCGTGGACTTTCGGATGCAGGGTCTTCACGCGTCCATCCATCATTTCCGGGAAGCCGGTGTAATCGGAAACTTCGGTCACTGGCAGACCTTTCTCCGCTAACAGGCGCGCAGTGCCACCTGTAGACAGCAGCTCCACACCACGTGCGGAAAGTGCCTGAGCGAATTCGATGATACCGGCCTTGTCAGAAACACTGAGCAGAGCGCGGCGGACTGGACGACGTTGTTGCATGGTAAATCCCCTGGATTTGACTATTACAGAGAGCGTTAGGTGAATTCTTGGCTAAAAACTCAGCTAACGCCCCTTACGGGGCATCCTTGTTTTGCGGGGGCATTGTAACGAAAACGTTTGCGCAACGCTCGCGAATTTTTAAATTTCGATTTTGACCTCTTCTTTTTCTGTTGAAGGAGGCTGATATAACGAGTGGATCGTAGAAACGATCGTGTGGTTTGTGGATAACTCTGTGTGTAAATGGGTATAAGGCGGGGTTTCGCTGTGGAATGCAGCAGTCAGTCATTTTTCTGTCATTTAAGGGTTGCGGGCCGCAGGAAACTCCCTATAATGCGCCTCCA
>NZ_JAOWGS010000029.1:0-59149 GCF_030333035.1 Citrobacter sp. Cpo015 | reverse complement strand
GGCTGGTCCGGCTGAAAATTGCCGACGTGTTTCCGTAAGGCCGGGAGAGCCAGCATGGATGCTGGCTCAGGGCGCGCTTTACAGGGACGTTACATCGCGCCCGACCCGGTAGCCTGGAGGAATAAGCGGAGGGAACCGCGGAGCGGCAATTTTCCCGCCGGGAGCCGGGATTGTTAAGGGTGCGGCGATAGCACCCTTAACACGTTCACTGGCGTTCAGTGTACAGAGAAGCGATGAACATAAGGTGAACGGAACCTTTTCTCGGAGAAAACATATTCATTATGCTCCGCCAACATATGTTGATACAGGAGCATTAACAGTACGTCATTGCGCAACCTGCCGGTTTATTTATATCTAACCAAAAGATAAAACAGTGAAAAAGCGGATTAACGCGCTGCGTTCCACTACCGCTATCTGTTCCGCACGTTAAAAATTCTGTGACGCTCCCCAGCATTCCTGGCGTAAAGCTTTCCATTCCTCAAATCTATGAGCAAACTTTAGCTATTCTTATCAAACATACTCACGGGAGAATCTACAGATGATGTCAACGCTTGCCCCACCATCTGTACTTTCCGCTCCCCAGCGCCGTTGCCAGGTGCTGCTGACGCTTTTCCTGCCGGGGCAAATCGCTACTACACAAACCTTCAGCAGCCTCAACGGTGTCGATGATGCCACGGTTCAGGAAGATATTATTGGCGCAGGACTCGAAATCCAGCGCTATCACCGGCTCGCGATAGCCACCGCGCAGAATGGTGGCTATACGATCGAAGGAACCCCGCTAAATCAGCGTCTGTGTCTGTTGCAGTGGCTGCGCCGTGGCCTGCGGATTTGCCCTGCCTTTATCGCCCAGCAGTTTACCCCGGCGTTAAAAGCAGAACTAAAACAACGGGGGATCGCACGTACGCTGTATGACGACACCAATCTGCATGCGCTCATTAATCTGTGCTCCCGGCGCTTGCAGAAGCCGTTTGAGTGTCGTGACATCCAGTTCCTGCGCCTGTATTTACAGTACTGCCTGCTACAGCATCACGCGGGGATCACCCCGGAATTTAACCCACTCCAGCAACGCTGGGCGCAATCCTGCGCGGAATATCCGCTCGCCGAGGAAATTGGCCGTCACTGGCAGCGCCACGTCATGCAGAGTGCACCGCTGGGCGAATCGCTGTTTATGGCGTTGCTGTTCTCAATGCTTCGTATCCCCGACCCGATTCGCGATAATCACCAGCAGGATCGCCGCCTGCGCCTTGCTATTGCGCGGCTGGTGCTGCGTTTTCGCGAGTATGGCAATGTGCGCTTCAGCGATGAGCAAGGGCTGAATGACCAGTTGTATATCCACCTGGCTCAGGCACTGAACCGCAGCGTGTTTGCCATCGGCATTGATAACACGCTGCCGGAGGAGTTCAGCCGCCTTTATCCCCGGCTGGTCCGTACTACCCGCGAGGCGATTCACGGCTTCGAGGCCGAATACGATGTGCAATTTTCCGAAGAAGAGATCGGGCTGGTGGCCGTTATTTTTGGCGCCTGGCTGATGCAGGAGAAGGATTTACACGAAAAGCAGATTATCCTGCTGACCGGTAGTAACGAACAACTTGAAGTACATATAGAGCAACAGCTGCGCGAACTGACGCTGCTGCCGCTCAACGTAAAACATATGCCGATGCAGGACTTTCAAAAAGAGGGTGCCCCGCGCGGCGTAACGCTGATTATTACGCCGTACACCACGCCGTTACCGCTATTTTCACCCCCGTTGATTCATGCGGATCTGGCGCTTACGCCGCATCAGCAGCAGCAGATCCGCAAAATCCTCGAATCATAACGTTGCAGGCTGCGCGACCACCTTCGGGCGCAGAACGATTGCCGGGAGCGCCACCAGCGCCATCACCCAGAACACGCCGCTGCCCAGATTCTGGTACAGATAGCCCGCGAATACGGTCATGATGGCGATACTGCCGCCCATCGCTATCGCGGAATACACCGCCTGCAAACGAATAACTTCGCTCCCCTGGCGTGCCGCGATATAACGCATTGCCGCCAGGTGGCAGACGGTAAAGGTTCCGCAATGGAGGATTTGCACCACGATCAGCCACGGCAGCTCGGTGCTCCAGCCCATCAATCCCCAACGCACCACCCCGCAAATGGCGGAAAGCAGCAGCAGATCGCGGGCGCTGAAGCGACGGAACAGCTTGTGGCTAAGTGCGAAAATAATCACCTCCGCCACCACACCTAGTGACCATAAATAGCCCACCGCCGAAGCGGAATATCCGGCAGACTGCCAATAGATGGCGCTGAAACCATAATACGCAGCATGCGCCCCCTGTAGCAGACTCACGCAAGCAAGAAAACGCCAGCTCTGGGTTATCAGCGCGCGCCAGGCGGGCCATCCCGCACTCTCCTGCTGACGGTTTTCACCCGCTGGCTGCACGCTCGGGCGAATCATCATGCCCAGCAGCATCGAGGCGACGCCAAGCGATAGCAGGACCAGGATCACCCGATAGTCAAACAGGCCCACCAGTTTGCCGGTTAGCGCGGAGCCGATCACAAAAGCCACGGATCCCCACAGTCGCACCCGACCGTAATCCATGGTTATCTGTTTCTGCCAGGTGTTGGCCAGCGCATCGGTCAGCGGTACCAGCGGTGAGAAAAACAGGTTGAAGCCGACCATCACCACCATCAGCCACGCCACGTTGGTTCCCGCCCAGAAGGCCAGCGCAAACACCAGCGTCAACAGGGCCAGAATACGTAACGCTGAGATCAGCCGAGAGGGATCGCTCACACGCGGCGCAATCAGCAAACTACCGAGAAAACGGGCAATCAGCCCCGCGCCCAGCAGTAAACCGATGGTTTCCGGCGTCAGCCCTAACCCTTCGAGCCAGACGCTCCAGAATGGCAGAAAGATACCGTAGCTAAAGAAGTAGGTGAAATAACCGAGCGCCAGCCAGCGCGTGGAATGCAAAGCCATGAATCCCTCCCATTTGGAGGCGATAGTCTGGCGACAAACGCAGGCTGGCGCAAGAGAGCATTAACAGGCAGATAACATGATTTTTGCCCTATTCGACACTAATTTGCATCGCAAAATGGCAGCGTTCTCCCTGGGCTAAAACCTGCAATCCCGGCTGCCCCTGCATGTTGTGGGCATTCACCGGATGCGTTTGCGGCTCCAGACACAGGAACTCCTCACCCGACATTCTGAACAGCATCAACCACGGAGTTTGCGCTAAAATCGTGACTTTCATCACATCCCGATGAATAACGGCCCGCCCGCTCCAGCCAGAATATCCGACATTCAGCCAGCTATCCTCACCGTATTGCGCATGCATGAAATCAGCCGCTGAAGGGATATCACGTTGCCATTCCAGCGGCAGATGCTGCTCCCCCTCCGGCCAGTAGCCGCTGGCGGTGAACTGCGCAGTACTGCGCTTATCAAAGGCGAAAAACGGATGGAACCCGCAGCCGTAAATCATTGGCTGCTCACCGCAATGAGTGAGCGTCAACGAGGCGTGCAGGCTCGAGGTTTCCAGTTGATAGCAAAGCTGCGCCGTATAGTCATAGCCGCAGGGATGCCAACTGCGCAACTGCAGCAAACAACCGCTTTGGGTGACAGTGATAACCTGCCAGCGTTGCAGCCAGCCGTCACCGTGCAGGAAAAAGGTGTCATCTGCGCCATGTTGAGGTAAAACCACCTCTTCACCGCGCAGCATAAAACGATTTCCCGCCACCCGATTCGCGACCGGCAGCATCGGGAACAGGCCGCAATCACCGGGTTGCTGACCATGACCTTCGCGTAAAATGGCCTGTTGATGTTGTAACGAAATCAGACTTAATAGCGAGCCGCCCTGCGAGTCTACGCACATCCGCAGATGTGCGTTTTGTAGCGTCAGCAGACCATCCATTATCGGGCGCTTCGTTGCTGGGCTGATGCGCCAGCTTTTATATGTTGCGCCGCAAGCTGTTCTTCCAGCGCTTCCAGCGTCACACCTTTGGTTTCCGGCACATTACGCAGAACATATATGAAGCCCATCGCGCAAATCACACCGTACAGCAGGAAGCTTCCCGACGCGCCCAGACTCGCATTCAGCAGTGGGAAGGTATAGGTCAGCAGGAAGCAGGCAATCCACAGCGCCAGCGTCCCCAGCGACATCGCCAACCCACGAACGCGGTTAGGGAAAATTTCAGACAGCAGTACCCAGGTCACCGGAGCCAGCGTCAGGGCGTAAATGGCAATCGCCGCCAGCACCAGAACCAAAACCGGCCAGCCCAGAATGCCCAACCCGTATGCCCCGGCAATGAGTACGTAGATAACCGTCAGCCCTGATGCACCAAACAGCATCAGTTTACGACGCCCAATTTTGTCCACTAACGGCAGAGCGGCAAGGGTAAAGACCAGATTGATGATCCCGGTCGCTACGATCGATTTTAACGTACCGTTGATGTCGAATCCGGCAGAGGCGAAGATCTCCTGCGCATAGTTGAAAATAACGTTGATCCCACACCACTGCTGAAACACTGCCAGCACCATGCCAATAATCACGATCGGTTTGATCTGTGGTTGTAACAGCGTTGACCACGCGACCTTGTGATTATCTTTTTGCAGCGTATGTTCAATCTCTTTCAGCGTTTGCCCGGCATATTCCGCCGAACCAATGCGCTGCAGCATGGCACGCGCACGATCGGCTTTCCCCGCTTTCACCAGCCAACGCGGCGATTCAGGAACAAAGAACATCAGCACCAGGAAAATTACCGCGGGCACTAATTCTGCGCCAAACATCCAGCGCCAGCCCGTCTGACCGTTCCAGCTTTCAACAATTGCCTGCTGCGTAGCGCCTGTGGCGACAGGTTCGGCAATCATCAGGTTGATAAGCTGCGCCGCCAGCACGCCAATGACGATGGTGAGCTGGTTAACGGCCACAAAGCGACCACGCTTTTCAGCGGGGCTAACCTCGGCGATATACAGTGGGCTTAGCGCAGACGCCAGACCAATCCCCACGCCGCCAACGATGCGATAAACAATAAACATATCGAAGTTACTGGCGACGGCAGTTCCCCAGGCGGAAGCGCTAAAGAGGATCGCTGAGAGAATCAGCGGCATTTTTCGGCCAAATTTATCGGCGCACCAGCCGGAAATCAGCGCGCCAAAGATACAACCAACCAGCGCGGAACTCATCGCCCAGCCGGATTGTGCCGGATCGGTAATCGAGAAATATGCTTCATAGAAGGGTTTTGCCCCGCCGATCACCACCCAGCCATAGCCAAACAGTAAACCTCCGCAGGCCGCAACCAGGCAGATAGTCCAGACGTAACCAATCTTTAAATGTGTCTGCGCGTTATTCATTATGATTCCTCTTTCAGGGAAACGCAGGGTACAGTAGGTTTCGGGTGAGGTTACCCCCACCCGTTTCGGGTGTTACTGGAAAAGCCTTACGTTAATGGCGTGACGCAGCAGTAATGCCTTGTCATGTGCCGGATTGAGTTGCAGGAGTTCATCAAGTCCGCGCTGACAGGCGGCGCTATTTCCCAGCCCCAGATGCCCGAGCGCATTGATAAACAGGCAGTGTTGCTGGTGTTTTGCTTGTGCTGAGGTATCCAGCACCACCAGGTCGGGTAGCGATACGGCAAAGAAATCGACATCCGGCACGTTGTCGTGATGCGACTCGCTCCATTGCAGGAAGCTATTGAACAGAGCGTCCGCCTCTGCGTCATCGCCAAGTTTTCTCTGCGCCATACCCTGCCAGAAGAGATAGTCCACTGGCTGGTCGTTGTAGTAACGTCCGGCATCCAGTGAGCTGCCGCCGCGCGTCGCACGGGAGAAGTAGCGCTGAGATTCTTCGAAATGGCCTTGCAGCTGCGCGCAATGCCCCAACAAATACCAGATGTCATTATCCGTTTGCCCAGGCAGACGCCCCTCCCCGAGGTTTTGTGGGTAGTGCAACGCCTGTTGCAGCTGCGCGATGGCGGTTTGCAGGTCGCCGGACTGAACGGCAGCAAGGGCACGATGCATCTGATTCAGCAGATATTGCCCGGTGGCTTTACCTTCACCACCTTCCCACGGATGGAACACGCGTTCACGTAACACTGCGGCGGCATCGTCGTAGCGCCCCACCCCATTCCACAAGCTGAGCAGTTCCACCGTCAGATCGTCTCGATGGAAGACAATCTCTTTACTGGCTTCCAGTCGCTGCAGACGCTGCTCAGCGGGTTGTGCCATTAACTTCTTGAGATAGTCGAGTTCAAACAGGAAGCGAGCATTCTGTGGTTCCAGCGCCACGGCCTGCGACAAATACTGCATCGCCTGCTGTGCATCGTGCAGTTTGTTCCAGGCATAGATTCCCAGTAAACGGTGTACCGGTGCGAAATCCGCTTCCTGCGCAAGCGTGAACTGCCAGCAGGAAACCGCCTCGACATAACGCCGTTTGCTGTACCAGAAGCAGCCGAGGAAATAGCGGGCAAAAGCACTTTGCTCAAGAGTTTGCAGCATCTGCACTTCATCCAGCGTATTGGGGAAGCGCACGCGGTTTTGCAGACACTCACGAGCACGTTCAATGAACGGTTGTGGATTATCGCTCAGCGAAGCGCGCCACAGCATCGGCAGCGTTTCCTGGCTGTCGAGCAGTTCCAGCACGCTACGGGCAGCATCCTTTTGCCCCAAAGAAGTCAGCCAGCCTGCCAGTTCACACGCGTTGGTCCCGCGCCGCCCGGTAATTGAGATCAGAGCTTGCGCCGTCGCCTCGTCCTGGCAGATAGCCCAGCGCGCATAGTGCAGGGTATAGCTCAGCGGATAATCCACCAGCTGTTGGCGAATGTAGTCCAGCGCTTGCGCATTGCGATCAAGCTTTGCCAGCGCCAGCGCTTTCAGCCCCATTGCCAGGTTATTACTGCCGTTAAAGCGCAGGCTCTGCTCGACCTTTTCCAATGCGCCAGCGTAGTCCTGACGCTTCATCGCCAGACGCGCTAACGACCAGAAAGCCGCATCCCGGCAGTTGCCGCTCCAGCTGGCCTTATAATAATTATCCCACGCGCTGTCATCATCGCCCTGACGTTCCTGTGCGGCGGCCAGCAGCATACTTGCCTCACCATCACGCGGATTTTTATTGAGCTTATGCGCCCGCTCCAGCGCCTTGCCAGCACATTGTGCCGCCAGCGCCCAGTCGGCGCGGTTTAGCGCCAGCGTCCCCAGGGCCACATTATTGCGGTAGTCCAGCGGATCAACGTCCAGCGCGCGGCGATAATAATCTTCGGCATAGCGGCTGGCGTGGTTGTACTGCTCCAGATGCTGACCAATAAAATAGAGTTCATCGGTATTAGAAAGCGCTTCTGGCAGCGCTGGCGCAACGGCCGCCGAAGGCAGCGGTAATTCTTTCGCGATGTGCTCTTCGTACTGCAAAAGCGTAGTGCCATCGACGCTTGTGACGGTCATCGTCACCCGGGCATGGCCATTGTCAGACACATCGGCCAGCCAGCTCTGTCCAGGCTCAAGGGTGAGGGTATTTTCATAGAACGGCTGCCCGTGCGCAGCAAGCGTAACCTGAACATCGCGTAGCGGCGCAATAGCATAAACGCCCACAGAAAGCTGGCTACGCTCACGCACCAGACGAAGCGCCAACTGCGTGCTGGCGTTTTGCACCATTCCCAGTTCGCTGTAGGGCAAGAAGTTTTGCACGAAGACTTTCTCTTCGTACGGCGCAAGCCAGGTGAAATCCGGCTGATTATCGGTAAAGACCCCGGTCATCAGTTCAATATACGGACCGTTGTCATCGGTGAGATTACGATCCCAGGCAACACCAAAGTCGCCGTATCCCCAGGTCCACTGTTTTTTCCCCGGCGAAACATGGTGATCGGCCACATGCAGCAACCCACCACGCTCGCCGTGATGCCACGCGCCAACAAAATCATAATCTGATTTTTCAGCCATATAGGAGGTCGGTACGGGTACGTTCTTGTAGCGTGAGATATCCACACCGGCCGAATAGTCCACTTTGTAGTATGTGCCGGTGGCGATTGGAAACGCTGAGACATCGCGCTTACCGTGGTCAAATACCGCCGTCACATCCGGAGGGAACACGCTCTGATGATCGTCGCCGCCCTTCACCGCCGGATTCGCCCACCATAAGAAGTGGCGCGGGGTAGCGTTACCGTTAAACACCTTCCCGGTTATCTCGATCAACGCGCGATCCGGATACAGCGTGAATCCGGTCATCACCTGTAAACCGCGCATGGGTTCAACCTCACCCATCCACACGGTGTATTCACCCTGCTCACCCTGCTGTTGAGTAAAATCCACCGGCATAAAGGTGGTCGGGCGATGATGTTGCGGCCAGTTAAACTCGATACCGCCGGAGATCCACGGCCCAAGCAGACCGACCAGCGCGGGTTTCACCACTTCGTTGTAGTAGACGAAGTCGCGCTGCTGCACTTTGTCATACGCTCGATGAATACGCCCGCCTAACTCCGGCAGCAGCATGATGCGAATGAAGTCGTTCTCCATCCACACCGCCTGATAGTCGCGCATTTCACGTTTGCCGGTCAGCGTATCAATCACGCCGTAAGGGTAAACCGCTCCAGAAGATCCCTGATACACCCGTTTTTCCAGAAACATTGGGTTGGCATCTTCTTCACCCGCCGCCCACGTTGGGAGGGTGATCGTTTCCTGCCAGACTTTAACTGAACCGTACATGCCGCTCTCCACTCAATAAACAAAAGTAAAAATTCAACTTGATGCTATTCTGCGGCAGTTAGGTGGCGTTAAAATGCGCAATGCTCACGCAATATAGTTAAGGGAGTTAAGTGAATGCAGCGTTCGGGGTTCAACAATGTCAGGGTCCGTCAGGCGAATAAACAGATCTTTTTGTCTCACCTGTGGCGGGAAAAACAGCTCAGCAAGTCACAGCTGGCGCAGCTCACCAGCCTGTCGATCCCGGCGGTCAGCAATATCCTCGAAGAACTGATGGATGAAGGGAGAATCAGCCATTCGCGAGAAACCTTAAGCCAGCGCGGTTTGAGCAGCGGCAGCTATCATTTGCCAGAAAAAGGCGCCTGGACACTGTGCATCAACGTCACCCCCACCAGCATCACCAGTCAACTGGCTGACGCGCGACTGGTGGCCGTAGGCGACTGGCAGCATGAAGTCATCAACCCCGAATCGCCAAAAGCGCTGCTGTCAGCCCTGGCGGCACACTGGCGGGAGTATCGTCGGGAATTTCCCGATGTGACGATTAATCTGGCGCTTGGCGTTCATGGTCAAGTTGATCCGATAACCGGTGCATCAAAAACCATGCCCCAGGCCCCGTGGAAAACCCCGGTGGAAATAAAATATCTGCTTGAGGAGAAGCTCGGCGTGCAGGTCCGGCTGGACAATGACTGCGTGATGCTGGCGCTGGCGGAAAAATGGCAAAACCCGGCGGCCAACGGTGATTTCTGCGTGATTAACGTTGATTACGGTATTGGCTCATCGTTTGTGATTAACGATAACATCTGGCGCGGTAGCCTGTATGGCAGCGGTCAGATTGGGCATACCATCATTCATCCCGATGGCGTCGCCTGTGACTGTGGTCGCTATGGCTGTCTGGAAACCGTAGCGTCATTAAGCGCATTGAAAAAGCAGGCCCGGGTGTGGATGAAATCGCAGCCGACATCCCTTTACGATCCGGAAACGCTCACCACTGACCAGCTAATTGCGGCCTGGCAGCACGGAGATGTCCGCATTCAGGCCTGGGCCGAAAATGCCGCCAGCGCCATCGGACTGAGTCTTTATAACTTTTTGAATATACTGAATATTAACCAAATATGGTTGTATGGGCGTAGCTGTGCATTTGGCGACAGCTGGCTCAATACGCTGGTGCAGCAAACTGGGTTTAACCCGTTCGATCACGGCGATAACCCACGAGCCAGAGCCACGCAGATAAGCTTCGGTCAGCTTAATCGCACTCAGCAACTTATGGGCATTGGCTATCTGTATGTCGAGTCACAGCTTAGCGAGTTATAGCCATTACTCCGTCAGGCTCACCGCTAAACGTTCATGTACCGTGGCGATAAAATCGGTCAAAGCCGGTTTGATTGGCCCTTTTTTCCATGCCATCAGCAAGGCAATGGTCGGAACATCGCCAACAATGGGGCGAAAAACCACCTGTCCGGTATTAAAATTATTCATATAACCGGGTATCAAAGTCACCCCCAGCCCCATGCCGACCAGGTTCATGGTCACCAGAATGTTGGTTGCAACCTGCACAATATTGGGCTGGCTTTTTTGCTGCTGAAACCAGTTTTTGACAATCATCGCTAACGCGCCGGAGTAGGCCGGATCGGTGCTGACAAAATTCACGCCGTGTAGTTGTTCTGCGCAGATTGCTTGCTCATTAGCTAACGGATGATTCACCGGTAATACCACTACCAACGGCTCATGAATCAGCTCCAGATAATCGAGATCCGGGCTATAAACCGGGTGGCGCATTAAGCCCACATCCAGCTCTCCACTGAGGATTTTCTCTTCCTGCTCGGTGGTGATCAGGCTTACCAGCTCAATGTGCGTATCCGGCTGTTTTAAACGAAACAGAGGTAGCACCTTCGGCAGCAGATTTACCTCTGCGGAAGGGACAAAACCGATGGCGAAATGATTATCTTCCTGCACCGTTTTACGGGCACGAACTTTGGCGTTTTCCGCCTGTTCGAGGATCGCCAGCGCATCTTGCAAAAAGCACTCTCCCGCCGCCGTCAGCGCAACTTTTCGTTTATCCCGCACCAGCAACGGAACGCCCACGCACGTTTCCAGATCGCGGATCTGGCTGCTTAACGACGGCTGAGAGGTATGCAGCTTTTCTGCCGCTCGGGTGAAATTCAGCGCCTGCGCCACCGCTACGAAATAGCGTAAGTGCCTCAGTTCCATGCCCTTCTCCTTGTTATCGAAAAAATGTCTCAACTGGTAGAAATTTACTATTTCACAGATTGATAACTAACCAGCAACATCCTTAAGGTACAAAAAAAGAAGGTCAATACATCTTAGCTTTCAGGATTAAAAAATATGACCACACCCTCAAATTTAGACATCTACCAACTGATCGACACGCAAAACGGTCGCGTAACCCCACGAATTTATACCGACCCTGAAATTTACCAACTGGAGCTGGAACGCATCTTCGGACGCTGCTGGTTATTTCTCGCCCACGAAAGCCAAATCCCCAAACCCGGTGATTTTTTTAACACCTACATGGGCGAGGATGCAGTTGTGGTGGTTCGCCAAAAAGACGGCAGCATCAAAGCGTTTCTCAACCAGTGTCGCCACCGCGCTATGCGCGTCAGCTACGCCGACTGCGGCAATACCCGCGCCTTCACCTGCCCGTATCACGGCTGGTCGTACGGCATTAACGGCGAGCTGATCGACGTCCCGCTGGAACCGCGCGCCTACCCGCAAGGGCTGTGCAAATCGCACTGGGGTCTGAACGAAGTTCCTGGCGTAGAGAGCTACAAGGGACTGATTTTCGGCAACTGGGATACCTCCGCGCCTGCGCTGCGCGATTATCTCGGCGACATCGCCTGGTATCTCGACGGTGTGCTGGATCGTCGTGAAGGCGGCACCGAAATCGTCGGTGGCGTACAAAAGTGGACCATCGATTGTAACTGGAAATTCCCCGCTGAACAGTTTGCCAGCGACCAGTATCACGCGCTGTTCAGCCATGCCTCGGCCGTGCAGGTACTGGGGGCAAAAGACGACGGCAGCGACAAACGCCTGGGCGACGGACAAACCGCCCGCCCGGTGTGGGAAACCGCCAAAGACGCGCTACAGTTCGGTCAGGATGGGCACGGTAGCGGATTTTTCTTTACCGAAAATCCCGATGCCAACGTCTGGGTCGACGGCGAAGTCTCCAGCTATTACCGCGACACCTACGCGGAAGCCGAGCAGCGTCTGGGTAAAGTTCGCGCCCTGCGTCTGGCCGGTCACAACAACATTTTCCCAACGCTTTCCTGGCTCAACGGCACTGCCACCTTAAGGGTCTGGCATCCGCGCGGGCCGGATCAAGTTGAAGTATGGGCATTCTGTATTACCGATAAAGCCGCCTCTGATGAAGTGAAAGCTGCGTTTGAAAACAGCGCCACGCGCGCCTTTGGCCCCGCCGGATTCCTGGAGCAGGACGACTCGGAAAACTGGTGTGAAATTCAAAAACTGCTGAAGGGTCATCGCGCACGCAACACCAGGTTGTGTCTGGAAATGGGGCTTGGCCAGGAGAAACGTCGTGAAGACGGCATTCCGGGGATCACCAACTACATCTTTTCGGAAACCGCCGCGCGCGGCATGTATCAGCGCTGGGCCGATTTACTCAGCAGCGAAAGCTGGCAGGAAGTGCAGGAAAAAACCGCCGCTTACCAGCAGGAGGTGATGAAATGAGCACCTTAGTTTCTCAGGAACTACACCACCTCATTACACAGTTTCTCTACCATGAAGCCAGCCTGCTGGATGACTGGAAGTTTCGTGACTGGCTGGCACAACTGGATGAAGACATTCGCTACACCATGCGTACGACGGTCAATGCCCAGACGCGCGATCGTCGCAAAGGCGTGCAGCCGCCGACCACCTGGATTTTCAACGACAACAAAGACCAGCTCGAACGTCGTATCGCGCGGCTGGAAACCGGCATGGCCTGGGCGGAAGAGCCACCGTCGCGTACCCGGCACCTGATCAGCAACTGCCAGGTCAGTGAAACTGGAGTTCCCGACGTCTTTGCCGTTCGCCTTAATTATCTGCTGTATCGCGCGCAAAAAGAGCGCGATGAAACCTTTTACGTCGGCATGCGCATAGACAAAGTGCGCCGTTTGCCGGGCGATGAGTGGCGCTTACTGGAGCGTGAGATCGTGCTGGATCAAGCGGTGATCACCTCCCATAACCTGAGTGTACTGTTCTGATGAGTCGTGTTTATGCTTGCCCCGTAGGGGATTTGCCGGAGGGTGAAGCGCTCCGGCTTGATACTTCGCCCGTCATCGCGCTGTTCAACGTTGGCGGCGAGTTCTATGCCATTAACGATCGCTGTAGCCACGGTAACGCCTCGATGTCGGAAGGCTATCTGGAAGACGACGCTACGGTGGAATGCCCGCTGCATGCCGCCAGTTTTTGCCTGAAAACCGGCAAGGCGTTGTGTCTACCCGCCACCGACGCGCTCACCACCTACGCGGTATATGTAGACGGTAGCGATGTGTTTGTTGATATTCCAGAGGACGCAAGATGAGCGATTTACGCGATAACGTGGTCTTTATCACCGGCGGCGGCTCCGGTCTTGGTCTGGCACTGGTCGAGCGTTTCATCGAAGAAGGTGCGCGGGTCGCCACGCTGGAGCTGTCGCCAGCTAAAGTTGCCAGCCTGCGTCAGCGCTTTGGCGAACATGTGCTGGCAATCGAAGGCAACGTCACCTGCTACGCCGACTATCAGCGCGCGGTAGATCAAATCCTGACGCATTACGGTACGCTGGACTGTTTTATCGGAAATGCGGGGATATGGGATCACAACGCCTCGTTGGTCAATACGCCTGCGGAGGCGCTGGAGAGCGGCTTCCACGAGCTGTTTAACGTTAACGTCCTGGGCTATCTGCTGGGCGCGAAAGCCTGCGCTCCCGCACTTATCGCCAGCGAAGGCAGCATCATCTTTACCCTGTCCAATGCGTCGTGGTATCCCGGCGGCGGCGGCCCGCTGTATACCGCCAGCAAACATGCGGCTACCGGGCTGATTCGCCAGCTGGCCTACGAGCTGGCACCAAAGGTACGTGTTAACGGTGTCGGTCCGTGCGGTATGGCGACAGATCTACGCGGCCCGCAGGCGCTGGGACAAAACGATACATCGATTATGCAGTCGCTGACGCCGGAAAAAATCGCCGCTATTTTGCCGCTACAGTTTTTCCCTGAGCCTGCGGATTTTACCGGCCCGTATGTAATGCTGGCGTCAAAACGCAACAACCGCACATTAAGTGGCGTGATGATCAATGCCGACGCCGGTCTGGGTATTCGCGGTATTCGTCACGTCGCCGCCGGACTGGATCTCTGAGGAGACGTTATGAACCCAAAAACTATTGCTATCGTCGGCGGCGGTCAGGCGGCGGCTATGGCTGCCGCTGCACTGCGCCAACAAGGTTTTGACGGCGAATTACACCTGTTTTCCGATGAGCAGCATCTACCCTATGAACGCCCACCGCTCTCCAAAGCGATGCTACTGGACGACAATCCGCAACTTCAGCCGATACTCCCC
This sequence comes from Citrobacter sp. Cpo015, assembly GCF_030333035.1. NCBI lineage: Bacteria > Pseudomonadati > Pseudomonadota > Gammaproteobacteria > Enterobacterales > Enterobacteriaceae > Citrobacter > Citrobacter sp. Cpo015. Next base: position 44,934 of record NZ_JAOWGS010000029.1, on the reverse strand, counting down.
GCTGACTGGTGGCGGGAACACAACGTACAGCTGCATCTGGGGGTTACTGTGCAGACGCTCGGCCGCCAAACGCATCAGTTGGTGCTGGCTAATGGGCAGAGTTATCCATGGGATCGGCTACTGATTGCGACGGGCGCTGCGGCACGCCCCCTTCCGCAACTGGATAAGCTGGGCGATCGTTGCTTCACCCTGCGCCACGCGGGCGATGCCGAGCGCCTGCGCGACAATTTATTGCCGGGCAAGTCGATTGTCATTGTCGGTGCGGGCACCATTGGTCTGGAACTGGCGGCCAGCGCGACTCAACGCGACTGTCAGGTGACGGTGGTGGAGCTGGCGCCAACGGTCATGGGCCGCAACGCGCCTGCTCCGGCGCGCGACTACCTGCTAGCCCGCCACCAACTTGCGGGCGTGCGGGTATTGCTTAACAGCGCGATAGAGCATGTCGAAGCAGGAGAGTCTCTCTCGCTCACGCTACAAAACGGCGAAACTCTCACCGCTGATGCGGTGATCTATGGCATCGGTATCGTGGCGAACGATATGCTGGCCCGCGAAGCGGGGCTGGAGACGGCGAACGGCATTATCGTTGATACCGCCTGCACCACCTCCGATCCCGCGATTTTCGCCGCCGGTGACGTAGCGATAACACGCCAGGCTGACGGTTCGTTAGTACGCGTGGAAAGCTGGGAAAACGCCAATTTTCAGGCACAGGTTGCCGCCGCCGCGATGCTCAATCAACCGCAGCCAGCAGCAACGCCGGGCTGGTTCTGGACCGATCAATATCGCGATAATTTGCAGTTTATTGGCGAAATGCAGGGAGACAGCTGGCTCATACGCGGCAATTCAGATGCGCAGAGAGCAATATGGTTTAACCTACAGGATGGCGTGATTGTTGGGGCAGTAACGTTGAATCAGGGCCGAGAAATACGTTTATTGAGAAAATGGATTCAGGCAAAGAAAAAGCCGCCAGTGGCGGCTTTAATCGATGAAACAATCTTGCTTAAGTCAATATAACTGCCGGATGGCACTTCGTTTTATCTGGCCTACATGTGAGTTACCTGTAGGCCAGAAAAGGTGTTTACACCACCATCAGGCAATCCGTATGACTTACGCGTAAACCGGGAAACGTGCACAGATATCCAGCACTTTACCTTTGACGCGCTCGATAACAGCTTCGTCATTGATGTTGTCCAGAACGTCACACATCCAGCCAGCCAGCTCTTTCACTTCAGCTTCTTTAAAGCCACGGCGAGTCACAGCCGGAGAACCGATACGGATACCGGAAGTCACAAACGGGCTCTTCGGATCGTTCGGTACGCTGTTTTTGTTAACGGTGATGTTAGCACGGCCCAGCGCGGCGTCAGCTTCTTTACCGGTCAGGTTTTTATCAACCAGATCCAGCAGGAACAGGTGGTTTTCAGTACCGCCAGAAACCACTTTGTAGCCACGGTTCAGGAACACTTCCACCATCGCTTTGGCGTTTTTGGCAACCTGCTGTTGGTAAACCTTGAACTCAGGCTCCATCGCTTCTTTCAGCGCCACAGCTTTCGCCGCGATCACGTGCATCAGCGGGCCGCCCTGCGCGCTTGGGAACACAGCGGAGTTCAATTTTTTGTACAGCTCTTCGTCACCGCCTTTCGCCAGGATCAGGCCACCGCGTGGACCCGCCAGGGTTTTGTGGGTGGTGGTGGTCACAACGTGTGCGTGTGGAACCGGGTTCGGATAAACGCCTGCGGCAATCAGACCCGCAACGTGCGCCATATCGACGAACAGGTATGCACCGATGCTGTCGGCGATTTCGCGCATTTTTGCCCAGTCAACAACGCCGGAGTAAGCAGAGAAGCCACCGATGATCATCTTCGGTTTGTGCTCTTTGGCCTGCTTCGCCATGTCTTCGTAGTCAATTTTGCCGGACTCATCAATACCGTAAGGGATGATGTTGTACAGTTTGCCGGAGAAGTTAACCGGGGAGCCGTGAGTCAGGTGGCCGCCTTGTGCCAGGTTCATACCCAGAACGGTATCGCCCGGTTGCAGCAGAGCGGTGTAAACAGCAAAGTTAGCCTGAGAGCCGGAGTGCGGTTGTACGTTAGCGTAGTCAGCGCCAAACAGCTCTTTTGCGCGATCGATAGCCAGTTGCTCAACGATATCAACGTACTCGCAACCGCCGTAGTAGCGCTTGCCCGGATAACCTTCAGCATATTTGTTGGTCAGCTGAGAACCCTGCGCCTGCATAACACGCGGGCTGGTGTAGTTTTCGGAGGCGATCAGTTCGATGTGCTCTTCCTGACGTACTTTTTCCTGCTCCATAGCCTGCCACAGTTCGGCATCATAATCGGCAATGTTCATTTCACGCTTTAACATCCGCATCTCCTGACTCAGCTAACAATAAAATTTTCGGCCTTAAAAGGCGGTCCGTAGGACAACGGCGAACAGTATAACCGAATCATTCTTCGATAACAGGTCTTGACAAAGGATTTTACGCAAACGATTACCTTCAAGGTACGCAAGGCTTTGGAGAACAAAGGTCTGCTGAATTTCAACGGATTTCTTTTCAGGTTTGTGATGCAGATTTTTCACGATGTAACCTTTACAACGCAAAGTTACAAAGAACCATTTACAATGCAGGGGTATTTTTTATAAGATGTATTTGACATACATCATTAAAGTTTCAGATAAAGGAAGACCGTATGCTTGACGCACAAACCATCGCTACAGTGAAAGCCACCATTCCCCTGCTGGTTGAAACAGGTCCGAAGCTGACCGCCCATTTCTACGACCGCATGTTTACGCATAACCCAGAGCTGAAAGAAATCTTCAACATGAGTAATCAGCGTAATGGCGATCAGCGTGAAGCGCTGTTTAATGCTATTGCCGCGTATGCCAGCAATATCGAAAATCTGGCGGCACTGTTGCCGGCTGTTGAGAAAATCGCACAGAAGCATACCAGCTTCCAGATTAAACCCGAGCAGTACAACATCGTGGGTGGCCATTTACTGGCAACGCTGGACGAAATGTTCAGCCCAGGCCAGGAAGTTCTGGATGCGTGGGGCAAAGCATATGGCGTGCTGGCGAACGTTTTCATCAACCGTGAAGCGCAGATTTACAGCGAAAATGCCAATAAAAATGGCGGCTGGGAAGGTACCCGTCCTTTCCGCATCGTGGCAAAAACCCCACGCAGTGCACTTATCACCAGCTTTGAATTTGAACCTGTCGACGGTGGCGCAGTATCTGAATATCATCCGGGGCAATATCTGGGCGTCTGGTTAAAGCCGGAAGGTTTCCCGCATCAGGAAATTCGTCAGTACTCACTGACCCGTAAACCCGATGGCAAAGGCTACCGTATTGCGGTTAAGCGTGAAGACGGTGGTCAGGTTTCAACCTGGCTGCACAACCATGCGAATGTTGGCGACGTTGTTCACCTGGCCGCACCAGCGGGCGATTTCTTTATGGACGTCGCGACCGACACCCCGGTATCTCTGATCTCCGCAGGCGTGGGACAAACCCCAATGCTGGCGATGCTGGATACGCTGGCAAAAGCGAAGCATACGGCGCAGGTTAACTGGTTCCACGCGGCAGAAAATGGTGACGTGCATGCCTTCGCTGATGAAGTCAACGAACTCGGCAAAACGCTGCCACGCTTTAGCGCACACACCTGGTATCGTGAGCCAACCGAAGCCGATCGTGCGAAAGGTGCCTTTGATAGCGTAGGTCTGATGGATTTGAACAAACTGGAAAGCGCAATCAGCGATCCGGCGATGCAGTTTTATCTGTGCGGTCCGGTTGGTTTCATGCAGTTCGCCGCGAAGCAGTTGGTCGGTCTGGGCGTGAAAAACGAGAACATTCATTACGAATGCTTCGGTCCGCACAAAGTCTTGTAATGTGTTACGCGAGTAGGCCGGATAAGGCGTTTACGCCGCCATCCGGCAATCACTCTGCCTGATGCGCTACGCTTATCAGGCCTACAAATTAACGGCGCGGCTTAGATTGCCGCGTCGTCTTCTTCACCGGTACGAATACGAATAACGCGTGCCACGTCGAAGACAAAAATCTTACCGTCACCGATCTTGCCGGTCTGGGCAGTACGGATAATGGTGTCGACGCAGGTATCGACGATGTCGTCGGTAACCACAATTTCAATTTTTACCTTCGGCAGAAAATCCACCATATATTCCGCGCCACGGTACAACTCGGTATGGCCTTTCTGACGGCCAAAACCTTTCACTTCTGTCACAGTCATACCGGTAATGCCGACTTCTGCCAGCGCTTCGCGGACGTCGTCCAGCTTGAAGGGTTTAATAATCGCATCAATCTTTTTCATGCTATTCCTTGAAAAGGTCGCCTGTCTTTTGATCGAATAAAGCTAACATAATCCGCAGATTTATTCTTTGAAATCGTTTGCATCCAGCTCGTGCCGAGAAAGCAATTTATAGAATTCGGTGCGGTTGCGCCCCGCCATTCTTGCCGCGTGGGTCACATTGCCCTTGGTGATTTGCAGCAGCTTACGCAGATAGTTGAGCTCAAACTGGTTACGCGCCTCAACAAAGGTCGGCAGCGCGGTGTTTTCCCCTTCCAGCGCCTGCTCCACCAGCGCGTCGCTGATCACCGGCGAAGAGGTCAACGCCACGCACTGCTCAATTACGTTGACCAGCTGACGCACGTTGCCCGGCCAGCTGGCGGTCATTAACCGCTTCATGGCATCGGTTGAAAAGGCGCGTACGAACGGTTTGTGCCGTTCAGCAGACTGGCGCAGCAGATGGTTCGCCAGCAGCGGAATATCTTCCGTACGCTCGGCCAGCGCAGGGATCTTCAGGCTCACCACATTGAGGCGATAGTACAAATCCTCGCGAAATTCGCCCCGTGCCATCGCTTTGGGTAAATCGCGGTGGGTCGCAGAAACGATCCGCACATCAATGTCGATATCGCGGTTACTGCCCAACGGTCTGACTTTTCGTTCCTGCAATACGCGCAGCAGTTTCACCTGTAACGGCGCAGGCATATCGCCAATCTCATCGAGAAACAGCGTACCTCCTTCTGCGGCCTGAAACAGCCCTTCACGATTGCTCACCGCACCGGTAAAAGCACCGCGCGCATGACCAAACAGTTCTGATTCCAGCAGTTGTTCCGGCAACGCGCCGCAGTTAATGGCAATGAAAGGTTTTTGGCTGCGTGGGCTGGCGTTGTGAATAGCCTGAGCGAAAACTTCTTTCCCGGTTCCGCTTTGACCGTTGATCAAGACGCTAACGTCCGATTGCGCCACCATTCGCGCCTGTTCCAGCAGGCGTAGCATCAGCGGGCTGCGGGTAACGATAGATTCGCGCCAGCTGTCATCGGTGGCGGGCGCAGACTGTTCCAGCGCCCCGTCAATCGCGTGATATAACGCGTCCTTGTCGACTGGTTTAGTGAGGAAACTGAACACCCCTTGCTGGGTCGCCGCAACGGCGTCCGGGATGGAGCCGTGAGCGGTCAGGATAATCACCGGCATTCCAGGCTGTACTTTCTGGATTTCAGTAAACAGCTGCATGCCATCCATTTCATCCATGCGCAGATCGCTAATAACCAGATCCACTTTTTCACGGTTCAGCACCCGTAACCCTTCCTGCCCACTTTCCGCGGTCACGACGCTGTAGCCTTCGCTGGTCAGTCGCATTCCAAGTAATTTCAACAGGCCCGGATCGTCATCCACCAGCAGCAGATGCGCGGGCTTACGGCTTATCATGGCGTAACCTCATCGGCAGACGGCGCTGCGCCTTCTTCGTTATCAGGCGTAGTGAGTTTATCGTTCCCGTGCAGCGCATCAGGATTGTAGTTACCGCCAGGTTTGCGCGTGGAAAGCTGGCGCTCAATATCGGTCAGATTCTCCAGCTTGCGGGTCGTGAGATCGAGCTGGGACTGCAAATGCTGCTGCTGTTGACGCAGCGTATCGAGATCGCTGTCGGATGCCTGCTGGAGTTTACTGTAGCGCATACGCTCTTCGGCAAGCTGCAACTGCAACGTTTGGCTGCTGCGCCAGACCTGATACAGCGGGCGTACCTGTGGCGGAATTTGCGGGCTTAACGCATCGAGGCGCGTAACAGCCTCCCGCCTTTCTGGCGGCGTAATATTGGCATTATCGAGCAGGATCCCACGCCTGAAAGCGCCCTGCCAGGTATCTGCCATCAGGGTGCTGGCTTCACTACGCGCCTGCACCGGCATCAGGCGATTGGCGCAATCCATCGCCCGCAGCCAGTACAACGGATTGGTTTCTGTAGACTGGCCAGACAGCGACCAGATATCCGTACAGTCGGTTGCAAGGTAGTCCGCCAGTTGATTAGGCGGAATTTTCTCCTGCGAGGGATCGCCGATAATATGATTCACCGCGTTCGGGACACAACCAACCAGCGCCAGGCACGGCAGGCTTGCGAGGATGACGCGACGAAGAAAATGTCGTTTAAGCATTCGGACAACAACGTATGGCATACTCACCAGACTTAGGTTTATTTTAGTGATTTTTCGCAGCAGCTAGCGGCAGTTCTATGCGAAAACAAACGTTTTGCGCATGGTCATCAACCAGATACAGCTTGCCCCGCATACGGCGGATGCAATCTCTGGCAATGCTTAGCCCCAACCCGCTTCCTTTTACCGCCCCTTTTCGCTGATGACTCCCCTGGAAAAAAGGCTCGAAGATCATGGTCTGTTCTGCTTCTGGAATCGGTGTGCCGGTATTCATTACATCGATGTATACCGTTGAGCCATGCAAACTGCTGCGGATCCAAATGTTACCGGATTCAGCACCATAGTGCACCGCATTGGAATAAAGATTGTCCAGCACGCTCATCAACAGCATCGGTTCTGCCAGGCAAGTGTTCACCGCAAGCGCAACATCAGTATGTATCATTTTGGCGCGAGCGGGCAGGCTATGCGCAGAAACAACGCTTTCCACCAGCGGCGCGATTTCCACACTTTCAAGTTCCACCTCGTCATCCGCCAGCTTGCGGTTGTAATCGAGGAGTTGTTCAATCAGCTTTTGCAGGTTACGGCTGCTGTCATCCAGAATACCGACCACCTCTTTTTGCTCCGGTGTTAACGGGCCAACCACCTGATCGGCCAACAATTCGGTACCTTCGCGCATGCTCGCCAGCGGTGTTTTCAGCTCATGGGAAAGATGGCGTAAAAACTGATGCCGTTGCGACTCAAGCCAGGAGAGGCGTTCGCTTAACCAGATGATACGCTGCCCCACGGATCTCAATTCCCGCGGCCCGGTAAATAATACGCTATCCCCCAGCGAGCGCCCTTCTCCCAGACAGTTGATCATCCGTTCAATGCCCTTCACCGGACCGATAATCATGCGGGTAAACAGCAAGACCATCGCCAGGCTGACGAGAAACAGCACCAGTGCCTGCCAGCCAAAAAACTGCCCGCGTTCGGCTATTTCCTGCTGTAACTGCTGCCCACGAGAAAAGACCACGGTACGCGTCGCTTGCACCATCTCGGTATTGGCATTGGCGAACGCTTCCAGCCGTGCAGCCGACACACTGTCAGGACCACTGTTTTTACACTGCAACTGCGCGAGATCGTTAAGATCCTGACGCAACGCCTGGTAGAGCTTGGTATCCGGCAACACCCCCGCATGCGCATCCAGCATGTCGCTGTAGCGTTTACGCTGGCTTTGGTAGACCCTGGCCAATGTTGGGTCATCAAGCACGCAGTATTGCCGATAGCTGCGCTCCATCTCCAGCGCGACGTTGGTCATCGCCTCGCTGCGTCTGGCATCAATCAGCGTGGTGCGGTTTGTCAGCGCAGCCTGCGCGCTCAGGGCATTCAGACTTTGCCATGCCTGCCAGGCCAGAACTAACAACGGCAGCAGGATAAGCAAGAAGGCCAACGTCACCAATTGACGTAAAGATCGGGGAAAAACTGACCAGCGCTTCAAGGCGTTACTCTCAATGGACAGGAATAGATTGATGCTAACTGAGGGGAACGCCAGATACAACAAAGCCGGGATTAACCCGGCTTTGTTGTGGAATAAGGCGGTGCCTAACTCGACGTTTCGCCCGGAGGTTGATATGAGCAATGCTAATATCAGATGTTGGACGGCAGGCACCTTGTTGTGCGTCATTCGAAGTTTATGTAGCACGTCCCGAAGGGGCTGACATAAGAAGGTGAATGAGCCACTGGTTAATATTATGCAGCATCTGTGCCAATATTCAAAACACTTTATTAACACAATGATAAGTATGAAAAATATTATTATTTTCACAAATAACAATTCTGGCTGTTTTTTGTTCTCTCTGTCGCCAATCAGCAACACTTGCAGCACTTAAAAACAAATCCCTATTAAATCAAATAATTAAACGTCTCTTTTTGACGACACCACAACCCTGTCCATGTCGGCATTTCCCGACACTTTACTTTTAGGTGCAAGCGCTGAGTTTATTGCCGGATGGCGGCGTGAACGCCTTATCCGGCCTACAACCGCATTTTCCCTGTAGGCCTGATAAGCGTAGCGTCATCAGGCGGGTTTCATCCGGCAGACAAAAAAAAGCCCCTCGCGAAGAGGGGCTTGATGACTATTGAGCGAATTAACCGAGCTGTTTACGCGCGTTGCGGAAAATACGCATCCACGGGCTATCCTCGCCCCAGTTTTCCGGGTGCCAGGAGTTGCTCACGGTACGGAACACACGTTCCGGGTGCGGCATCATAATGGTGACGCGACCATTTTCAGTGGTCACTGCAGTAATACCGTTCGGCGAACCGTTCGGGTTAGCCGGATAGGTCTCGGTCACCTTACCGAAGTTATCAACGTAGCGCAGCGCCACCAGACCTTTGCTCTCAAGCTGAGCCAGATGCGCACCGTCACGCACTTCCACACGACCTTCACCGTGAGAAACGGCAATCGGCATCATCGAACCCACCATATCAGCAAGCAGTAAGGATGGGCTTTGCGTCACTTCGACCAGACTGAAGCGGGCTTCAAAACGATCGGAGTGGTTACGTACAAAGCGCGGCCACAGGTCGCTTCCTGGGATCAGCTCACGCAGGTTAGACATCATCTGACAACCGTTACACACGCCGAGTGCCAGCGTTTGCGGGCGATGGAAGAAGGTTTCGAACTCATCACGGACGCGGTTGTTGAACAGAATCGACTTCGCCCAACCTTCACCAGCACCAAGCACATCGCCATAAGAGAAGCCGCCGCAGGCCACCAGCGCCTGGAAGTTACCCAGGCCGATACGTCCGCCCAGCAGGTCGCTCATGTGCACATCGATGGCGTCGAAACCCGCACGGTGGAAGGCTGCTGCCATTTCAACGTGGGAGTTCACACCCTGCTCGCGCAGTACGGCCACTTTGGGACGCGCACCGGTGGCGATGTACGGAGCGGCAACATCTTCGTTGATATCAAACGACAGTTTAACGTTGAGACCAGGGTCCGCATCGTTGGTTTTAGCGTCGTGTTCTTGATCGGCGCATTCCGGATTGTCACGCAGACGCTGCATCTGCCAGGTGGTTTCCGCCCACCACATACGCAGGGTTGTACGGCTTTCGCTAAACACCGGCTGGCCGTTAGCGGTCAGGGTGAAACGATCACCTTCAACGGCTTTACCGAGGAAGTGTACGCAGTCTGCCAGGCCGTGGGCAGCCAGAATCGCTTCCACCGCCTCACGCTCAGCAGCACGAACCTGAATCACCGCACCCAGTTCTTCGTTAAACAGCGCCGCCAGACGATCTTCACCCAGAGAGTGGATATCAGCGTCAATACCGCAGTGACCGGCGAAGGCCATTTCCGCCAGCATAACCAGCAGACCGCCGTCAGAACGGTCATGATAGGCCAGCAGCTTACGCGCAGCGACCAGCGCCTGAATCGCATCGTAGAAGCCTTTCAGTTGCTCAACGTTACGCACGTCGGCAGGCTTATCGCCCAGTTGACGGTAAACCTGCGCCAGCGACGTAGCGCCCAGCGCATTGTGACCAAGACCGAGGTCAATCAGCAGCAGGGCGTTGTCTTCAGTAGACAGCTGCGGGGTAATGGTGTGGCGCACATCTTCTACGCGGGCAAAGGCGGTAATCACCAGCGACAGCGGCGAGGTCATTTCACGCTGCTCGTTACCTTCCTGCCAGCGGGTTTTCATCGACATAGAGTCTTTACCCACTGGAATGGTCAGGCCGAGCGCCGGGCATAGCTCTTCCCCAACGGCTTTTACTGCTTCGTACAGGCCAGCATCTTCACCAGGGTGACCCGCAGCCGCCATCCAGTTTGCCGACAGCTTAATACGTTTGATGTCACCAATCTGCGTTGCCGCAATGTTGGTCAGCGCTTCACCGACCGCCAGACGCGCAGAGGCAGAGAAGTCCAGTAGTGCAACCGGCGCGCGTTCGCCGATAGACATCGCTTCGCCGTAGTAGCTATCGAGGCTTGCGGTAGTGACCGCGCAGTTAGCGACCGGGATCTGCCATGGACCAACCATCTGGTCACGCGCAACCATGCCGGTAACGGTACGGTCACCGATGGTCACGAGGAACGTTTTCTCCGCGACAGTCGGCAGATGCAGCACGCGGTTAACCGCATCTGCAATCGAGATTTCACCACGATTCAGGGCATCGCCTTTGGCTTTCAGCGTCTGCACATCGCGGGTCATTTTCGGTGTTTTACCCAGCAGCACATCAAGTGGCATGTCGATCGGCTGGTTGTCGAAGTGGCTGTCGCTCAAGGTCAGATGCTGTTCTTCGGTAGCTTCACCAATCACCGCATACGGCGCGCGCTCGCGCTTACACAGTTCGTCAAACAGCGGTAATTGATCGGCAGCAACCGCCAGCACGTAGCGTTCCTGGGATTCGTTACACCAGATTTCCAGCGGGCTCATACCCGGCTCGTCGCTGAGGATATCGCGCAGCTGGAACTTACCGCCACGACCGCCATCGCTTACCAGCTCCGGCATAGCGTTAGACAGTCCACCCGCGCCAACGTCATGGATAAACAGAATCGGGTTCGCATCACCCATCTGCCAGCAACGGTCGATAACTTCCTGGCAACGACGTTCCATTTCCGGGTTGTCACGCTGTACGGAAGCGAAATCAAGATCGGCATCAGACTGGCCAGAAGCCATAGAGGAGGCTGCCCCGCCGCCAAGGCCAATGTTCATTGCCGGGCCGCCGAGGACGATAAGCTTAGCGCCAACGACGATCTCGCCCTTCTGCACGTGATCGGCACGGATGTTACCGATCCCGCCTGCCAGCATGATCGGTTTATGGTAACCGCGCAGCTCTTCGCCGTTATGGCTGTTGACCTTTTCTTCATAGGTACGGAAGTAGCCAGTCAGCGCCGGACGACCAAATTCGTTGTTAAATGCCGCGCCGCCCAGCGGACCTTCGGTCATGATATCAAGCGCGGTAACAATACGGTCCGGCTTACCGAAGTCTTCTTCCCACGGCTGTTCAAAGCCAGGAATACGCAGGTTGGAAACGGAGAAACCCACCAGCCCGGCTTTCGGTTTTGCACCGCGACCTGTTGCGCCCTCGTCGCGGATTTCGCCGCCGGAGCCGGTTGCAGCACCTGGCCACGGAGAGATGGCCGTCGGGTGGTTGTGAGTTTCAACCTTCATCAGAATGTGGGCTGGTTCCTGATGGAAATCGTAGCGGCCAGTTTTGTGATCGGCAAAATAGCGGCCCACTTCAGAGCCTTCCATTACCGCAGCGTTGTCTTTATAGGCAGACAGCACGTGGTCCGGCGTGGTTTCGAAGGTATTCTTGATCATCTTAAACAGCGACTTCGGCTGCTGTTTACCATCGATAACCCAGTCGGCGTTAAAAATCTTGTGGCGACAGTGCTCAGAGTTGGCCTGCGCAAACATGTATAGTTCAATATCGTTCGGGTTACGTCCCAGTTTGGTGAACGCATCCTGCAGATAGTCAATTTCGTCTTCCGCCAGCGCCAGACCCAGACGCAGGTTAGCGTCGATCAGCGCCTGACGTCCCTCACCCAGTAGATCAACGCTGGAGACCGGCGCCGGTTGGTGATGGGCAAACAGTTTTTCGGCATCGTTCAGCGCAGAGAAAACCGTTTCCATCATGCGGTCGTGCAGTTCGTCGGCCACCATCTGCCATTGCTCAGCGGTCAGCGTAGAGGCTTCTACATACCAGGCAATGCCACGTTCCAGGCGGCTAATCTGGTGCAGACCGCAGTTGTGGGCAATATCAGTCGCTTTAGAAGACCACGGGGAGATGGTGCCTGGGCGAGGCGTAACCAGCAGCAGTTTGCCTTCCGGGGCGTGGCTTTGCAGAGCAGGACCATATTTCAGCAGGCGTGCAAGCTGCGCGTGCTCATCTTCATTTAACGGTGCATTCAGATCGGCAAAATGGACGTACTCGGCGTAAATGTTGTGGACCTGGAGGTTGGCAGCCTGAAAACGTGCCAGCAGTTTGTTAATACGGAATGCAGACAGTGCAGGTGAACCACGCAGAATTTCCATCATAAGTCTCTCGTCTTCTAAGCTTTCGGTGTGCCCAAGTGGGGGAAACGGGCGTCATTATAAAGAATCTACCGCGCCGACGAAACCGTTTGCGTCGAAATAAAATCACGACCGTCACTTATCATCAAATGCGGTCAGATTTCTGAATAAGTTGCCAACTGACGCAAGTTTAAGCAAAATGCCGTTCATTAATGACGACTTCACTTCTTAATCAACACCACAGCAGACAGAGACAACGTACGGTTCAGAGAATTAACTAATTGAAAAAATTAAAGATTAATTATCTGTTCATCGGCATATTGACGCTGTTGTTGGCAGCGGCCCTTTGGCCATCTATCCCCTGGTTCGGTAAAGCCGAAAATCGTATCGCCGCCATTCAGTCGCGGGGAGAGCTGCGCGTCAGTACCATCGACTCACCGTTAACTTACGCGACCCTCAACGGCAAAAAATTCGGCCTGGATTATGAACTGGCCCAGGAATTTGCCGACTACTTAGGCGTGAAGTTAAAAGTTACCGTACGCCAGAACATCAGCCAGCTTTTTGACGACCTGGATAACGGCAATGCCGACCTGTTAGCCGCTGGTCTGGTCTATAACAGCGAGCGGGTGAAAAATTACCAGCCAGGCCCGACCTATTATTCGGTTTCACAACAGCTGGTGTACCGGGTTGGGCAATACCGCCCGCGCACACTTGCCACCGTGAACGAAAACCAACTGACTATCGCCCCGGGGCACGTGGTGGTTAATGACCTCCAGCAGCTAAAAGAGAAAAAATTTCCCGATCTGAGCTGGAAAGTCGATGACAAAAAGGGCACCACCGAACTGCTTGATGATGTAATCGCCGGAAAGCTGGATTACACCATTGCCGATTCTGTCGCCATCAGCTTATATCAACGCGTGCATCCTGAGCTGGCCGTAGCGCTCGACGTCTCTGACGAACAACCGGTGACATGGTTTAGTCGGCTGGACGATGACAACACGCTGTCTGCCGCCCTACTGGATTTCTTCAACACTATGAATGAAGACGGTTCTCTGGCACGGCTGGAAGAGAAATATCTCGGGCATGGCGATGATTTTGACTATGTCGATACCCGCTCCTTTTTACGCGCCGTAGACAGCGTGTTGCCGGACCTCAAGCCGCTGTTTGAGAAATATGCGCAAGAGATAGACTGGCGACTGCTGGCCGCTATCTCATATCAGGAATCACACTGGGACGCGCAGGCCACCTCTCCAACCGGCGTACGTGGGCTGATGATGTTGACCAAAAATACTGCCCAGAGTCTCGGGCTGACCGACCGTACCGATGCCGAACAGAGTATCAGCGGCGGCGCGCGATATTTGCAGGATATGATGAGTAAAGTACCGGATACCGTCCCCGAAGGAGAACGCATCTGGTTTGCCCTTGCAGCCTATAACATGGGTTATGCACACATGCTGGATGCGCGGGCGCTGACGGTGAAAACCAAAGGCAATCCGAACAGTTGGTCTGACGTAAAACAGCGATTACCGCTGCTCAGCCAAAAGCCGTATTACAACAAGCTGACCTATGGCTATGCGCGTGGCCACGAAGCTTACGCCTATGTGGAAAATATCCGTAAGTATCAGATTAGCCTGGTGGGATATCTGCAAGAGAAAGAAAAACAGGCGATAGAAACGCAGCAACTGGCGCAGGATTACCCGACGGTGACGCCCGCAGAACTATTAGGTAAAGAGAAATTCCCGCTTTCGGCGTTTCTGTCTCAAACGTCGTCAAACTACCTGACGCACTCCCCTTCCCTGCTGTTTTCACCGCATAAAAAAGAGGAGAAGTAGTCTTGTACGCCTGATAAGCGCACTGCCATCAGGCTGAGAGTTACTGATTAGCAGATTTTTTCAGGGCTTTGATTTCCTGCCGGCGCATGCGGAAGAAATCACTGAGCAACGTGGCACATTCATCCCGCAGTACCCCCTCTGTCACTTCAACCCGATGATTCATTCCAGGGTGATGCAGTACATCCATTAATGACCCGGCAGCGCCCGTTTTCGCATCGCGCGCGCCAAAAACGACCCGACCGATACGGCTGTGCACCATCGCGCCCGCGCACATCACGCACGGTTCCAGAGTGACGTACAGGGTGGCATCTAACAGGCGGTAGTTTTGCAGCACCAGGCCGCCCTGACGCAACGCCATAATCTCAGCGTGGGCAGTCGGATCATGATGTCCAATCGGGCGGTTCCAGCCTTCGCCAATCACTCGGTTGTTATGTACCAATACCGCACCCACCGGGACTTCACGCTCATCCCAGGCGCGCTTAGCCAGCGTTAAAGCATGACGCATCCAGTATTCGTGGCTAAATTCAACATCTGACAAAGGGGTAACTCCAGTAATCAAAGCGGGCGAATTATACACGTCATACTTCAAATTGCATGTGCGTTAGCTATTCGAGTTGCTGAAGCTCTCCGCGCGGCGTGACGCGCCAGCGATGCTGGCAAAAGGAGAGCAGCGGATTGTCCTGATTACTGTCACTATAGCCACTGTAAAGCTGTAGCGGCGCGCCAATGTGGCGTTCCAGTTGTGTCACTTTCTCATGGCCCAGACAGCGCAAAGTCAGTACCCAGCCGCCGTAGCCCCGCGCCATTTTGCTGGCGATCAGATTGACTCGCGGTAGCCATGGAGTATCAAAGTAAACCTGCTCGACCAGTGACTGCGGAGAGCCGGTAATAAGCCAGATATCAGCGTCAGAACTTAACAGATAGGTTGTCAGCCGCTGCTGCACGAGCGGAAACGCCGTCACGTTACTGCGAAACCAGCGCACAAAGTCGGCCTGATGCGCTTTCAGACGCGCTTCGCTGCGGCCAAAAGTGCATCCCCATAACAGCAGGCTCATTGGCCAGCGGGCGGCACGTCCTTTTATCAGCAACGCCAGCGCAATCACCGGTAACAAAGGCAGCACAAGCAACGCGTTCAGCGGCTGGCGACGCAGCAGATAACGAATAAAACTACCGAACATATCCTGCTGGTGTAACGTGCCATCCAAATCAAAAAAGACAACGCGGCGCTGGTGATTGATCAAACCTTATTCCTCTGGATCAGTGAATCCCAATAGCCAGGTAAACAGGAACCCGGCGATAACTGCTACCAGATAGCCTAACAGATAGAACATCACTTTTCCGGCAACAATCGTCAGTGCCAGCGGTAATCCGGAGATGCCAAAGGTGATGACCGTCGCCACCTTCCAGTAGCTAATCAGCGCCCCACCTACCGCGCCGCCAAGACAAGCACCGATAAACGGCTTACCCAACGGCAGCGTTACGCCAAAAATGAGCGGCTCGCCAATCCCCAGCAGTCCGACCGGTAGCGCCCCTTTGATCACTTTCTTTAGCCGCGCATTACGAGTTTTCATCAGAACCGCGATCGCAGCACCTATTTGCCCAACGCCCGCCATCGCCAGGATCGGAAAAAGCGCGTTATAACCGTGTGCCTGAACCAGCTCAACGTGGATGGGCACCAATCCCTGATGAAGTCCGGTGAGCACCAACGGCAGAAAGGTACCTGCCAGCACGGCACCGACCAGAAAACCGCCGCGATCGATAGCCCATGATGCGCCGTGAGCGATAGATTCAGAAATCCATCCGCCAAGCGGTTGCAGCGCCACAATCGCGATTACGCCGGTAATGATGGTGGTTAGCAGCGGGTTAAGGATAAGCTCCAGTGATTCCGGCAACAGCGTGCGGAATTTACGTTCGATCCAGCACATCAGCGCAACCACCAGCAATACCGCGATCACCCCACCGCGCCCCGGCTGCAACGCTTCGCCAAACAGGGTAATTTGCGCCAGTTGAGGGCTGGAAAGGATCCCCGCCATCACCCCGCCCATTGCCAGGGAGCCACCGAAAACTTTGGCGGTATTCACCCCGACCAGAATATTCATAATGGCAAACACGGCGCTGCCAAATATGCCCATCAACCCCAGCATATTTGGATAGTGGGTCGCAAAATCCCCCACGATATCCGGGCGCTTAAGGATGTTAATAATGCCGGTAATCAAACCGGAGGCGATAAACGCCGGAATAAGAGGGATAAAGACGTTCGCCAGCTTGCGCAGCGCATCGCTCATCGGCGCTTTGTACTTCGCTTTGGCCTCTGACTTGGTGCGCTCAATATCATTGGCACCTGCTCGCTCGCCGCCATCGGCAATCAGGGAACGCATGGCATCCACCACTTTGGCAGCTTTACCGGGGCCGACAATAATCTGGTGCTGTGCGCCCTGCTTCACGTAGCCGCTAACGCCGGGCAGTTGCCTGAGGCGGGGAATATCGATCTGCCCATCATCCTGAACTTCCACCCTGACACGGGTCATACAGTTTTCCAGACGCAGAATATTGTTCTCTCCGCCAACGCCCAGCAAGATGTCGCTGGCCAGCAACGCCGTCTTATCCATATACACCTCTTAGTGTTCTAACGCCGCGCGTAAAAAACCCTGGTGAGCGGCAAGCTTTTCGCGGGCGGCAGCGGCATCCAGGCCGGTGAGCGCCATTAAAATAGCTGGCTTAACATCATAATCCGTCTGTTTCAGCAGCGTTTCAGCTTGAGCCCGCGCAATACCGGTGGCTTCAACCACCATACGGCACGCCCGATCGACCAGTTTGACGTTGGTTGCCTGCATATCCACCATCAGGTTCTGGTACACCTTGCCAAATTTCACCATCGCGCCGGTGGAGATCATATTGAGCACCAGCTTTTGCGCGGTGCCGGATTTCAGTCGTGTTGACCCGGTCAGCGCCTCAGGCCCCACTACCGGAGAAATAGCAATATCCGCTTCATGCGCGATAGGGGAATCCGGATTGCAAGAAATAGCCGCCGTTGTACAGCCCACCGAACGCGCATATTTCAACCCGCCAATTACATACGGCGTGCGACCAGAAGCTGCCAGCCCCACCACCAGATCCTGTGCGGTAAGATTGAGCCCGCGCAGATCGTCTTCGCCTAGCTGCGGGTTGTCTTCTGCGCCTTCTACTGCCTTCAGCAAAGCGCCCGGTCCCCCGGCAATCAGCCCAACCACCAGACCGTGCGGGACGCCGAAGGTCGGTGGGCATTCAGACGCGTCCAGCACCCCAAGACGCCCGCTGGTACCTGCTCCCATGTAAATAATGCGTCCACCGGCTTTTAGCGCGTCAGTTGCCGCATCAACCGCACGCGCAACTTCAGGAAGAGTTGCTTTTACTGCTTCAGCTACCAGCGTATCCTGTTGATTAAAACGATGAACCAACTCCAGAGTGGAGAGCGCATCCAGATCCATGGTCTGAGGATTGCGGGTTTCTGAAACTAACGCACCGAGATTCATTTTTTGTTCCTTAGGAATTTTTAATTCATAATAATCTGTCATAATGGAATATTATATTCACTAAGGCGAGTGATATTTTGTTTTGTAATCGCCATCACATTTTCGCCAGGAGAAAGCATGAACTGTTTAATTCGCATTCGTCAGCGTTATCCGGATCTCGCGCAAAGCGATAAAAAACTTGCGGATTATCTTCTTGCTCAGCCGGATACTGCGCGTCATCTCAGTTCACAGCAGCTGGCCTTTGAAGCGGGCGTCAGCCAGTCCAGCGTGGTGAAATTCGCGCAAAAGATGGGCTTTAAAGGATTCCCGGCACTCAAACTGGCGATTAGCGAAGCATTGGCCAGCAATCCCAACCCCCATTCCATTCCGGTACATAATCAGATTCGCGGTGACGACCCGATGCGAATGGTAGGCGAGAAACTGATTAAAGAGAACGTGGCGGCGATGCATGCGACGCTGGACGTCAACAGCGAAGAGAAACTGATGGAGAGCGTCACGATGCTGCGTTCAGCCCGCCGCATTATCGTGACCGGGATTGGCGCATCGGGTCTGGTAGCGCAGAATTTTGCCTGGAAGCTGCTGAAGATTGGTTTTAACGCGGTGGTGGAACGCGATATGCACGCCCTACTGGCGACGGTGCAGGCGCTTTCGCCCAACGATCTACTGCTGGCCATTTCGTATACCGGAGAGCGTCGCGAGCTCAACCTGGCTGCGGATGAAACGTTGCGCACCGGCGCGAAAATCCTCGCCATCACCGGATTTACACCGAACGCACTGCAGCAACGGGCAAGTCATTGTCTGTACACCATTGCCGAGGAGCAGGCCACGCGCAGCGCAGCGATTTCCTCCACCCATGCGCAAATGATGCTCACTGATTTACTGTTTATGGCGCTGGTACAGCAGGATCTGGAGCATGCCCCGGAACGTATTCGCCACAGTGAGGCACTGGTAAAAAAACTGGTCTGAGCAAAGAATGCGCGTATAATGCCCGCCCGATTTGTGATGTTTTGAGAGTTTCCTGATGGCCCTGTTAATCACTAAAAAGTGTATCAATTGCGATATGTGCGAGCCCGAATGCCCGAATGAGGCGATTTCGATGGGTGATAGCATTTACGAGATTAACAGCGACAAGTGTACGGAATGCGTAGGCCATTACGACACGCCAACCTGCCAGAAGGTGTGCCCGATCCCCAATACTATTTTGAAAGATCCGGCGCATGTCGAAACAGAAGAGCAGCTGTGGGATAAGTTTGTGCTGATGCATCACGCCGATAAACTTTAGCCGCGTCGCCATCTGGCGATGAAGCCCCTACCCTGCCCCTGCAACAAACGCATAACCCGTAGGCCGGATAAGACGCTACGCGTCGCCATCCGGCATCGTCCTGAATCTAACTTTCGATAATCACCGTGGCGCAGGCGTAGTGACGCTCATCGGCCAGCGTCACATGCATGTGCGCAACGCCGAGTTTTTCCGCCAGTTTTAACGCCTCTCCCCATAATCGCAGACGCGGCTTACCGAGTTCATCGTTAAAGACTTCAAACTGATTAAACGCCAGCCCATTGCGAATACCCGTGCCAAAGGCTTTTGCTGCCGCCTCTTTGACTGCAAAACGCTTCGCCAGAAAACGCACCGGCTGCTGATGCGTTTCCCAGATTGCCCATTCGTTGTCGCTGAGCACACGTCTTGCCAGGCGGTCGCCGGAACGGGAGATCACCGCTTCGATGCGGGCAATCTCCACGATATCCGTACCTAGTCCCAGAATCGCCATTAGCCACGCGCTTCCAGCATCAGGCGCTTCATTTCGACTACGGCCTCTTTCAGGCCGCTCATCACCGCACGTCCAATAATGGCATGGCCAATGTTCAGCTCGTGCATTTCCGGGATCCGCGCGATAGCTTTAACGTTGTGATACGTCAGACCGTGACCCGCATTCACCTTCAGGCCAAGACTTGCAGCATAGGTTGCCGCTTTGGCGATACGCGCCAGTTCGCTGGCCTGTTCTGCGTCGGTTTTCGCATCGGCGTAACAGCCGGTGTGAATCTCAATAAACGGTGCGCCAACTTCCGCAGCGGCCTTAATCTGTTCTTCATCGGCATCGATAAACAGCGAAACCAGAATGCCTGCGTCCGCCAGCCGTTTGCAGGCATCGCGCATCTTGTCACGCTGACCGGCGACGTCCAGCCCACCTTCAGTGGTAACTTCCTGACGTTTTTCCGGCACCAGGCAGCAAAAATGCGGCTTAGTCTCAACGGCAATCGACAGCATCTCTTCGGTGACTGCCATTTCCAGATTCATGCGCGTATCCAGCGTCTGGCGCAAAATACGTACGTCACGGTCGGTGATATGACGACGGTCTTCACGCAGGTGTACGGTAATACCGTCCGCGCCCGCCTGTTCAACGATAAACGCTGCCTGAACCGGGTCCGGATATGCGGTACCGCGTGCATTACGTAAAGTGGCAATGTGGTCAATGTTGACGCCTAACAGTAATTCGGCCATGACAATCCTCGTTTTTTATTTTCGCTTCGGCATAAACTGCCGGAATAATTCGCGGCTCTTTAAGGGCTTACCACCAAGATACGGCTTTAACGCCATGCGGGTAAAGCGTTTCGCGGCGCGAAGCGTATCAGCATCCGGAAATTCCCGCGATTCGAGTGCTTTCAGATGGCGTCCGGTAAAGGTGGCGTTATCAATCACTACGCTTGCGATAAACCCTTTTTCTTCCCGGTAGCGATAGGTCATGGTGTCGTCTACCGGCTCGCCGCTGCCCGCACAGTGGGTAAAATCGACGCCATACCCCAGATGACCAAGTAAGGCTAGCTCAAAGCGACGCAACGCAGGTTCTGGCGAACCCGTCGCGCCAGCCAGCGCCTGAATGCAGTTCAGATAATCGAAAAAGAGTGCAGAAAAACGGGTTTCGTATTCGAGTACGCGCGAGATAAGCTCGTTAATATACAAGCCGCTGTACAGCGTGATTCCGCTAAGGGGGAGTGCCAGAGAAACGGCTTCGGCGCTGCGCAAGGTTTTGACCTCGCCACGTCCACCAAAGCGAAGCAACAACGGGGTAAAAGGCTGGAGTGCGCCTTTAAGATTGGAGCGTTTGGAACGTGCGCCTTTAGCCACAAGGCGCACGCGACCCGACTCTTCCGTGAAGACGTCCAGCACGAGACTGGTTTCGCTCCAGGGGCGACTATGCAGGACAAAAGCGCGTTGCCATCCTTCCATATACTCGCCGTGTTTCAGAGGATGTGTTTAGACGTCGTCGCCGTAACCGAGGCTACGCAGCGCGCGTTCGTCATCGGCCCAGCCGGATTTCACTTTCACCCACAGTTCGAGGTGAACGGGCGCTTCGAACATCTCCTGCATGTCTTTACGCGCTTCGATGCCGATGGTTTTAATCTTGGCCCCTTTGTTGCCAATAACCATCTTCTTCTGCCCTTCACGTTCAACGAGGATCAGACCGTTGATGTCGTAGCCACCGCGCTCGTTAGAGATAAAACGCTCAATCTCCACGGTAACGGAGTACGGCAGTTCAGCACCCAGAAAACGCATCAGCTTTTCACGGATGATTTCAGAGGCCATAAAGCGCTGAGAACGGTCGGTGATGTAATCTTCCGGGAAGTGATGAATAGCTTCCGGCAAATGCTTACGCACGATGCCCGCAACGGTATCGACATTCAAGCCGGTTTCGGCAGAAATCGGTACGATATCAAGGAAGTTCATCTGGCTTGCCAGGAACTGCAGGTGCGGCAGCAGATCGGCTTTTTCCTGAACGTTGTCGACTTTGTTGACGGCCAGAATAACCGGGGCTTTGCCATCACGCAGCTTGTTGAGCACCATTTCGTCGTCCGGCGTCCAGCGGGTGCCTTCAACAACGAAAATAACCAGTTCAACATCACCGATAGAGCTGCTCGCCGCTTTGTTCATCAAGCGGTTAATAGCCCGTTTTTCTTCCATATGCAGACCCGGGGTATCAACATAAATCGCCTGATACGCGCCTTCGGTATGGATGCCAACAATACGGTGACGTGTTGTCTGAGCCTTACGTGAGGTAATAGAAATCTTCTGCCCAAGCAGATTATTCAACAGGGTGGATTTGCCGACGTTCGGGCGACCGACGATAGCAATAAATCCGCAGTAGGTTTTCTCTTCGCTCATTCCAGCTCCAGTTTTTTCAACGCCTGTTCGGCGGCAGCCTGCTCAGCCTTACGACGGCTCGAACCTGTGCCAACCACCGGTTCACTCAGGCCGCTGACCTGGCAGTGGATAGTAAATTCTTGATCGTGTGCTTCACCACGGACCTGTACAACCAAATAAGACGGCAGAGGCAGGTGGCGGCCCTGCAAATATTCCTGCAGGCGCGTTTTCGGATCTTTTTGTTTGTCGCCTGGGCTAATTTCATCCAGACGAGTTTGATACCAGTTCAGGATCAATTGCTCAACGGTTTGAATATCGCTGTCGAGGAAGACGCCGCCGATCAAAGCTTCAACGGTATCCGCCAGGATTGATTCACGACGGAAGCCGCCGCTTTTCAGCTCACCTGGCCCCAAACGTAAACATTCACCGAGGTCAAACTCACGGGCTAATTCAGCCAGCGTATTGCCGCGAACCAGCGTCGCGCGCATGCGGCTCATATCACCTTCATCCACACGCGGGAAACGGTGATACAGCGCATTAGCGATAACAAAGCTCAAAATAGAGTCGCCTAAAAATTCTAAACGCTCGTTATGTTTGCTGCTGGCGCTCCGGTGAGTTAATGCCTGCTGCAACAGCTCCTGATGATTAAAAGTGTAGCCCAGCTTCCGTTGAAGCCGATTAATTACGATGGGGTTCATGCGATACCAATAAATGAATGCGTCAACAATTCAGCACACGAAACAGACCTGATATACGCACTTCGCTGAGCCATCTGGCTTCGCCTGCATGCATTTATATACAAACCAACGCTGTTTCGTGTGCCGTGGCAACCTGTCGGTGCCAACCTAAAACTTCGGGGGAATATTCTATACACAACGACAAGGGATGTCGTTAGTCTGCGGGAATTTATCCGAGAAATAATTCACGCTGCCGCCGTAATGACGACAACGTGAACGATTATCGGTGATTAGTGAATGCCACCAATACGGCTTAAACGCACACCGGTCGGCCATTCACCTTCTTGCTTATCGAAACTCATCCAGATAGCGGTCGCTTTACCAACCAGATTCGCTTCCGGTACAAATCCCCAGTAACGGCTGTCCGCGCTGTTATCACGGTTATCACCCATCATGAAGTAGTGTCCCGGCGGAACGATCCAGGTTGCCAACGGCTGACCAGGTTGACGGTAATACATCCCCACCTGATCCTGCGCAATCGGCACGGTCAGAATGCGGTGCGTAACCTCACCCAGCGTTTCTTTACGCTCAGAGAGGCGAATACCGTTCTCTTTTGTTTCGTTCAGCGGAACTTCAAAGAAGCCGCTGGTCGCTTCACCGCCGTTACGACGAGCAAAGGTCTGTACAAAATCACTTGGCTGAACATCAGAGTACGTTACCGGCAACGCGTTTTCACACGCCTGACCGGAACGGCATCCAGGCTGAATAGTCACCTCTTTCGCCACTGGATCGTACGTTACTTTGTCTCCCGGTAAACCGACAGCACGTTTAATGTAGTCCAGACGCGGATCTTCCGGGTATTTAAACACCACGATATCACCGCGTTTCGGATGACCGGTTTCGATCAACGTTTTCTGGTAAATCGGATCTTTAATCCCGTAGGCGAATTTCTCCACCAGGATAAAGTCACCGATAAGCAGCGTCGGCATCATCGAACCTGACGGGATCTGGAATGGTTCATAGATAAATGAACGCACCACCAGCACAATCGCCAGTACCGGGAAAACGGACGCCCCGGTTTCCAGCCAGCCTGGCTTAGGTGCCACTTTTTTCAGCGTAGCTTTATCCAGTGAATCACCTGCAGCAGCTTGCGCTGCTGCCTGACGCTCCCGGCGCTTTGGCGCGAAGATGAATTTATCTACGCACCATAAAATGCCCGTCACCAGTGTGGCAATCACCAGAATCAGGGCAAACATGTTCGCCATGCCAACTCCTTAAGATTATTTGCTGTCTTTACCGACATGCAGAATGGCGAGGAACGCTTCCTGCGGCAGTTCGACGTTACCGATCTGCTTCATGCGCTTTTTACCCTCTTTCTGTTTTTGCAGCAGCTTTTTCTTACGGCTGATATCACCACCGTAGCATTTCGCCAGAACGTTTTTACGCAGCTGCTTAACCGTTGAACGCGCGATGATGTGCGTACCAATGGCCGCCTGGATCGCGATATCAAACTGCTGGCGAGGGATCAGATCTTTCATCTTCTCAACCAGTTCACGGCCACGGCTCTGGGAGTTGTCGCGGTGGGTAATCAGCGCCAGCGCATCGACACGTTCGTTGTTGATAAGGACATCAACACGCACCATGTCAGACGCCTGGAAGCGTTTGAAGTTATAGTCCAGCGACGCATAGCCGCGAGAGGTCGACTTCAGACGGTCAAAGAAATCGAGTACGACTTCCGCCATTGGAATCTCATACGTCAGCGCCACCTGGTTACCGTGGTAAACCATGTTGGTCTGGACGCCACGCTTCTCGATACACAGGGTGATGACGTTGCCAAGGTAAGCCTGCGGCAGCAGCATGTGACACTCAGCGATCGGCTCACGCAGTTCGTAGATGTTGTTCAGCGGCGGCAGCTTGGACGGGCTATCGACGTAGATAGTCTCTTTCGCCGTGGTTTCGACTTCGTAGACTACGGTCGGCGCGGTGGTGATCAGATCCAGATCGTATTCACGCTCCAGACGTTCCTGAATGATCTCCATGTGCAGCAGACCAAGGAAGCCACAACGGAAGCCGAAGCCCAGCGCGGTAGAGCTTTCCGGTTCGTAGAACAGGGAGGCGTCGTTCAGGCTCAGTTTGCCAAGCGCGTCACGGAAGTTTTCATAGTCGTCAGAGCTCACCGGGAACAGACCGGCGTAAACCTGCGGCTTCACTTTTTTAAAGCCTGGCAGCGGTTTGTCTGCCGGGTTACGCGCCTGCGTCAGGGTATCGCCAACCGGTGCGCCGAGGATGTCTTTAATCGCACAAACCAACCAACCTACCTCGCCGCATTTCAGCTCGGTACGGTCAACCTGTTTTGGCGTGAAGATACCCAGACGGTCAGCGTTATAGACCTGACCGGTGCTCATCACTTTAATTTTGTCGCCTTTACGCATGGTGCCGTTTTTAATACGCACCAGTGACACCACGCCAAGGTAGTTATCGAACCAGGAGTCGATGATCAGCGCCTGCAATGGGCCTTCCGGATCGCCTTCCGGCGGCGGAATGTCGCGTACCAGACGTTCAAGAACGTCAGTGACGCCAACGCCGGTTTTCGCCGAGCAGCGAACGGCATCTGTCGCATCGATACCGACGATATCTTCGATCTCTTCCGCTACGCGTTCAGGATCGGCGGCTGGCAGGTCAATTTTGTTCAGTACCGGTACTACTTCCAGATCCATTTCCATGGCGGTATAGCAGTTAGCCAGGGTCTGCGCTTCTACGCCCTGTCCGGCATCAACCACCAGCAATGCGCCTTCACAGGCAGCAAGCGAGCGGGAAACTTCATACGAGAAGTCAACGTGGCCCGGGGTGTCGATAAAGTTAAGCTGATAGGTTTCACCATCAGATGCTTTGAAATCGAGCGTCACGCTCTGCGCTTTGATAGTAATACCGCGCTCACGCTCAAGATCCATCGAGTCGAGAACCTGCGCTTCCATTTCACGGTCAGACAGGCCACCGCAGATCTGGATAATACGGTCAGACAGCGTCGATTTACCGTGGTCGATGTGAGCTATGATTGAAAAGTTACGTATGTTCTTCATATAGTGTAATTATTGTGCCTTACGCCCGCCGAAGCAGGCTCTGAGAAGTCGCTGATCTGAGCTTAACGTCTGTTTAAGTGAAACGCCGCATTCTACACTACAACGCTGAGGCGAGGAAACGTTCATAGAGCAAGGATAGCGGGAACTGGAAACAACCTTGCAAAGTCGGTGAAACTTTTGCCGGATGGCGGCATAAACGCCTTATCCGGCCTACGCCTGCATCTGAGCACGCTGTAGACCAGATAAGCGCAACGCCATCAGGCAAAGATATCACTGCTGGGTTTCGACGCGAATAAGATCGGGTGGGAGAGCAACGTTCAGAATGACCGGCTGCCAGGCTTCGCGCTCAGCAAGCTTACGAGAGTATCCACGAGCAATCAGGAATCCGCCCACGCCCCCCAGCACTGCGCCGCTTAATGCCGCAAGATCGGAACCAAACAGCACCTGGAACAGCGCCGCGAAAAGAAACAGTCCCGCCAACGGAGACATGTAGACCAGCATCGCCGAACCCAGCAGGCTACCTTCGGCAATGCCCAGTTCAACTTTTTGACCAGGGGTCAAGGGTTCGTCGCAGGGCACCACGATAGTGTGTGTGGTCTGTGGTCCCAGTTTGTTCAGTACGCGGCTCCCGCATCCGGCCCGGGAAGCACAGCTGCTACATGATGCTTTAACATCACAGCTGACCGTCGCCAGACCATTTTGCCAGGAGACGACCGTCGCCCACTCTTTAATCATTGTGCTGCCCTGAACTTGATATTGTCCGCGATACGCTTCGCCGTTTGTGGTGGAAGCTCGCCCACAATCGTAATTTCCGCGTTATCACGCACGCTGGTGCTGACCGTTCTGCGGCCAGTACGCAGCAGTTGATCGGCGCTGTTCTGCGTCGCACGGTTTACGTTCACGGAGAAACTAAACAGGCCATCAGAATAAAGGCGTGATTCAATCGGCATGTTATCCATCGTCGGCAGCGGACGTCGACTGCTTGAGACCTCACTGAAACCTTGTGGCAACCACGACGGACTCCAGTTGAAGTTGGTTTTCTCGCCTGCAGGAACCGACAGCAACGGTGGTAAATTCGCTTTTGCTAACGTCTGCATGCTGTCGCTAACACCGTTATTCACGGTAAAGGAGATCACACGGAACTGTTCCAGCGTTTCGCCATCACGATCGAGGAGATCGACACGCATTGGCAGTTTGGTCTCCGTGTCCATCCAAACGATATAGCTGTAACGGGTGCCGTCACGCGCCACAACGCGGATCACTTCACAGAGCCGATCGGCAATACGGGTGCGGCCTACTGAGATAAAATCATAGTAGGGAGCAAGGCGTTTGAAATCGGTGTAAATCAGGGATGGCAGAGAGTCAACGATATAATCGCCGTTCAGCGTGAACGGTTCGAGACCAGGCTCAAAATAGCTAATTTCGTTGCCGCGTTGCACCACTTCCCGGCGCGGTCCATCCATTTGTAATAGTTGCGCGAGTGGACGGTTATCCTGGCGGGCATGACGATAACGTAGGGATTCAACACCCTGCTTATTGATGCTGACAAATGACAGCTCATAGGTTAGCGACTGGCTGGCCAGATTCATCTGCTGCAACAACGCCCCGGACGCAGGATTGGCCGAGGCGTTTACAGAGAAGAACAGGCTACCAGCCACAAGTGACATGGCAAACCAAAGTTGCTTCATTACTGCGATTGCGTTCCTAAAGTTTGAATTCCTGGCACCTGCACAGCGGCTTGCTGTGTTTGGGCCTGCTCAAACTGAAGCTGTTCAGAGTGCAGTCGACGTTGCAATTCGTAATCCTGCAACATGGCATTAATACGACGACGCTGCTCCTGTACCTGCTGTTGTTGACCGCCGCTGGCCGTCGCGTCAGAAGGTACACCCAAGCTAACCGGACTGGCTTTACCCATCATCGGTAATGTATTAAATACCGGTGTTTCGGGCTGCTGGGACGTTTCAGATTGCCCATTATAGTGCTGGACGCCAACGATAACTGCAAGTGATACGCACGCGGCCACACCCATTTGGGTAAGCTGCGCGGCCCACGGACGCATTTTCTTCCAGAATGGCATTTTCTGCCACTGGTGCGGTGCTGGCTGGGCCTCAGGAATCAATGGCGCCGTCTGACGTACTGGCTCATCCTGGATGGCGGCCATTACGCGGGCGGAAATATCGAAATGGAGAACGTCGGCGGTATCACCTCGCATGGAATCGCGAATCAGGTGATAACTCTCCCAGGTTTTTTGCATTTCCGGGTCGTGAGTTAGCTCTTTGAGTAACTCAGTATCCAGCGTTTCGCCATCCATTAAAGCGGAAAGTTTCTCTTTCTGCATGCCTAATACCTTTTCCAGTATCCCGCTATCGTCAACGCCTGATAAGCGGTTGAACTTTATTATCAATAGCTTCCCTCGCTCGGAAGATACGTGAACGCACCGTACCTACCGGACAATCCATGATAGCGGCTATCTCTTCATAGCTCAGGCCATCCAGCTCCCGCAAGGTTATTGCCATGCGTAAATCTTCCGGGAGGGACTCAATAGTTCGGAAAACTATCTGTCTCAGTTCTTCTGACAACATTAAGTTCTCAGGGTTCGAAATTTCTTTCAGTGCTCCGCCACTTTCGTAATTTTCTGCTTCAATCGCATCAATATCACTGGAAGGTGGACGACGCCCCTGAGCGACCAGGTAATTCTTCGCTGTATTGACTGCAATACGATACAGCCAGGTATAAAAAGCACTATCTCCCCGGAACGAATCCAGCGCACGATAGGCTTTGATAAATGCTTCTTGTACTACATCGGGTACATCACCCGACGGTACATAGCGAGAAACCAGACTCGCCACCTTATGCTGATAGCGCACTACCAGTAGGTTAAAGGCTTTCTGATCTCCCTTCTGGACCCGTTCTACCAGGACCTGGTCCGTTAACTGCTCGCTCATCCGAGGTAAAGTCTCCCCAAACCAAATTTCCACGCGCTTTCGAAACGCCACTCCATCAGCTTCACTATGAGCAAGCAAATGCTTAGAGTGCTCAAGTTTCGTAAAGTTCCGTTACGCATTGTTTTTTGTTTGTCATGTTGTAGACAGGTCTTATCTCTCATTATAAGTCTACATAACCCGATCAACGCACTATCTGTACAGAAATGCCCATTTCACCGCTTGCAGAGTAACCCAACGGGCACTTTATTTCATCACATAATCTGATGCTAACGGCCTGCTTCACAAAATATTTTTGCCTATTTCGCCCTCATCATGCTTTTCTTTCATGTTTAGTCATTGCAACACATTTAAAAATAAAACGTGCAGTATCGCGCAATGTGGTGCTATGGTGACCAAACACTGTTTAGTAAATTAAACAAACATCATGAATACGACTCCTGAATTATCCTGTGACGTGCTGATCATTGGCAGCGGGGCTGCCGGACTCTCACTGGCGCTGCGCCTGGCTGAAAAACATCAGGTTATTATCCTGAGCAAAGGGCCGGTCAGCGAAGGCTCGACATTTTATGCCCAGGGGGGTATTGCCGCGGTTTTCGATGAAACCGACAGTATCGACTCCCACGTTGAAGATACGCTGATTGCCGGGGCCGGGCTGTGCGATCGCCATGCGGTTGAATTTGTCGCCAGCAATGCTCGCACCTGCGTTCAATGGCTTATCGATCAGGGCGTCTTATTTGATACACAGGTTCAGCCTAACGGCGAAGAGAGCTATCACCTGACCCGTGAAGGCGGTCACAGCCATCGACGCATCCTGCACGCTGCGGATGCTACCGGCAAAGAAGTCGAAACCACCCTCGTCAGCCAGGCACAAAATCATCCCAATATCCGGGTTCTTGAGCGTAGCAACGCCGTCGACCTGATTGTCTCCGATAAAATCGGTCTGCCGGGAACGCGTCGGGTTGTTGGTGCCTGGATCTGGAATCGTAATAAAGAAGCCGTCGAAACCTGCCATGCGAAGTCGGTAGTGTTGGCCACCGGCGGCGCATCAAAGGTGTATCAATACACCACCAATCCGGATATTTCCTCGGGTGACGGGATTGCAATGGCCTGGCGCGCAGGATGCCGCGTCGCCAACCTGGAGTTTAACCAGTTTCACCCGACAGCGCTGTATCATCCGCAGGCGCGCAATTTTCTGCTAACCGAAGCGCTGCGCGGCGAAGGAGCGCACCTGAAGCGCCCGGACGGTTCACGCTTTATGCCCGATTTTGACGAACGTGGCGAATTGGCTCCCCGCGATATTGTCGCCCGCGCCATTGATCATGAAATGAAGCGCCTTGGTGCAGATTGCATGTTCCTCGATATCAGCCATAAGCCGGAAGAATTTGTTCGTCAGCATTTCCCGATGATTTATGAAAAGTTGCTGGGATTGGGCATTGATTTAACCAAAGAGCCGGTTCCCATCGTGCCTGCAGCGCACTATACCTGCGGCGGTGTGATGGTGGATGACTTTGGCCGTACCGATGTCGACGGGCTGTATGCGATCGGCGAAGTGAGTTACACCGGCCTGCATGGTGCCAACCGGATGGCATCAAACTCATTGCTGGAGTGTCTGGTTTATGGCTGGTCCGCGGCTGAAGATATCGACAGGCGCATGCCTTATGCTCGCGGCGTTAGCACGCTCCCGGGCTGGGATGAAAGCCGGGTAGAAAATCCGGATGAGTTGGTTGTTATCCAGCATAACTGGCATGAGCTGCGGCTGTTTATGTGGGATTACGTCGGTATTGTGCGTACGACCAAGCGCCTGGAGCGCGCTCTGCGCCGTATCACCATGCTGCAACAGGAAATCGACGAGTATTACGCCCATTTCCGCGTGTCGAACAATTTGTTGGAACTGCGCAATCTGGTACAGGTTGCCGAGCTGATTGTCCGCTGCGCAATGATGCGCAAAGAGAGTCGGGGCCTGCACTACACGCTGGATTACCCAGAGCAGCTTCCAGAAGCCGGCCCGTCCATTCTCTCGCCGCTAAGTCATCACATAAACAGGTAAAACGCCTGGGTCAGCGCCGTATAACCTTCAGAGTAACGTTGGTCTGGCCCACGAATCACCAGCCTGTCGCTAAAGCACTCCCCGGCCTGCGGGGAGAATGCCAGCAATACCCGATGCGGTAGTCGGGCTTCCGTTTCTGCTACATCCGTACGTAATCGCAGATGCCAGCCCATACTTAATGCCTGCTGGGTAAACGCGTTCCCAATCTGTTCCGGCAGCACGACACAAAAAAAACCTTCTTCCGTAATGCTGTCCGCCGCCAGCGTAAGCAACGCCTGGTGATCGAGCGTGGTGGTATAGCGCGCCTGCTCGCGCTGCGGTGTAGCACATTCCACGCCCTGTTCATAATAGGGAGGGTTGCTGATTATCAAATCAAAACGCACGGTCTGACGCGGTATCCACTGCTGTGCATCTTCTGTATGAACACTCACGCGATGCATCCACGGAGATTGCGCGATGTTCTCCTGCGCCTGCTGCGCGGCATCGACATCAAGCTCCACGGCGTCAATGATGACGTTTTCATCAGTGCGCTGGGCCAACATCAGCGCCAACAGGCCGCTCCCGGTACCGATATCCAGGATCCGCTTTACGCCCGCAACGGGGGCCCAGGCCCCCAATAAAATGCCGTCTGTTCCGACTTTCATTGCACAGCGATCGTGTGCCACAAAAAACTGCTTAAAAGTAAATCCATTACGTCTCAGTACGGATGTAGACTGGGGCATGAAGAACAACCTTCCTGGAAAAAAAACGATAACATAGGATAAAAACAATACCTGAGAAGGTATATCCATACAAACAGATGAAGATTGCAGCCGTAACGTCTATAATCAGCGCCCCACTCAGAGGTAGAACATGACTGTAACGACTTTTTCCGAACTTGAACTCGATGAAAGCCTTCTGGATGCCCTCCAGGAAAAAGGTTTCACTCGCCCGACCGCCATTCAGGCTGCCGCCATTCCGCCTGCGCTCGATGGCCGTGATGTACTCGGTTCTGCGCCGACAGGCACCGGTAAAACGGCGGCATATTTGCTGCCAGCGTTGCAGCACCTGCTCGACTTCCCGCGCAAGAAATCTGGTCCGCCGCGCATTTTAATCCTGACGCCAACGCGCGAACTGGCGATGCAGGTTGCCGAACACGCTCGTGAGCTGGCGAAGAATACACATCTGGATATCGCTACAATTACCGGCGGCGTGGCTTACATGAACCACATGGAAGTCTTTAGCGAAAACCAGGACATCGTGGTCGCCACCACGGGTCGTCTGCTGCAATACATTAAAGAAGAAAACTTCGACTGCCATGCGGTTGAAACGCTAATTCTCGATGAAGCAGACCGTATGCTGGACATGGGCTTTGCCCAGGACATCGAGCATATCGCCGGTGAAACACGCTGGCGTAAGCAAACCATGCTGTTTTCCGCCACGCTGGAAGGCGATGCGATTAAAGATTTTGCCGAGCGTCTGTTGGAAGACCCGGTCGAAGTCTCAGCGGATCCGTCCACCCGTGAACGCAAGAAGATCCATCAGTTTTACTACCGTGCCGATGACATCGAGCACAAAACTGCCATGCTGATCCACCTGTTAAAACAGCCGGAAGCGACTCGCTCGATTGTCTTCGTACGCAAACGTGAGCGTGTGCACGAACTGGCAGGCTGGCTGCGCCAGGCGGGCATTAATAACTGCTATCTCGAAGGCGAGATGGTGCAGAACAAACGTAACGAAGCGATCAAACGCCTGACCGATGGTCGTGTGAACGTGCTGGTAGCAACCGACGTCGCCGCTCGCGGGATCGATATTCCTGACGTCAGCCACGTGTTTAACTTCGACATGCCGCGCAGTGGCGATGCCTATCTGCACCGTATTGGCCGTACCGGTCGTGCTGGCCGTAAAGGCACTGCGATCTCTTTGGTTGAAGCGCACGACCACCTGCTGCTCGGCAAAGCGAGCCGCTATATTGACGAACCGCTGAAAGCTCGCGTCATTGACGAACTGCGTCCAACCACGCGCGCGCCAAGTGAGAAATCTAACGGTAAGCCATCCAAGAAAGTGCTGGCGAAGCGCGCTGAGAAAAAGGCGAAAGAGAAAGAGAAGCCGCGGGTGAAAAAACGTCACCGCGACGCCAAAAATATCGGCAAACGTCGTAAGCCGAGCGGAGCTGCTACCCAGCAGTCCGACAAAGAGTAAACCGAATGCCGGGCCATTTAGCCCGGCATTTTTTCACGTGATGCAAAACTCTCTTCAATGCACTCAAGAAACACCCGCATCGCCGGGCTAACGACTTTTCCGGCATGATAACCACACAATGCCGTAATTAACTCAGGTTGTTCACTGAACGGTAATTCAATCAACTCCCCTGAACGTAACTCCTTCTCGACGGCAAAATGCGGCAAAAAGCTGATCCCAAGATTTGCCGATACGCACTGCTTAATACTTTCAATGCTCCATAACTCAATGGTATTTTCCAGCGTAATCTGTCGTTTACGCAGTAGCCCCTCGAAGCGTTGTCTGAAAATACATTGCGGCTCATTAATGATAAAACTGCAGGGAATGTGCTGGTTATGCTGAGTAAAATCAACGTGCTGAAGCAGTGGCGAAGCAACTAATGCCAGTGACTGATCGCCAAGCGGCATCAACTCCAGGGCATCGTCATTACCCACCCGATAAAAGACCCCCAGATCAACATCATCACTGAGCAATGCATCGCGAATGACATAACAATTCAGCGACTGTAAAGACAGCCGCACATGGGGCGCACGTTGTTTAAATCGCTGTAAAACCTGCGGCATTTTATACGCCAGCAGCGTTTCACCTGTTGCGACACGTAGATCGCCGCTCGGCTGCGCATCCTGATGTGCCGACTGTCGAATCGATGCCATCACGCGCGTCAGGTCATGGATATGCGGCATCAGCCGTTTTCCCTCACTGGTGAGACACATCCGGCGACCAATTTTTTCAAACAACTGCACCGAAAGCTCTTGCTCAAGCTGTTGAATATGAAAGGTAACCGTTGATTGCGTACAGCACAGTTTTTGTGATGCCCGCAGAAATGAGCCCTCTTCCACCACCGTTTTTAGCGTAATAAACCGACGTAAATCCATCCGCACCAACCCATCGAAAATATCGAATTCAGAATGCAAAAACATTCATTTTTTTAAATATTTAGTCTCGGGTACTGTCTATCAAAACAAAGGAGATAACAAGTGACCCCCACCCTTTTAAGTGCATTCTGGACCTATACATTGATTACCGCGCTAACTCCCGGACCAAACAACATCCTTGCGCTCAGTGCCGCGACGTCACACGGTTTTCGTCAGAGTACACGCGTACTGGCCGGAATGAGCCTGGGCTTTTTAATCGTCATGCTGATGTGCGCCGGGATTTCATTTTCACTGGCGGTCATGGATCCAGCCATCATCCATTTGCTTAGTTGGGCTGGGGCCGCTTATATCCTGTGGCTGGCGCTGAAGATCGCCACCAGCCCGACCTCGAACGATAGATTGCAGTCAGAGCCGATTAGCTTCTGGGCAAGTTTTGGCTTGCAGTTTGTTAACGTGAAAATCATTTTGTACGGCATTACCGCGTTATCCACGTTCGTATTACCGTACACTCAGGACGCCCACTGGCTGATTGGGGTGAGTATTCTGTTAGCGCTGATCGGCACCTTCGGGAATGCCTGCTGGGCGCTGGCGGGCCATCTTTTTCAGCGCGTTTTTTGCCGTTACGGTCGACAGTTGAATATCATTCTGGCGCTGCTGTTGGTGTATTGCGCGGTGAGGATCTTTTACTAACAGATGCAAAAAAGCGGAAGACGCACTGGCATCTTCCGCTTTTTGATTCTCTACTAAACGGGGTTATTCCCCGTGAGCCTTACAGGCTCTCAGTAAAGGTACGAGCAATAACGTCGCGCTGCTGTTCTGGGGTCAGAGAGTTGAAACGCACTGCATAACCAGAAACACGGATGGTCAGCTGCGGATATTTTTCCGGATGCTTAACTGCATCTTCCAGCGTTTCGCGACGCAGAACGTTCACGTTCAGGTGCTGACCACCTTCCACGCGTACTTCCGGCTGTACGTCTACCGGTACTTCACGGTATTCGATTTCGCCCAGTTTGCTGACTGCAACGACTTCATCAGCATTGAAACCTGCTTTCGCAACGATGCAGCGTGCTTCGCCTTTTTCGCTGTCCAGCAGCCAGAAAGAGTTCAGCAGGTCGTCGTTTGCAGCTTTAGTAATCTGGATACCTGTAATCATTTGATGCCTCCCCGGCAAAATTATTTGATCTCGGTTGGCCGTCATCCGGCCAATTGGTAAAACCATTGTTGCTTGAGTGTATATATACCCCTCACACACCCTTGAATCTTTGATTTAAATCAATAAAAACCACACATGAAAAGTGGTGATAGGTGGATTTTATTGTTTTACATCAACTTACGCCATGTATGCAGATAAACTTTTTACATAAATTTTCAACTATCTTTAAGGGGTAGACCATTGAGTAACGTACAGAATTTTGCGACGTCGAAAGAAGCAGTTAAGCTAGGGGGATTGAAAATTCGCAGGAGAGCGAGATGGCCACCGAATTAACCTGGCACGATGTGCTGGCTGAAGAGAAACAGCAGCCTTATTTTGTTAACACACTGCATACTGTTGCCGGCGAGCGTCAATCGGGAATGACAATTTATCCGCCGCAAAAAGATGTGTTTAACGCTTTTCGCTTTACCGAGCTTGGTGACGTGAAAGTCGTCATCCTGGGTCAGGATCCTTACCACGGTCCAGGCCAGGCACACGGTCTCGCGTTCTCTGTTCGCCCCGGCATTGCCACTCCACCCTCGTTGCTGAACATGTACAAAGAGCTGGAGGCAACGATTCCAGGTTTCACGCGCCCAACGCACGGATATCTGGAAAGCTGGGCACGCCAGGGGGTACTGTTACTTAACACCGTACTCACCGTCCGCGCCGGCCAGGCACATTCTCACGCCAGCCTTGGGTGGGAAACATTTACCGATAAAGTCATCAGTCTGATTAACCAACATCGGGAAGACGTGGTTTTCCTGCTCTGGGGTTCTCACGCACAGAAGAAAGGCGCGATTATTGATACGCAGCGTCACCATGTGTTGAAAGCGCCCCACCCATCACCGCTCTCTGCGCATCGCGGTTTCTTTGGCTGCAATCACTTTGTACTGGCGAATGAATGGCTGGAACAACGAGGTGAAAAGCCAATTGACTGGATGCCGGTATTACCCGCAGAAAGCGAGTAAAAAAATGCCAGCGATTCGCTGGCATTTTTATTATCAGGCTTTGTTCTGACGCCACCACTCCGCGAGCAGCACGCCTGTTGCCACAGAAACGTTGAGCGTTTCTACCTTGCCAGTGCCGTCAATTGCAACACACAGATCGTCGGCTGAGCATGCTGCTTCTGGCAGAGCTTCACGCTCACGCCCTAATACCAGCACCATTTTTTCCGGCAGCGTGGTAGTAAACAGCGGTTTGCCTTTCGCGCTTGAGGTCATCACAACCGTGTAACCCGCCTGGCGGAAGTCGTCCAGCACATCAACAATGCTGTCGCCGGTAATCGGCTGAACGTGCTCTGCACCACCTTCAGCGGTACGGATGGCCGCACCTGATTCCAGCAGCGCCGCATCCTGAACCACTACGCCTTTCACACCGAAGTGCGCGCAGCTACGCATCATGCCGCCCAGGTTATGCGGGTTAGCGATATCTTCCAGTGCCAGCACGCAATCCTGCGCCCCTGCCTGACCGACCCACTGCTTAACGGTAGTACCGTTACGTTTTTTGATCAGGAAACAGACGCCACCATGGTGTTCAGTGCCAGAGGCTTTCGCCAGCTCGGCTTCGTCAACCACGTGATAGGCTTTGCGGTTTGCCGCCATCCAGCGTAATGCTTCTTTAAAGCGCGGGGTTACGCTCTGAACAAACCAGGCGCGGACGATGGCGTCCGGACGACTCTGGAACAGAGCCTGACAGGCATTCTCACCGTAAACGCGGGTTTCTTCCGCACGCTGACGGCGTAATACTTCAGGATCGATAAAGCTCTTACCGCTAATACCGCCGTGATCGGCTTTATCCGCTGCGTCATCATTCGGTGCGCGGGACACGGTACGCCACGGTGAATCTTCACGTCTGCGGTCACGTTCTACATCGCGGTCACGACCACGTTCACGACCGCGTTCGCTGTTCGGACCCTTTCGGTCATCACGGGCAGGGCGACGACCGCCTTCGGCTCGGGAAGTACCGGGGCGACCGCCGCCTTTGCCAGTACGTGGATTTTGGGTGCGTTTATCCGAGTCATCGTCACTGCGGACGTACATCACTTTGACCTTGCCGTTTTTGTTCTTCAGTTCGTCGCTCATGTTTTTCTCCACCTGCTCTGCGCGAAGCGCGCAGATTACCCGATGTGCACGTCGTTAGCCATTATTTCATTTAAAAGCTAAGGACTATTGTACTCATTGAATAAAACGCATTGTTGTTTAGAACAGACTCCCCGATAATATGTAACATAATAGAAACATACTGGCGTTCCTGCCGTGAAGTCCACTCCACTCATCCAGAGGTTAGTTATGAATACCGTTTGTACCAGCTGCCAGGCTATCAACCGCATCCCCGACGATCGTGTCCAGGAAGCGGCTAAATGCGGACGCTGTGGTCACGACCTGTTTGATGGGGAGGTGATCAATGCGACCGGTGAGACACTGGATAAACTGTTAAAAGACGATCTCCCGGTGGTCGTTGACTTTTGGGCCCCCTGGTGTGGTCCATGTCGTAACTTCGCCCCGATTTTTGAAGATGTCGCGGAAGAGCGTAGCGGTAAAGTGCGTTTTGTTAAAGTGAATACGGAAGCCGAGCGTGAACTCAGCGCCCGTTTCGGTATCCGCAGCATTCCGACCATTATGATTTTCAAAAAAGGGGAAATCGTCGACATGCTTAACGGCGCTGTACCAAAAGCCCCATTTGATAGCTGGCTTAACGAATCATTATAATCTCTACGGGGCGCATCTTGTGCCCCGTTTTCACCTCTGCGACAATAGCGTTTTTCAACGTGTTTCCCCATGACCGATAACGCTGTTCTTCAGTTACGCGCTGAGCGCCTCGCGCGCGCCACGCGTCCTTTCCTTGCCCGAGGTAATCGCGTTCGCCGCTGTCAGCGCTGCCTGCTGCCGCAGAAACTCTGCTTGTGCGCAACGCTGGCACCCTCAGAGGCAAAAAGTCGCTTTTGTCTGGTGATGTTTGATACCGAGCCGATGAAGCCCAGCAACACGGGGCGTTTGATTGCTGATATTCTGCCCGATACCACGGCTTTTCAGTGGTCACGCACCGAGCCGCCGCAGGCGCTGCTGGAACTGGTGAAAAATCCGGATTACCAGCCGATGGTTGTATTCCCGGCCTCCTATGCGGGTGAAGAGCGTGAAGTGATTTTCACGCCACCAGCCGGTAAGCCACCATTGTTTATCATGCTCGACGGTACCTGGCCTGAGGCGCGTAAAATGTTCCGCAAAAGCCCGTACCTCGATAACCTACCGGTGATCTCCGTTGATTTATCACGCCTTTCTGCTTACCACCTGCGTGGCGTTCACGCTGAAGGGCAATATTGCACTGCCGAAGTGGCCATCGCCTTGTTGGATCTGGCGGGAGATACGCAAGCCGCAGAAGGGTTAAGCGATCATTTCACTCGCTTTAAAACCCGCTACCTGGCAGGAAAAACTCAACATCAGGGAAGCGTCACAGCAGATTCATCAGAAAACGTTTAAAATCATTCGGTCACTGGTGTCATTAAGGAAGCCGATATGAGTCAGCGTGGTCTGGAAGCACTACTGCGACCGAAATCCATTGCGGTGATTGGGGCGTCAATGAAGCCTAATCGCGCGGGTTACCTGATGATGCGTAACCTGCTTGCCGGCGGTTTCAATGGACCTGTTTTACCGGTGACGCCCGCATGGAAAGCGGTGCTGGGCGTACTGGCATGGCCCAATATCAACAGCCTGCCCTTTAGCCCGGATCTCGCCGTGTTGTGCACCAATGCCAGCCGTAACCTTGCGTTACTCGAAGCGCTTGGCGAGAAAGGCTGTAAAACCTGCATTATTCTTTCAGCTCCCGCGGCGCAGCACGCAGAGCTGCTGGCCTGCGCATCACGCTACAACATACGTTTGCTGGGCCCCAACAGCCTGGGACTTCTCGCGCCCTGGCAAGGGCTTAACGCCAGCTTTTCCCCCGTCCCGATTAAGCGCGGCAAGCTGGCTTTTATCTCTCAATCCGCTGCCGTATCCAATACCATACTCGACTGGGCACAGCAGAGAGAAATGGGCTTTTCTTACTTTATCGCGCTGGGTGATAGCCTGGATATCGACGTTGATGAGCTGCTGGATTACCTGGCGCGCGACAGCAAAACCAGCGCGATATTGCTGTATCTCGAGCATTTAAGTGATGCCCGACGCTTTGTTTCCGCCGCCCGCAGCGCCTCGCGCAATAAACCTATTTTGGTGATTAAGAGCGGTCGTAGTCCAGCGGCGCAGCGTTTACTGCATACCAGCGCCGGGATGGACCCTGCGTGGGATGCCGCTATTCAGCGTGCCGGTTTATTACGCGTGCAAGACACTCACGAGCTGTTTTCGGCGGTCGAAACCCTGAGCCACATGCGTCCACTACGTGGCGACAGGCTGATGATCATCAGCAATGGGGCCGCGCCTGCCGCACTGGCATTAGATGAACTGTGGTCAAAAAATGGCAAGTTGGCGACGTTGAGTGAAGACACCTGCCAGAAATTACGCGATGCATTGCCTGAACATGTTGATATCGCCAACCCGCTGGATCTGCGTGATGACGCCAGCAGCGAACACTACGTTAAGACGCTGGATATTTTGCTCGCCAGCCAGGATTTCGACGCGCTGATGGTGATTCATTCACCCAGCGCAGCCGCTCCCGGAACCGAAAGCGCACTGGCATTGATTGAAGCGGTAAAGCATCACCCCCGAGGAAAATTCGTCTCGTTGCTGACCAACTGGTGCGGAGAGTTTTCCTCTCAGGAAGCCCGCAGACTGTTTAGCGAAGCCGGACTGCCCACCTACCGCACGCCGGAAGGTACCATCACCGCATTTATGCATATGGTGGAGTATCGGCGAAACCAGAAGCAGCTGCGGGAAACGCCTGCGCTGCCTGACAGCCTGACCTCCAACACCGCCGAAGCGCATAATCTGTTACAGCGGGCGATTGCTGAAGGAGCGACATCGCTTGATACCCATGAAGTGCAGCCGATTTTACAGGCTTATGGCTTACACACGCTGCCAACGTGGATCGCCAGCGACAGCGCGGAAGCCGTACACATCGCGGAGCAAATCGGCTACCCGGTGGCGCTCAAGCTGCGTTCTCCTGATATTCCGCATAAATCAGAAGTTCAGGGGGTGATGCTCTACCTGCGTACAGCCACTGAAGTACAGCAGGCCGCCAATGCAATTTTCGATCGGGTAAAAATGGCCTGGCCGCAGGCACGCATTCACGGCTTATTAGTGCAAAGTATGGCGAATCGCGCCGGCGCTCAGGAGCTTCGTGTCGTCGTTGAACACGACCCGGTATTTGGCCCGTTGATTATGTTGGGTGAAGGTGGTGTTGAGTGGCGACCGGAAGATCAAGCCGTGGTGGCATTGCCGCCATTGAACATGAATCTGGCGCGTTATCTGGTGATCCAGGGGATCAAAAATAAAAAGATCCGCGCGCGCAGCGCACTGCGCCCATTGGATATCGCCGGGTTGAGCCAACTTCTGGTGCAGGTCTCCAACCTGATCGTCGATTGCCCGGAAATTCAGCGTCTGGATATTCATCCGCTGCTGGCCTCGGCCGGAGAATTTACCGCGCTGGACGTTACGCTGGATATTGCCCCTTTCACGGGCGATAACGAAAGCAGACTGGCTGTACGTCCCTACCCTCATCAGCTTGAAGAGTGGGTGGAGTTGAAGAACGGCGAGCGCTGTCTGTTCCGCCCCATTTTGCCGGAGGATGAACCTCATCTTCAGCAGTTCATTTCTCAGGTGACAAAAGAAGATCTTTATTATCGCTATTTCAGTGAGATCAACGAATTTACCCACGAAGATTTAGCCAATATGACGCAGATCGACTACGATCGGGAAATGGCCTTTGTTGCGGTGCGTTGTAAAGATAATCACGAAGAGATCCTCGGCGTAACGCGAGCAATCTCGGATCCTGATAACGTAGACGCTGAGTTTGCCGTACTGGTTCGTTCCGATCTCAAA
The DNA here is from genome assembly GCF_030333035.1 of Citrobacter sp. Cpo015. Taxonomy (NCBI): domain Bacteria; kingdom Pseudomonadati; phylum Pseudomonadota; class Gammaproteobacteria; order Enterobacterales; family Enterobacteriaceae; genus Citrobacter; species Citrobacter sp. Cpo015. Next base: position 4,028 of record NZ_JAOWGS010000029.1, on the reverse strand, counting down.
GGGCTTGGACTGGGTCGCCGATTGATGGAAAAATTAATTGCCTATACTCGAGATCACGGACTTATACGTTTGAATGGTATTACGATGCCGAACAATCGTGGGATGGTCGCCCTGGCCCGAAAACTCGGGTTTGTTGTTGACGTCCAGCTCGAAGAGGGAATTGTTGGGCTAACGCTTAATCTGGCCCAATGTGAGGAATCGTGAGTAAGGTACTGGAAATGTTGACCACATTAATGGGTACTGGTGGTATCATTGCCCGCTTATGTCGTCTGCATAGCACAGAGGACCCTTCAATGAACAGAGAAGAAATGCACTGTGATGTTGTCAAAATTTAAGCGTAATAAACATCAACAACACCTTGCCCAACTACCCAAGATTTCTCAGTCAGTTGATGATGTAGATTTCTTTTATGCTCCCGCTAATTTCAGGGAGACTCTGCTGGAAAAAATAGCCAGCGCGACGCGACGGATCTGCATTATTGCGCTGTACCTGGAACAGGATGACGGTGGTAAAGGCATACTTGACGCTCTCTATGCGGCAAAACGGCTGCGTCCTGAACTGGATGTCCGGGTGCTTGTCGACTGGCACCGAGCCCAGCGCGGTCGTATTGGTGCTGCGGCATCCAATACCAATGCTGACTGGTATTGCCGAATGGCGCAAGAAAACCCTGGTATCGATATTCCTGTCTATGGCGTTCCGATTAACACCCGCGAAGCGCTTGGCGTCCTGCATTTCAAAGGCTTTATCATTGATGACAGCGTCCTGTACAGCGGGGCCAGTCTGAACGATGTTTACCTGCATCAGCATGATAAATATCGCTATGACCGTTATCAGTTGATTCGCAACGCGCAAATGGCCGATATCATGTTCGATTGGGTGACGCAAAACCTGATGAACGGTCGCGGCGTTAACCGTCTTGATGATATCAACCGCCCTAAAAGCCCAGAAATTAAAAACGACATCCGCCTGTACCGTCAGGAACTGCGCGATGCGTCATTCCATTTTCAGGGTGATGCTGATAACGAACAGCTTTCGGTTACGCCTCTGGTGGGCCTTGGGAAATCCAGTCTGTTAAATAAGACCATTTTCCATCTTATGCCCTGCGCGGAGCACAAGCTTACAATCTGTACCCCTTATTTCAACCTTCCCGCCATACTGGTGCGCAATATCATTCAACTGCTGCGTGAAGGGAAAAAGGTTGAAATCATTGTCGGTGATAAAACCGCCAACGACTTTTTCATCCCGGAAGATGAGCCATTCAAGATCATCGGTGCGCTGCCTTATCTGTATGAAATAAATCTGCGCCGTTTCTTGAGCAGATTGCAGTATTACGTGAATACCGACCAGTTGGTCGTGCGCTTATGGAAAGATGATGACAATACCTATCATCTGAAAGGTATGTGGGTTGATGATAAATGGATGCTGCTCACCGGCAACAACCTTAACCCTCGCGCCTGGCGTCTGGATCTGGAAAACGCCATCCTTATCCACGATCCTAAGCAAGAGCTCACCCCTCAGCGCGATAAAGAGCTGGAGCTTATCCGTACGCATACTACCGTCGTTAAGCACTATCGCGACCTGCAAAGCATTGCTGACTATCCAGTCAAAGTGCGTAAGCTCATCCGTCGACTACGCCGTATTCGTATAGACAGATTAATTAGCCGTATTCTGTAATCAAGACCCCGTCCAGTGACGGGGTTTTTCATATGGAGGTAACGGTGCGCCTGTTCATTCTTACCAGTGTCCTTGCCATTTCGGGCTGCAGCCATATGGCTAACGACCAGTGGAGCGGACAAGACAAAGCTCAACACTTCATCGCCTCCGCCATGCTTGCCGCAGCCGGCAATGAATATGCCCAACATCAGGGCAACAGCCGCGATCGCAGTGCGGCTATCGGCCTGATGTTCTCAGTCAGCCTGGGTGCGTCAAAAGAGCTATGGGACAGCCGTCCCGCAGGGAGCGGCTGGAGCTGGAAGGACTTCGCCTGGGATGTTGCAGGCGCATCTACCGGCTATGCGGTCTGGCAACTGGCACATTACTAGAGGCGCAGACCTTTCCCTTTCCCATGCAGCATTAGCGATACTAAAAACGCAACTACTGCCAGCCCAGTGACGTACCAGAAGAATGTCGTTTCCATACCAACAGACTTCAGGGACAACGCGACATATTCGGCTGAACCGCCAAACAGCGCATTGGCCACCGCATAAGATAAGCCGACCCCAAGAGCGCGCACCTGCGCCGGGAACATTTCAGCCTTCAGAATACCGCTAATTGACGTATAGAAACTGACGATTAACAGAGCACACATCACCAGAGCAAACGCCATATACGGGGATGTTACGCTTTGCAATGCTGTCAGAATGGGAACGGTGAAAATCGCGGCCAACGCGCCAAAACACAGCATTGAAGTACGCCGGCCAATTTTGTCTGACAAGGCGCCGAACAGCGGTTGTACCAGCATGAACACACACAATGCCGCCGTCATAATCCCGCTGGCTACGTTGGCATGCATACCGGCTGTGTTAACCAGGTACTTCTGCATATAGGTTGTGAACGTATAAAAACACAATGATCCCGCGGCGGTAAAACCAAGCACCATGACAAAAGCTTTGCGATTACGCCACAGACCTTTCAGGGAACCCGCTTCTTTCAGCGCGCGAACATCCTGTTTCGAGGTTTCATCCAGTTGGCGACGCAACCATAGCGCAACAATAGCCAGCACGGCGCCCAACGCAAATGGAATACGCCAACCCCATTCTCTGAGCGCAGAGTCTTCTAACGTGTGCTGTAATATGACCACAACCAGTAATGCCAGTAACTGTCCGCCGATTAACGTTACGTACTGGAATGAAGCATAAAAACCTTTCTTACCTTCAACGGCGACTTCACTCATATAGGTCGCGCTGGTTCCGTATTCACCACCGACAGATAACCCCTGGAATAGCCTTGCCAGCAGTAATAGCGCAGGCGCCCAGGTACCGATAGTTTCATATCCCGGTAGACAAGCGATCACCAACGATCCCATGCACATCATACAAACGGACAGCAACATTGACTTTTTACGCCCGTGCTTATCCGCGATACGGCCAAACAGCCAGCCTCCAATTGGTCGCATCAAGAAGCCAGCGGCAAAAACGCCGGCGGTTTGTAAGAGTTGTGTGGTGGTATTTCCTGATGGAAAAAAGATATGAGCAAAATAAAGAGAGCAGAATGAATAGATATAGAAATCAAACCATTCGACCAGATTCCCTGATGATGCTCCGACAATCGCCCATATACGACGACGGGTATCGCCGTCTGCCAGCGCCCCGTTCTCAGTTACACTACTATCAGCCATTAGAATTGTACCCCTGCCAACGATCGCGTGAATTTATCAATGATGGTTGTGTGTTTTTTAGTGAATAGAATGTTATATAATTGTTATATCTTATTGTGCGGTAAAGATCACGATTTTAATTAGCAGAGAAAGGATTCAGATATGTTCTGAGGGAGAGATCCGTGTAGTAGATCGAGACAGTGTGCTTTTGTTGGTCGATTAAGGCTGTTACGCCGCATCCGGCAATGTACCGCCGCGTTGCCTGATGCGCTGCGCTTATCAGGCCTACAAAATACGTTCAGCCCAGCCCCTGTAGGCCGGATAAGGCGGTACGCCGCATCCGGCAATGTACCGCCGCGTTGCCTGATGCGCTGCGCTTATCAGGCCTACAAAATACGTTCAGCCCAGCCCCTGTAGGCCGGATAAGGCGGTACGCCGCATCCGGCAATGTACCGCCGTGTTGCCTGATGCGCTGCGCTTATCAGGTCTACAAAATACGTTCAGCCCGGCCCCTGTAGGCCGAATAAGGCGGCACGCCGCATCCGGCGGTTTTCATTCCGCACAGACGCAAAAAAGCCCATCCGTCAGGATGGGCTTCTTCACTAAATTAATGCCTGGCAGTTTATGGCGGCCGTCCTGCCCGCCACCCTCCGGGCCGTTGCTGCGCAACGTTCAAATCCGCTCCCGGCGGATTTGTCCTCCTCAGGAGAGC
>NZ_JAOWGS010000028.1:0-276927 GCF_030333035.1 Citrobacter sp. Cpo015 | reverse complement strand
GGCACTGTTGCAAAGTTAGCGATGAGGCAGCCTTTTGTCTTATTCAAAGGCCTTACATTTCAAAAACTCTGCTTACCAGGCGCATTTCGCCCAGGGGATCACCATAATAAAATGCTGAGGCCTGGCCTTTGCGTAGTGCACGCATCACCTCAATACCTTTGATGGTGGCGTAAGCCGTCTTCATGGATTTAAATCCCAGCGTGGCGCCGATTATCCGTTTCAGTTTGCCATGATCGCATTCAATCACGTTGTTCCGGTACTTAATCTGTCGGTGTTCAACGTCAGACGGGCACCGGCCTTCGCGTTTGAGCAGAGCAAGCGCGCGACCATAGGCGGGCGCTTTATCCGTGTTGATGAATCGCGGGATCTGCCACTTCTTCACGTTGTTGAGGATTTTACCCAGAAACCGGTATGCAGCTTTGCTGTTACGACGGGAGGAGAGATAAAAATCGACAGTGCGGCCCCGGCTGTCGACGGCCCGGTACAGATACGCCCAGCGGCCATTGACCTTCACGTAGGTTTCATCCATGTGCCACGGGCAAAGATCGGAAGGGTTACGCCAGTACCAGCGCAGCCGTTTTTCCATTTCAGGCGCATAACGCTGAACCCAGCGGTAAATCGTGGAGTGATCGACATTCACTCCGCGTTCAGCCAGCATCTCCTGCAGCTCACGGTAACTGATGCCGTATTTGCAGTACCAGCGTACGGCCCACAGAATGATGTCACGCTGAAAATGCCGGCCTTTGAATGGGTTCATGTGCAGCTCCATCAGCAAAAGGGGATGATAAGTTTATCACCACCGACTATTTGCAACAGTGCCCATCGGCGTAGTAGTGGATGTGGTCGATGACAAAGCCGGTGCGGGTCAGCGTGCGCCGGAGGATCGGCAGAAAATCGACCAGGAACGAAGTAGCGCGTGTGACGACGGCCGGTACGCCGACACGCGCCACGGCCTCGGCCCAGCGCGCGGCCGGCGGTTGGAGCAGGCCGTTGTGCACCGAACCGTGGTAGGTGCCGACCGCCAATGTGAGCCAGCGCTCTAGCTCGCGCAGCGTCAGGGCGGCCTTGTTTTCGGAATCGTAGTCGCCGCGCTGGTCAGGGTTGGAGAAGGTCGTTCCCGGCAGTTCGTCGTGAATCATCTGCATCGCCGTGCCGATGATCCGTTCCACGATGCCGCCATAGTGCGGCTGTCCCAGCGGGCGATAGTCCAGCCGGATGCCATGCTGCTCGCAACCCCGGCGCAGGGCCTCGCTCTTGAACTCGGCCGCGTTGTCTAGGTAGAGCAGCAAGGGCTTGCCGCTCATCTGCCAATCCATTTCCACGTTCAGTCCTTCCAGCCAAGGGCGCTTGTCGCAGGCGACATGCACGAGGCACAGGCCAACCGAAACGGCAGACGGCGCTTCCAGCGTGACGACCATGCCGAGCACGCAGCGGGTGAACACGTCGATGGCGAGGGTCAGGTACGGGCGGCCAATAGGTTGCCGGTCGCGGTCATCGACCACGATCAGGTCGATGACCGTATGGTCTATCTGCACCTGCTCCAGCGGCGCGGTCACGGCAGGAGGCTCGCCGCCCACACCTTGTAGGTCACGAGCGGCATCCTGGCCTTCCCGCCGGCGGATGACCTTGCGCGGGTCAAGGCTAGCGATCCGTAAGGCCACGGTATTGCGCGCCGGCACTCGCAGTTTTTGAGCCTTGCACACCTGAGTGACTTCGCGGTGAAAGGCCGCTAGGCTGCGCTTCTGCTTGGTCAGGAACCGCTTTTGCAGTAGCTCGTGGATGACGCGCTCGACCGGTTCCGGCAAGCGCCCCTTACCTTTACCTCCACCGGACTGGCCGGGCACCAGATCCGTCACGAGGCCGCTGCCTTGCCGGGCACGCCGGATCAGAACGTATACCTGGCGCCGAGACAAGCCCAGCGCCTGAGCCGCCATATCGGCCGCTTCGTGCCCGACCGTCTCCGACTGCGCCAACGGACTGATGATCTCCGCACGACGGCGCGCACGCTCCCAAGCCTCATCAGGCAGAGTGGCCACGCCTTGTTCTGGAATCCGTGGGGTGTCCGTCGCCATGCTCACCTCGCTTTGGTGCACACGAGTATTGAGCATAGTCGAGATTGGTGCAGATCACTTCTGATATTGAACTGTCAGGAGCTGGCTGCACAACAGCCATTACGCCCAATCAACTGGTGCAGTCGTCTTCTGAAAATGACATCCATGCCCAGCCCGTGCGCGAGCTGGATCACCGCCCGCACGATAGTTTGGTCACGGGCATCATCCGGGAGCCTGGCGACAAAGGATTGGTCGATTTTCAATGTGGTGATGGGGCAGCATTTCAGATGTTGCAGGCAGGAATAGCCGGTGCCGAAGTCGTCGGCGGCGAAGCGCACGCCGATGGCGCGCAAGGCGTCGAAACTGGCGAACAGGGCTGGATTGCCGAATGCGACCGATTCGGTCAGTTCGATCTCCAGAAGCTCGGCGGGCAGGGCCATATCGGCCAGCACCCGCTTTACCTCGTCGTCGAACGTTGGCCCAACCTGGCTGGCGGACACATTGATGGCAAGACGGAACGGTTGCCATGCCGGTCCTTGCCACTTGTGCATCTGGCGACAGGCCTCGCCCAGCACCCACGCGCCTATTTCCGGCATCAGGCCGAACGACTCGGCCAGCGGCAGGAACTGGCCGGGCGGCAACAGGCCAAGCCTCGGATGCCGCCAGCGCATCAACGCTTCCGCGCCAGCGATCCGGTGATCGCGCAGATCGACCAGCGGCTGGTAATGCAGGTCAAGCTGTCCGCGCGCCGCCGCCTGCGCCAACTCGGCCGCCGTCCATCCGGCGGGCTGCGAACTCGTCATGATCCGCCCCGGAAGGCGCGCAGCAGCCGCGTTACGGCCAGAACGAACAAGCCGGTCAGCGCGAGCGCGGCAACACCCCAATGCTCGCCAAGGAAGGCACCGGCGGTCGTCCCGGCCAGCACGGCGGCGAGAATCGGCAGATGGCAGGGGCAGGTCAACACGGCCAGCGCACCCCACAGGTAGCCGGAAACGGGTTGGCGCGTCTCGGGCGGCAGTTTGTCAGGGGCGTTCACGGCAATGCCTCCTCGTGCGCCCGCTCGGCTGGCATGGAGGCCAGTTGCGCGTCCAGATGGGCCAACGCCGCGCGCCGCCGCTCGACCAACTGGCGCAGCACGGCAAGCTGCGCTGCGGCTTGTGCGCCGTCCGCTGCGTCGAGCGCACGGCACAGCCGCGCCAGGGCATCCAGGCCGATACCCGCCTCGAAGGCCGCGCGCACGAAGCACAGCCGTTGCAAGGCCGCATCGTCGAACACGCCGTAGCCGCCCGTGGTGCAGGCCACCGGCCGTAACAAGCCGCGCACCAGGTAGTCGCGCACGATATGTACGCTCACCCCAACGTTATGGGCCAGTTGCGATACCGTGTAGGCGCTCATCGCACACCTCCTTGTCCTCACCCGGCGCAGCAGGAAAGCTGCTTCACATCCTTGTTGAAGGTCTGCGCCGCGAGCTTCAACCCTTCGACCATCGTCAGGTAGGGGAACAACTGGTCGGCCAGTTCCTGCACCGTCATCCGGTTGCGAATCGCCAGTGCGGCCGTCTGGATCAGTTCGCCCGCTTCCGGGGCCACTGCCTGCACGCCGATCAGTCGTCCGCTGCCTTCTTCAACCACCAGTTTGATGAAGCCGCGCGTGTCGAAGTTGGCGAGCGCGCGCGGCACGTTGTCCAGCGTTAGCGTGCGACTATCAGTTTTGATGCCGTCATGGTGCGCTTCCGCCTCGCTGTAGCCTACGGTCGCCACTTGCGGGTCGGTGAACACCACGGCCGGCATCGCGGTCAGGTTCAGGGCCGCGTCACCGCCGGTCATGTTGATCGCGGCGCGAGTGCCGGCCGCTGCCGCCACATAGACGAACTGCGGCTGGTCGGTGCAGTCGCCTGCGGCGTAGATGTGTTCCACGCTTGTACGCATGCCGGGGTCGATGACGATAGCGCCTTGCGGGGTGAGCGTGACGCCCGTCGCATCCAGTGCCAGCTTGCGTGTGTTGGGCGCGCGGCCGGTGGCGACCAGCAGCTTGTCGGCGCGCAGTTCGCCGTGCGCCGTGGTGAGCACGAATTCGCCGTCCCCTTCACCATTGATATACGCGACCTGGCTGGCCTGGGTGTGTTCCCTCACCTCGATGCCCTCCATGCGGAATGCGGCCGTGACGGCTTCGCCTATAGCTGGGTCTTCGCGGAAGAACAGCGTGCTGCGAGCCAGGATCGTCACCTTCGCTCCGAGTCGGGCGAACGCCTGCGCCAGCTCCAGCGCCACCACTGATGAGCCAATCACGGCCAGGCGCTTAGGAATCGTCTCGCTGACCAGCGCTTCAGTGGAAGTCCAGTACGGAGTGTCTTTCAGGCCGGGAATCGGCGGCACGGCCGGGCTCGCGCCGGTGGCGATCAGGCAGCGGTCGAATGCCACCACGCGCTCGCCGCCGTCGTTGAGTTGCACGATCAGGTTGCGATTGTCCTTAAAGCGGGCGGAGCCGTGCAGCACAGTGATCGCCGGATTGCCCTCCAAGATGCCTTCGTACTTGGCGTGGCGCAGTTCATCGACGCGGGCCTGCTGCTGGGCCAGCAGCGCCGTGCGCTGGATGGTCGGCGTGGTAGCGGCGATGCCGCCATCGAACGGGCTTTCCCGGCGCAGATGGGCGATATGGGCGGCGCGGATCATGATCTTGGACGGCACACAACCGACATTGACGCAGGTGCCGCCGATGGTGCCGCGCTCGATCAGCGTGACACGTGCGCCTTGCTCGACGGCCTTCAGCGCCGCTGCCATCGCGGCCCCGCCGCTGCCGATGACGGCGATATGCAATGCGCCGCTGCTACCCGTCTTGTCGTTTCTGCCCAGCAGATCGCGCATCTTGTCGAGCAATCCGCCCGGCGTCGAAACTGAGGGGGCATCGGCCAGCGTGGCCCGATAACCGAGTCCAGCTACAGCGGCCGTCAGCGCGTCGGGTGACGTGCCGACCTCAATGGCGAGCTTGGCGCTGCCCTTGGCGTAGGAGACATCCGCTGATTGCACGCCGGGCACTTTCTCCAGGGCGTCCTTGACATGCACTGCGCACGAGTCGCAAGTCATGCCGGTGATTTTGAGAGTGCTCATACCATCGTTCCTTATTCGTGTGGGCCGCCGTGTCGCACGGTCAGCCGTCTTTCACAAGCGCTTGGCGGGGAGTTCGCAGCCGTCCGGTCCGCAACGGCGATGCGCCGGCGACACGAAGTCCCAGATCGACACCCCAATCATCAAGGCCAGGCCGACGTACATCAGGTTCGCCGTCCACCAGTTGCCGAGCAGCCAGACCGTGGCCGCAAACACGATGGCCGGGCCGATCATGCCGAGCAGACTGCGCAGCCATTGCCGATGACTGAACCAACCCAGCGCGTTCGCCAGGAAGGCCAGCGCGGCAAACAGCGGCAGCAGGCGGCTGATGAACAGTCCCTCGTACTGGCTCAAGAAGCCCAGCCCGATGGCCGCGCCGAAGCTGGCGAGGGCTGGAAAGCAGGCGGCGCAGCCCATCGCGGAAACGACGCTGCCGAGCGCGCCGGTTTTATCGGCAATGCGTGTCATCAGTCCCATGAAGCGGCTCTCGCTGTTGTCGTTGGCTTGCTGGCTCACTGCTTGACGCTGGACGGATAGCCGGCGTCTGCGGTGGCCTTGGTCAGCTTCTGTACGCTGGCCTTGGTGTCGTCAAAAGTGACGACGGCCTCGCGCTTCTCGAAGCCCACATCGACCTTGCTCACGCCTTCGACCTTGGAGAGCGCTTTCTTGACTGTGATCGGGCAGGCGGCGCAAGTCATGCCGGGAACCGCTAGCGTGACGGTCTGGGTAGCGGCCCACACCGGGGCAACAGCGGCGGCGAGGGCAAGGGAGGCAAACAGTTTCTTCATGATGAACTCCTGGTTAATAGAAAAATGGAACGACATAGGGAAATCCAAGCGCGACCAGGACCAGCACGGCCACGATCCAGAAAATCAGCTTGTAGGTGGCGCGCACCTGCGGAATCGCGCAGACCTCACCTGGCTTGCATGCCTGCACGGGCCGGTAAATCCGCTTCCAGGCGAAGAACAGCGCCACTAGCGCCGCGCCGATGAACAACGGTCGATAGGGTTCCAGCACCGTCAGGTTGCCGATCCAAGCACCGGAGAAGCCCAGGGCGACCAGTACTAGCGGCCCCAGGCAGCAGGTCGATGCAAGAATGGCGGCCAGCCCGCCGGCGAAGAGCGCACCGCGCCCGTTTTGTGGTTCAGACATACGTTGGCCCTTTTGAATTTGGATTGGATAGCGTAACCTTACTTCCGTACTCATGTACGGAGTCAAGCGATATGGAAAATAATTTGGAAAACCTGACCATTGGCGTTTTTGCCAAGGCGGCCGGGGTCAACGTGGAGACAATCCGCTTCTATCAGCGCAAGGGCCTGTTGCGGGAACCGGACAAGCCTTACGGCAGCATCCGCCGCTATGGGGAGGCGGACGTGGTTCGGGTGAAATTCGTGAAATCGGCACAGCGGCTGGGGTTCAGTCTGGACGAGATTGCCGAGCTGTTGCGGCTCGACGATGGCACCCACTGCGAGGAGGCCAGCAGCCTGGCCGAACACAAGCTCAAGGACGTGCGCGAGAAGATGGCCGACTTGGCGCGCATGGAAACCGTGCTGTCTGAACTCGTGTGCGCCTGCCATGCACGAAAGGGGAATGTTTCCTGCCCGTTGATCGCGTCACTACAGGGCGAAGCAGGCCTGGCAAGGTCAGCTATGCCTTAGCGTGCTTTATTTTCCGTTTTCTGAGGTGCCCCCTAATTGAGCATTTCCAGGCGCTTGCGCCTGGTCAACGAAAGAGTCAGCGCCGTAGGCGCTGCCATTTTTGGGGTGAGGCCGTTCGCGGCCGAGGGGCGCAGCCCCTGGGGGGATGGGAGGCCCGCGTTAGCGGGCCGGGAGGGTTCGAGAAGGGGGGGCACCCCCCTTCGGCGTGCGCGGTCACGCGCACAGGGCGCAGCCCTGGTTAAAAACAAGGTTTATAAATATTGGTTTAAAAGCAGGTTAAAAGACAGGTTAGCGGTGGCCGAAAAACGGGCGGAAACCCTTGCAAATGCTGGATTTTCTGCCTGTGGACAGCCCCTCAAATGTCAATAGGTGCGCCCCTCATCTGTCAGCACTCTGCCCCTCAAGTGTCAAGGATCGCGCCCCTCATCTGTCAGTGAGGGCCAAGTTTTCCGCGAGGTATCCACAACGCCGGCGGCCGCGGTGTCTCGCACACGGCTTCGACGGCGTTTCTGGCGCGTTTGCAGGGCCATAGACGGCCGCCAGCCCAGCGGCGAGGGCAACCAGCCCGGTGAGCGTCGGAAAGGCGCTGGAAGCCCCGTAGCGACGCGGAGAGGGGCGAGACAAGCCAAGGGCGCAGGCTCGATGCGCAGCACGACATAGCCGGTTCTCGCAAGGACGAGAATTTCCCTGCGGTGCCCCTCAAGTGTCAATGAAAGTTTCCAACGCGAGCCATTCGCGAGAGCCTTGAGTCCACGCTAGATCTATCTCATCTGCGCAAGGCAGAACGTGAAGACGGCCGCCCTGGACCTCGCCCGCGAGCGCCAGGCGCACGAGGCCGGCGCGCGGACCCGCGCCACGGCCCACGAGCGGACGCCGCAGCAGGAGCGCCAGAAGGCCGCCAGAGAGGCCGAGCGCGGCCGTGAGGCTTGGACGCTAGGGCAGGGCATGAAAAAGCCCGTAGCGGGCTGCTACGGGCGTCTGACGCGGTGGAAAGGGGGAGGGGATGTTGTCTACATGGCTCTGCTGTAGTGAGTGGGTTGCGCTCCGGCAGCGGTCCTGATCAATCGTCACCCTTTCTCGGTCCTTCAACGTTCCTGACAACGAGCCTCCTTTTCGCCAATCCATCGACAATCACCGCGAGTCCCTGCTCGAACGCTGCGTCCGGACCGGCTTCGTCGAAGGCGTCTATCGCGGCCCGCAACAGCGGCGAGAGCGGAGCCTGTTCAACGGTGCCGCCGCGCTCGCCGGCATCGCTGTCGCCGGCCTGCTCCTCAAGCACGGCCCCAACAGTGAAGTAGCTGATTGTCATCAGCGCATTGACGGCGTCCCCGGCCGAAAAACCCGCCTCGCAGAGGAAGCGAAGCTGCGCGTCGGCCGTTTCCATCTGCGGTGCGCCCGGTCGCGTGCCGGCATGGATGCGCGCGCCATCGCGGTAGGCGAGCAGCGCCTGCCTGAAGCTGCGGGCATTCCCGATCAGAAATGAGCGCCAGTCGTCGTCGGCTCTCGGCACCGAATGCGTATGATTCTCCGCCAGCATGGCTTCGGCCAGTGCGTCGAGCAGCGCCCGCTTGTTCCTGAAGTGCCAGTAAAGCGCCGGCTGCTGAACCCCCAACCGTTCCGCCAGTTTGCGTGTCGTCAGACCGTCTACGCCGACCTCGTTCAACAGGTCCAGGGCGGCACGGATCACTGTATTCGGCTGCAACTTTGTCATGCTTGACACTTTATCACTGATAAACATAATATGTCCACCAACTTATCAGTGATAAAGAATCCGCGCGTTCAATCGGACCAGCGGAGGCTGGTCCGGAGGCCAGACGTGAAACCCAACAGACCCCTGATCGTAATTCTGAGCACTGTCGCGCTCGACGCTGTCGGCATCGGCCTGATTATGCCGGTGCTGCCGGGCCTCCTGCGCGATCTGGTTCACTCGAACGACGTCACCGCCCACTATGGCATTCTGCTGGCGCTGTATGCGTTGATGCAATTTGCCTGCGCACCTGTGCTGGGCGCGCTGTCGGATCGTTTCGGGCGGCGGCCGGTCTTGCTCGTCTCGCTGGCCGGCGCTGCTGTCGACTACGCCATCATGGCGACGGCGCCTTTCCTTTGGGTTCTCTATATCGGGCGGATCGTGGCCGGCATCACCGGGGCGACTGGGGCGGTAGCCGGCGCTTATATTGCCGATATCACTGATGGCGATGAGCGCGCGCGGCACTTCGGCTTCATGAGCGCCTGTTTCGGGTTCGGGATGGTCGCGGGACCTGTGCTCGGTGGGCTGATGGGCGGTTTCTCCCCCCACGCTCCGTTCTTCGCCGCGGCAGCCTTGAACGGCCTCAATTTCCTGACGGGCTGTTTCCTTTTGCCGGAGTCGCACAAAGGCGAACGCCGGCCGTTACGCCGGGAGGCTCTCAACCCGCTCGCTTCGTTCCGGTGGGCCCGGGGCATGACCGTCGTCGCCGCCCTGATGGCGGTCTTCTTCATCATGCAACTTGTCGGACAGGTGCCGGCCGCGCTTTGGGTCATTTTCGGCGAGGATCGCTTTCACTGGGACGCGACCACGATCGGCATTTCGCTTGCCGCATTTGGCATTCTGCATTCACTCGCCCAGGCAATGATCACCGGCCCTGTAGCCGCCCGGCTCGGCGAAAGGCGGGCACTCATGCTCGGAATGATTGCCGACGGCACAGGCTACATCCTGCTTGCCTTCGCGACACGGGGATGGATGGCGTTCCCGATCATGGTCCTGCTTGCTTCGGGTGGCATCGGAATGCCGGCGCTGCAAGCAATGTTGTCCAGGCAGGTGGATGAGGAACGTCAGGGGCAGCTGCAAGGCTCACTGGCGGCGCTCACCAGCCTGACCTCGATCGTCGGACCCCTCCTCTTCACGGCGATCTATGCGGCTTCTATAACAACGTGGAACGGGTGGGCATGGATTGCAGGCGCTGCCCTCTACTTGCTCTGCCTGCCGGCGCTGCGTCGCGGGCTTTGGAGCGGCGCAGGGCAACGAGCCGATCGCTGATCGTGGAAACGATAGGCCTATGCCATGCGGGTCAAGGCGACTTCCGGCAAGCTATACGCGCCCTAGGAGTGCGGTTGGAACGTTGGCCCAGCCAGATACTCCCGATCACGAGCAGGACGCCGATGATTTGAAGCGCACTCAGCGTCTGATCCAAGAACAACCATCCTAGCAACACGGCGGTCCCCGGGCTGAGAAAGCCCAGTAAGGAAACAACTGTAGGTTCGAGTCGCGAGATCCCCCGGAACCAAAGGAAGTAGGTTAAACCCGCTCCGATCAGGCCGAGCCACGCCAGGCCGAGAACATTGGTTCCTGTAGGCATCGGGATTGGCGGATCAAACACTAAAGCTACTGGAACGAGCAGAAGTCCTCCGGCCGCCAGTTGCCAGGCGGTAAAGGTGAGCAGAGGCACGGGAGGTTGCCACTTGCGGGTCAGCACGGTTCCGAACGCCATGGAAACCGCCCCCGCCAGGCCCGCTGCGACGCCGACAGGATCTAGCGCTGCGTTTGGTGTCAACACCAACAGCGCCACGCCCGCAGTTCCGCAAATAGCCCCCAGGACCGCCATCAATCGTATCGGGCTACCTAGCAGAGCGGCAGAGATGAACACGACCATCAGCGGCTGCACAGCGCCTACCGTCGCCGCGACCCCGCCCGGCAGGCGGTAGACCGAAATAAACAACAAGCTCCAGAATAGCGAAATATTAAGTGCGCCGAGGATGAAGATGCGCATCCACCAGATTCCCGTTGGAATCTGTCGGACGATCATCACGAGCAATAAACCCGCCGGCAACGCCCGCAGCATCGCGACCGTCATCGGTGAGAAGTTCGGCAGGTATTGGGTGGTGACAATGTAGGTGCTGCCCCAAATGGCAGGTGCTATCGCTGTGAACAATAAATCGGGCGTGCGTAATGACATGCGATTACAAGACCTCCGCTACGGCGATGGGTTTTTGAGAGTTGCAGGCGCCGCGATGACCGCACCCTGACTTGGACTGGCCCTGCCTCGCACCAATCCACCTGCGGCTATGGCCGCGATCATGCGAGGCCCGAAAATTACACGACCTGTACACGTCCGCCGAACCCGGAACGCAACAGAGCTTCGTGGGCATCCCGATCCGGGTCGTAGCAGCAGTCCTGGACCAAACGCACGTCGTAGTCCGCATCACTAGCCCAGGCGACGCTTGAAAGAACAACGCCGGTGGTGCTTATCCCGGCCATGACAAGCGTGCTTACGCCGCGCGTCCGAAGGTCGGCGTCGAGCGCCGTGCCATAAAAGACGCTGGCTCGCGGACATGCATAGAAAAGGTCGCCCCGTTCGATCGCAAGCCCTTCGACGGGCAGACCGGTGCGAAATCGTCCGCTCGGGAGATACGGTGAGATTTGGCGATTCGTCGCCGGCGGCGCATGTTCATACTCTTCGCCGAGCGAAAAGTTGGGGAACAGCACGGGCCGGCCGCGCAAGGCGTGCTGGCAGCCGTGCAGACCCTGCGTGAGATGAACGCCGACAACCTGCGCAAGGTGCCGGCCGATGCACCCACGGCCTTCATCAAGCCGCGCTGGAAGCCGCTGGTGATCACCCCGGAAGGCCTCGACCGGAAATTCTACGAAATCTGCGCCCTGTCCGAGCTGAAGAACGCCCTGCGCTCCGGCGACATCTGGGTCAAGGGCTCGCGGCAGTTCCGCGACTTCGACGACTACCTGCTGCCGGCCGAGAAGTTCGCCGCACTCAAGCGCGAGCAGGCCCTGCCCCTGGCGATCAACCCGAACAGCGACCAGTACCTGGAAGAGCGTTTGCAGCTGCTGGACGAGCAGTTGGCCACCGTCACCCGCCTGGCCAAGGACAACGAGCTGCCCGATGCCATCCTCACCGAGTCAGGGCTGAAAATCACCCCGCTGGATGCGGCGGTGCCGGATCGGGCGCAGGCGCTGATCGACCAAACCAGCCAGTTACTGCCGCGCATCAAGATCACCGAACTGCTGATGGACGTGGACGACTGGACGGGCTTCAGCCGCCACTTCACCCACTTGAAGGACGGGGCCGAGGCCAAAGACAGGACGTTGCTGCTGTCCGCAATCCTCGGTGATGCGATCAACCTCGGGCTGACCAAGATGGCCGAGTCGAGCCCCGGCCTGACCTACGCCAAGCTGTCCTGGCTGCAAGCCTGGCACATCCGCGACGAAACCTATTCGGCGGCCTTGGCCGAGCTGGTCAACCACCAGTATCGCCACGCCTTTGCCGCCCACTGGGGCGACGGCACGACCTCATCCTCCGATGGCCAGCGCTTCCGCGCGGGTGGCCGGGGCGAGAGCACCGGGCACGTCAACCCGAAGTACGGTAGCGAGCCGGGACGGCTGTTCTATACCCATATCTCCGACCAGTACGCGCCGTTCAGCACCCGCGTGGTGAATGTCGGCGTCCGCGATTCCACCTATGTGCTCGACGGCCTGCTGTACCACGAGTCCGACCTGCGGATCGAGGAGCACTACACCGACACGGCCGGCTTCACCGATCACGTCTTTGCCCTGATGCACCTGCTAGGCTTCCGCTTCGCGCCGCGCATCCGCGACCTCGGCGAAACCAAGCTGTACGTGCCGCAGGGCGTGCAAGCCTACCCGACGTTGCGCCCGCTGATCGGCGGCACCCTGAACATCAAGCACGTGCGTGCCCACTGGGACGACATCCTGCGCCTGGCCAGCTCGATCAAGCAGGGCACCGTCACCGCCTCGCTGATGCTGCGCAAGCTCGGCAGCTACCCGCGCCAGAACGGACTGGCCGTGGCCCTGCGCGAGCTGGGCCGGATCGAGCGCACGCTGTTCATCCTGGACTGGCTGCAAAGTGTTGAACTGCGCCGCCGCGTGCATGCCGGCCTGAACAAAGGTGAGGCGCGCAACTCGCTGGCCAGGGCGGTGTTCTTCAACCGCCTTGGGGAAATCAGGGATCGGAGCTTCGAGCAGCAGCGCTACCGGGCCAGCGGCCTCAACCTGGTGACGGCGGCTATCGTGCTGTGGAACACGGTGTACCTGGAACGCGCCACCCAGGGGTTGGTCGAGGCCGGCAAGCCGGTGGACGGCGAGCTGCTGCAATTCCTGTCGCCGCTGGGCTGGGAGCACATCAACCTAACCGGCGATTACGTCTGGCGGCAGAGCCGCAGACTGGAAGACGGGAAGTTTCGGCCCTTACGGATGCCCGGAAAACCTTAGCGTACGATTTTTTCCGAATTCTGCGGGCTCCCCATTGAGCGACATAACCTGAATCTGAGACAACATCTGGCAAGGCTGGGACGGAAGTCACTGTCGTTCTCAAAATCGGTGGAGTTGCATGACAAGGTCATCGGGCATTATTTGAACATAAAACACTATCAGTAAGTTGGAGTCATTACCGCGGTAGGGTTAACTACTTTTCATGTACACCTTACTCACTCATTTTAATCTGAGGTTAAATTCAGTAACGACATAAAAAATAATATTTAAAACTTGCTTGGAAAGTAGAAGCTGTTTTTCTGGGCGTATCGTTCCAGTATCGGAGTTATTATTATGAGTTCTGTTATTGAGGATACCCAGTCATGCGGGTCAACATCATTATCTTTACTACAGCGTATTAGCTACGGCTCTTTGGATGTGGCGGGTAATCTGCTGTATTGTTTCGGTTCAACTTACATTTTATATTTCTACACAGACGTTGCAGGTATTAGCCTCGCCGTAGCAGGCGTCATCCTGCTGCTGGCGCGTATTGTCGATGGCATAGACGCCCCCATATGGGGGATCATCATCGATAAAACGCGTTCGCGTTACGGTAAATGCCGCCCCTGGTTTTTATGGTTGCCATTACCTTTTGCCGTATTCAGCGCCCTGTCATTTTGGTCTCCTGATATCAGTATGACCGGAAAAGCTATCTATGCAGCAATATCTTATATGATTGCCAGCATTCTATTTACCGGACTTAATACACCACTCAGTGCAATATTACCTCTGATGACCTTATCTCCTAAGGAAAGACTGGTTTTAAATTCCTGGCGAATGACCGGTGGGCAGATTGGGGTTTTATTAATGAATGCGACTGCACTGCCGTTAGTTGCTTTTTTAGGTAACGGAAATGATCATGCAGGTTTTATTTATACGGCAATTATATTTGCCGTAATATCCTGTTCGCTAACGCTTTTCGCCTTTAAAAATATCCGTGAAATGGATACGGATAAAATACAGCAAGAACCTAAATTGCCGATGAAAAAGAGTTTTGCGGCAATGAAAGGCAACTGGCCATGGATCCTGATGGTGCTGGCAAACCTGATCTTCTGGATTGCCCTACAACAACGCTCCACAACGATTGTCTACTATCTGACCTACAACCTCGACCGCAAAGATCTGGTTCCACTGATTAACAGCCTGGCGACAATTCAGATCCTGTTTATCATCGCTATCCCCTTCTTTAGCAAATACCTGGCTAAAACATGGATATGGGTAGGCGGTCTGCTGGTCGCCGCGCTTGGCGGCGTCATGATGTGGCTGGCAGCAGATAACATTCCTTTTCTCATCGCCGCCTGGATACTCGGCAATATCGGCAGCGGTATCGCCTGCTCAATGCCGTTTGCCATGCTGGGCTTCGCCGTCGATTTCGGTGCCTGGAAGACGGGTATTAAAGCTACCGGCATTCTTATCGCCTTCGGCAGCACCTTCTGCATCAAGATGGGTAGTGGCCTCGGTACCGCTTTCGCTGCCTGGATCATGAACTGTTTTGGCTATGTCCCCAACCATGCCCAGAGTGCTGCGGGTCTGGAGGGAATTACCTGGGCCTTTATCTGGGCACCCGCCCTACTCTTCGCGCTCGCAGCGATCCCACTACTTTTCTTTCGTAAATACGAAGCGATGGAAGAGAAGATTCGCCACGATCTGGAAACCATCAACTAAAAACGATCTTTACCTTCACCCTCGAAATATGGGAGGCACCACCATGCCATTTATGCAACATGACCCGCGTCGCCTGGTCTGGCAGCAAAACGATCGCTATTTATGGATTGAACCCTGGGGCGAGAACAGCCTGCGCGTACGCAGTGGCCGTCATCTGCCGGTAATGAGAAATGAAGACTGGGCATTGACTGAGCCAGTCGCAGAAAGCCACTGCCACATTGATTATGAGCACCACCAGGCGACGCTGACCAACGGCAAAATTATCGCTATCGTCAATAAAAAAGGACAAGTTACCTTTTACCGCCATCCACACAAACCTCTGTTGCAGGAGTTCTGGCGCCTGCGGGGCGAAATTGGCGAGGATGAATCTTCTCACGGCCAGTACGTCAGCGCACTCAACCTTGAAGGGCGCGAATTCCGACCTATTCAGGGTGGGAAATATTCACTTAAAGCCCGCTTCGAAGCCACCGAAGGGGAAAAAATTTATGGTATGGGGCAGTATCAACAGGCTAACCTGGATCTCAAAGGATGCGTTCTTGAGCTGGCGCAACGTAACTCCCAGGCCTCAGTACCGTTTATGCTCTCCAGTCTGGGCTACGGATTTTTATGGAACAACCCGGCAGTCGGGCGCGTAACCTTTGCCCACAACGTTACCGAATGGGAAGCACAGGTCAGCGAACAGCTGGACTACTGGATCACGGCTGGCGATACCCCAGCAGAAATTAGCCGGGCATATGCGCTGGCTACCGGCACACCGCCGATGATGCCGGACTACGCCATGGGCTTCTGGCAGTGCAAACTCCGCTATCGTACGCAGGCAGAGCTGCTGGAGGTTGCCCGCGAATATAAGCGCCGCAATCTGCCTATCTCGGTGATCGTTATCGACTTCTTTCACTGGCCGAATCAGGGTGACTGGATGTTCGATGCGCGCGACTGGCCCGACCCTGATGCCATGATTGCCGAGCTGAAATCGCTGGGAATTGAGCTGATGGTCTCCGTCTGGCCGACGGTGGATAACCGCACCGAAAGCTATCGGGAGATGCGCGAAAACGGCTGGCTGGTACAAACGGAACGTGGCTTGCCGATCAATATGGATTTCCTCGGCAACACCACTTTCTTTGATGCTACCCATCCGGGTGCGCGGGACTACGTCTGGGGCAAAGCCAAACGCAACTATTATGATAAAGGCGTGAAGCTATTCTGGTTAGACGAAGCCGAACCTGAGTTCAGCGTTTATGACTATGACAACTATCGCTACCATGCCGGGCCGGTACTGGAAGTGGGCAATATCTACCCGCGAATGTACGCCAAAACCTTTTTTGATGGTATGAAAGCCGATGGTGAAGACAAGGTTATCAACCTGCTACGCTGCGCCTGGGCCGGCAGTCAAAAGTATGGCGCACTGGTCTGGTCAGGTGATATTCACTCCTCGTTTAGATCGCTACGCAACCAGTTTGCCGCCGGACTCAATATGGGAATCGCGGGGATACCGTGGTGGACGACGGATATCGGTGGTTTTCATGGCGGTAATATTCACGACCCACATTTCCATGAACTGCTGATCCGCTGGTTCCAGTGGGGCGTATTTAGCCCGGTGATGCGTCTGCACGGCAACCGCGATCCGCAGATTTTACCGGAACAACCGTACCGGGATGGTATCGCCCAGTGTCCTACCGGTGCACCGAACGAAGTCTGGAGCTACGGTGAGGACGTGTGTGACGTACTGACGGATTGCCTGGCGTTGCGAGAGAAACTGAAGCCCTATATTAAAGCGCTGATGGAGGAAACCCATAAGCACAATACACCAGTGATGCGCCCCCTGTTTTTTGATTTCCCCGAACAGGAAACAAGTTGGGCAATCACCGACCAGTACTGTTTTGGTCCTGACCTGCTGATTGCCCCCGTAATGCATGAAGGTATGCGCGAACGTGATGTCTGGCTACCGGAAGGGGAAACATGGACGGATCTTACGACCGGCGAGAGTTATTCGGGAGGGCAAACGTTGCACTATGCCGCGCCATTGAACAGAATTCCGGTATTTATCCGCGAAGGTGGGCAGTATCGTAGCTTATTGAGGCTATAGCATGAAACCGGCTGCGGGTGAGTACCGCAGCCGGAAGTATTACGGTAAGTATGTCTACTGTGGCTTGAACAATGCCGAGTAGTCCGCATTGCAAATACGCTGCACCGCCGGATGCTGGATCATTCTTTCCGCAAATATGGCGTGATACTCTTCCATCACATTTTCTACGCGTCCAATTTCAACAATAGAATCATCAGCATAGAAATTGTGCGAATACAGAGTAGGTGCAACAAAAATAGCATTATGCGTTGCCCCAAACGCTTTCATCAGCGCAGCGTCATCAAACTCACCGAGGATTTCGACATTCAATCCTTGTGAGTTGATCCAGTTCAGCAGCTTACGTCCGAGCATCGAACGACGTCCAGGGATCAGCAACCGACGCTCCTCAAGGCAGGCCGGGAATGGTTTTTCAGGCAGCGGTTTGGTGCACCAAAAACTCACGCTGCACTCGCCTATCCGCACTGAGAACAACCCTTCCTGCTGCGTAGAATCGATCGGGCAGTCGGAGATAATCATATCCAGCTTATGTTGGCTAAGTTGATCCAACAGCATCTCGTGCGTTGACTCAAAACAACGCAGATGGATTTGTTCATCTTCAACCACAGCGGCATCCAGTACGCTGCTGACCAACTGCTTCGATAGCGCATCCGCCACGCCAACATCGAACAGCAAATTAGACTCTTTGCGGTAGTTCACGATATCCAGCATTTCCTGGCTTAAGGTGAACATCTTATCCGCGTAACGAAAAACCAATTCGCCTAACTCACTGGGCTCCAGCCCACGCCCCTTCCGCTTAAACAATTTTCCCTGTAAGCGTTCCTCAAGCGCTTTAATCTGCCCGGTAATGGTCTGCGGTGTCAGATAAAGCGCTTCTGCTGCACCAACCACTGACCCTTCTTTATAGACATGCCAAAAGTAGTACAGATGGTTGTAATTTATATGAGACATACTCTCTCCCTGAAAATTGTCACGAAAGGGTTATCCCGTCAGGCTGATGCGTTCAACCGGGCACGTAACCAGCAGTAACCTATCACTGCCGACAACAAGGAGCCGATCAGGATCCCCAGTTTTGCCCAGTTAATCAGCTCAGGATCGACGTTGCCAAACGCCAGGCTGGCAATAAAAATCGACATCGTAAAGCCAATACCGCAAAGAATACCGACCGCCATAATCTGCTGGAAATTCGTTCCTTCCGGCAATTGCGCCACCTTGAGGCGTAACGCCAGCCAGCAAAACAGACTGATACCCAACGGCTTACCGATCAACAAACCCGCAATGATCCCCAGCGGTAATATCGAGGTCAGTCCATCAATAGTGACGCCCTGCAGTGAAACGCCTGCGTTGGCGAAGGCAAACAGTGGCAGGATCAGGTATGCCACCCATGGATGCAGAACATGCTCCAGTCGCTTCGCCGGTGAACGCCCATGTTTTTCCTTCAATGGAATGAAGAAGCCCACGATCACGCCCGCCAGAGTTGCATGCACGCCAGACTTCAGTACGGCAGTCCACAGCACTACGCCGACCAGAATATAAATACCGGTGCGTCTCACTCCGCACAGATTCAATCCTGCCAGAACAAGGATCGCGCACGCGGCAACGCCCAGCGACAGCAGCGAGAGGTCGCTGGTATAGAACAGTGCGATGATTACGATAGCGCCGAGGTCATCAATAATCGCCAGCGCCATCAGGAAGATTTTCAACGCCAGTGGTACACGACTGCCCAACAACGCCAGCACACCTAACGCAAAAGCGATATCCGTTGCCGCCGGGATCGCCCACCCTTCACGGGTGATGGGATCGGCATAGTTGAATGCCAGGTACAGCAGCGCCGGGACAATCATGCCCCCGATAGCAGCAATGATCGGGAACGCCGCCTGACGCAGACTGGCCAGCGAACCTTGCATTAACTCGCGCTTTACTTCCAGACCAATCAACAGGAAGAACACCGCCATCAACGCGTCGTTGATCCACAGCAGCATATTTTTGTTGATCTCAAGCGCGCCAACCCGCAGTTGAACGGGCGTTTCCAAAAAGGCGTGGTACCATCCACTGGTAACCCCGATATTTGCCATCAGCATAGCGACCACGGCTGCGATGATCAGAATGATGCCCCCCGAGGCGTCACTACTAAAAAAACGATGCAGATGTTTCACTTTTATTCTCTCTATTGGGTGAATACTTCGTAAATACTATCTTACACCCTCAAAAAGCTCGTTAAAATTAGATTATTCATGATAGATAGATCGGTTTTTACGAGTAAAAATTTCAGCAATCATCAAGATGTTCTGCCTGTGCCATTACCGCCAGAGAGAATGATTCCTCCTCTCAGATCTTCAAAAATTCTTGGATCAGAGTATTCTCGTATTCATTGATATATTGGGATAATAATCAAAGAGCTAAGATGGACTCGACACCTCTCCCGCAAGAAATATTAAGAACCTGGCAACGCATTGAATTTTTTCAGCCTTATACGCTTGAAAGAAAAGATAAAAGCCTGCTGATCCCACTAAAAAAACTCATTACATTAGGTGATGCTTCACTTCCGTGGCATTCAGAGAAATTACGCCAGCAATATGACATTCCGCCGAAGGCATCATTTATTGTTCACGTAGGGCTATTTGAGAAAAATATCGTCAGCCGCATTAGTCAGGAGGTTCTTGGAACAAATGAGGAAAATGACGACGAATGCGAACAGCGCTTGGATCAGGAAGGGACAACCTGTTTTGCTAAGATGCAGTTGAACGGAGAAGGTGTACCCACGAGAGATAAACTGTCGGTAAGTTCGCTACCCTGGGCGTTGGGCCATCTTAAAAAACGTCAATTCCACAAACTCGACTCATCAGTCTTTGCGGTCGATTGTATGCATCTTGCCGATACATTCAATGATTTCTGCGTTACGTTAGAGCCCGTAAGGGAAAAAGGCCCGGGTGTATTGCGCGCAAGCAATATTCTCACGCTGCTCGACACTCATTTAACATCATGGGCGGACTTTGCACCTGAATGGCAATATGCAATACAAATTGACTGGTTTAACGGCAACAATGAGAGCCAGGACACGGAACAAGAAGAAGCTAGCGAAACGGAAGACCTCATAAGCGACAATGAAAAAGCATTAGTACTTCCCATCTTAAATAGCTTCTTTTTTGAGGATATTGAAGATGCAATGTCATCATTGGAAGACACTCGATGCCGAACACTCAATACTTACCTCACTCACCGTGTTCACAGAAACCCAGATCTCTATTCTCAGAAAGGACTAACAGCCATTATCGATAAGCTGCATCCGACTAAAATGCCTCTGGGGCGTTGGCCTTCAGAGCCAGAGCACGCGATGTCATTAATGCAGCAGTTTGCAATAAATACGGCGGTAGAAGAGCTTGCTGAAGGTGGATTACTATCAGTAAATGGGCCTCCGGGAACGGGGAAAACGACGTTGCTGCGTGATTTAGTTGCGCATAATGTCGTTGAACGAGCGAGAGTCCTTGCGGGCTTCAGCAATGTGGAAGATACGCTTACCCATGAAGGCTTTATCGTCCCGGAACTGACCGGTTTCGAAATGATTGTGGCCTCATCCAATAATGCAGCCGTAGAAAATATCTCTAACGAATTACCGCAAAAGAAATCGCTGGCCGAAGAATTTCGTTATCTTGACTATTTGTCACCGACCGCAAATCAAGTTGCAGCAAAATCCCTGCCCAAATCTGCGCATAAAAGAGATAAAGATGGAAAAGGAACTGAGCGTAATTACCATCTCTTTCGTCCTCTTGCGACAGAAAAACAGTGTTGGGGATTAATTTCAGTAGCTCTTGGAAGAAAAACAAATCGTACAAAATTCGCCCAAAGACTACTGTTTGATGAGCATTTTTTACGCGACACATCAGTCGAAATGGCCAGACCGGACAACGAAAACTTTCTCAGCCTTTGGCGCTGGAAGTCTTGCCACAATAAACTCTCTTTCACCGCAGCAAAGCAGCATTTCATTCACTGCCTGAAAACAACAGAAGAGCTGCAAAAACAGTTAGCAGAATTAGCCGAACTGCTGGCAAAAAAACCTTACTGTTCATCTGATGCTTTGTCTTCGGACATGGCAAAAGCGGCAGTGCGATGTGAAGATCGGCTTAGCGCACTTAAGGAATTTGAAGCCGAGCGGGACGTAATTGAAAAACAGATTCAGCATGCCAAGCAACAGCAAAAAATAGAGGAAGCCGATGCACCTGGCCTGCTGACTCGTTTGCTCAATCGTAAAAAGGTACAGACTTACCAGACATCATTACGTAACACACAACAGCATCTTTTAACGCTTAGCGCATCATTAATACACAAAACACAGCTCGTTTCTGAACAGCGTAAACAACTGAATGAGGCAGACACCCAAAAACGCCGCTTACAGCAAGAAATAGACAGGATTGCCCTGCAGCGCGAGGAAATAGAACAAAAATTGCGGGGCCTGAAGGATAAGTTTTCAGGAATAGCTCTACCTGATAGCCATAAACCCATCGATAATGCTGGCTTACAGCGCACCGCATTCTGGCAAAACGCTCAGATCAACCGCCAACGCTCACTGTTGTTTATGGCTGCGATGGATCTTCATCAAGCCTGGCTTTACGAGGCAATGGGGAGCGTTGATCGCTTTAGAGAAATGTTCCTGCTCCGCCTGAGGAATTTTTTACATTCCCCTCATCTTGAGCCCACGCCACTCCCCTGGTGGCAAACGTTATGCATGTTTGTCCCGGTACTCTCTACAACCTTTGCCTCAGTGGGACGTATGCTGCATGGAGTAAAAGGCGGCGAGCTTGGCTGGGTAATGATCGATGAAGCTGGCCAGGCATCACCTCAACAGGCCGTCGGCGCTATATGGCGCGCCAAACGCGTACTCGTTGTGGGCGATCCGTTACAGATTGAGCCTGTATTCACCACCTCTCCATCACTGGTTAGGCACCTTTGTCAGGATCTTCTACACGAGCATGCTGAAAAGTGGAATCCAGAAAAGCTCTCAGTCCAACAGGTTGCCGATCGCGTCAATCATTGGGGCTGCAAATTAGAGATGATGAACAATAACATCTGGATTGGGATCCCATTATGGGTACATCGCCGTTGTATCGAACCCATGTTCAGTATTGCTAATAAACTGGCATACAATAACCGGATGATTCACGGGCTTGATACAGATAAAATCTGTAGTCGTCTCGTCAATGGCGAACTTGAAAACCACTGGTTGGTTTCAAGAGGGGGTTTGGGAGACAAGCAGTACCGAGATAGTCACGGTCAAAGCCTGATTACGCTACTGGACCGTCTACTCACGGAAAATATAGAGCTGGGGTCTATTTACGTTATTACTCCATTCAAGGCTGTTAAATATGCGTTGTTGGAACTGATTGAACAAAGAGAGCTGGCCAGTTGGCAACAATACTCACCGCGACTAAAACATAAAGAAATAAAAGAGTGGCAAAAAAGCTGTGTTGGTACAGTCCATACTTTTCAGGGGAAAGAAAACGACATCGTTATTTTTGTTCTCGGATGTGATGTACACAATCGCGGCGGCGCAGAATGGGCTTCGAGCAAACCTAATCTTCTGAACGTGGCCCTTACCAGGGCTAAAAAACACATTTTTGTTATTGGAGACCCATTGGTATGGAAGACATTACCCGGATTTGCAAGTGTCGCACATACCTTGCCGGAGAAAGCTGAGACAAATATCATTGTTGAACAGGTAAGCCTGGAGTGGCAGTGAGAGTAGAACCAAAAATAAAAGCCTGAGATTTTCCAATTTCAGGCTTTTTATCATATACGGCAGTATGCTTAGCGCGTCAGATCGTCAAAGAACTTCTTCACACCGTCGAAGAAACTTTTGGAGCGCGGACTGTTTTGTTCGCCGGTCGGGCCGCCAAAGCTGTCCTGCAGATCTTTGAGCAGTTGCTTCTGCTTGTCGTTCAGGCCCACTGGGGTTTCAACCACCACGCGGCACAGCAGGTCGCCCTGAGCGCCACCGCGTACAGACTTGACGCCCTTTCCACGCATGCGGAAAAGTTTGCCAGTTTGCGTTTCGCCCGGAATTTTTAGCTTCACGCGACCGTCCAGCGTTGGGACTTCAATCTCGCCGCCCAGCGCAGCCATCGCAAAGTTAATCGGTACTTCGCAGTACAGGTTATTGCCTTCACGTTCGAAAATTGGGTGCTGTTTTACCTGCACCTGAACGTACAAATCACCTGCTGGCGCACCATGTTCACCGGCTTCACCTTCGCCCGCTAAACGAATGCGGTCGCCGGTATCAACCCCTGCCGGGATCTTAACGGACAGCGTTTTGCTTTTCTCAACACGACCATGACCGTGGCATTTGTTGCACGGATCTTTGATCAGCGTACCGCGGCCCTGACAGTGTGGACAGGTCTGCTGTACGGCAAAAAAGCCCTGACGCATCTGTACCTGACCAGAACCGTGACAGGTTGGACAGGTCTGTGGCTGAGTACCTGCCTTCGCACCGCTACCGTGGCAGACGTCACACTCTTCCAGAGTCGGAATACGGATCTCTTTGGTGACGCCACGCACGGCTTCTTCCAGAGTGAGATCCATGTTGTAACGTAAATCAGCACCACGTGAGGCGCGCTGACGACCACGACCGCCGCCAAAGATATCGCCAAACACGTCACCAAAGATATCGCTGAAGTCAGCCCCGCCGCCAAAACCGCCGCCGCCGCCCATGCCGCCTTGCTCAAACGCAGCATGACCGTACTGATCGTAAGCCGCACGTTTTTGCGCATCGGTCAGGATTTCGTACGCTTCTTTGATCTCTTTAAACTTGGCTTCGGCCTCTTTATCACCCTGGTTGCGGTCCGGGTGAAATTTCATGGCCAGGCGCTTGTAGGCCTTTTTGATTTCACGCTCTTCCGCTGATTTGGAAACGCCTAAAATCTCGTAATAGTCTTGCTTAGCCATCTCTTTTTATCTGCCCCTAACATGCGTGCACGGGCGGAGAGGAAACCTCTTCGCCCGTGCCAGTAATTACCCGTTCAAAGGGCGATTATTTTTTGTCTTTCACTTCTTCAAACTCGGCATCGACAACGTCGTCATCTTTCGCGTTGTTTGCAGAAGCATCAGCGCCTGCTGCACCAGCCTGCTGCTGTGCGTGCTGCTGCTGAGCGATTTCCATCAGTTTCTGGGAAACCTGTGCCAGCGCCTGCATTTTCGCTTCGATATCCGCTTTGTCTTCGCCTTTCAGAGAAGTTTCCAGCGCGGTCAGTGCAGACTCGATGGCAGTTTTGTCGTCAGCTGGCAGTTTGTCGCCTGCTTCTTCAACCTGCTTACGAGTACTGTGCAGCAGATGGTCACCCTGGTTACGAGTCTGAACCAGCTCTTCAAACTTACGGTCAGATTCTGCGTTCGCTTCTGCTTCGCGAACCATTTTCTGAATTTCTTCTTCGTTCAGACCAGAAGAAGCCTTGATGGTGATCTTCTGCTCTTTACCGCTGTTTTTGTCTTTCGCGGAAACGTGCAGGATACCGTCGGCATCGATGTCAAAAGTAACTTCGATCTGCGGCATACCGCGCGGAGCCGGGCTGATACCATCCAGGTTAAACTGACCCAGATCTTTGTTATCAGCGGCGCGTTTACGTTCACCCTGCAGCACGTGGATAGTTACCGCAGACTGGTTGTCTTCAGCGGTAGAGAACACCTGGCTGTGCTTGGTCGGGATAGTGGTGTTTTTCGCGATCAGTGGAGTCATCACGCCACCCATGGTTTCGATACCCAGAGACAGCGGGGTAACGTCCAGCAGCAGCACGTCTTTCACATCACCGGTCAATACACCACCCTGAACGGCAGCACCGATTGCCACTGCTTCGTCCGGGTTAACGTCTTTACGCGGCTCTTTACCGAAGAACTCAGCAACTTTCTTCTGTACCATCGGCATACGAGTCTGACCACCGACCAGGATAACGTCCTGAACGTCGGAAACAGACAGACCAGCATCCTGCAGAGCAACTTTCAGCGGCTCGATAGAACGGTTAACCAGGTCTTCAACCAGGCTTTCCAGTTTCGCACGGGTCACTTTGATGTTCATGTGTTTCGGACCAGTCGCGTCTGCAGTAATGTACGGCAGGTTCACGTCGGTCTGCTGAGCGGAAGACAGTTCGATCTTCGCTTTCTCAGCGGCTTCTTTCAGACGCTGCATCGCCAGCGGGTCATTACGCAGATCGATACCCTGATCTTTCTTAAATTCGTCAACCAGGTAGTTGATCATACGGCTGTCGAAGTCTTCACCACCCAGGTGGGTATCACCGTTGGTTGCCAGAACTTCGAAAGTTTTTTCGCCGTCAACTTCGTCGATTTCGATAATAGAGATATCGAAAGTACCACCACCGAGGTCATAAACCGCGATAGTACGGTTGCCGACTTCTTTATCCAGACCGTAAGCCAGTGCCGCTGCGGTCGGTTCGTTGATGATACGTTTTACTTCCAGACCTGCGATACGGCCAGCATCTTTGGTTGCCTGACGCTGAGCATCGTTGAAGTATGCAGGTACGGTGATAACCGCTTCAGTTACCGGTTCGCCCAGGTAATCTTCAGCCGTTTTCTTCATTTTTTTCAGCACTTCAGCAGAAATCTGCGGCGGTGCCATTTTCTGACCTTTTACGTCAATCCATGCATCACCGTTGTCAGCACCGATGATTTTGTACGGCATGATGGCTTCATCACGCTGTACTTCTTCGTCCTGGAAGCGGCGGCCAATCAGGCGTTTAATCGCAAACAGGGTGTTTTGCGGGTTTGTCACTGCCTGACGTTTAGCCGGCTGACCAACCAGAGTTTCACCATCCTGGGTATAAGCAATGATAGAAGGCGTGGTGCGATCGCCCTCGGCGTTCTCCAGCACACGTGCAGTAGTGCCATCCATAATCGCTACACAAGAGTTGGTAGTACCCAGGTCGATACCAATAATTTTACCCATCTAAACGTCTCCACTAAAAATTCGGTCATCATGTGGTTGTGAATCTGTAATAAGGGCGAAACGTGCGGTTTCAACTACCCTGAATCGTTTTTTTTCAGACTCACCACTGCGGTTGTCTACAAGATGGGGTCGTAACCCACGTCATCAAGGGGGGCATGAAAATTTTTTTTAGCACAGTGGCGATAAAATTAAGGTAAAAAGGCAGAAAGGCAAAAAAACGAATAGTTTCTAACCAAAATTAATTCACGAAACAAATCAAAACCAGCACAGTCATTCATGTGAAAATTGTAATAAAAAGAAAAGATTACGACCATGAAACGGTTTCCCGTCGGCGGTAAGATGGTCTGATGTCACACACTTTTACAGCCGTCAAAGAGAAATTCCATGAAATCCGTGTTAACCCTTTCAACCAGCCTGCTTATGGGCCTGCTGCTGAGCAGCGCTGCGCACGCTAACGATCATAAAGTTCTGGGTATGATTGCGATGCCCCGCAACGCAACCAACGATCTCACGCTGAGAATTCCCGTTTGCCGGGTAGTGAAGCGCATTCAGCTCACCGCCGATCGCGGCGATATTAAACTTAACGGCGCATCCGTCTACTTCAAAGCAGTACGCACTTCCAGCCAAAGCCTGAACGTCCCGTCATCCATTAAAGAGGGACAAACGACTAATTGGATCACTATTAATAGCGATAACGACAATAAACGTTGCGTGTCTAAAATCACCTTCTCAGGCCAGTCAGTAAACTCCTCTGACATGGCAACGCTGAAAGTTATTGGCGACGATTAATTCTGCACATTTTGATTCAGAAGCCATAGAAAACATGCGGGGCCGACACGCGGTTGATGCGAAAGCCTTTGAACTGGAATAACCACTGCCGCGCCCATGACGCAGCGCCATCTGGCGATGGGTATTTCTCACCAGATCGTCCACCAAATCCCTCAGATCCCGGCGGTACTTCAAATCGTCTGTCTTAGCAAAATGATCAACCATGCATAAGCGTGATGCCCATCACAGGGAAAATAATTCATTTTCCCTTCGTTAGATCATAGACAGTGCCCTCTCCCCTGATTATCATGCCGCGCCCCGAAGACAGTGATCGTTATTTGGGGAAACTATTTCACCATTCAATCAATGATGATTTTGAGGAATTATGGGCAACACTAAGTTGGCTAATCCGGCACCGCTGGGCCTGATGGGCTTTGGCATGACCACCATTCTGCTTAACCTGCACAACGCGGGTTTCTTCGCCTTTGACGTTATTATTCTGGCGATGGGCATTTTCTACGGCGGTATCGCGCAAATATTTGCCGGTCTGCTGGAATATAAAAAAGGCAACACCTTCGGTTTAACCGCCTTTACCTCCTACGGTTCGTTCTGGCTGACGCTGGTTGCAATCCTGATCATGCCGAAAATGGGCCTGGCGGATGCAACCAATGGTCAGTTCCTGGGCGTATACCTGGGTCTGTGGGGCGTGTTTACACTGTTCATGTTCTTCGGCACGCTGAAAGCTAACCGCGCGTTGCAGTTTGTCTTCCTGAGCCTGACAGTGCTGTTCGCACTGCTGGCGGTCGGCAACATTGCAGGTAACGAAGCGATCATTCACGTTGCTGGCTGGATTGGCTTAGTGTGTGGCGCAAGCGCCATTTACCTGGCGATGGGTGAAGTGCTGAACGAACAGTTTGGCCGTACCATCCTGCCGATCGGTGAAGCGCACTAATCTGACGCTATCCCCCCGGACGGGGGGATATTCCTTACAAGCGCTGTAACTCTCCCTGCACGCTTGTATCGCGATGATAAATATCCTGTCGCAGCCAAATCCCCAGACCTAGCCCCACCAGCGATAACGCCAGCACATACCAGGCCGGAGCCATTGGCGACACGCTCATTAACATCGTCACGGCTATTGGTGTCAGACCACCAAAAATGGCGTACGACACGTTGTAAGAAAAGGAGATTCCGGTAAAGCGGACCTCCGCCGGAAACGCCCGCACCATCACATAAGGCACAGCCCCCACCACGCCAACGCACAACCCTACCAGCCCATATAGCAAGAACAAGTGCTGAGGATGGCTGCCGGTCAGATGATAGAAAAACCAGCTTGAACAGGCCAGCAGCAGGCTGCCGACAATAAAGGTTTTGCTGGCGCCGACCCGGTCGACAATAAACCCGGCCAGCAGACAGCCGACGCACAGCATAATGGTCGCGACACTGTTGGCTTGTAACGTCAACGCCGGTGCAAAACCATACTGCTTCTGCAACCAGACTGGCGACATCAGGATCACCACCACAATCCCGGCCGATAACAGCCAGGTCAGCAGCATGGAAATGACCACCGCTTTTTTATGTTTGCTCACCACCGACTTCACCGGTAGCTCTTGCGCCAGCGCTTTACGCTGCTGCATTTCGAGGAAGATGGGCGTTTCCTGCAACCAGCGACGCAGGTACATCGCCACCAGCCCAAACACGCCACCCAACAAGAACGGGATACGCCAGCCGTAGTCATGCACCGCCTGCTGCGTCAGGCTGGTATTCACCAGCGTCGCAACCACCGATCCCAGCAGAATCCCCACCGTCA
This sequence comes from Citrobacter sp. Cpo015, assembly GCF_030333035.1. Lineage (NCBI taxonomy): Bacteria > Pseudomonadati > Pseudomonadota > Gammaproteobacteria > Enterobacterales > Enterobacteriaceae > Citrobacter > Citrobacter sp. Cpo015. The sequence continues at coordinate 248,591 of NZ_JAOWGS010000028.1, read as the reverse complement.
GCCCGGCGGTCAGCGTGCCACAGGCAATGCCGATGCGGCGCTCCGGTACGTGCTCTGCCACGAACACCCACGCGCCCGGCACTTCTCCGCCGATGGCAGCGCCTTGCAAAATGCGCATCAGGAGTAACAGCAGCGGCGCGAGGATCCCCATTGAGGCGTAGGTAGGCAAAAGACCAATCGCCAGCGTCGGTATCGCCATCAGCAAAATGCTCAGGGTGAACATTTTCTTACGCCCGACCAGATCGCCAAAGTGCGCCATGATGATGCCACCCAGTGGACGCGCCAGATATCCGGCGGCAAAAATGCCGAAGGTTTGCACCTGACGTAGCCATTCAGGAATGTCTGCCGGGAAGAAGAGTTCGCCAACAACAGCGGCAAAGAAGACGAAGATAATGAAATCATAAAACTCAAGCGCACCGCCGAGGGCAGCAAGCGTAAGAGTTTTATAATCCTGGCGATTCAGCGGTCGAGTGTGTTGTGACATAGCAAACCATGAGTCAGTGGAGTTATTGAATCTGTCTGTCGATATATGTAAAGCAAAAATTACTATATCGTAAACAATTCAATACTCCACTGTCATTGGCACTTATGTCACGATCGGGCTACTTTCAGGCGTTTGTATCGCGGATTGCGCTTTTAGGACGAAAAGATGCTACAACAGCCGGTGCAGTTTCCACATACGGCCCATCCAGCAGCTGTATACAATACGGTACACTTGCAAATATACCCGGCACGATAACCTTACCGTCGCCATCTTTCACGCCTTCCAGCGTTTCTTTGATCGATTTCGGCTGCCCTGGCAGATTCAGAATCAACGCCTGTTTACGAATCACACCAACCTGGCGGGAGAGAATAGCCGTTGGCACAAAGTGCAGGCTTATCTGGCGCATCTGCTCGCCAAAGCCCGGCATCTGGCGGTCGGCTACGGCCAGCGTGGCATCAGGCGTTACATCGCGGCGGGCCGGCCCCGTTCCGCCGGTAGTCAGCACCAGATGACAGCTCATTTCATCCACCAGCTCGCATAAGGTCTGTTCGATGATCGCCTGTTCATCCGGGATCAGTCGCGTTTGCAGCTCAAAAGGGGTGGTAAGGGCAGATGCCAACCACTCTTCAAGGGCCGGGATACCTTTATCCTGGTAAACGCCGCTGGAAGCACGGTCAGAAATGGAAACCAGGCCAATGCGTAAAGTATTCATGATTATTCCGTTTAAACAGTCTCGTTAAACAGAATGATACACTGCGAAGGGAAGGACAGACAGGTTTCAGAAGAGGTAGCGTGACCCATATCAGGGCCACGCATTAATGATTACAGCAGATCGCCGATCATTTTTTCCAGTTTACCCTGGTCTACAGCAAACTTACGGATACCGTCCGCCAGTTTGTCTACAGCCATCGGATCCTGGTTGTGCTGCCACAGGAACTCAGCTTCGGTGATGCGTGCAGGACGCGCTTTCACTTCACCAGAGAAGGACAGTTTACGTTCGATAGTGCCTTCGCTTTCCGCCAGTTCTTTCAGCAGTGCCGGTGCAATCGTCAGACGATCGCAGCCTGCCAGCTCAATGATTTCGCCGACGTTACGGAAGCTCGCACCCATCACCACGGTTTCGTAACCGTGCTGTTTGTAGTACTCGTAGATTTCCGTTACGGAAACCACACCCGGATCTTCTGCCGGTGCATACTCTTTCTTGTCAGTGTTGGCTTTGTACCAGTCCAGAATACGACCAACAAACGGAGAAATCAGGTATACGCCAGCTTCTGCACATGCGCGCGCCTGCGCGAAGGAGAACAGCAGAGTCAGGTTACAGTTGATACCTTCTTTTTCCAGCTGCTCAGCGGCACGGATGCCCTGCCAGGTTGAAGCCAGTTTGATCAGAATGCGATCGTTGCTGATGCCAGCATCGTTGTACATTTTGATCAGACGTTTTGCTTTCGCGATGGACGCGTCGGTGTCGTAGGACAGACGAGCGTCAACTTCAGTAGAAATACGACCCGGAACCAGTTTCAGGATCTCCAGACCGATATTTACTGCCAGTTTGTCGGTCGCGTCGACGATCTGCTGTGCGCGGTCGTTGCTCTGCTGCTTAGCCCAGGCTACAGCGTCATCAATCAGCTTGCGGTATTCTGGGATCTGCGCTGCGTTAAGAATGAGAGAAGGGTTAGTTGTGGCATCCTGAGGCTGATACAGCTTCATTGCCGCGATGTCTCCGGTGTCGGCCACTACTGTGGTGAACTGACGAAGGGAGGTCAATTTGTCCGTCATGATAGCGATTCTCTTTAAACAGCTTGTTAGGGGGATGTAACCGATCTTCCCTGATGATAGCACGACGCACTCTCAGCGCAACCGCCTGGATTGTCCGACCCGCCGCTCAGCCCTGATTACGCATCTCACAGCTCGTGATGCGCAATTAAGGATATACCCATTGTTATGGTAAACTCCCGCAATCAATCACCTTATAAGGTATATACTGGTCGATAATTGGTAGCGCTTACACGGGATTATTCGCGCTTACCGGCATCAACAAGAGGGATGTTAATGCCTGATTTTTTCTCATTTATTAATGAAATACTCTGGGGATCGGTGATGATCTACCTCCTGCTTGGCGCAGGATGTTGGTTCACCTGGCGTACAGGGTTCGTGCAGTTCCGCTATATTCGCCAGTTTGGCAAAAGTCTTAAAAACAGCATCAGCCCGCAGCCGGGCGGTTTAACTTCTTTTCAGGCTCTGTGCACCAGTCTTGCCGCGCGCGTCGGTAGCGGGAATCTGGCGGGTGTGGCGTTGGCGATCGCCGCCGGCGGCGCAGGAGCCATTTTCTGGATGTGGGTCTCGGCGGTCATTGGTATGGCAACCTCATTCGCCGAATGTTCCCTTGCCCAGCTGTATAAAGAGCGCGACAGCAAGGGACAGTTTCGCGGCGGTCCTGCATGGTATATGGCCCGTGGATTGGGCATGCGCTGGATGGGCGTACTGTTTGCCATCTTTTTACTCATTGCCTATGGCCTGATTTTTAACAGCGTGCAGGCAAACTCAGTCTCTCGTGCGTTGACCTTTGCTTTTGACATCCCTCCCCTCTTCTCCGGTATCGCACTGGCAATAGTGTCATTACTGGTCATTGTCGGCGGCATTAAAGGCGTTGCCCGCCTGATGCAATGGTTTGTTCCGATGATGGCGCTGCTGTGGATCGGTTGTAGCCTCGTCATCTGCCTTTGGCATTTCGGACAGCTCCCCGGCATTATCATGACCATCATAAAAAGCGCCTTTGGTTGGCAGGAAGCCGCGGCCGGTGCAGCCGGGTATACGCTAAGCCAGGCCATTGCCAGCGGTTTTCAGCGCGGTATGTTCTCTAATGAAGCCGGAATGGGCTCAACTCCGAACGCAGCTGCCTCGGCAGCATCCTGGCCGCCACACCCTGCAGCACAAGGCATTGTGCAAATGATTGGTGTATTGGGCGATACGCTAATTCTTTGTACGGCCAGCGCAATGATCATTTTACTGGCGGGTAATGGCACCACTTATGTGCCAATGGAAGGCATCCAGTTGCTGCAACGAGCCATGGTCTCGCTGACGGGTGAATGGGGGGCCGGATTCGTTGCCTTAATAGTGATTCTGTTTGCCTTTAGCTCTATCGTCGCCAACTACATTTATGCGGAAAACAACCTCATTTTCCTGAAACTGGACAACATCCGGGTTATCTGGTTATTACGTATTGCCACCGTTTGCACCGTCATTGGCGGTACGTTAATCAGTTTTCCGCTGGTCTGGCAACTTGCGGACATCATCATGGCCTGTATGGCCATTACTAACCTGACGGCGATTCTGCTGCTTTCTCCGGTTGTACATACCATCGCCAGCGACTATCTGCGCCAGCGAAAACTCGGGGTGCGCCCGGAATTCGATCCGCGCCGTTATCCTGATATCAGACAACAGCTTGCACCCGATAGCTGGGATGAAACGCCGCGCGAATAGCGCGGCAATCGCAACCATCGATCAATTCAGTCGTTTTTTTTGCTAAAGTCGCAGTAAATTTCCTGCAAGGACTGGATATGCTGATTCTGATTTCACCTGCAAAAACGCTCGACTACCAAAGCCCGCTGGCAACGACACGTCATACGCTGCCCGAGTTGCTGGATCACTCTCAGCAGCTTATTCACGTGGCACGCCAGCTCTCTGCACCGCAGATTGGCAAGCTGATGGGGATTAGCGACAAGCTGGCGGATCTGAACGCCACCCGTTTCCATGACTGGCAGCCTGACTTCACGCCGGACAATGCACGTCAGGCCATTCTGGCGTTTAAAGGCGACGTCTATACAGGGTTGCAGGCTGAAACCTTCAGCGAGGCGGATTTCGACTTCGCTCAACAGCATTTACGGATGCTGTCCGGGTTGTACGGCGTTTTGCGTCCGCTGGATTTGATGCAGCCATACCGTCTGGAGATGGGCATTCGTCTGGCCAATGCGAAGGGTAAAGATCTCTACCAGTTCTGGGGAGATACCATCACCGATAAACTTAACGAAGCGCTGGAAGCGCAAGGCGACAGCGTGGTGATCAACCTCGCCTCGGATGAGTATTTTAAATCCGTGAAGCCGAAAAAACTCAACGCTGAGCTTATCAAACCGGTCTTCCTCGACGAGAAGAACGGTAAGTTTAAAGTCATCAGCTTCTATGCCAAAAAAGCGCGCGGCCTGATGAGTCGCTACATTATTGAGAACCGCTTAACGCAACCGGAGCAGCTGACCGCATTTAACAGCGAAGGCTACTTCTTTGATGAAGAAGCATCAGGAAACGGCGAACTGGTGTTTAAACGCCACGAGCAATAGTAAAAAGGCCGGATGACGGCTAACGCCTTATCCGGCCTACAGGTTTTGTCGGCCCGCTATGCAAAGCGCCAGCGGGCACAACCGTTAACCGCGGGTCATCATCAGCTTGCGCAGTTCAGCAAAATCAGCTGGCAGGTGATGAGAAAGCAGCGGCAGGTCCGCACGTTCCGCCAGTTCTTTTGGCAACGCCAGCGTCAGGTCAAGAATCTCTTCAACGCTTTCTTTAAACTTCGCCGGATGCGCAGTACCAAGGAACAGGCCGTACTCGCCAGGATTCAGTTGGTCACGCAGCGCTCGGTAAGCCACCGCCGCATGCGGTTCTGAGGTGTAGCCTATCTCATGTAACTCACGCATCGTGTCCTGAGTCGTCGCATCGTCAACAGCGGCATAACCCAGCTCATTCAGACGCCAGATTTTACGGCGGAACAGTTCTTCCACGCGCGGCCAGTTGTTCGGCTGGCTGACATCCATCGCATTCGACAACGTTGCCTGGGTCGCTTTCGGCGCCCACTCACCTTCTGCAAGGAAGCGCGGAACCGTATCGTTAACGTTAGTCGCCGCGATAAAACGCTTCACCGGCAAGCCTAGTGATTTCGCCAGCAGCCCGGCGGTCAGATCGCCAAAGTTACCGCTGGGAACGGAAATCACCAGTTGATTACGCGCCTCTTGCGGCAGTTGGGCCACAGCCTCAAAGTAGTAACAGATTTGCGCCAACAGACGGCTGATGTTAATTGAGTTAGCCGAGTTCAGTCCCAGAGCCACCTTCAGCTCTTCGTCATCAAACGCCTGTTTCACCAGCGCCTGGCAGGCATCAAAATCGCCATCAATCGCCACAGTTTCAATGTTACCGCCCAGCGTACAGAACAGTTTTTCCTGTAATGGGCTGATCTTGCCGTTCGGATAGAGGATCACCACGCGCACATTTTTCAGGCCATAAAAGGCATGCGCAACCGCCGCCCCGGTGTCTCCGGAAGTCGCCGTCAGAATCGTTACCGGTTTGTCGCCACTGATGTGCGTCAGCATCTGCGCCATAAAGCGCCCGCCAAAGTCTTTAAATGCAAGCGTAGGGCCGTGGAACAGTTCCAGACAGCCGACATCCGCGGCAACCTGGGCAACCGGAGCCGGAAAGGCAAATGCCGCACGCACGCGCTCTTCCAGAATTTCCTGAGGGATCTCATCACCAATAAATGCGGACAGGATCTTCGCGCTGCGGCTAACGAAGTCCTGGTTCAGCATCTCATCCACTTCTGTCAGATTGAATTCCGGTAGATCGTGCGGAAAAAACAATCCCTGATTCTTGCCTAGTCCTTGCGTAACAGCCTGTGCAAAGCTGACCTGTTCGTTGTGATCTTTCAGATTATACAGTTTCATTGATTATCCCAGTACCCGTGCGCCCGCCGTGTCCAGCCGGCAAATATGAACAAAGCCTTCCTGATTTTGCAGGTAATTTTTACCCAGCCAATCTGCTACGCGCTGTGCCGTATCCGGCTTATCGCACAAAGCGAACAGCGTCGGCCCGGACCCAGATATACCGCTGGCCAGTGCGCCAATTTCTGCGACCGCCTGACGCGCCTGGCTAAAGCCTGGCAGCAAGCGGGTACGATACGGCTCAGCAATGACATCTTTCATCAGCTTCGCGGCCAGAAGAGGCTGACGGGAATAGCAGGCATGGATGAATCCCGCCAGATGCCGCCCGTGAGCGATACAGTCCTGACGGCGATACTGCGCTGGGAGAATCGCCCGCGCTTCAGCCGTCGACACTTTAATCCCTGGATACGCCAGTACCCACAGCCACTCATCAAAGCCTGGCACCTGCTGGCTAATAATGCCGTTTTCTTCAATCATTAACTGCATACCGCCCAAAAAGCACGGGGCGACGTTATCGTAATGAATACTGCCGGAGATACGCCCTTCAAGTTCGCCCATTATCGCTAACAGGCGCGTATCGTTGAGCGGCTTACCGCAGTGTTCGTTCATAGCGACCAGCGCCGCCACGACGGAACAGGCGCTGGAGCCTAACCCGGAGCCAATCGGCATATTTTTTTCCAGCGTCATCGCCACCGGAACGCTTTTACCCAGCTCCTGACAGAATCGCTCCCAGCACTGGTAGACAATGTTTTCTCGCGGCTCAGGCGGCAGTTTGTTGGCAAAGCGCCCAAGGTTGTTCAGGCTGAACTGGTCAGCCGCCTCAACGGACACCACATCACCCAACAGCGAACCGTCCACCGGCGTTACCGCTGCACCGAGCACATCAAACCCGACGCTCATATTGGCACTGGAAGCCGGGGCATAAACTCTCACCATGTCAGACTCCTAACTTCCATGAAAGGGTGCGTAGCAGGTCGGCAAAGACGCCCGCCGCCGTCACATCGTTACCCGCGCCATATCCGCGCAGAACCAACGGTAACGGCTGATAATAGTGGCTATAGAACGCCAGCGCGTTTTCACCGTTTTTCACTTTAAACAGCGGATCGTTGCCGTCTACTGCATCAATTTTCACGCGACAAACGCCGTCCTCTTCGATATTGCCAACATAGCGCAATACTTTTCCCTCATCACGGGCTTTCGCCACGCGCGCGGCAAAGACGTCATCCAGCTGCGACAATTTCGCCATAAACGCGGAAACATCACCGGAGTCATCAAACTCTTTTGGCAGGACCGGCTCAATGACAATGTCAGAAAGCTCCAGCTCACGACCAGTTTCACGGGCCAGGATCAGCAGCTTACGCGCCACGTCCGTACCGGAAAGATCGTCACGCGGATCGGGTTCGGTATAGCCCATCTCACGCGCCAGGGTGGTGGCCTGCGAGAAGCTCATGCCTTCATCCAGCTTGCCGAAAATAAACGACAGTGAGCCAGAAAGGATGCCTGAAAAACGTTGCAGTTCATCACCTGCGCTGAGCAGATTTTGCAGGTTTTCAATAACCGGCAAGCCCGCGCCCACGTTGGTGTCGTACAGGAATTTACGACGAGACTTCGCGGCGGCAAAACGCAGCTGATGATAGTAATCCATCGACGACGTGTTGGCCTTTTTGTTCGGCGTAACCACGTGGAAGCCTTCACGCAAGAAGTCGGCATATTGATCCGCTACCGCCTGGCTTGACGTACAGTCGACAATCACCGGATTGAGCAGATGGTATTCTTTCACCAGACGAATTAAGCGCCCAAGGTTGAAAGGCTCTTTCGCGCTCTCCAGCTCCGACTGCCAGTTTTCCAGATTCAGACCGTGGACGTTGGTCAGCAGGGCCTTCGAGTTCGCCACGCCGCACACGCGCAGATCGATATGCTTCTTTTTGAGCCAGGTTTGCTGACGTTTAAGCTGCTCCAGCAGCGCACCGCCCACGCCGCCTACGCCAATCACAAACACTTCAATCACCTGGTCGGTGTTGAACAGCATCTGATGGGTCACGCGTACGCCGGTGGTCGCGTCATCGTTATTCACCACCACCGAAATAGAACGCTCAGACGAGCCCTGGGCGATCGCTACAATATTGATGTTCGCCCGAGCCAGCGCGGCAAAGAACTTCGCCGAGATGCCGCGCAGGGTGCGCATACCATCGCCAACAACAGAGATGATGGCCAGACGCTCAGTCACCGCCAACGGCTCCAGCAGGCCTTCTTTCAGCTCGAGGTAGAATTCATCCTGCATGGCGCGTTGCGCACGCGCGCAGTCGCCCTGCGGGACGCAGAAACTGATACTGTATTCAGAAGAGGATTGGGTGATCAGCACTACCGAGATGCCCGCACGCGACATGGCGGCAAAAACGCGCGCCGCCATGCCCACCATGCCTTTCATTCCAGGGCCGGAAACGCTAAACATCGCCATGTTATTGAGGTTAGAAATACCTTTTACCGGCAAATCATCGTCATCACTGCTGGCACCGATCAGCGTACCGGGCGCTTGCGGATTGCCGGTATTTTTAATCAGGCACGGGATCTGGAACTGGGCAATAGGGGTAATGGTGCGCGGGTGCAGCACTTTAGCGCCGAAGTAAGAAAGCTCCATCGCTTCCTGATAAGACATCGACTTAAGCAGTCGGGCGTCGGGTACCTGACGCGGATCGCAAGTATATACACCGTCGACATCGGTCCAGATTTCACAACAATCGGCACGCAAACAGGCGGCCAGTACGGCGGCAGAGTAGTCAGAGCCATTACGCCCCAACACCACTAACTCACCTTTTTCATTTCCAGCGGTAAACCCTGCCATCAGAATCATGTGGTCCGCAGGAATACGGCTGGCGGCGATGCGGCGCGTAGATTCGGCGATATCAACGGTAGATTCGAGGTAATGGCCGACAGCCAGCAATTTCTCCACCGGGTCGATGACCGTTACGTTATGCCCGCGTGCTTCCAACAGGCCGGCCATGATAGCAATCGACATTTTTTCACCACGGCAGATAAGCGCGGCATTGATACTGTCCGGGCACTGTCCCAGCAGGCTGATGCCGTGCAGGACGTGCTTAATCTGGGCAAATTCTTGTTCAACAAAGGCTTTGAGCTGCGCCAGCGGAAAAACTGGTTGCTCGGCGGCAAGACCCACCAGCAGCTCGGAGAAAATGCGTTCGGCGTCGCTGATATTAGCTAAAGCATCCTGACCACCGATGGTCTTCTCAATCATTGCCACCAGATGGTTGGTAATTTTTGCGGGGGCAGAGAGAACGGTCGCGACCTGCCCCTGTCTGGCATTGCTTTCCAGAATATCGGCAACCCGCAGAAAGCGCTCTGCATTTGCCACTGATGTACCGCCGAACTTCAACACTCGCATGGTTTACCTCATTGCCTTTGGTCGAAAAAAAAGCCCGCACTGTTTAGGTGCGGGCTTTTTCTTGTGTTTCCTGTACGCGTCAGCCCGCACCGTTACCTGTGGTAATGGTGATGGTTGTAGTAATGGTGATGCTGATGCGTTTCATGATGTTGTGTGCTCTGTAATTATTTATTATCTGTCCTGTATTCTTTTAGGGTTAAAGTATCTGCTGACCTAAGTCAATAAATTTTTAAATTGATCACATTCCGAAACTTGTTCATGAGCAACTGCTTGCCCTTTTACTTTCAACCAATACAGCATGTCGAGCCCACTTGAACCAAGAACAAAACACTACACAACAAAAATTGTTCAACATTTTATTTTGTGATGTTTTTTTCAATATCATGTAAAAAACGGTGCAACATTGCCGTGTCTCGCTGCCCCAACAGACCCATTCGCTGTTGCAACCAGTCCGTCAGCTTGATGTCGTCAGAAACGTTCAGCGTGGCTAATAAACGCAAAACGCGTGCGCGCAATGCCTGCAGCTGAAGCTCATCCGTCACCTCAACGTTTTTGGCCGGTTGTTGTATTAAACCTGCTAATTGATAGCAATACACCATCACCGCCTGCCCCAAATTGAGTGAAGGATAGTCAGCGACCATCGGTACACCAGTGAGTACATCTGCCAGCGCTAATTCTTCATTGGTCAGCCCCGAATCTTCACGACCAAACACCAGCGCTGCATGTTCCATCCACGTGGATTTCTCCTGTAACAGGGGAACCAGTTCGACCGGGGTGGCGTAATAATGGAACTTCGCCCGGCTACGCGCGGTGGTCGCAACGGTAAAATCAACGTCGTGAAGCGCATCGGCTAACGTTGGAAAAACGTTAATATTATCAATAATGTCGCCCGATCCATGCGCGACCCATCGCGTGGCGGGTTCCAGGTGCGCCTCGCTGTCAACGATACGTAATTGAGTGAATCCCATGGTCTTCATCGCACGGGCAGCCGCACCAATATTTTCCGCTCTGGCAGGGGCAACCAGAATAATTGTTAAACGCATTTCGATACTCTTTTTGGTCAGTCTGCAAGTAATAATGTGACGCACGTCAACATATTACGCAGCGCAAATTTACATTTTTTTAACAGAAGTCACTGAAAAAGGATTTCGCATCCGGTAAAAAATGCTAAACTATTTCCAAACTGTACTATTGCTTTTTATGTTAACAAAAGTTGTATATCCCTCTGTTTATCCATGATAATTTATTTTAAAATGGATCGCATTGGTTGGATTCATTACATTTATTAATTAGCTCGTGCAACTAGTTGTAATATTGCAATTTTGTGATGAAAGCAAACATTTGGATACGTTGATTTCATCAAACTGTTAACGTGCTACAATTGAACTTGATATATGTCAACGAAGCGTAGTTTTATTGGGTGTCCGGCATGTCTTAGCCTGTTATGTTGCTGTTAAAATGGTTAGGATGACAGCCGTTTTTGACACTGTCGGGTCCAGAGGGAAACTACCCACGACCAAGCTAATGATGTTGTTGACGTTGATGGAAAGTGCATCAAGAACGCAATTACGTACTTTAGTCATGTTACGCCGATCATGTTAATTTACGGCATGCATCAGGCAGGTCAGGGACTTTTGTACTTCCTGTTTCGATTTAGTTGGCAATTTAGGTAGCAAACATGCAGACCCCGCACATTCTTATCGTTGAAGACGAGTTAGTAACACGCAACACGTTGAAAAGCATTTTCGAAGCAGAAGGCTATGATGTATTCGAAGCGACAGATGGCGCGGAAATGCATCAGATTCTCTCTGAATATGACATCAACCTTGTGATTATGGATATCAATCTGCCTGGGAAAAATGGCCTCCTGTTAGCGCGCGAACTTCGCGAACAAGCTAACGTTGCGCTGATGTTCCTGACGGGCCGTGATAACGAGGTCGATAAAATTCTCGGCCTCGAAATCGGCGCAGACGATTACATCACCAAGCCGTTTAACCCGCGCGAACTGACTATCCGTGCTCGTAACCTGCTGTCCCGTACCATGAACCTGGGTACTGTCAGCGAAGAACGCCGTAGCGTCGAAAGCTACAAGTTCAACGGCTGGGAGCTGGACATCAACAGCCGCTCTCTGATTGGTCCTGACGGCGAGCAGTATAAACTGCCACGCAGCGAATTCCGTGCCATGCTTCACTTCTGTGAGAATCCGGGCAAAATCCAGTCTCGCGCAGAACTGCTGAAAAAAATGACCGGTCGCGAACTGAAGCCGCATGACCGTACCGTTGACGTGACTATCCGCCGCATTCGTAAACATTTCGAATCAACGCCGGATACGCCAGAAATCATCGCCACCATTCACGGTGAAGGCTACCGTTTCTGCGGCGACCTGCAGGATTAATTCAATCCTTACAGGTAAAAAAACGGCGCATTATGCGCCGTTTTTCATTTCCCCACCGCCCTATTTCCATAAGCGAAACTCGTCACTCTGCGCAGGCAGAGGCTCCGGAATTTCTGTCGGCTTTGGTTTTGGCTGTGCCAGCGAGTGCCAGTCAAGATGACGCGTCAGGAACATCACGCCACACAACGCGACCAACAGCACGCCGGTTCCCAGCAGTAAAGAGCTGTCCTGTGAACGTAGCAGCACCCACATCACCCCATCCAACCCCAGCAGCGCCACGGTGAATAAAATACTGTTCCGCCAACTCTGTAATATCGCCTGCAGATACACCCCGTTCATTAACGCGCCTACCAGGCTTGCCGTAATCCACGCCGCCGTAAACCCAATGTGCTCAGACAATGCCAGCAGCAGCAGATAAAACATCACCAGCGATAGCCCCACCAGCAGATACTGCATCGGGTGCAGACGCAGGCTGGTCATACTTTCAAGCACGAAGAAAGACATAAAGGTCAGTACAATCAGCAGGATGGCATACTTGGTAGCCCTGTCCGTTAACTGATACTGATCCGCTGGCGTGGCGACGGCAACGCTAAATGCAGGCATTCCCTTCCAGCCAATCTTTTCGCCATCAAAGCGTTCGCCGAGGTTATTCGCGAACCAGCTGCTCTGCCACTGGGCCTTAAATCCTGATTCGCTGATTTCGCGCTTCGCCGGGAGGAAATCCCCAAGAAAGTTGGGATGCGGCCAGTTGCTGGTTAAAGTCATTTCACTGTTACGGCCAACCGGAACAACGGAGAAATCTCCGGTTCCGCTCAAATTCAACGACAACACCATGCTCAGGTTTTGCTCCGCCCAGCTCGCGTCAGGTAGCGGAATGTGGATCCCTTGAGCTCCCCCATCCAGCCCCGTCCCTGGCTCAACGGCCAGCGATTCCCCATTGACCTGCGGCGCTTGCACCACACCAATCCCGCGCGCATCCCCCACGCCAACCACGATAAACGGTTTGCCGACGCTGACATTGGGATGGTTTAAATCGCGCAAGCGTTCGGCGTTAAACTCAGCCTTCACCGAGAGGTCATTGTGCCAGACCTGGCCTTCGTAAATACCGATTTTACGCGCTTCAACGTTCTGATTCCCCTCAACCACCAGCGACTCCGGCAGCCAGAAATGGATATAGCTGCGCTTACGCTGGATCTGTTTGTCGCCTTCCAGCTCGATATACAGTTCCGTCACCGGGACGGCAATCAGCGGCCCGACCATCTTTTGCGGCCCGCTGGTGCTCTGACGAATAGCATCTTCGACTTCATCACGATAATCCGATCGCTCAACGATTATCTGCCTGACCATCGTCAGTGGTATTAACAGCAGTAATATGGCGCCGCCTAAGGTGACAATTTTCCAAAACAGGGGTGATTTAAACATAGCGTTCTCCTTTGCAATATCAGTAAGGTAGAACAGCTATGTGCGGAGAATTTGAAGTTATGTGAAGTGACGGTGAAGCGTAAACGAGGCCTGGGCGCCGCCTTCTGGTCGGTTAGATAATGTCACCGTACCTTCATGCAGTCGTGCAACTTCACTGACAAACGCCAGCCCCAAACCGCTGCTCTTGTGTCCATTCTCGCGAGGCAGCGAGTAGAAGCGCTCAAAAATACGCGGCAACGCAAAATCAGGGATCCCGCTACCGCTGTCGGTGACCTGCAATGTGACCAGCTCCTTCTGCTGATGCGCGCTCAACGTAATCGTCCCGCCCTGTGGCGTGAAGTCGATAGCGTTGTCGAGCAAGTTCCCCAATGCCTGCTCCAGTAACGCGGGATCGGCAGCGACGCTAAGCGATGAAGGCAGAATGGTCAGCGTAATGTTTTTTGCCGCCAGCTGCACGCTACGCGCCTCTTTGAGCTGAGCAAAAAGCGTATCTACCTCCACCGCCGTCAACGTAATGTCCTGTCGATTCTCCAGTCGCGCCTGGCACAGCAAAGTTTCGACCAGCGCCTGCATACGCGCATTTTGCGTCAGAATATTATCGGTAAAACGCGCTACCACGTTTGGCGGCGGGCCTTCGCGCAATATTTCTGCCGCGCCACGAATGGCCGCCAGCGGACTTTTCAGCTCATGCGTTAACGCGTAGACATACTGCTCAATGTAGTTCTTGCCTTCGAGCTTCAGGCGCATACTTTCCAGCGCCTGCGCCAGTTTGCGTAACTCGCTGCTGCCTAAATCAGGCAGTGGGACGGGGCGATTCTCGGTAACGGAGTCGGCATAACGCGCCAGCCGGGCAATAGATCGGTTTATCCACCATACCATCCCGAAGCCAATCACCAGGGCAATACCCAGCAATACGGCGCTGGCCCACAGCATTCGCCGTTCACTGCGCTTAATCACCGGTGCCATCGCCGCATTTGGTTTGCCGACACTGAGCACACCGATAATACGACCACCATCTACGATCGGCGCGGCAACGTACATCACAGAGCTTTCCGGATCGTTCGGGTTTTGCGGCGTGCTGCGGGCGCCATACTGCCCACGCAGCGTTAACCACACATCGTTCCAGCGGGAGTAGTCCTGACCGACGGCCTGGTTAGCTGAATCAAACAACACCTTGCCCTGCGCGTCCGTCATGTAGACATGGTATTCATTACGCACTTTGTTAATGCCGCTGATGTTGGCATTAAATGGGCGGTTATGCAGCTGCGCAAATGCCTGCGCCAGCTTGCCGTTAGCCGGTGAGTCAGAGAGCACGTCATCACGCGCCAGCGCAGCCAGCAGCGTGGCGGTATCAATTAAAGTACCTTCGGTCGCCCGACGAACGCCTGGCTTAATTTCCTGCACAAAGATCGACAGAACAAACCAGGCGGCGACCGCGACAATCAGAAAATAGCCGAGCAGCAAACGCATGCCAATGCGCATCAGCAATTCCTCAGGCTGTATCCCATACCGCGATGTGTATTGATGGGGGAAAGCTCCGGATTGATAGCCCGCAGCTTGGCGCGCAGCGTTTTGATGTGAGTATCAACCGTTCTGTCAAAGGTATCCTGCGCGTCTGCCCAGACTAAATCCATCAGCTGCTGGCGAGAGTAAATACGTCCCGGCGACATCAGCAATGTTTTCAGCAGCAGGAATTCATAACGCGTCAGGTTCAACGGCATGCTGAACCAGGTAATCTGCGCGGCCAGCTCATTAAGTTCAAAATCCCCACAGCGTGTCGTCGATGAAGGCGTGGAGAATTTTTGCACCCGCCGCAGCAGCGTACGCACACGAGCGCACACCTCGCGCGGCGAGAAAGGCTTGGCAACATAGTCATCTGCGCCAATTTCCAGCCCCAACAGGCGATCCACTTCATCGCTGCGCGCGGTCAGAAAGAGGATCGGCAACGCCGGGTGGCGTTCCAGTAAACGTCGGCACAGTTCAAAACCGCTGATATCCGGTAGCCCGACATCCAGAATGATGGCATCAGGGCATTGCTGGCGAGATTTCTCCAGCACTGGAAATCCGCGCTCAAACGCCTCTACGCTAAACCCTTCCTGTTGCAGCATGTAGATAAGCGTATCAGCGATTCCCTGCTCATCCTCAACCAACCAGATCAACGGCTGTTGCATTGTGCTTCCTTGTTATTGCCGCCACGGCATGATGGGTACCGCACTGATGGCATTTTTGGGCGATCCATCGACAACTTTATCTGAATAGGCCAGATAGGCCAGCGCATTACGTTTCGCATCGTAAAAACGCACGACCTGTAAAGATTTAAACACCAGCGAGGTACGTTTCTTAAATACCACTTCGCCCTGAGCTTTACCGTTCTTGATTCTGTCGCTCAGTTCTACCGGCCCAACCTGCTGGCAAGAGATGGCGGCATCGGAGGTATCTTCCGCCAGCCCCAGTCCACCTTTGATGCCGCCGGTCTTCGCACGACTCACGTAACAGGTCACATTGGTAACATCCGGATCGTCAAACGCTTCGACCACAATTTTATGATCCGGCCCAAACATTTTGAACACCGTATCGACAGATCCAATCTGCTCCGCATGGGCGACCTGCGCCAACATCAGCAGAATTGAGGAAATGACTAAGCTCTTATATTTCATATTGTTACCATTCTTAAAAGTTGTTCTGCGTAATTATTAAACATTCTAAGATAAAATGTATACAGATCACAGGATTACAATAATCACGCTTTCGTATGTCCGAAAAAAGCACTTATGAGCAAAAAAAACACTGAATGCTAAAACAGCAAAAAATGCTATTATCCTCATACCTGACGTCAGGTACTCGTTGTTGAAAGGATGAGGATATTTTATGGATCAGGCTGGCATTATTCGCGACCTATTAATCTGGCTGGAAGGTCATCTGGATCAGCCTTTGTCGCTTGACAATGTGGCGGCAAAAGCGGGCTATTCCAAGTGGCACCTGCAGAGAATGTTTAAGGACGTGACGGGCCATGCTATTGGCGCCTATATCCGCGCCCGTCGTTTATCGAAATCCGCAGTGGCGCTGCGCCTGACTGCGCGTCCAATTTTGGATATTGCGCTGCAATATCGCTTCGACTCTCAACAAACTTTTACTCGCGCATTCAAGAAACAATTTTCGCAGACACCAGCGCTGTATCGCCGTTCACCGGAATGGAGCGCATTCGGTATTCGCCCGCCAATGCGACTGGGTGAATTTACAATGCCTGCGCACGAGTTCGTTACGCTGGAAGATACGCAACTGCTCGGCACCACGCAAAGCTATTCCTGCTCGCTGGAACAGATTTCAGATTTCCGTCATGAAATGCGTATTCAGTTCTGGCGCGACTTCCTTGCTCAGGCTCCGGCGATCCCGCCAGTGCTGTACGGGCTTAACGAAACGCGTCCGAGCATTGAAAAAGATGACGAACAGGAAGTGTTTTACACCACAGCACTGACGCCGGAACAGGCCAATGGCTATGTGCCGTCGGCGCAGCCTATCCTGTTACAGGGTGGCGAGTACGTGATGTTTACCTACGAAGGGCTGGGAACCGGCGTGCAAGAGTTTATCCTGACGGTTTACGGCACATGCATGCCGATGCTGAACCTGACGCGCCGCAAAGGACAGGATATCGAGCGATACTACCCGGCAGAAGATGCCAAAGCGGGAGATCGCCCGATCAACCTGCGCTGCGAATTCCTGATTCCGATTCGCCGCTAGCGCTGTAGTTCATCCAACGCAGGGGCGTCCAGATGTGAGATGTCCCCTGCCGTTTCAACGACCCATCCCGGCGCCAGCCATAAGCTTTCCTGGTAATCAACGCGAGAAATTGAACAGTTGCGCAGACGCAAGCGACGTTCAGCCCATGCCGGTAATCCCAGAATTGTGCTCACCAGGCAACCCAGCGCGATACCGTGGCTGACCAGCAGTGGACGACTTCCCGGCGGCAGCTCCAGACAGGATGCCAGCGCCGCATTGACGCGATCGCTCAGCTCCTGCATCGATTCCCCTTCCGGAATACGACCATCCACCGTGCCGTTCACCAACTGGCGACGCCAGCCCTCTTCCTCTGGCGTCAGCGTATCGATGTGACGTTTTTCCAGCACCCCCATATTCAGCTCACGCAGACGAGAATCATAGGTGATATCACAGCCGCAGGCCTGGGCGATGATTTCTGCGGTGCGTCGTGTACGACCAAGATCGCTACTGATGACATGCGTAATACCAAACGAGCGGGCGCGTTCTCCCACCTGCATGGCTTGTTGTTCACCTTTAGCGGTTAGTGGGCTGTCTGACTGGCCTTGAATACGTCGCTCGGCGTTCCACTGCGTTTCGCCATGGCGAACAAGGTATACCTGTAACATGCTTTTTTTCCGTTATACTGCGATGCGATGAATTTTCAAACTGAGCTTAATTATGCACAAGGTTATCTCTGCGACCACCAATCCTGCCAAAATTCAGGCAATTCTGCGGGCATTTGAAGAGATTTTCGGGGAAGGATCCTGCCATATTGAACCCGTCGCCGTCGAGAGTGGCGTGCCGGAACAACCTTTCGGAAACCAGGAAACGCGCACTGGCGCACGAAATCGCGTTGATAACGCTCGCCGCCTGCACCCGCAGGCTGATTTCTGGGTCGCCATTGAAGCAGGAATTGACGATGACGCCACCTTTAGTTGGGTGGTGATTGATAACGGCGTTCAGCGCGGTGAAGCTCGTTCAGCCACGCTGCCATTGCCTACTGTCATTCTCGACAGAGTCCGTAAAGGTGAAGCACTCGGCCCGGTGATGTCGGACTATACAGGTATTGATGAGATTGGCCGTAAAGAAGGCGCAATCGGCGTTTTTACCGCGGGCAAGCTGACGCGCTCAAGCGTTTATCACCAGGCGGTGATTCTGGCGCTCAGCCCGTTTCATAACGCGATATACGATGAGTCATTGTAATTTGTAGGCCTGATAAGCGTTGCGCCATCAGGCAAGCAGCGCGCACCATTGCCGGATGGCGGCTTCGCCTTATCCGGCCTACGAGAAAATCAGACACTTTTCAGCAACACCTGCTCCAGCCACTGACGCAAATCCACCGGTGCGGATTTGAGGCTGTTCGACCCTCGCGTAATAGTGGCAATCCCCGCCCCGAGCTCGTTTTTAAGCTCACGCTGGCTCATCTCGCCGCGCAACAGCTCTTCAATGATACGCACACGCGTGCCCAACGCTTCGCGTTCATCCGGCGTTAACATCAAATTGAGCAGTGGCAGGTGTAAATCTTGTTCATAGGCGTGTTTAAGCAGATCGACAAAACGTAACCACTCCTGGTGACGTTGTTCTGCCATCTCTGCTGAATAGGGTGATTGCTGAGTCATAAGATATCGCCATCGTTGCGGGGGAAGCGTGCTTGCTTCCCCCTTTTGTACTCTTTAACGAGTACGATAGCATAACACAATCGACACGATCAGTAACGACGTTGCCATTCTGCGTCGCTCATCAACTCCGGTTTATCGCCGAGGAAATAGCGATAGTACGCATCATAAGCCAGCACATTCTTCACGTAACCACGCGTCTCTGAGAATGGAATACTTTCGACAAACGCCACAGCATCAATGCGGCCAGCGCTATTGCCAAGCCAGGTGCGAACGCGCCCCGGACCGGCGTTATAGGCTGCCGACGCAAAGATGCGGTTATTGCCGAATTGCTGATATACGTACTGCAAATAGCTGGTACCAATGTTGATGTTGGTATCAGGATCCAGTAGCTGGCTCGGACTGCTGTAACCTGGAATCGAGAACATTTTCACCGTATGCGTCGCCGTGCCTGGCATAATCTGCATCAGCCCGCTGGCGCCGACCGGTGATTTCACTTTCGGGTTCCAGGCGCTTTCCTGACGCGCTATCGCCATCGCATAGCTTGGTTGAATATCCTTGCCGCTGGTGTAACGGGTAAACAGGTCTTTATAGGCCAATGGGAAGCGCTCTTCCAGATGATCCCACAGCTTACCGGCGATCGTCGCCTGAACGCTCAGATCCCACCAGTGATTGTTGAACGCGTAACGTGCCAACTGAGCCTGCTCGGACTTGGTACGGCTGGTAACCAGATTCGCCCATTCACTGCGCGCGGTATTATCCATGTTCCAGTACATTAGCTCGCGTACGCGTGCCATTTCTGGCCCCTGAGTCAGCGCAGAATCAACGTTCGCTGGCGCTTTATCCACTTTCAGCTCGTACTCTTCGCCCAGGCGCTGTGCCGCCACCATCGGATAGAAACCACGCTGCTGCATGAGCTGGTGCAGGATCTCTTTGGCTTCCGCATCACGTCCGCGCTCCAGCAGCAGATCAGCCTGCCAGTAGCGCCACTCGTCTTTTTCTTTTGCTTCCATTGGCAGACGTGCCAGCCAGGTATTCAGGCCACGACGATCGCCGGTTCCCAGCGCCATGCGCACGCGACGCTCCACAAGCGAGGTGGAATTGGAGCGCATAATCGCATCATCACGCCATTTGGCCTGCTCGTCGGTGACGTCATTGCCCATCAGGCGCCAGGCAACAATGTCGCGCAGTTCCTGGGTTTGCTCGTCATTGAGCTGTTGCGCCTGCACCAGGGACGGGATCATCAGGCGGGCGTTTTCCACATCCTGACGCGCCACGCTGGCAAAGGCGACCGCCGCCATCTGTCGGGTGAAATCCGTGGCGCCGGTGGTACGTGCAAAAGTCATCACCGAATTCGGATCGTTGGCCAGCGAGATGATCGCAGAGGCAATGGTTTGGTATTGCGCGGGCATCTGTCCGGCCAGCGCCGTCACCAGACCGGTATTCCCGGCTTTCATCGCCAGACGAATACGCTCCAGATACGCCAGCGGATCCTGAGTGCCTGAGGCGCGCCATACGCCAAATAATTTGTCACAGGCATTCGGCTGACTTTTCCCGGTCAACCACAGCTCTTTCGCGCCCTGCCAGGCTTCTTCGGTTTGCCCGGTACTCCATTTCGCGAAGTAATAGTTACATTGCGCTTCCGTGGTACCCGGTTTTTCCGGGCTGAACGCCAGCAGTCCGCGCCAGTCTTCGCGGCGCGCCAGTTCATTCACGAAACGCGATTGCAGCGTACGCGCAGGGGGCAGTGTCGGATTGGCACGCACAAAATTGGTAACGGTAATGGTGGGCTGATTCATCAGATCGTCAGTGATCTGACGATATTCCAGATACGGGTACAGAGGATAGTTCTTCAGGCCGGGCATCATCTGCTCTACGACATCCATCTGTCGGTTGTCCCAGGCTTGCTTGATTTGCGCATAACGATTGCGCTGCTCATCCAGGGAGTCGGCTCGCGCCACCTGACTGACCGTCAGCAGACATACGCTGGCTGCCAGCAGGCGCCAGGTAAATTGATTGGCTTTGTCCACAAGCTCTTCCTCTTCTCATGTTACGTCTGTGCAGCATCATGCCGCTTAATTAATTCATGCTAACCAGACATTGCAGAATGCGCCACGTCACGGACACTTTTTTACTTTTGTTGCGAGTGAGATCTGCTGGCTGGGATTGGGCAATGAAAAAGGCTACACTTCGCCTTTGAAAACTCTATTCATCACTATAAAAGAGGCGAAGTCCACGTGGCTCAATTCGTTTATACCATGCATCGTGTCGGCAAAGTCGTTCCGCCGAAACGTCATATTCTTAAAAACATCTCACTGAGCTTCTTCCCGGGCGCCAAAATCGGTGTTCTCGGTCTGAACGGTGCGGGTAAATCTACCCTGCTGCGCATCATGGCCGGTATTGATACCGATATCGAAGGTGAAGCTCGCCCACAGCCAGGCATTAAAATCGGTTACCTGCCGCAGGAACCAAAACTGAACCCAGAACATACCGTTCGTGAATCCGTTGAAGAAGCGGTTGCCGAAGTGGTTAGTGCACTGAAAGGTCTGGATGAAGTTTACGCCAAGTACGCCGAGCCGGACGCCGACTTCGATAAACTGGCCGCACAACAGGGCAAGTTTGAAGAAATTATCCAGGCGCACGACGGCCATAACCTGAACGTGCAGCTTGAGCGTGCCGCTGACGCCCTGCGTCTGCCGGACTGGGACGCTAAAATTGAGAATCTCTCCGGTGGTGAACGCCGCCGCGTTGCTCTGTGCCGCCTGCTGCTGGAAAAACCAGACATGCTGCTGCTCGACGAACCGACCAACCACCTGGATGCGGAATCCGTCGCGTGGCTGGAACGCTTCCTGCACGATTTCGAAGGCACCGTAGTGGCGATTACCCACGACCGTTACTTCCTCGACAACGTTGCGGGCTGGATCCTGGAGCTGGACCGTGGTGAAGGTATTCCGTGGGAAGGTAACTACTCTTCCTGGCTGGAGCAGAAAGATCAGCGTCTGGCCCAGGAAGCCTCTCAGGAAGCGGCTCGCCGTAAATCCATTGAGAAAGAGCTGGAGTGGGTGCGTCAGGGCGCTAAAGGTCGTCAGTCTAAGGGTAAAGCCCGTCTGGCACGCTTTGAAGAGCTGAACAACACCGAATACCAGAAACGTAACGAAACCAACGAACTGTTTATTCCACCTGGAGCACGTCTGGGCGATAAAGTCGTTGAAGTCACCAATCTGCGTAAATCCTACGGCGATCGCGTTCTGATCGACGATCTGACTTTCTCCGTACCGAAAGGCGCAATTGTCGGCATCATCGGTCCGAACGGCGCGGGTAAATCTACCCTGTTCCGTATGATGTCCGGTCAGGAACAGCCTGACAGCGGCACCATCACGCTGGGTGAAACCGTCAAACTGGCCTCCGTTGACCAGTTCCGTGACGCCATGGACAACAGCAAAACCGTGTGGGAAGAAGTTTCCGGCGGGCTGGATATCATGCGAATCGGCAACACCGAGATGCCAAGCCGTGCCTACGTGGGCCGCTTCAACTTCAAAGGTGTGGATCAGGGCAAACGCGTCGGCGAGCTGTCCGGTGGTGAGCGTGGCCGTCTGCACCTGGCGAAGCTGCTGCAGGTTGGCGGCAACATGCTGCTGCTCGATGAACCAACCAACGACCTGGATATCGAGACCCTGCGCGCGCTGGAAAACGCCCTGCTGGAATTCCCGGGCTGCGCGATGGTTATCTCGCACGACCGTTGGTTCCTCGACCGTATCGCCACCCACATTCTGGATTACCAGGATGAAGGTAAGGTTGAGTTCTTCGAAGGTAACTTTACCGAATACGAAGAGTACAAGAAACGTACGCTGGGCGCCGATGCGCTGGAGCCGAAACGTATTAAGTACAAGCGTATTTCTAAGTAATTAGCGTTAAGTGCCGGATGGCGGCTTTACGCCTTATCCGGCCTACGAGGTTAGTGCGACTTGTAGGCCGAATAAGCGCAGCGCCATCCTGTCTATGAGGTTAGTGCGACTTGTAGGCCGGATAAGCGCAGCGCATCCGGCATTAAAACCTACCTCTGCTCGCCCATCAACTCTTTCACCAACTCCACGCAGCGCAGGAAGCGACCGTCGTAGTCAGGCTCCTGAACGTGCACGAAATTGATATTGTTTTCCTGCAGCATCTCGACCAGCAGCGTCTGAAACGCTTTTCTGTCAACTGAGCTTCCAAGGCTGCGTAAGCCATCCGCCACCCACGGGGTGTTGTTTTCCAACAGGATCACCAGGTCGAAGCGATACTCATCAATAAGCGCTTGCACAAACGGGTGTTCACGCCCTTCATACTTTTTACAGAAGGCCTGAGTGGTCACGAAATCGGTGTCGATGAACGCCACTTTATTGGCGTACTTAACAGCAAAATCAATGTATTGCGCTTGTCCTAAGGCGATTTTATCGTAGTCAGAATACTGCAACGCCATCTCATCGCCGCCCAAATGGGAGAAGACATAATCACGCCCGTATTCCCACGCACTGGTGGTATTAAAAATATTGGCGAGCTTGTTCACCAGCGTCGATTTACCGCTCGACTCCCCGCCGAGGATCGCCACGGTGCGCACGAAAAACGGCTTCACTTCGGTCGGAATATACTCCCAGTAGCGAAACGGGTTTTCACGGATTTGCCCGCCGCTGATGCTCATGAACGTCCGCTTAGGATCCACCAGCACGGTTTCGATCCCCAGATGTTCGAGATACTGCGGGGCATCTGATTCTTCAGAGGTGTAGATCCAGTTTGGCTGGATCCCTTTCTCCTGCATAAACGTTTTGATCCCGTTGCTCCACACGTCCCAGCCGTGCGGATACGGCTCCATGCCCTCTTCGTTGAAGGCATGAATACGGATATTTTTCTGATACTTAAAGGTTTGCAGCAGCCAGCGTAAACGATCGGGCACCGTAGGCTGTTGCGACATGGCACTGTCTTCAAACAGGCTGCGATCGCGCGTGTCGTCATAGCCCATGATGATATGCAGTTCATCGACCTGGCTACAGGCGCGCTGGATAAGATAGATATGGCCGGTGTGCAGCGGATAAAACTTGCCGAATACCACACCGATATTTTTCTGCTGGCGCGGAAACTCCAGCCCGAGAAAACGGTGCAACGCCTCCAGCTTCTGCGCGCTGGGGCTTTTGATTTTGGCATTCAGCAGTTGGCTTAGGTATCCCTTGGTCATGCCACTGGCATCCGCCACCTGTTGCAGGGTACAGCCCTTTTGCTTTATGGCGGTTTTCAGATATTCAAATGACACAAGAGCCTCCTGCTGGAAAAATCGCGTAACACTGCCTGATGGCGCTTCGCTTATCAGGCCTACAAAATCAGTATGTACGGGTATTTGATTATAGGTCGTCAAACACGCTTAACGCATCCGCAAGCTTCTTAACGCCAAAGACCTGCATGCCTTCCGGTACTTTTTTCGGTACGTTAGCGGCAGGGACAATCGCCCGGCGAAAGCCGTGCTTCGCCGCTTCCGAAATACGCTCCTGCCCGCTGGGTACCGGACGGATTTCGCCCGCCAACCCCACTTCGCCAAAGACCACTAAATCCTGTGGCAGCGGTCTGTCACGCAGGCTGGAGACCATTGCCAGCAGCAACGCCAGGTCGGCGCTGGTTTCGGTAACTTTTACGCCGCCGACTACGTTAACAAACACGTCCTGATCCGCCATCTGCAAGCCACCGTGACGATGCAGCACCGCCAGCAGAATCGCCAGACGGTTCTGTTCCAGACCGACCGCCACGCGACGCGGGTTCGCCATCATTGAGTGATCGACCAGCGCCTGAATCTCTACCAGCAGCGGGCGCGTACCTTCCCAGACCACCATCACCGAACTGCCGGAGGTGACCTCATCGCCACGGCTTAAGAAGATAGCGGAAGGGTTGCTGACTTCACGCAGGCCCTGTTCGGTCATAGCAAAGACGCCCAGTTCGTTCACCGCGCCAAAGCGGTTTTTATGGCTACGCAGAGTACGGAAACGGGAATCGGCGTCACCGTCGAGCAGTACCGAACAGTCAATACAGTGTTCGAGCACCTTCGGCCCGGCCAGCGAGCCGTCTTTGGTGACGTGGCCGACCATGACAATCGCCACGCCGCGCGTTTTGGCAAAGCGCGTCAGGTAAGCCGCCGTTTCACGCACCTGCGCCACGCTGCCCGGCGAAGACTGAATATCCGCCATGTGCATTACCTGAATGGAGTCGATCACCATCAGCTTCGGCTGTTCTTCTTCGGCAATCAGGCAAATTTGTTCGATACTGGTTTCCGACAGCATATTCAGATTCGCTGTCGGCAAACCGAGCCGGTGCGCACGCATCGCCACCTGCTGCAGTGACTCTTCACCGGTGACGTACAGAGTTTTCATCTGCTCAGCGAGCTTGCACAGCGTTTGCAGCAGCAGCGTTGATTTCCCCGCGCCGGGGTTACCGCCAATCAGAATAGCGCTGCCGGGTACCACACCACCGCCCAGCACGCGGTCAAACTCTTTAAATCCAGTGGAAAAACGCGGCAGTTCTTCAAGGCTGATGTCAGACAGCTTCTGCACTTTTGCCACGCCCGCATTCCCGGCATAGCCACTGAGCCGCTCGTTACGCGCCACCGTTGGCGATGCGGCAAGGCGCACCTCGGTAATGGTATTCCAGGCCTGACAGGCGCTGCATTGCCCCTGCCAGCGCGGGTAATCGGCCCCGCATTCATTACAAACAAAGGCGCGTTTTGGAGCTTTGGCCACGTTTTACCTCTTTCGTTAACGCTTTTGCCGGATGGCGCAGGCGCTTATCCGGCCTACGGACACCTTGCAATCGGGCAATTTAATCATTTCTGGTTCATGCTGCCGGAGAGAATGCAGAACACGCCCATCAGGTCAGCGTGGCGGATAGTAATCTCCGTCTTTTCATTCACTTTCGGTTTAGCATGATACGCAATACCCAGCCCGGCCGTTTTGATCATCGGCAGATCGTTAGCACCGTCGCCGATCGCCACCGTCTGCGCCATCGGGATCTCATATTCTTGTGCCAGGCGAGTCAGGGTATTGGCTTTGTACTGGGCATCGACGATATCGCCGATCACGTTGCCGGTAAATTTACCGTCCATGATCTCCAGCTCGTTTGCTACAGCCGCCGTCAGACGCAGTTTATTACGCAGGTAATCGGCAAAGAAGGTAAAGCCGCCAGAGGCAATAGCCACTTTCCAGCCGAGCGTTTCCAGTTTTAACACCAGCTGTGTCAGGCCTGGCATCAGCGGTAGCGTTTCGCGCACCTGGTGCAGAATATTGGCATCAGCGCCCTTCAGCGTCGCCACGCGACTACGCAGGCTGGCGGTAAAGTCCAGTTCGCCGCGCATTGCACGTTCCGTGACTTCCGCAACCATCTCACCGGTTCCAGCCAGTTTAGCAATTTCATCAATGCATTCGATCTGGATTGCCGTTGAGTCCATGTCCATCACCAGTAAACCCGGTGTGCGCAGATGCGGAATTTTGCCTAACGGGGCAACATCCAGTTTGGCATCATGCGCCAGTTTTGCCGCGCGCGGCGTTAACGAACCCGCCAGGCGAATCACCTGATAATCCTCGACGCACCAGGCAGCAACAATCACCATCGCTGCACCCAGTTTGCTCTGGTATTGCGTTAAACGTTGTTTATCCAGCCCACGACCGTACAGCAGCCAGCCACTGCGGCCCGCGTGGTAGTCCAGCGGCATGACTTCATCGCCACTTAAAGAGAGAGGCAGACCTGGCCACAGAGAAACATCTTCAGGTAGATCGCACCAGGTTATGTTAGGCATTAAAGCTCCTGTAAAATCGTTCGGGTCGGAATCATCAGGGGAAAATAACGCATGAGGCTACCCTGTAACCAGCGCTTCTGGCAACATTAAGTCTCAAATTTTCAGCAGGTGGAATATGGCTCGCGCAAAACTAAAATTCCGACTTCATCGTGCAGTGATTGTATTGTTCTGTCTTGCGCTGCTCGTCGCCCTGATGCAGGGCGCATCCTGGTTTAGTCAAAGTCACCAGCAGCAGCGTAATCCGCAGCTCGAAGAGCTGGCCCGTACGCTGGCCCGCCAGGTGGCGCTAAATGTTGCTCCGCTAATGCGTACCGAAACGCCGGATGAAAATCGCATCAAAGCGGTACTCACACAGCTGACGGAAAGTAGCCGTATTCTGGACGCTGGCGTATACGATGAACAGGGAGACCTGATTACGCGCACCGGCGAGAGCGTCAACGTTCGTGACCGACTGGCGCTCGACGGCAAAAAAGCCGGGGGTTATTTTAACCAGCAGATTGTCGAACCCATTCAGGGGAAAAATGGTCCGCTGGGCTATTTGCGTCTGACGCTGGATACCCACACCCTCGCCACCGAGGCGAAGCAGGTAGATAACACCACCAATATCTTACGCCTGATGCTGCTGCTGGCGCTGGCGATTGGCGTCGTGCTCACCCGTACCTTATTGCAAGGCAAGCGTACCCGCTGGCAGCAATCCCCTTTCCTGCTGACCGCCAACAAACCGGTGCAGGAAGAAGACAACGAGAAAAAAGAGTAAAAGCAGTAAAAACTGTAAAACAGAAGGGAAATCAACCATGACTACACTACGCCTGCTTATCTCAGACTCTTACGATCCGTGGTTTAACCTCGCGGTCGAAGAGTGCATTTTTCGCCAGATGCCCGCCACGCAGCGCGTCCTGTTCTTGTGGCGTAACGCCGATACGGTGGTGATTGGCCGGGCGCAAAACCCGTGGAAAGAGTGTAATACCCGCCGTATGGAGGAAGACAACGTGCGGCTCGCCCGCCGTAGCAGCGGCGGCGGCGCGGTGTTCCATGACTTAGGCAATACCTGCTTTACCTTTATGGCCGGTAAACCGGAATACGACAAAACCATTTCCACCGCGATTGTCCTCAACGCATTGAATTCTCTGGGTGTGACGGCGGACGCCTCCGGGCGTAACGATCTGGTTGTGAAAACGCCAGACGGCGATCGCAAGGTTTCAGGCTCTGCTTATCGGGAAACGAAAGATCGCGGCTTCCACCACGGCACGCTGCTGCTAAATGCCGATCTCAGCCGCCTGGCAAATTATCTCAATCCCGACAAAAAGAAACTCGCGGCAAAGGGGATCACCTCTGTCCGCTCACGGGTGGCGAATTTGACGGAGCTGTTACCGGGCATCACCCATGAACAGGTCTGTCAGGCCATCACGGAAGCCTTTTTTGCTCATTATGGCGAACGCGTTGAAGCGGAAGTGATCTCACCGGATAAAACGCCGGATCTGCCAAATTTTGCCGAAACCTTTGCCCGCCAGAGCAGTTGGGAATGGAATTTTGGTCAGGCACCTGCTTTCTCGCATCTGCTGGACGAGCGTTTCACCTGGGGTGGCGTTGAGCTGCATTTCGACGTCGAAAAAGGTCATATCACGCGCACACAGGTGTTTACCGACAGTCTCAATCCCGCGCCGTTAGAAGCGCTGGCGGAGCGGCTACAGGGCTGCCAGTACCGCGCCGTTGTTTTACAGCAGACTTGCGAAGCGCTGGTTACGGAATATGCGGATCAGGAAAACGAGCTGCGTGAACTGGCAGCGTGGGTGGCGAAGGCCGTGCGTTAAGCGATTAGTGGCGAATTGCCGGATGGCGGCTGCGCCTTATCCGGCCTACAAGACCGCTCCTGTAGGCCTGATAAGCGAAGCGCCATCAGGCATTAATAGCGGCATTCCCGTAGGCCCGGTAAGCGAAGCGCCACCGGGCCACAACAACCCTTACTCTTTATCGCCCAGCAGAACGGATTCCAGCGCGATTTTGATCATGTCGTTGAAGGTCGTCTGACGTTCAGCGGCAGTGGTCTGCTCGTGAGTACGGATATGGTCGGAAACGGTGCAGATGGTCAGCGCTTTTGCACCAAACTCCGCAGCAACACCGTAGATGCCCGCCGCTTCCATTTCCACGCCCAGCACGCCGTATTTTTCCATCACGTCGAACATTTCACCGTCCGGAGAGTAGAACAGGTCAGCAGAGAACAGGTTGCCCACGCGCGCGTCTACACCCAGTGCTTTTGCCGCATCAACCGCGTTACGCACCATGTCAAAGTCAGCGATAGCAGCGAAGTCATGATCTTTAAAACGGATACGGTTAACTTTGGAGTCGGTGCAAGCACCCATACCGATAACCACGTCACGCAGTTTAACGTCCATACGCACAGCGCCGCAGGAGCCTACGCGAATGATTTTCTTCACGCCGAAATCGGTGATCAGCTCTTTGGTGTAGATGGAGCAGGACGGGATACCCATACCGTGACCCATAACGGAGATCTTACGGCCTTTGTAAGTACCGGTGAAACCTAACATACCGCGAACGTTGTTCACTTCACGAACATCTTCGAGGAAAGTTTCAGCAATATGTTTTGCACGCAGCGGGTCGCCCGGCATCAATACGACGTCAGCGAAATCACCCATTTCTGCATTAATATGTGGAGTTGCCATTTTTTGTCCTTATTTCGTTGTTATTGCCTGATGGCGGCTACGCCTTATCAGGCCTACAAAACGTATGCAAAACAGTGAAATACCCTAAGGATTTCGCGTTGTAGGAAGGCGACGAATTCGTGAATCCCCGGGAGCATAGATTCACTATGTGACCGGGGTGAGCGAATGAAGTCAACGCATCTACAGCGCGAAAGACAACGGGTATTACAGCATGTTTTTACCGTAGTCCATTGGTGACGTACCAAAGTAGCTCGCCAGCGTCTGACCGATATCCGCGAAGGTTTCACGGTGACCTAAAGAACCTGGTTTCACTTTCGGGCCGTAGACGAGTACCGGGATGTGTTCACGGGTGTGGTCAGTGCCGGTCCAGCTTGGGTCGCAGCCGTGGTCAGCGGTTAGGATCAGAATGTCATCTTCACCCACCAGCTCCATCAGCTCAGGCAGACGGCGGTCGAACAGTTCCAGGCCCGCAGCATAACCGGCGATATCGCGACGATGTCCCCAGGAAGAGTCGAAATCAACGAAGTTGGTGAAGACGATGGTCTTATCACCTGCTTCTTTCATCTCTTTGATGGTGGCGTCGAACAGCGCGTCCAGACCGGTGGCTTTCACTTTTTTGGTGATGCCGCAGTTAGCGTAGATATCCGCAATTTTACCGACGGAAACCACGTGACCGTCTTTTTCGTCGACCAGTTTCTGCAGCACGGTCGGTGCTGGCGGCTCAACGGCCAGGTCGTGACGGTTACCGGTACGCTGGAAGTTACCGGCTTTATCACCGATGAACGGACGTGCGATAACACGACCGATGTTGTAACCACCTTCGGTCAGCTCTTCACGTGCGATTTCGCACAGCTCGTAGAGTTTATCCAGGCCAAACGTCTCTTCGTGGCAGGCAATCTGGAACACGGAGTCAGCGGAGGTATAGAAAATCGGCTTGCCGGTTTTCATATGCTCTTCACCCAGTTGATCCAGGATCACGGTACCGGAAGAGTGGCAGTTGCCGAGGTAGCCTGGCAGGTTGGCACGTTTTACCAGTTTATCCAGCAGTTCCTGCGGGAAGCTGTTTTCATGATCGGAGAAATAACCCCAATCAAACAGAACCGGGACACCCGCGATTTCCCAGTGGCCAGACGGCGTGTCTTTCCCGGAAGAAAGTTCATGCGCCCATGCGTAGGCACCAATCACTTCCGCGTTACCGTCCATACCAGCAGCAATTTTACCGGTAGAACCTTCGTGAGCTTTCACCAGGCCCAGACGGGTCAGGTTAGGCAGATTCAGTGGACCTTTGCGACTATTGTCAGCCTCACCTTTCGCACAGGCTTCTGCAATGTGTCCCATAGTGTCTGAACCTACGTCGCCAAAGCGATCCGCATCTTCAGTCGCACCAATACCAAAGGAGTCCAGCACCATAATAAATGCACGTTTCATCTTGTTCTCCATACATCTGCGCCGCAAAAAAGCGATCAGATCAGTATACAGTTATTCGGTAATACGACGATAGACTGTCGGTGTAATTTCTGGCGCTTTATCGTCAAGGCTAATTGCCGCTTTGACCGCTTTCGCCGCTTCCTGCCAGCTGGCTTCGTCTTTCGCGTGGATCACCGCCAGCGGGCGTTGTCCGTCTACGCTGTCGCCCAGACGCGCCATATCGCTAAAGCCAACGCTGTAATC
The DNA here is from genome assembly GCF_030333035.1 of Citrobacter sp. Cpo015. Lineage (NCBI taxonomy): Bacteria > Pseudomonadati > Pseudomonadota > Gammaproteobacteria > Enterobacterales > Enterobacteriaceae > Citrobacter > Citrobacter sp. Cpo015. Next base: position 217,660 of record NZ_JAOWGS010000028.1, on the reverse strand, counting down.
AATGGTGTCCGAAGCCTGACGACGACCGCCACCCATGGAAACGACCGCCATCCCCAGCGCGCGGGTATCCATCGCGCTGACAAAGCCTTCGGTATCAGCATATACCGCTTTGCTGAGCATTGCCGTCGGCAGATACTTCGCATAATTTTCGACGAAATCGGTCGGGCCTTTTTGCGCCGCAACCATGCGACCAAAAATCTCTGCCGCTTTACCGTTGTCCAGCACCGCCTGCAATTTCGCACGGGCTTCGGCGTCATCTTTCGCCAGATTGCCGGAGATCAGCATTTCCACGCACAGCGCCATGGTGACGTCTAACAGACGTGGATTGCGGTATTCACCGGTCAGGAACTGCACCGCTTCGCGAACTTCGACCGCGTTACCTGCGCTGGAGGCCAGCACCTGATTCATATCGGTTAACAGCGCGGTGGTACGTACACCCGCACCGTTTGCCACACCGACAATCGCTTCAGCAAGAGCTTCAGAAAGCTCGTAGGTCGGCATAAAGGCGCCGCTGCCCACTTTCACATCCATCACTAGCGCATCCAGCCCTTCCGCCAGTTTTTTCGCCAGAATGGAACCGGTAATCAGCGGGATGGAATCCACCGTCGCGGTAATATCGCGGGTGGCATAAAAACGTTTATCCGCCGGTGCGAGCGAGCTGGTTTGCCCAATAATCGCCACACCCACGTCTTTAATAATTTCACGGAAGCGCGCGTCGTCCGGGAAGATGTCAAATCCAGGAATCGCTTCCAGTTTATCGAGTGTACCGCCGGTATGCCCTAGGCCACGCCCGGAGATCATCGGAATATAGCCGCCGCACGCTGCGACCATCGGGCCTAACATCAGTGACGTTACGTCACCTACACCGCCGGTAGAGTGTTTATCCACAATCGGGCCGTTCAGCTGCAGGCTTTTCCAGTCCAGCACGGTTCCTGAATCACGCATTGCCATGGTCAGCGAAACTCGCTCAGGCATTGTCATATCGTGGAAGAAAATGGTCATCGCCAGGGCGGCGATTTGCCCTTCAGAGATGGTGTTGTCGCGAATACCATTGATAAAGAAACGAATTTCTTCATCGCTCAGCGCATGACCATCACGTTTTTTACGAATAATTTCTTGTGCGAGAAACACGGTAACCCCCAGGGGAAAAGAGTAGAAGGCCGTTGTAGGCCGGGCAAGCAACGCGCCACCCGGCAGTCGTCTTAATGCCGGATGGCGGCTACGCCTTATCCGGCCTACGTCGCTACAGCTCCGGCAATATAAGGCTTAGTAGCTGCTTGCGCTCTTGCCGTCGCCGTGACCCAGCGCTTTCAGCAGGCTCGCCAGCAGGCTGGATGCGCCAAAACGGTAGTGACGAGAATCAGCCCAGTCAGCGCCAAACAGTTCATCGGCAATCGCCAGGAACTGCTGTGCATCTTCTGCAGTGCGCACGCCACCAGCCGGTTTGAAACCTACAGTTTTAGAAACACCCATGTCGCGGATCACTTCCATCATGATGCGTGCGCTTTCCGGCGTCGCATTGACCGGCACTTTACCGGTAGAGGTTTTGATGAAATCAGCACCAGCTTTGATGGAGATTTCAGACGCTTTGCGAATCAGAGCTTCTTCTTTCAACTCACCGGTTTCGATGATGACTTTCAGCAGCACGTTTGCCGCCGCACACGCGTCTTTGCAGGCTTTAACCAGATCGAAACCAATCTGCTCATTACCGGCGATCAGCGCACGGTACGGGAACACCACGTCAACTTCATCTGCGCCGTAAGCAATCGCCGCGCGGGTTTCAGCCAGCGCAATCTCGATGTCGTCGTTGCCATGTGGGAAGTTGGTTACGGTTGCAATGCGGATGTCCGGCGTGCCCTGCTCTTTCAGGGTCTTACGCGCAATAGGGATGAAACGCGGATAGATACAGATTGCGGCAGTGTTGCCAACCGGGGTCTTCGCCTGATGACACAGCGCGATCACTTTTTCATTGGTGTCGTCGTCATTCAGAGTGGTCAGGTCCATCAGTTTCAGTGCACGCAGGCTGCTTGCTGTTAAATCGGTCATAACATTCTCCAACGGCATCGCCGTATAAAATTTCACCTTGCGAGTTTGTTAGTATTCTAACATCCGCTCGCAATTACACTTCGATATACATCACAGTTAATGAAAACCACATACAGATTTGCATTACTCTAATGAGATCTACTTCAAATAAATCACCTTTTCTAAAGGGATGCGGTGGCATCAGGCGCATCCGGATCAAAGGTTGCGGCGGCGTTGCTTTCTACAATGGCGTTACACCTTCGGGATAAAAAGGAATCAACGATGCCCACTTCAAGCGAACTCGCGCTGCAACAGCGTTGCCAACAAATCGTGACCAGCCCAGTGCTCAGCCCTGAGCAGAAACGCCACTTTCTGGCGCTGGAAGCTGAAAACGCGCTGCCTTACCCGCAACTGCCTGCACAGGCACGTCAGGCGCTGGATGATGGGGTAATCTGCGATATGTACGAAGGTCATGCCCCGTTCAAACCGCGCTATGTTTTACCCGATTACGCGCGTTTTCTGGCCAATGGCTCATCGTGGCTGGAGCTGGAAGGCGCCAGGGATCTTGATGACGCGTTGTCCTTACTCACTATTCTTTACCACCATGTTCCGTCAGTGACGTCGATGCCGGTTTATCTCGGCCAGCTCGATGCCCTGCTGCAACCGTATGTTAGAATTCTAACACAAGACGAGATCGATATTCGAATAAAACGTTTCTGGCGTTATCTCGACAGAACCCTGCCAGACGCGTTTATGCATGCCAATATCGGCCCCGCCGATACACCAGTCACCCGTGCAATTTTACGCGCGGATGCAGAGTTAAAGCAGGTTTCGCCTAATCTGACATTCATTTATGACCCGCAAATCACACCTGACGATCTGCTGCTCAACGTGGCGCAAAATATCTGTGAGTGCAGTAAGCCGCATATTTCCAACGGCCCTGAAAATGATAAAATTTTCACAAAAGGTCAGTATGGCGTCGTCAGTTGTTACAACTCTTTGCCGCTCGCCGGGGGTGGAAGCACGCTGGTCAGGCTTAATCTGAAAGCCATCGCAGAGCGCAGCACCTCTGTCGATGACTTCTTTACGCGCACCCTACCGCACTACTGCCAGCAGCAAATCGCCATCATTGATTCACGATGTGAATTTCTCTATGAGAAATCACATTTCTTTGAGAATAGCTTCCTGGTGCAGGAAGGGTTGATTGATCCCGAACGTTTTGTGCCTATGTTCGGGATGTATGGTCTGGCGGAGGCGGTGAACCTGCTGTGCGATAAGGCGGGACAGAATGCGCGCTATGGGAAAGATGAGTTCGCCAATCAGCTCGGCTATCGTATTAGCGCCTACCTGGCGGAGTTTGTCGAAAATACCCCGGTGAAATATGGCTGGAAGCAGCGCGCGATGCTGCATGCACAGTCGGGGATCAGTTCTGACATCGGCACCACGCCAGGTGCACGCCTGCCTTACGGCGATGAGCCGGACCCGATCACCCATCTGCAAACCGTCGCGCCACATCACGCGTTTTATCACGCCGGGATCAGCGACATTCTCACGCTGGATGAAACCATCAAGCGTAATCCTCAGGCGCTGGTGCAGTTGTGCCTCGGGGCGTTTAAAGCCGGAATGCGCGAGTTTACCGCCAACGTGAGCGGCAACGATCTGGTCCGTGTCACCGGGTATATGGTGCGCCTGTCGGATCTGGAAAAGTATCGCGCCGAAGGGTCACGAACCAACACCACCTGGCTTGGCGAAGAAGCCGCGCGCAATACGCGCATTCTGGAACGACAACCTCGCGTGATTAGCCATGAACAGCAGATGCGCTTTAGTCAGTAGGCTGATTCCTTTCTCCTGCGTCGATGGGCCGGGCAGTCGCCTGGCTCTGTTTCTGCAAGGATGTAATCTGCGCTGTAAAAATTGCCACAATCCTTGGACGATGGGACGCTGCAACGACTGCGGGGAGTGTGTGCTGCATTGCCCGCATGAGGCGCTGAGCCTGAGCGCAGGGAAAGTGTGGTGGCAGTCCGATGTGTGTCAGCAGTGTGACACCTGCCTGCATATGTGCCCCCAGCAGGCCACGCCGATGGCGCAGAGTATGAGCGTTGATGAAGTGCTGCAACATATTCGTAAAGCGTCACTGTTTATCGAAGGGATAACCGTTAGTGGCGGTGAAGCGACTACCCAGCTCCCCTTTATTGTGGCGCTATTTACCGCGATAAAAACCGATCCGCAGTTGCAACACCTGACCTGCATGGTCGACAGCAACGGCATGCTGAGCGAAACCGGCTGGCAGAAGCTGCTGCCGGTGTGCGACGGCGTAATGCTGGATTTAAAAGCCTGGGACAGCACGTGTCATCGGCAGCTTACCGGCCGCGATAACACGCTGATTAAACAAAGCATTAGCTTTTTGTCCGGGCAGAGAAAACTGGCGGAACTCCGCCTGCTGGTTATTCCTAGTCAGGAAGATTATCTACAGCATATCGATGCGCTGGCGGCGTTTATCAAACGCACCGGTGACGTACCGGTACGGCTGAATGCCTTTCATGCGCACGGGGTGTATGGCGAAGCGAAGGACTGGCCGAGCGCCACGCCGAAGGATGTGGAACACCTGGCGCAAAGATTGCGCGAGCGCAGGGTGGATAATTTGATCTTCCCGGCGCTGTACCTGTGATTGCCGGATGCGGCTACATCATTTGCAGGCCGGAAAAAACACAGCCGCCATCCGGCAAAGATATGCCTGATGCGCTTCGCTTATCAGGCCTACGAAGCGCATACTTTTGTAGGCCGGATAAGGCGCAGCCGCGATCCAGCGAAGTTATGCCTGATGCGCTTCGCTTATCAGGCCTACGAAGCGGACACTTTTGTCGGCTGGCTACGCCATCCAATCACATGTTAAACAGCGCCGTGGTATTACGATACAGCGCGTCAGCGATCACGTCCGCAGGTTCCGGGCGCAGTTCGCATAAGACGTCGAAGACTCTGACTACCTGCTCCGGGCGGTTAGGCTGCCCCTGAAAGCCGTTGAGCGGCATATCCGGCGCGTCGGTTTCCAGCAACAGCGATTCCAGCGGCAGTTGCGCTATTACCTCGCGGGTTTTACTGGCGCGCGGATAGGTAATGGTGCCTCCCACGCCAATTTTGTATCCCAGTTGCACAAAGCGCTCTGCCTGCTGCACGCTCCCGGAAAAACCATGCACCACGCCAGTTCGCGGCAAAGCATGACGTTTCAGGTGCATCGCCAGCTTGTCATGGGTGCGCCGCGAATGCAGGATCACCGGCAATTCATACCGCTTCGCCAGCTTTAGCTGCGCTTCCAGCACCCGCTCTTGCTTTTCGAATTGCGGATCGTCCCGATACAGATCCAATCCAATCTCGCCTAGCGCCACCAGCTTTTGTGGGCGCTTATCCAGCTCCTGTTGCAACTGGTCCAGGCAGTCATCGCTATGTTGTTCAATAACAATGGGATGCAGACCAAGCGCGGCAAACAATGGAGGATAATTTTCCGCTAACGCCAGTACGCGGGGAAAATTCGCCGCCTGGGTGGCCGGAACGATAATGCTCTGTACACCAACCTCCGCCGCGCGCTGAATGCTGGCAGATTCATCTCCGGTAAACGGCGGGAAATCAAAGTGACAATGCGTATCGATAAAACGATAACTCACGCCAAATCCTCATTATCAAACGTTGTGTCGTTCGCCTGAGGCGCATTGGTCACCACTGGCACATGGGCATCGTTGGCCACCGGCGCGGGAGGAACTACCACCGGTCCCGGCACCACAATCTTCGGCGTCTGACGAGGCAGCGGCGCATTTTTCGCCAACAGTTTGCCGACTGTCGCCAGAAAGTAACGACCGCACAGGCGTCCGGTTTTGTAATCTTCCCTCAGTGCCGGAATACGGCTGCCCAACGCCATGCTATGGAGTGGTTTTGGCGGATAGATCTCAAAAATACGCAGCTTGCCCGGCGGCTTCTCAATAAAGCTCTGGATAGCACGATAGCTGGTCTCATGATGCTGCACCAGATTCAGAAACGGTTGCAGGCTACTTTCACCCAACCAGCGCTCCATACGTTTGAACCACTGCGGGGTGTAGTACATTTGCGAAGGCACAGTGCGAATCACTACCAACGTTTTTGCCCCCTGCTTCGCTGCCTCCTGCACAGGTATGGCATCACTAACGCCTCCATCCAGATAGTTCACGCCGTCCAATACAACCCCTGTGCGGTAGAACCCGGGAATCGCGCTGGAGGCTCGAATGAGGTCGAGCCAGTTTTGCCGGTTCGGCGAAAAATAGCCGGGCGTGTAATCATCGCCCCGACAGGCGCACATATAAAACGCTTTCCCTGCGGCAAACAAACGCTCGGCGTTATCCATCGCCAGCGGCATCTGGGATGCGGTCGAATCCACGAGCCAGTCGAGATCGATTAAGTTTCCCCCGCGCACAAAGCGTACCGGGTCAAAAAATTCGCGTCGGGTGGTGTATCGCATAATAACTTTGCGACCGTAACCGGGCTGGTTACAGAGATAGGCTGAAAGGTTTTGCGCGCCAGCGGACGTCCCGTAGAAGAGCTCAAAAGGGTTAAACTGCGCGCGCATGAATTCATCCAGTACGCCAGCGGTAAAGATACCTCTTTGTCCCCCACCCTCGCACACCAGCGCCATATTGCCTGGTTGAAACGGACGTAACGATAACGGCGCAATATTACCGAGCGTGACGGGTATTCTCTGCCCCACCTCTGCCTTCCTGTTGTTTTGTAATAGAACAACAAAGTAACGCAAATTGCCTGACGCTAAAACCGTAAAAGCCAGTCCACTGGACTGGCTTGGTAGCAATTTTTCTTTACGGCTATGGGCTAGGGTCGTTTACGCCCTGTAAACAGGCTGACCAAAAACAGAATGATCCCCACCACGAAAACAATTTTCGCTGCGCCGGCTGCAGTACCCGCCAGTCCACCAAAACCGAGTGCGGCGGCAATTAACGCGATAACCAGAAATATGATGCCCCATCGAAACATATGCTTCTCCTTTACCATAGTTAATTTCACCGCTTGATATGAGCGCTCAGGCTGCCCATCGGCGATATTTTCAGTGTGGTGCACAACACGCCTCCCGACAAACGTCAGGAGGACGAATTAAGTCTAATTACTGAGTTTTGAGATCGTTTTTGACGCTTTTCACGCCATCAATCGCTTTGGCGATGCTCTCAGCACGATCGCTTTGAGCCTGTGAATCGACGGTGCCTGAAAGTTGCACAACGCCCTCGGTGGTCTCAACTTTCACCTTGCGGGAAGGGACGATATCATCGGCCAGCAGCTTGGCTTTTACCTCACTGGTGATTGCCGTATCGCCCGCATAGCCTTTAACGGAGGTTTCTTTACTATCACGCACATGCAGTTTGTCGCTAACGGAGGTCACGCCCTCAACGCCTTTCGCCACTTTCACCGCTTCTTCGGCCTGCGCCTGGCTTTCAACAAACCCGCTTAGTGTCACCACCTTTTGATCTGTTTTGACGGAAATATCGGTGCTCTTAATGCTTTCGTGGTCCACCAGCGCGGCTTTTACTTTCGCGGTGATGGTGCTGTCATCCATGAAATTACCGACTTTGTTCATAGAGCTATCGACTTTCTGCCCCGCACTTTCGACGCCGGATTGCGCTTTATCCATCGTGGCGTTTTCTGCATAAGCAGAACCCGTTGCAACAGCGGAGGTCAGCATCACGGCCAGCAGCGTTTTAGAAATCTTAAGTCCTGTCATTGTCATCGATGTATTCCTGTATGTTTTGCTAAAAGCTATGCTCTGCCGTTACACGGCCTGAACCAGCAACTAATCTTGTAAGTGAAATAAATATCAGCAATAGACGCTGCAACAGGCAGCCTAAAAAGCATTTAACGCCGATATTTATGTCATCACATTGTTAAATATAGTTCACGATTTCGTGATCGCAGTCAAAATTGATTAAAAAACAGGCAAACAAAAGAAAAACGCGAGGTTTTAAGAACATTCCGCAAGGGATTTAAAAGACTGGAAAAGTTGCAGGACACGGCGGATACCGTGCCCTGGAAGGTCGATTAGTGTTCGCGTGTTTTACGGAACTGAACGTCCGGGTAACGTTCCTGGGTGAGATTCAGGTTAACCATGGTTGGTGCGATATAGGTGAGGTTATCGCCGCCATCCAGCGCCAGCTGAATTTCGTTCTTACGCTTAAACTCTTCGAATTTCTTCACGTCAGAACATTCTACCCAGCGCGCAGTCGCCACGTTGACGGATTCATAAATCGCTTCAACGTTGTACTCGCTCTTCAGACGTGAAACCACCACGTCAAACTGCAGCACACCGACAGCGCCCACGATCAAATCGTTATTGGCGATCGGACGGAATACCTGCACTGCGCCCTCTTCTGACAGCTGAACCAGCCCTTTCAGCAGCTGTTTCTGCTTCAATGGATCCTTCAGGCGAATACGACGGAACAGCTCCGGTGCGAAGTTCGGAATACCGGTGAACTTCATCATTTCGCCCTGGGTAAAGGTATCGCCGATCTGGATAGTGCCGTGGTTATGCAGACCGAGAATATCGCCCGGATACGCTTCTTCCACATGAGAACGGTCACCGGCCATAAAGGTGAGTGCGTCGGAGATCACCACGTCTTTACCAATGCGCACCTGGCGCATTTTCATGCCTTTCTCATACTTGCCGGATACCACACGCATGAACGCCACGCGGTCACGGTGTTTCGGGTCCATGTTGGCCTGAATTTTAAACACGAAACCGGTGAACTTCTCTTCTGAGGCTTCAACGACGCGGGTGTCGGTTTTACGCGGCATCGGCGCAGGCGCCCACTCCACTAGGCCGTCCAGCATATGGTCAACGCCGAAGTTACCCAGCGCGGTACCGAAGAAGACCGGGGTGATTTCGCCCGCGAGGAACAGCTCATGGTCGAACTCGTTGGACGCACCCTGCACCAGCTCCAGCTCGTCGCGCAGCTGCTGCGCCAGGTCTTCACCCACGGCAGCATCAAGTTCCGGGTTGTTCAGACCTTTAACAACACGCACTTCCTGAATGGTGTGTCCTTTACCGGTCTGATACAGGTAAGTTTCATCTTTATAAAGGTGATAGACACCTTTGAACAACTTACCGCAGCCAATCGGCCAGGTGATTGGCGCACAGCCGATTTTCAGTTCGTTCTCGACTTCATCCAGCAGCTCCATCGGATCGCGGATGTCACGGTCGAGTTTGTTCATAAAGGTCAGGATCGGCGTATCGCGCAGACGGGTAACTTCCATCAGCTTACGGGTACGATCCTCGACGCCTTTTGCGGCATCGATAACCATCAGGCAGCAGTCCACCGCCGTCAGAGTACGATAGGTATCTTCGGAGAAGTCTTCGTGCCCCGGGGTGTCCAGCAGGTTCACCAGGCAGTCATGATACGGAAACTGCATCACAGAGGTGGTAATGGAGATACCACGCTGCTTTTCCATTTCCATCCAGTCAGATTTTGCATGCTGGCTGGAGCCACGACCTTTTACCGTACCGGCGGTCTGAATGGCCTGTCCGAATAACAGTACCTTTTCAGTAATTGTCGTTTTACCGGCATCCGGGTGAGAAATAATGGCAAAAGTGCGGCGTTTGGCCACCTCTTGCAAATAAGGAGACAACGTCATAGTCAAATCTTCTTAGGTAAGCACGGCAACGGGCCGGGCAAGTTGAATACGAAAAATTGCGGCTATTTTACCCATCAACGGGGGGGAGGCAATCAGTGTTTACACAGGAGCTGCTCCAGTTCGCTTAATGACGCTACGGTCCAGGTCGGCTGAATGCCCGCTGGCTGCTCGCGGTGGTGCGTATTTAGCCAGCAGGTGGATAGCCCGGCGTTAATGCCGCCAAGAATATCGGACTCTGCGGTGTCACCCACCATCAGCACGCGAGAACGGTCAGGATTACCCGCCTGCTCCAGCGCATGGTCAAAAATACGGGGGTCGGGTTTTGCCACCCCAACCTGCTCAGAAATCACCAGCAGGTCGAAATAGTCGCGCAGCCCCGTCCGCTCAAGGCGGATTTGCTGCAACGCGGTAAAGCCGTTAGTAATGATGCCGATTTTCGTTTTATCGCGAATCGCATTGAGCAGAGAAACTGCCCCCGGCAACGGTGAGCAGATCTCCGCCATCGCATTGATGAATGCGTCATTAAGCTGGCCCGGTTCAACCTTCAGGCGTTCGGCCCAGCTCTGAAAACGGGCATGCTGCAGTTGTAATGAGGTAATCGCGCCGTTTTGGTAATCCACCCACAGCGGTTTATTCACGGCCTGGTAGTCCTGAAAATCTTCAGCGGTAAAGGTAATGCTATAGTCGAGAAACATCCGCTGTAAGCCGGTAAACGAGTCAAACGTAAACAGCGTTTCGTCGGCATCAAAGAAAATCCAGTCCCACTTCTTCATCATTACACCTTGTCTTACATGCTGATTGGCAACGCCATGATGATGGCGTCTTCGTGACCATCGGCCGTTGGATAGTAGTTGCGGCGGATCGTCGCCTCGTTAAAGCCTAAGCTTTCGTACAGCGCGATAGCGGCCGCATTCGAGGCGCGCACTTCAAGCCACAGGGTCAAAATGCCACGCTTTTCCAGCTCATCGATCAGGTGCTCCAGCAGCTCACGCCCCAGGCCCCGGCGCTGAAAGTCAGGATCGACGGCGATATTGAACAACGTCGCTTCATCCAGTACGACCTGCGTAATTGCAAAGGCGGCCATCACGTCGTCAACCCTCAACTGAAAATTGAGGTAGCGATCGCCCTGGTTGCTGGCAAATGTTTTTTCACTCCACGGAAAAGCGTGGGCGCGTTTTTCAATCTGAAATGCTGCTGGTAAATCAGTCGGCTCGAGGGAAGAAATCGTGTTCATATGCGCAGATTTGTTGCCATAACGCGGCGCGTGCCGCTGGGTTTTCCCGTAATTCATTAAACGCAGGACTCTCGACCTGAGCGCCCTCCAGCAGCAGCGGCTCTTCGGTTCCCAGCCGCCAGCTATTACAGCGACTGCCTTGCGGCAGCATGGCGACACGGTCAGGCGTCAGTTGTAAAACCTGAGCCGGGCTAACGGTTAATGCGCGTAAAATATCGCTGATCAACGGTTCGGTTAGCGCGGGTAACTGTGCAGCAACCATCACCAAACGGACATGCGCAGGAATGGAAATCGCGATCTCGCCCTGCAGTGCGCCAGGACGACGCAACGACCACTGCGTAATGCCCAGTTGCTGTAACTGCCAGTCTCGTCGGGATGTCATAGCGAAACACTCCTGTCTATCAGGGGCGCAAATATAGCAAATTTGTCGAATCCGTGCCATCAAACAACTATAATCCCCCGCTGTACAATTTAAGGAGCATTCCATGTCTGCTTTTACCCCGGCAAGTGAAGTCTTGCTGCGCCACAGTGATGATTTCGAACAAAGCCGTATTCTGTTTGCCGGTGATTTGCAGGATGACCTGCCTGCCCATTTTGAAAGCGCCGCCAGCCGTGCGCACACCCAGCAACTTCACCACTGGCAGGTGCTTAACCGCCAGATGGGTGACAACGTCCGCTTCAGCCTCGTCGCGCAGGCCGATGACGTTGCCGATAGCGATACGCTGATCTACTACTGGCCGAAGAATAAGCCGGAAGCCCAGTTCCAGTTGATGAACATTCTGTCGCTGTTACCGGTGGGCACCGATATTTTTGTTGTCGGCGAGAATCGCAGCGGCGTACGTAGCGCAGAGCAGATGCTTGCCGAATACGCACCGTTAAACAAAGTCGACAGCGCACGTCGCTGTGGCCTGTACCACGGTCGTCTGGAAAAACAGCCAGTCTTTGATGCAGAAAAATACTGGGATGAATACCAGACAGAAAATCTGACCATCAAAACGCTGCCGGGCGTCTTCAGCCGTGACGGTCTGGATGTTGGCAGCCAACTGCTGCTCTCCACGCTGACGCCGCACACCAAAGGCAAAGTGCTGGATGTCGGCTGTGGCGCAGGCGTTCTCTCCGTCGCCTTAGCCAGCCACTCGCCGAAAGTGCGCTTAACCCTGTGCGATGTTAGCGCCGCCGCCGTTGAAGCCAGCCGCGCAACGCTTGCAGCCAACGGCATTGAAGGTGACGTCATCGCCAGTAACGTCTTTTCTGACGTGACGGGTCGTTTTGATATGATCATCTCCAACCCGCCGTTCCACGACGGTATGCAGACCAGCCTTGATGCCGCACAAACGCTGATTCGTGGCGCAGTGCGTCATCTCAACAGCGGTGGTGAACTGCGTATTGTGGCGAACGCCTTCCTGCCTTATCCGAAGGTTCTGGATGAAGTGTTTGGCTTCCATGAAGTTATCGCGCAGACCGGACGTTTCAAGGTCTATCGCACTGTGATGACGCGCCAGGCGAAAAAAGCCTAACGGCTGTAGGCCAGATAAGGCGTTTACGCCGCCATCCGGCGTGATACCGAGCAACGCCGGATGGCGCTATCGCTTATCCGGCCTGCATAAAACGCCAAAAACCGAAGAAACGCCTTTTTTTTCGGCAATCACGTTAAGTTCGAAAATTAACTGTTGACGCCCTGCATAAAATCTCTAGAATTCGCCCCCGTGGTAACGATACTTTTTGAGTGTCGATGGTATGCGAAGGTGGCGGAATTGGTAGACGCGCTAGCTTCAGGTGTTAGTGTCCTTTCGGACGTGGGGGTTCAAGTCCCCCCCCTCGCACCATAATCCACGTTGATATTGCTCGCACTGGGCGAAGGTGGCGGAATTGGTAGACGCGCTAGCTTCAGGTGTTAGTGTCCTTAGGATGTGGGGGTTCGAGTCCCCCCCCTCGCACCAACGAGGCGATATCAAAAAAATAAGATGACAGTGCGAAGGTGGCGGAATTGGTAGACGCGCTAGCTTCAGGTGTTAGTGTCCTTAGGATGTGGGGGTTCGAGTCCCCCCCCTCGCACCAATTATCTTATTTCCCTCTCGATTTCCTTCTCTGTTTTGTTCATCCCTGATTCCAGTTCATCATTACCAAAACAATGCCACCAATCAGTGCCGCGCATGAAGGTAACAAAACAAAGTGCCGTAAACGTTTGTGGTACAGCATGAGCGAAGTCAGCAGTAATCCTAATACAATCATCACCTTCCATACGTAGACCGACAGGTCGCTATATGCCATCCCGGCAATCAGCATTCCCGGCAGCAGAACACCCCATCCACTGCCCAGCGTACGTTGCAACATGATTTCACCTATAACACTGATAATGATAACCAATATCATATGATAAAATTTCTCATTTGTCAGCCGTGAAGCACTATCAATTATATGAGTTTTACTTAACGATTGATGACATGAATAATCCAAGGTGATAAATTGCTCACCGGTTAGCTCTTCAACTAAAAACAATAAAATCCTCTGCGAATGATACCCCGTTCGTTATTTGTTTTATTTACCAACACACCTTCGTACATTGCAGATAACTAACAATATTTACCTATGACAGTACAATCCTGGCGAACTCTGCGCACAAAAAAATACCAACTCTCTTTACGACTGTTTCTACTGCTCAACGCAGTCTCCGCGCTGTTTACGCTTTTTTTCCCTCTGTTTGCGGTCAAAGCCTTATCAGTACCGGCGTTGCTGATGCTGGTGATGAGTACACTGCTGCTGGTATGGCATGGGAAATACGCGGATAAAAGAATTAATCTCCCTTTTATTTCAATCGTTTTTGGCTTGTTATGGGCGTTACATATATTCTTGAAATATAACGCTCTAGGTCAGAATGATTATTATTTCCTGTTAATAGCGCTGCTCAGCGTACTGTTTATTGGCTCTATCGCTTTTGCCAATAATATCATCGCGTTTACGCTCCACTCACTCCCCTCCGTCGCCGTTTGTTTATGGCTTAACGGCAGCGAACATGGTTTGCGGATTTTCTATTTTATGGCGCTGCCTATGGCCGGTATCGCCATCCAGCATGTGATACAAAAGCGCTACGATGGATTCGCTCAGCAACTGATGTACAAACTGCTGGAGGAAAGGGAAACCCTGAACGGGCTCAGCATGCTCGACCCGCTAACCGGTTTGTATAATCGCCGGGGGCTGCAACACCGGCTCGATACGCTGTTGGCTCTGAGTAATTCGAGGCACTTCGTTCTGCTGCTGGATATCGACCATTTCAAATCCTATAACGATCATTACGGACATATGATGGGCGACCAGGCGTTGATCCGTGTTTCTGCCGCCATCCGAGACTCCGTACGCTCCCGGGATGTGGTGGCACGTTTTGGCGGTGAAGAATTTATGATTTTGCTGACCGCGGTCGATCCACAGCAGGCCCAGGCTGCCGCCGAACGTATCCGCCAAAAAGTGTACGACCTTAAAATCCCTCACATGTTTAATGAGAGCGTGGCAACCAACGTAACCGTCAGTATCGGCATTGCACCTCTGGTAGAACAGGATATTGATGCTGCTATCGCCAAAGCGGATAAAGCCCTTTACGAGGCCAAGAATCTTGGGCGTAACAATACCCTGGTCAGCGATGAGCTGCGGGTAAACTGCCCCTCTACCTGAGCTTTCTGTGCGCTGCCGCTCGGGATGGCGACAAAGATCTTGCCATCGCTCAATGTCAATTATAGGATTAGCAATCATTATCATTAAGATTAACATCCTTATATCGACATGGCTTATCGTTCCGCACCGATCGTTGAAGATGTCATCTGGCGTAGCCATCTCCCCTCAGAGATGCCCTCGCTGGCTGCTGCCGTACGCGCAACGATAGCCAAAACTCGCGAGCACCTGCTGGACTTCATTCGTCTTGACGAAACGCCTGTGCCAGGTGCAATGACGCTGCATGAATGGATGCAACCGGCGACGCTTAGCTCGCTGCTGGCCGTTTATTCAGACCATATCTATCGCAACCAACCCACGCTACCCCGCGAAAATAAGCCCCTGATTTCTCTTTGGGCGCAATGGTATATCGGCCTGATGATGCCTCCGTTAATGGTGGCCCTACTGACGCAAAAAGAGGCTATCGACGTCTCTCCTGAACATATGCGCGTAGAGTTTCACGAAACGGGCCGTGCGGCCTGCTTCTGGATCGACGTCCATCAGGATCACCAGGCTACAGCCCTGTCTCCTCAACAACGCATGGAAACGCTGATTCTCTCAGCGCTGACGCCGGTTGTGCAGGCGTTGGAAGCTACTGGCGAGATCAACGCGAAGCTTATCTGGAGCAACACCGGATATTTAATTCACTGGTATTTAACGGAAATGAAGCCGTTGCTAGGTGAGGAACTGCTGGCCACGCTGCGCCAGACCTGCTTTTTTGAGAAACAACTCTCCTGCGGTCAGGATAACCCTCTATGGCGAACCGTTGTTCCGCGTGAGGGGCTGTTAGTACGCAGAACCTGCTGCCAACGCTATCGCCTGCCTGACGTTCAGCAATGCGGAGACTGCACGCTGAAGTAAGCGAGGAGCCGTAGCCCCTCGCCAGATATTTATGCAACCTGCTGGTTTTCCTCTTCCATACGCTGCGCTTCTTCTTTTTCCTGCGCCAATAGCTGCTTTTCGTAGACCTTAAAGAATGGGAAGTAGATAACGGCCGACACCAGCGCCAACAGCACCACCAGAATAGCCGCACGATAATCCCAGCCTAATGCCCATGCCGCGCCAACCGGTGCCGGTGCTGTCCAGGGAACCACTGAAATGACCCGCCCAATTAAATCCAGTTTCATCGCCGCCCAGGCCAGTACCGCATTCACCATTGGGGCCAGCAGGAAGGGGATAAAAAACACCGGGTTCATGACAATCGGCGTACCAAAAATCACCGGTTCGTTAATATTAAAAATGCTGGGGACTACGCTCAGACGCCCAATCGAGCGTAGATGAGCCGAACGACTACGCAGATAGCAAATCACCAACCCCATCGTTGCACCTGACCCTCCGACCACAATAAAGAACGTCCAGAACGCTTCCATAAAGATATGCGGTAACGGCGCGCCCTGCGCCAGCGCCGACTGGTTCATCCCAAGATTAGTTAGCCAGAACATTTGCAGCATTCCCGACACAATTGCCGCGCCGTGAATACCCGCAAACCACAATAGATGGCCAATCAATACCGCCAGAAGTATCGCCGGGAGAGAATCTGCAGCCGACACCAGTGGTTTAAAGATGGCCATAATGGCCTGCGGGATCAGCATGTCAAACTGCGACTGTATCACCAGACTCAGCGGGTACAGCGTCAGTACTACCACCAGCACCGGGATCAGCAGATCGAAAGAGTTTTTGATCATCGGCGGCACCTGATCGGGTAAACGGATGCCGATGTTGTGCGCCTTCAGGAAGCGCATCATTTCAACACAGTAAATGGCCACCAGGATGGCGGTGAAAATCCCCGTTCCTCCCAGACTATCAACCGGCATTGTGCCTTTGGTTTTTGGCGCGGCAATCAGCAAAAAAGCCATGATTGATAGCATCGCACACATAAACGGATCTAACTGATGCGACTTCACATAGTGCTTGCCCAGGTTATAAGCAATAGCCGCACATATGTAGACCGACATAATCCCCATCGTCATATCAAACGGTGTGAGGATTTGGCCTTCAAACTGTTTTGCCAGATCCAGCCACGCGCGAGCAAATCCCCAGGTGGTATCCGGAGAAAAAGGCGGGTAGGCAAAAACCAGCAGAAAAGAGCCTACAATCATAAAAGGCATCGCCGAAATAAAACCGTCGCGAATGGCCATTACATGTCGTTGCGAAGAGATGCGCCCGGCAACAGGGCTGACGTAATTTTCAACAAAGCGGAAAATCACGTTAAACACAGCATGGTTAGTAGACATAGCCGTTCTCCCGTTGTGCAAAACCCTGCAACCGCGCTGGCATCAACACCGCCACCACGTAAAGCCCATTACCACTTTTCGCAACCGTGCCGGGAGGAACACCAGCGCTACCGCTTTTCGAGTTAAGTTTCATAGATGGCTCTTATTATGTGATACAGAGGAAGTGACAACTTCAGTATTAATCGTCATTTCAGCATTCTGCAACCGGTTACTGTAACCGGTTTCTTTGATTGTGAAGACGATCGAAAAACTGCTAATGTTGCTATGTTGTTACAATAAAATATTTACAGTGTGGTTGCCCCTATGACAAATTACATCCTGCAGTTTTCTGCTGTGCAGGGCTATCTGTAAGCGATAGGGAGAGAAGAATGAGTTTGCAATCAGTACGCCAATTCCTGGCGCAACATGCACCAGATATCGAGATCATCGAATTAAACCAGAGCACAGCAACCGTTGATCTGGCAGCAAAAGCCCATAACGTTGAACCTGGCCAAATAGCTAAAACACTTTCACTAAAGGTGAAGAACGATATCATCCTGGTCGTGGCAAAAGGCGATGCCCGACTGGATAATAAAAAGCTAAAGAGTACGTTCGGCGCCAAAGCCCGAATGTTAAGTAGTGATGAGGTCGTGAACGCGACGGGGCACCCCGTTGGCGGCGTTTGCCCCTTCGGATTAGAAACACCGATATCAGTGTACTGTGATGTTTCTCTGAAGCACTACGCTGAAGTGCTGCCTGCCGCAGGTGCCATCCACAGCGCAGTTCGCATCACGCCTGAAAGGATGGCTGAATTGACTTCTGCCACCTGGGTTGACGTGTGTCAGTAATGTTCCACACACTAAACCGGCGACCAAGCCCGGCAAGAAACACGTCAACGTTGCCCGTCACGAAACCGCCTGCATAAAAGGCGCTGGCTCGCCAGCACGCAGATACAGCAGGATGTCGGCGGCATCCAGTAACCCGGCATCCGAGCTGACCCCCAGTTTGGACATCACATTGAATTTGTGTGCCCGAATGGTTTTGATGTTCCGTTCAAGCTGAACAGCAATCTGTGGCATCGAATAACCATTCGACATAAAGCGCAGTATTTCTCGTTCTGTCGGGCTGAGCATACGGCTTTGATTAATATACCAATGGTTTTTCGTGCCTTCGGTTCCCCGACCAGGGCTGCTTAACGCCGTAAATAACGCGTCCTGCAACACCGTTAACGAAGAAGCTTTACTCACAACGCCATCTAACGGCAAGGGGGATAGGGAACCAATTAAACGCGCTTCAGCGTCATCATCGGCAATCACCACACGGCGAATCCGCGGATAATTTATCGCCAGCTCCGTTAAATAGGCCAACCCTGCTCTTCGATCGGTTCTGATTGCAGAGAGGGAAAAAATAACTGCCGAAAACGACATCTTTAACATTGCCTGGCTAAAAGCGGGCTGGTTTGAAAAGAGATGAAGTTTATATTGGTCATCCGGCATGGTATTAAATAAGCTCTTAATACCCACGCTGCTCATCGTGCACTTTTCTACCAGTGCAACGTTTCTTTTGATGATTCTGCTTTCCATTCCGTGGTTTCTCCATAAACTGAAGGTAAATTAAGTTCTCGCGATCCTTGAGAACTATTTATCCAGGCATACATTTCTGCATTGCTATTTATCGACAAGCGACGCATAGCGCTATTCTTTTGGGCACTGATTGTTTTATTGCTTTTTTTCAGCAACGCCGCAATCTGGTTAATCCCCCATCCTTTCCCAAGGAGGCGCAATACTTTTCTTTCAGAGAGAGTGAGAACGATAGATCGTGCGCTATGGTCTAACAATTGCGGCATAGCAGGCGGAGAGAGCAGCGCCTTGCTTATTCTCTCTGCTCGTGTATTTCCCGCGTGAATAACATTCACTAAACTTTCAATCGGCTCGGCGTCAGAGAGCAGCGAGCTGACAGGACACATCAGTAGTTCAACCGCCAGAGGATAAAAGATACGAGATACGAGAAATACCCAGTGAATATCACGGTATTGAGATAATAAAGAATAATATTGTTCGCAAACTGCACGTGGATGATTGCAGTCTCCGGTTAAATCAGCAATTACCAAATCAGCACACCGTAGCTGTAATAACGTCAGTTCTTCAACAGAACGACAGTAGGTAAGTTCGTAATCGGAGAACTTTCCCTGCATTATACCTTTAAGCCCAGTTTGTATAATCGGTGATTTACTAATAATAATTGCGTTTTTGCAGCGTCCTGGCAACATATCCCCTCCACACTCACCAGTCCGCAATCGTACTTAATTAAATTTTCCCGGGTGGATTAATAATCTTAACTCACAGGAAAATACTCCGAACAATAAGCGGGGTGAATTGTTATCCTTGGTATTTATTTCAAAAAGTATTGACGGCACCATCCAAATAGCGCCAAATTCTAAGCTATTATTGCACAATTACGTATAAATACATTATCTGTACAATTATAATAACTACAATAGATCGTTAGCATGGCTTACGTATTTGCCATCCGGGAAAATAGCGCTACATTTCAATCATGTCTCCCTCTCGTACCTTAGCGAACGGGGGCGTTAAGATGCCACAACCGTATCACCTGTGTCTTTTTTCGACACAAAGATTGATCTTAGCCAGAGCCAGCGGGCTCATGCTTCATGATAAAAAGAAGACATTCGTCACTCAAAGAGATCCTTTTCAGTCAGAGCGAGCCATGCAAACAGAGCAGTCGTCACAGCGAACGGTTACACGGTTATGTATTCAATGCGGACTTTTTTTACTTCAGCATGGGGCAGAAAGCGCTCTGGTTGACGAGTTATCCACCCGCCTCGGGCTGGCACTTGGCATGGATAGCGTAGAAAGCGCCATCTCCTCTAACGCTATCGTCCTGACCACCATTAAAGACGGGCAATGCCTGACATCAACGCGAAAAAATCAGGATCGCGGCATTAATATGCACGTCGTGACGGAAGTGCAGCACATTGTCATTTTGGCGGAACATAAACTGCTGGATATTAAAGGGGTAGAGAAACGCTTTAGCCAGATTAAGCCGCTACGCTATCCAAGATGGCTGGTCGCCTTCATGGTCGGCTTGTCCTGCGCCTGCTTTTGTAAGCTCAATAACGGCGGATGGGATGGTGCGGTGATCACCTTTTTCGCCAGCATGGTGGCAATGTATATCCGCCAGATTCTGGCGTCCCGGCATTTGCACCCGCAAATTAACTTTTGCATCACCGCGTTTGTGGCGACAACGATTTCTGGTCTGCTGCTGACGCTACCGACGTTTAACCACACCCCGACCATCGCTATGGCCGCCAGCGTGCTGCTGCTGGTTCCGGGCTTTCCGCTGATCAACTCCGTCGCGGATATGTTTAAGGGACACATTAATACCGGGCTCGCCCGCTGGGCGATTGCCAGTTTGCTGACACTGGCAACCTGCATTGGCGTGGTCATGTCGATGACCTTATGGGGGCTGCGCGGATGGGCGTGATCGATTTCATATTGGCGTTAATGCAGGACATGATCCTATCGGCAATCCCGGCGTTAGGCTTTGCCATGGTATTTAATGTCCCTCATCGGGCGCTCCCCTGGTGTGCGTTACTCGGCGCGCTCGGCCACGGTTCGCGAATGGTAATGATGAGCGCAGGGTTTAATATCGAATGGTCGACCTTTATGGCGTCGCTGCTGGTCGGCTGCATTGGGATCCAGTGGTCACGTTGGTATCTGGCGCATCCGAAAGTCTTTACCGTTGCGGCAGTGATCCCGATGTTCCCTGGGATCTCCGCCTACACCGCCATGATCTCGGCGGTAAAAATCGGTCATTTTGGCTACAGCGAAGCGCTGATGATCACCCTGCTGACCAATTTCCTGAAAGCCTCATCGATTGTCGGCGCGCTCTCCATCGGGCTATCCGTGCCAGGATTATGGCTGTATCGCAAACGCCCACGCGTTTGACGGTGCACTTTCTTTAATACCCTGCAGAGAGGGGAATCTCCCCCTCATCTGCTGCTCTCCTTCTTCTCTGTGTTACTATAAAAGCAGTCCCCTTCTCGGTTGTTGTTCAGTATTGAGAAACATTATGCCCTGCAAAATTTTGACGCCAGACGTCACTAGCATTGACGCCTTACTACACGATCACCACGCCGTGCTGGCCAAGTCTGCGGGTGGCGCCGTAGCCGTATTCGCTAACAATGCTCCAGCGTTTTACGCGGTGACGCCTGCGAGACTGGCTGAGCTGTTGGCGCTTGAGGAGAAACTGTCACGCCCGGGAAGCGATGTGACATTAGATGATCAATTTTATGAAGAGCCGCAAGCCGCTCCCGTTGCCGTACCAATGGGGAAATTTGCGATGTACGCTGCCTGGCAGCCTGATGCCGACTTTCAGCGTCAGGCCGCTTTATGGGGCGTAGCGTTGAGAGAGCCGGTTACTGCTGAAGAGCTGGCCTCATTTGTTGCCTACTGGCAGGCTGAAGGAAAAGTCTTTCACCATATTCAGTGGCAGCAAAAACTGGCGCGCAGCATTCAGATTGGACGGGCCAGCAATGGCGGAATGCCAAAGCGCGATGTGAACAGCGTCAGTGAACCTGACAGCCACATTCCACCGGGTTTTAGAGGATAACGATGAAAAACGTTGGCGACCTGATGAAACGTCTGCAAAAAATGATGCCACCTAATGTCGAGCCCGCCTTTAAAACGGGCGAAGAACTGCTGGCATGGCAAAAAGAGCAAGGTGAAATTCGTGCCGCAGCGCTGGCCCGCGAAAACCGGGCGATGAAAATGCAGCGCACATTCAACCGTTCCGGTATCCGTCCGCTGCATCAGAACTGTTCGTTCGAAAACTATCGGGTAGAGTGCGAAGGTCAGATGAACGCCCTGAGCAAAGCCCGCCAGTATGTTGAAGAGTTTGACGGCAACATCGCCAGCTTTATCTTCTCCGGTAAACCCGGCACCGGCAAAAACCATTTAGCCGCCGCCATCTGCAACGAACTGCTGCTGCGCGGCAAGTCGGTATTGATCATTACCGTGGCCGATATCATGTCGGCGATGAAAGAAACGTTCAGTAATCGTGAAACCAGCGAAGAACAGCTGCTCAACGATCTGAGCAATGTGGATCTGCTGGTGATCGACGAGATCGGCATGCAGACCGAATCCCGCTATGAAAAAGTGATCATTAATCAGATTGTCGATCGCCGTTCGTCCTCAAAACGTCCGACCGGTATGTTAACTAACAGCAATATGGATGAAATGAACAAGCTGCTGGGTGAGCGCGTGATGGATCGTATGCGCCTTGGCAACAGCCTGTGGGTCATTTTTAACTGGGAAAGCTACCGTAGTCGGGTAACCGGTAAAGAGTATTAACGTATTAGGACCACTCCTAAGACTGCCAGCGCTATACTGCGCTGAAAAGGCATAACACGAGTTGCATATAATGATGAAAACTACCAAACGTCTGCTGTGCTGTGCGCTTGCCGCCAGCACGCTCATATCTACCAGCGTTTTCGCCGCCTCCTGGCAGGATTCGCTCTCCAGCGCGGCCAGTGAGCTGAGCAAACAAAGCTCCGGCTCGCAAAGCAGCTCGTCGCTCTCTTCCCTGACCAGCCTGCTGAACGGCAGCAATCAGTCTTTGACCTCCAGCAGCATGAATAACGTCGCCGGGATCCTGGAATACTGCGCTAAACAGAAACTGGCCTCGGTCACCGACGCGCAAAACGTCAAAAACCAGGTGCTGGATAAACTGGGACTCAGCGCGCCAGAGCAGAAACAAGATACCAACTATATGGACGGGATTCAGGGGCTGCTCAACGCCAAAGATGGTCAACAGCTGAACCTGAGCACGATCGGTAACAGCTCACTGGCACAGCAGGTAAAAACCAAGGCCTGCGATCTGGTGTTAAAACAGGGCATGAACTTCATTTCCTGACGCACGACATGCCGCGTATAACCTGCGCGGCATCTATTTATTTTCGACAATACATTCACATTCCAAATAAACAGTATTTCCCCACAAAAACGCGCATATCTAAACCAATTCTGAATAACAACGTAATTTAATGTCACTACAATTGCAGCAATGTAACAACGCTATTACATTGTTCTCTCACCAAATGATTAGCCTGCCAGGCAATTGCCCGGTTTACTGAGGATCGACCGTTGTCAGAATTAGTCTCCATCACTCTGTTTCTCGCTTCAGTGCTGATTTATGCCTGGAAAGCGGGTCGCAACACCTGGTGGTTTGCCGCCACGTTAACGGTGCTGGGGATTTTTATTGTCTTGAATATCACGCTTTATGCCAGTGACTATTTCACCGGCGACGGGATCAATGACGCGGTTCTCTATACGCTGACCAACAGCCTGACCGGCGCAGGCATCGGCAAATATATTCTGCCGGGCGTTGGGATCGCGCTAGCGCTGACGACCGTTTTTGTCGCTCTCGGCTGGATCCTACGCCGCCGTCGCCATCATCCACATCATGTGGGTTACAGTCTGCTGGCCCTGCTGCTGGCGCTGGCCTCCGTTGACGCTAGCCCGGCATTTCACCAGATAACCGAACTGGTGAAGTCGCAGTCACGCGATGGCGACCCGGATTTCCCGACGTATTATAAAGAGCCATCGAAAACCATTCCCAATCCGAAGCTGAACCTGGTGTATATCTACGGTGAGAGCCTCGAACGCACCTATTTTAATAACGACGCATTCCCGGATCTGACCCCGGAACTCGGCGCGTTGAAAAACGAAGGTCTGGATTTCAGCAACACCATGCAGCTGCCGGGTACGGATTACACCATCGCGGGCATGGTCGCCTCCCAGTGCGGTATTCCGCTGTTTGCGCCGTTTGAAGGCAACGCCTCTGCGTCGGTTTCAAGTTTCTTCCCTAACAATATTTGTCTGGGCGATATCCTAAAAAACTCCGGCTATCAGAACTACTTTGTGCAGGGTGCCAACCTGCGCTTTGCTGGCAAAGACGTGTTCCTGAAATCTCACGGCTTTGACCATCTGTATGGTGCGGAAGAGTTAAAAAGCGTGGTGGCGGACCCGACCTATCGTAACGACTGGGGCTTCTACGACGATACCGTGCTGGACGAAGCGTGGAAAAAATTCGAAGAGCTTTCGCGCTCGGGCCAGCGTTTTTCACTGTTTACCCTGACCGTGGATACCCATCATCCGGATGGATTTATCTCCCGTAGCTGCAACCGTAAACGTTATGACATCGACGGGAAGGCCAACCAATCGTTCAGCGCGGTCAGCTGCAGCCAGGAAAACATTGCCGAATTTATCAATAAAATCAAAGCATCGCCGTGGTTTAAAGATACCGTTATCGTGGTGTCTTCCGATCATCTGGCGATGAACAACACCGCATGGAAGTATCTGAACAAGCAGGACCGCAACAACCTGTTCTTCGTGCTGCGCGGCGATCAACCGCAACAGGACACGCTGGCGGTAAAGCGTAACACGATGGATAACGGCGCAACGGTACTGGATATTCTCGGCGGCGATAACTTTATCGGCCTTGGCCGCAGCAGCTTGTCGAGCGAATCCGTCTCGGAAGTGTTCCTGAACATCAAAGAAAAAATGCTGGCGTGGAAGCCCGATATCATTCGCCTGTGGAATTTCCCGAAAGAGATGAAAGAGTTCACCGTCGACCAGGACAAAAATATGATCTCTTTCTCCGGCAGTCATTTCCGCCTGCCGCTGCTGCTGCGCGTATCGGACAAACGCGTCGAGCCGCTGCCGGAAAGCGAATACTCGGCCCCGCTGCGCTTCCAGCTGGCAGATTTCGCCCCACGCGATAACTTCGTCTGGGTCGATCGCTGCTACAAAATGGCGCAACTGTGGGCGCCGGAGCTGGCACTTTCTACCGATTGGTGCGTATCACAGGGGCAGCTGGGCGGACAGCAAATCGTACAGCACGTCGATAAAGCCAAGTGGAAAAGTAAAACCGTATTTAAAGACACGGTGATCGACATGGAGCGCTATAAAGGTAACGTCGATACGCTGAAAATTGTCGATAACGACATTCGCTACAAAGCAGATAGCTTCGTTTTCAACGTGGCGGGCGCGCCGGAAGAAGTCAAACAGTTTAGCGGCATTTCACGCCCCGAATCCTGGGGACGCTGGTCCAATGCGCAGCTCAGCGAAGAAGTAACGATTGAGTACAAAGCCCCGCTACCGAAGAAATTCGATCTGGTCATTACCGCGAAAGCCTTCGGTGACAATGCCAATCGTCCGATCCCCGTGCGCGTTGGCAACGAGGAGCAGACGCTGGTGTTAGGCCATGACGTCAGCACCACCACCTTACATTTTGATAACCCGGCGGATGCCGATACGCTGGTAATTGTTCCACCCGATCCGGTCGCCACCAACGAAGGCAATATTCTCGGTCACTCACCGCGTAAGCTGGGGATCGGGATGGTTGAAATCAAAGTCGTGGCTCAGGGTTCGTAACATGAAAGGCCTGATAGCGCTTTGCCTATCAGGCCTATCGTAAACCGAATGTATTGTCTGAAAAAAAAACAGCGCCCAACACCACACCGGGCGCTGCATGGCAACCTTATTCCAGACCGTTCACCGCCTGGCGTATCCCCTGTACCAGAATCATCTCCAGATTGGCCGTCACCTGCCCGGCAAGCCCAGGTAACAACGTCAAATCCTCTCCCCAGTGTGCCGCATCGCCAAGCACGGCATCCACCAGTTCACGCAACGTTAAATCGTTGCCAACTCGCGGCCACAGGCTGGCATACAGGCTTACCCACTGCTCATCATCCTGTATCGGATAGCGTTCCCCGTCGCGCTCTGCACGATAAAACGCCAGCAGCGCAGCGAGGGCAAACGTTAACCGCACGGGCCAGCGCCCATTGTGCTGACCCGCCAGCAGCTGCGGCAAAATTCGGGTGCGGAATTTGGTCATCCCGTTAAGCGCAATGGAAAGCAACTGGTGGCGAATGTAGGGGTTCTGAAAACGCCCGCTCACCGCATCGGCAAATTCACGCAATTCGTCCGCCGGGAGATCCAACACCGGAATAATCTCCTCACTAATCGCCCGCTCGACAAAGCGGCGGACATCAGCATCCTGCATCGCCTCGCCAACGGTCTCCAGCCCGCACAGCCACGCGACCGGCACCAGAGCCGTATGCGCACCATTGAGGATAGCGACCTTGCGCTCTTTGTACGGTTTGATATCACTCACCACACGGATATTCAGCGGACACTGCGCCAGCTTCAGCTCCTTTGCCAGCCACTGCGGTCCCTGGATCACAAACAGGTAAAAATGCTCCGCGGTATCGAGAAACGCATCGTGATAGCCTAGCGTAGCCTCCAGCGCAGCGGCTTCTTCGCGCGGATAGCCGGTGACAATACGGTCGACCAGCGTGGAACAGAACGTGTTTGCCGTCTCCACCCAGTCGGCAAATGCCGGAGGAAGTTGCCACTCCTGCGCATAGCGCAGCACCAGGGTTTTGAGCGCCTCACCGTTATAGTCGATAAGCTCGCACGGGATAATTACCCAGCCCTTATCCACCGCGCCCGCAAAGTGGTTAAAACGCTCCAGCAGCAGGCGTGTCAGCTTGGCCGGAAAACTCACCGGCGGCGCATCATCCACACGGTCCGCTGCGTGATAGCTAATTCCGGCTTCGGTGGTATTCGAAAACACAAAACGGATGTCCGCATTGTGCGCCAGCGCCAGATACGCCGCGAAATCCTGATACGGGTTGATTTCGTTATTCACCGAACGGATAAGCCGTGCCTCACTCACTGCCTCACCCTGCTCGTTAAGCCCGCGTATCAGCGTGGTATACAGCCCGTCCTGGGTATTCAGCAACGGCGGAAAATCGGTATTGATCGGGCGAACGATGGTCACGCCAGCGTTCAGATCGGTTTGCTCGTTGAGGATATCCAGTTGCCAGTCAACAAACGCCCGCAGGAAGTTACCTTCACCAAACTGGATCACGCGCGTTGGGTAGCTGGCCCCCGGAAAATCACGTCGATTCAATGTCTTCATCGCATTTCCCCTCTCAGAACGTGATCACGCCTTTAATCAGCTCACGGTTGTTAATCACATCCCGTTCGTAGATTTCTGCCAGTGTGGCAAACGCGTAACGGTGCGTGAGCATCATGTCGGCGGTAAGTTTGCCTTCCGACATCAAACGGCCCACTTTGGCGAAATCTTCCGGCGTGGCGTTGCGGCTGCCCATCATGGTGGTCTCTTTCTTGTGGAACTCAGGGTCAGAGAACTGCAAATCGCCTTTGAACAGCCCAACGAAAACGATGCTGCCGCCATGACGAATCAGATTCACCGTGTTGTTCATCGCATGCTGATTCCCCGTGGCATCAATAACCTTTTGCGCCAACGAACCGCCAAACTGGTCACGCAACTGCGTATCAAAATCTTCAGCGGATGGGTCGATAACCGGGAGTCCCAACCGGGAAGACACGTGCTCCCGGCGTGCTGGACTGGTATCGGCGACCACCACCTGTGCGCCATCGGCTTTGGCAATCGCTGCCGCCCCCAGACCAATCGGACCCGCGCCGACCACCAGCACCTGCTCACCCGGAGCCACCGCCGCCCGGCGTACCGCATGAGCGCTGATAGCGTAAGGCTCAATCAGCGCCGCCGCCTGCGGGTCAATCCCCTGCGCATCCAGCAGGTTGGTCACCGGAACGGACAGATATTCACTGAAACCGCCATCCTGGTGCACGCCAATCACTGAAATCTTCTCGCAGCAGTTGGTGCGCCCGCTCAGGCATGCCGGACACTGCTGGCAGGCCACGTAAGGAATAACCGCCACCTGCTGACCATTTTTCAGATTCTGTATATTCTTACCCAGACCGACAATTTCCCCACATATTTCATGCCCTAATACACGCGGGTAGCTGAAAAAAGGTTGATTGCCACCCCAGGCATGAATATCAGTACCACAAATTCCTACCGACTTAATTTTAATTAATGCTTCACCCTCACCCGGAATAGGTATTTCGCGCTCTTTCCAGACTAATTTTTTAGGTTCCTGGCAAATCAACGTATTCATCGTAGACATGATTCTGCTCTCCTGTTTTTTTGTTGCCTCAGATATCAACGAAAATAAAAAAGACGGAGAAAGCAGAAACACAATCTGTGAATTCCAGCGCATAAAAATGTTTTAAATCGGGTTTTAATAGATAAAAAGGAGAAGCCATGAGCCGTTCGCAGAACTTACGCCACAATGTGATTAACCAGATAATCGATGATATGGCGCGTGGTCATATCCCTTCCCCACTCCCCTCACAAAGCGCACTGGCGGAGATGTACAACATCAGCCGCACCACCGTGCGCCATATGCTGAGCCACTTAGGCGAGTGCGGCGTGCTGACCCAGGTCGGCAGCCACTATGTCATCGTGCGAAAACCCGACCATGACGACGGTTTTGCCTGCACCACTGCCTCCATGACCGAGCAAAACCGGATTTTTGAGCAGGCGTTTTTCACCATGATCAACCAGCGACAGCTGCGTGCAGGCGAGAGCTTCTCCGAACTGCAGCTTGCCAGAGCCGCAGGCGTCAGCCCGGTGGTAGTGCGGGAATATCTTTTAAAATTCGAGCGTTACAACCTGATTAAAAACGAAAAACGCGGTCAGTGGAGCATGAAGCAATTCGATCAGGCCTATGCTGAACAGCTGTTTGAACTCAGAGAGATGCTGGAAACGCATTCTCTGCAGCATTTCCTCAATCTGCCCGATGATGACCCGCGTTGGTTGCAGGCTAAAACGCTGCTGGAGCGCCATCGGATCCTGCGCGACAGCATCGGCAGCAGCTTTCGCATGTTCTCGCAGTTAGATCGTGAGTTCCATGCTTTGCTACTCTCTGCTGCCGATAATGTATTTTTTAATCAATCACTTGAAATCATCTCCGTGATTTTCCACTTCCACTATCAGTGGGATGAGAGCGACCTCAAGCAGCGTAACATCATTGCCATTGATGAGCATATGACCATCCTCAGCGCGCTGATCTGTCGCAGCGACCTGGATGCCACCCTCGCGCTCTGTAACCATTTGAATTCAGCCAAACAATCGATGATTCGCTCCATCAACCAGGGTTGTAACGTCGCTCATTAAGTACCGATAAAAAACAGCAAATCATTACCGGGAGCACGATTTTATAAAAATAAAAACGCCTGAAAAATACCTCTTGCCTATGCTCACGCTAAGTCGACTGCATTAAAAACTTTTGTGAGCGGTGATGAGCAAATTGATTCATCACTGGTATTTTTTCAATACTGCACAGTCCAGCTGTGTGAAAAATAAATTATTGAGGTTCAGGAGTCCGGCGTGGAAAAAAATAATATTACCCTCGACCCAAGTTCTTCGTTTGGCACGTCGTCATCTGCGGATATTAATGTTCCGCCTGAGGGCATGGTGCAACGCAGTAGCCGAATTAAACGTATCCAGACCACAGCAATGATTTTATTATTTTTTGCTGCGGTGATTAATTACCTCGACCGCAGTTCACTGTCTGTCGCCAACTTAACGATTCGTGAAGAACTGGGGCTGAGCGCCACGCAAATCGGCGTGCTGCTGTCGGTATTCTCTCTCGCTTACGGTATTGCGCAACTGCCCTGCGGTCCGCTGCTGGACCGCAAAGGTCCGCGCATTATGCTGGGACTGGGGATGTTCTTCTGGTCGCTGTTTCAGGCGATGTCCGGCATGGTGCACAGCTTCACCCAGTTTGTGTTGGTGCGTATCGGGATGGGGATCGGCGAAGCGCCAATGAACCCGTGCGGCGTAAAGGTCATCAACGACTGGTTTAACATCAAAGAGCGCGGCCGCCCGATGGGATTATTCAACGCCGCCTCCACCATCGGGGTTGCCATTAGCCCGCCGATTCTGGCTGCCATGATGCTGGTAATGGGCTGGCGCTGGATGTTCATCACCATTGGCGTGCTGGGTATTTTCCTCGCCATCGGCTGGTACATGCTGTACCGCAACCGCGAGCAAATTGAACTGAGCGCCACGGAACAAGCGTACCTGAACGCCGGTAGCGTCAATGCCCGCCGCGATCCGCTGAGCTTTGCCGAATGGCGCAGCCTGTTCCGCAACCGTACCATGTGGGGCATGATGCTGGGCTTTAGCGGCATCAACTACACTGCATGGTTATACCTGGCCTGGCTGCCGGGCTACCTGCAAACCTCCTACAACCTGGATTTAAAAAGCACCGGATTAATGGCGGCGATCCCGTTCCTGTTTGGCGCAGCCGGCATGCTGATTAACGGTTTTGTCACCGACTGGCTGGTGAAAGGCGGTATGGCACCGATTAAGAGCCGTAAGATTTGTATTATCGCCGGGATGTTCTGCTCCGCAGCCTTCACCTTCGTCGTGCCGCAGGCCACAACTTCAATGGCCGCCGTGTTACTGATCGGTATGGCGCTGTTCTGTATCCACTTCGCAGGTACCTCGTGCTGGGGTCTGATCCACGTCGCCGTCGCCTCACGTATGACCGCTTCCGTGGGCAGTATCCAGAACTTTGCCAGCTTTATCTGCGCCTCGTTCGCACCGATCGTCACCGGTTTTATTGTTGATACCACCAACTCTTTCCGCCTGGCGTTGATCATCTGCGGCTGCGTCACCATGGTGGGTGCCCTCGCCTACATCTTCCTGGTTCGCCAACCCATCAGCGATCCGCGTAAAGATTAATCCTCCAGATGCCCGATAACACCGCGTTTATCGGGCATGTTATGCTCCTCGTATGAACATCACCTTGCGCGCTACTACTCTGGCAGACACTGCCGCTCTTCCCGCCATCGAACGATCTGCGGGGCAACGTTTTTTACGCATCCCCGAACTGGCGTGGATTGCTGAAGACCAGATTTTATCGGCTGCTCAGCATCAGGCTTTTGCCGCCGCAGGCATGAGCTGGCTGGCGCAGGTCGATGCGCTTCCGGTCGGTTTTTTGGTTGCCGAAACGCTGGGATCATCGCTGTTTATTGCTGAACTGTCGCTGCATCAAGAGTGGCAGGGAAAAGGAATTGGCCGCAGATTGATTGAGTATGTTGCCGAACAGGCGCGCGAGAAAGGTTACACGTCGCTCACGCTGACCACCTTCCGCGATGTGACGTGGAATGCGCCATGGTACGCGCGACTGGGATTTGAAATGCTGGCTGACGAGACGCTGCCTGCAAAGTTGCGCCAGAAAAGAGAAGAGGAAGCGGCGCATGGACTGGCATTTGAATCGCGCTGCGCCATGCACCTGATGTTGCGCTAATTGCCCGATGGCGGCTACGCCTTATCGGGCCTACGTAACATTTCCGGTAAGCCGATAAGCGGCAGCACCATTCGGCAACCACGTATCTTTCCCGTAGGCCGGATAAGCGATAGCGCCATCCGGCATCACAGGCTTAGAACGTTTCCCAGTTATCCCCGGCATCCGTTACCGCGGCTTTGCGCGGCTGGACCGTTGAAACCGGTTTAGCGGCCGCAACGTCACGCGCGCGCTGTTGGTCATGCTGAATACGGAACACGGCAACGGCCTGAGTCAGGCGGCTGGCCTGCTCTTCCAGCGCCGCAGCGGCGGCAGCGGATTCTTCCACCAGCGAGGCGTTCTGCTGCGTCACGCGATCCATCTCGGCAACGGCCAGACCCACCTGGTCAATACCGCGGCTCTGTTCATCAGAAGCAGAGGCGATTTCACCCATGATATCGGTCACGCGGGTTACCGCATTGACGATCTCATCCATGGTTTCACCGGCGCTTTCTACCAGGGTTGAACCGACATCCACGCGGCTGACCGAGTCTTCAATCAGGCTCTTGATCTCGCGCGCGGCCTGCGCACTACGCTGGGCCAGGTTACGCACTTCACCCGCAACCACCGCAAATCCACGGCCCTGCTCGCCTGCACGGGCTGCTTCTACCGCGGCGTTGAGTGCCAGAATGTTAGTCTGGAAGGCAATGCCGTCGATGACGCTGATAATGTCGGCGATTTTCTGCGAACTGGACGCGATGTCACGCATGGTTTGCACCACGTTATCCACCACTTTGCCGCCTTTCTGCGCGGTTTCAGAAGCACTCAGCGCCAAATGGCTGGCCTGACGCGCGTTTTCGGCGTTCTGCTTCACGGTCGCCGTCAGCTGTTCCATGCTGGCTGCGGTTTCTTCCAGAGATGCAGCCTGCTGCTCGGTACGGGAGGAGAGATCGTTATTGCCCATCGCAATCTCGCTGGCCCCACTGTAAATCGCGTTGGCACCGTTACGCACGTCACCCACGGTATTCATCAGCTCACCTTGCATGTGACGCAGGCTTTCCGCCAGTTGCCCAATCTCGTTGGACCCTTCCACTTCAATACGTTTCACCAGGTCACCGCTGGCGATATGACGAATGCTGTCGATCAGACGGTTCATAGGAGAGATAAGGGTCAGCTTGATACCAAACCAGACCGCAATAATCGCCGCCAGTACGGTAATCAGCACGCAGATCAGCACCCACATCGCCTGGCTGTAAGAGCTGTTGTTATCTTCCACCGCGATGTCATACAAGCGATCATTCTGCTGCATGTAACTCATGTACTGCTTCTCAAAGCCATCCTGATAGCTCTGCGTCGGTTGATCAAAGAACGCGTTGATCTTCCCGTCACCCAGTAACTGGATCAGCTCCGCCAGCGCGCCGTGGTAGATGTCATAGGTGCGATTGATCTCCTGGAAAGCGGCTTCGCTTTGACGCGGATCGCGTGGGAGCGACTCGTAAATCGCCCAGTTTTTTTCCGTCAGCTTCAGCGCCGTACTCGCCACCTGCATCAGCTCGGCAACGGTCGCGCCGCTGCCGATATTGCTCTGATCCATCATGTAGCGAATGCCTGCCCGGTTCAGGGTGTTACGCGTTTGCAGCAGCTCAACCCAGGTGGCGTTCAGCGCAGACTGTTGCTGGCGAATGGTTTGCAGAACGGTAAAGTTCTCTTTGTCATTCTTAAGTGAGTTAAAAAACAAGCCGCCAGAGGCGAGCTGTAAAAGGCCAAATAGCGCCAATACCAGCAGTAAGCTGGTAACAATCTTCATTCGTTTTAACATGTTTTCTCTTTCCGCTAGACAGATGTCAGAATTTTCGGCCTGGAAAGGGAAAACTTTATGAAATTTGTGCTAGTTGAATCGATCTCAGCATCGACGATTCGTCGATCCACGCCGTCTGCCAAAGCGCTAAGCGGGTTTATTAGTGATCTCAATCACATAAATTTCCCCGTTCCCCCCGCAGTTTACCGCTCACTGACACTTGGGACCGCTTAAGCTGACATACAACCGCTCACTTATTTACCTTACTTTACGCGCGTAATTCTCTGGCAAGATCCCCCCAACATAGCAGTCAATTTACCTCCTCAAACACAAGATCAAACCCACGCGGCTTCGGCCAATTATTAATTAGATACCAGGTTTTACTATGGATACGAAAAAGATATTCAAGCACATACCCTGGGTGATTCTCGGAATCATCGGTGCATTCTGCCTCTCGGTAGTGGCATTACGTCGGGGTGAGCACATTAGTGCCCTGTGGATCGTTGTCGCCTCAGTTTCTGTTTATCTGGTGGCCTATCGTTACTACAGCCTGTACATCGCCCAAAAGGTGATGAAACTTGACCCAACGCGTGCCACGCCGGCGGTCATCAACAATGACGGTCTGAACTACGTTCCAACCAACCGTAACGTCTTGTTTGGTCACCACTTTGCCGCTATCGCAGGTGCTGGTCCGCTGGTTGGGCCGGTACTGGCTGCGCAGATGGGCTACCTGCCTGGTACGCTGTGGCTGCTGGCAGGCGTCGTGCTGGCCGGTGCGGTGCAGGACTTCATGGTACTGTTTATCTCTTCCCGCCGTAACGGTGCATCTCTGGGTGAGATGATCAAAGAAGAGATGGGCCCGATACCGGGAACCATTGCGCTGTTCGGCTGCTTCTTAATCATGATCATCATCCTCGCAGTACTGGCGTTGATCGTGGTAAAAGCGCTGGCGGAAAGCCCGTGGGGTGTGTTCACCGTCTGCTCAACCGTACCTATCGCGTTGTTCATGGGGATCTACATGCGATTCCTGCGACCGGGACGCGTGGGCGAAGTGTCGGTGATTGGTATTGTGCTGCTGGTTGCTTCTATCTACTTCGGCGGCGTGATTGCGCACGACCCATACTGGGGCCCGGCGCTGACCTTTAAAGACACCACCATTACCTTTACCCTGATCGGCTACGCATTTATCTCTGCGCTGCTGCCGGTATGGCTGATCCTCGCCCCGCGCGACTATCTGGCTACATTCCTGAAAATCGGCGTTATCGTCGGTCTGGCGGTGGGGATTGTTATCCTCAACCCGGAACTGAAAATGCCGGCAATGACGCAGTACGTTGATGGTACTGGCCCGCTGTGGAAAGGCGCTCTGTTCCCGTTCCTGTTCATCACCATCGCGTGTGGTGCGGTATCTGGCTTCCACGCGCTGATTGCTTCCGGCACCACACCGAAGCTGCTGGCCTGTGAAACCGACGCGCGCTTTATCGGTTACGGCGCGATGCTGATGGAATCCTTTGTCGCAATTATGGCGCTGGTTGCCGCGTCTATCATCGAACCAGGTCTGTACTTCGCGATGAACACCCCGCCTGCGGGCCTTGGCATCACCATGCCGAACCTGCATGAAATGAGCGGCGAAAACGCACCGCTGATTATGGCGCAGTTGAAAGACGTCACCGCACATGCGGCAGCGACCGTCAGCTCCTGGGGCTTCGTCATTTCGCCTGAGCAGATCCTGCAAACCGCGAAAGATATCGGTGAACCGTCCGTTCTGAACCGCGCAGGTGGCGCACCGACGCTGGCTGTTGGTATCGCTCACGTGTTCCACAAAGTGCTGCCGATGGCCGATATGGGCTTCTGGTACCACTTCGGTATTCTGTTCGAAGCGCTGTTCATCCTGACCGCACTGGATGCCGGTACCCGTTCTGGCCGCTTTATGCTGCAGGATTTACTGGGTAACTTCGTGCCGTTCCTGAAGAAAACCGACTCCCTGGTTGCGGGTATCATCGGTACTGCGGGCTGCGTAGGCCTGTGGGGTTACCTGCTGTATCAAGGCGTTGTTGACCCGCTGGGCGGCGTTAAGAGCCTGTGGCCGCTGTTCGGTATCTCTAACCAGATGCTGGCTGCCGTGGCACTGGTTCTCGGCACCGTGGTGCTGGTTAAAATGCAGCGCACCAAATACATCTGGGTTACCGTTGTTCCGGCAGTATGGCTGCTTATCTGCACCACCTGGGCGCTGGGTCTGAAACTGTTCAGCACCAACCCGCAGATGGAAGGCTTCTTCTTCATGGCGAATCAGTACAAAGAGAAGATTGCTAACGGCGGCGAACTGACCGCTCAGCAGATTGCCAATATGAACCATATCGTCGTCAACAACTACACCAACGCAGGTCTGAGTATTCTGTTCCTGGTGGTGGTGTACAGCATCATCTTCTACGGGTTCCGTACCTGGCAGAAAGCCCGCGCCATCAACGGTCGCTCTGATAAAGAGACACCGTATGTGCCGGTGCCGGAAGGCGGCGTGAAGACCTCTTCACATCACTAAGATGTATTCAGCCCCGCTCCGGCGGGGCTTTTCGCTTATCAGGATTGTTTATGTTTGGTACTTTAGGGCAAGCTAAAAAATATCTCGGTCAGGCGGCGAAGATGCTGATTGGCATTCCGGACTACGACAACTATGTCGAGCACATGAAGACCAACCATCCCGATAAGCCGTACATGACCTATGAAGAATTCTTCCGCGAGCGCCAGGAAGCCCGCTACGGTAGCGGCGGAAGCAGTTGCTGTTAGAAGGAGAAGTGAATGACCCCGATTGCAGTTACCCTACTCACCGGTTTTCTTGGCGCGGGTAAAACCACCCTGCTGCGCCATATTCTCAACGAGCAGCACGGTTACAAGATTGCCGTTATCGAAAACGAATTCGGCGAAGTCTCGGTGGACGATCAGCTGATTGGCGATCGCGCCACGCAGATCAAAACCCTGACCAACGGCTGTATTTGCTGTACCCGCTCCAGTGAACTGGAAGACGCATTGTTAGATCTGCTCGACAACCTCGACAAAGGCGCCATCAATTTCGACCGTCTGGTGATCGAGTGCACCGGCATGGCCGACCCCGGCCCGATCATTCAGACCTTTTTCTCCCATGAAGTGATTTGCGAACGCTACCTGCTGGACGGCGTAATTGCGCTGGTTGACGCGGTACATGCCGACGAGCAGATGAACCAGTTCACCATCGCCCAGTCGCAGGTAGGCTACGCAGACCGGATCCTGCTGACCAAAACCGACGTCGCAGGTGAAAGCGAAAAACTGCGTGAGCGCCTGGCGCGCATCAACGCCCGTGCGCCGATTTACACCGTGACACATGGTGATATCGACCTCTCCCTGCTGTTCGATACCAACGGTTTTATGCTGGAAGAGAACGTAGTCAGCGCCAAACCGCGCTTCCACTTTATCGCCGACAAGCAAAACGATATCTCCTCGATCGTCGTCGAGCTGGATTACCCGGTAAACATCAGCGACGTGTCGCGAGTGATGGAAAACCTGCTGCTGGAATCCGCCGAGAAGCTGCTGCGCTACAAAGGTATGCTGTGGATTGAAGGCGAGCCAAACCGCCTGCTGTTCCAGGGCGTCCAGCGCCTGTACAGCGCCGACTGGGACCGCCCGTGGGGCGACGAACAACCACACAGCCTGCTGGTGTTTATCGGCATTAATTTGCCGGAAGACGAGATCAGAGCCGCGTTTGCGGGATTGAAGAAGTAATCCCCTGCTGAATTGCCCGGTGGCGCTACGCTTACCGGGCCTGGAAATCCTGCTCCTTGTAGGCCGGATAAGGCGCAGCCGCCATCCGGCATTGGCAGTTTTCATTCCGATAAGTGATTCATCCCATGGAATTTTTCACCTGGTGTGGCAAGCTATTGCCATTGCACTCGTTAAGGGACCAACGTGAAAAATTACAAAGTGATTACCCCGCTTTTTCCGACCTACGCCCAGGTAAAAGCGATGATGAAAGCCGTTTCAGGCTATTCCTTGAAAGCAGTGCGGGATATGATTACCGCCATTCACGAGCAAACCGGAACCCCGCAACAACCCGTTGACTGGTCCGAACCGGATCTGTGGATCAGCGAGCGCTTGTCAGGTGAAGATGCCGAAATCGCCCGCCGTATCTGGGATACCGATAACCATATTCTGAACCCACGCCACAGCTACGGCTGCTATTTGTTCCTCAACTACCCTCAGTTTGACCTGATGAAAAGCACGCCAGATGATGTCTGGCAACCGACTCCTCGTGGGCAACAATTTCTGCACGATGACGAAAAGACATTGCGTTCGTTAGACGATCAGGAAGGCATCTTGCAGCTTCTGGAGCTACTGGCAGGCCGGGAAATGTCGCGTCGCGCGGATTTACTTCCCGAATGGCAGGCCTTTTTGCACCAGCACTCCAAATTCGCTTCAGTCAGTTCCGTTAAGAGCACGCTCTACTCTCGCCTCAATAACCTGATCGATCGCGAAATGGTGAACCGCGAAGGCATGAGCTATCGCATCACTGATGCCGGGCGAGCCTGGCTCGGAAAAGCGCTGCCAGCGCGAAAAAGCGATCCGCGTAAAGAGCTTTTGGACGCCGTGAAGCGCTATAACGAACAGCAAAAAGAACTGCTGCGCGAGCAAATCAGCACCATGAATCCGTACAAGTTTGAGCATCTGGTCGGGCAATTACTGGAAGCGATGGGCTACGAACAGGTTGAAGTGACCAAAGCCTCCGGCGATAAAGGCGTGGATGTGATTGGTCAGGTTCAGGTGGGCATCACCACCATCACCGAAGTCGTACAGGTGAAGCGGATGCAAAATACCATTACCCGTCCGTATATCGATCAGCTGCGCGGCGCTCTGCCCTATCACAAAGCCATTCGCGGCACGCTGATCACTACCGGGAAATTTGCTGCCAAATGCGCGGAAGCAGCGTTGTTTCCGGGTGCCGCGCCGATTACGTTAATCGACGGCGATCGCCTGCTGGAGCTGTTGATTGAAAATAACGTCGGCATTCGACGCAGCAATGCGGTTGAGCTGCTGGATGTGGATTTGCAGTTGTTCGACGAACTGGAAATCGACTAAAGGGCGAACTTCACCGCTTTTACCGTTACAATAGCCCACAAATTTTTCCTGATTGAGTTCATCATGGCCAAAGCACCAACGAAAAAAGCCAAAGCAAAGAAAGGCTTTGAAGACACATTATGGGATACCGCGAACCAGCTTCGCGGCAGCGTAGAATCCTCCGAGTACAAACACGTGGTGTTGAGCCTCGTGTTCCTCAAATTTATCAGCGATAAGTTTGAGGCTCGCCGTCAGAAGATGAAAGACGAAGGCCAGGGCGATTTCCTCGAAATGGAAGTCTTCTATCAGCAGGACAACATCTTTTATCTGCCGGAAGAGGCGCGCTGGTCGTTCATCAAACAGCACGCCAAGCAGGATGATATTGCCGTGCGCATTGATACCGCGCTCTCCACCATTGAGAAGCGCAACCCGTCGCTGAAAGGCGCGTTGCCGGACAACTACTTCAGCCGTCAGAATCTGGAAACCAAGAAGCTGGCGTCGCTTATCGACACCATCGATAACATCGAAACGCTGGCCCACGAAACCGACGTGGAAGCGCTGTCGAAAGAAGACTTGGTCGGTCGCGTGTACGAATACTTCCTCGGCAAGTTTGCCGCCACCGAAGGCAAAGGCGGCGGCGAGTTCTATACGCCAAAATGCGTGGTGACGCTGCTGACCGAAATGCTCGAACCGTTCCAGGGCAAAATTTATGACCCGTGCTGCGGCTCGGCGGGGATGTTTGTCCAGTCGGTGAAGTTTGTTGAAAGCCATCAGGGGAAAAGCCGCGATATCGCCCTGTACGGCCAGGAGCTGACGGCCACCACCTACAAGCTGGCGAAGATGAACCTCGCCATTCGCGGCCTCTCCGCCAACCTTGGCGAGCGCCCGGCGGATACCTTCTTCAGCGACCAGCACCCGGACCTGAAAGCCGACTATATTCTGGCCAACCCGCCGTTTAACCTGAAAGATTGGCGTAACGACGCCGAGCTGACCAAAGATCCGCGCTTTGCCGGCTACCGCACGCCGCCAACCGGCAACGCCAACTACGGCTGGATTTTGCATATGCTCTCCAAGCTGTCGGCCAGCGGCACCGCCGGTTTTGTGCTGGCGAACGGCTCAATGAGCTCCAACACCAGCGGCGAAGGCGAGATCCGCGCGCAGATGATCGAAAACGATCTGATCGACTGCATGATTGCCCTGCCCGGGCAGCTGTTCTACACCACCCAGATCCCGGTGTGCCTGTGGTTTATGACCAAATCGAAAGCAGCCGATCCGGCCAAAGGCTACCGCAACCGTCAGGGCGAAACGCTGTTTATCGATGCGCGTAACCTTGGCACCATGATGAACCGCACCACCAAAGAGCTGACGGCGGATGATATCGCCACCATTGCCGATACCTACCACGCATGGCGCAGCACACCGGAAGAGCTGGCCGAGCGCGTCAAGCGCGGCGACAGCAAACTGGCGCAATACGACGATCAGGCCGGGTTCTGCAAGGTCGCCACTATTGAAGAGATCAAGGCTAACGACTATGTGCTGACGCCGGGCCGCTACGTCGGTGCCGCCGAGCAGGAAGACGACGGCGTGGCGTTTGAAACCAAAATGCGCGAGTTGTCGCAGACGTTGTTTGCGCAGATGAAGCAGGCGGAAGAACTGGATAACGCGATTCGCCAGAACCTGGAGGCGCTGGGTTATGGGGAGTAAGTGCAATATAGTGAAACTCAAAGAGGTTGTAGATGTCATCACCTCTAAAGTTGACGCATCCCTGATCAATATCTCAGACTATATTTCGACTGAAAATATGCTTACTGATTTTCAGGGTATTACTTTGGCCAATAGTATCCCTAACACCGGAAAAATAACAAGATTTAGTCAAGGTGATATTCTATTTTCTAATATACGAACATATTTTAAGAAAATATGGTTAGCAGATAGGCCTGGAGCTTGTTCGAATGATGTAATTGTTTTTCGCCCTAAAGACAACATTGAGCCTGAATATATTTTCTCAGTATTAATAGATCCGAAATTCATTGATCATACTGTTCTTACCTCAAAAGGCACAAAAATGCCACGAGGTGACAGAAAAGCCATCTTAGATTATGAATTTAAATTAGCTTCAAGTGAAAAAAGAAAATTCATATCAAAAATCAACAACATTATATTTGAGAAAATAAATTGTAATAAATTAATTAACTCAGCCTTAGAACAAATGTCCCAAACCCTGTTCAAATCTTGGTTTGTGGATTTCGATCCAGTGATTGATAACGCGCTGGATGCGGGAAACCCAATCCCAGAAGCGCTGCAATCTCGCGCCGAACTGCGTCAAAAAGTACGCAATAGTGCAGATTTCAAACCACTCCCGGCGGATATTCGTGCACTTTTCCCGGCTGAGTTTGAAGAAACAGAGTTGGGTTGGGTGCCGAAAGGTTGGCAAACTAAGTCAATGCATGATCTCGTCGAAAGTGTCTCAATTACATTCCCATTGAGCAAAACAGATAAGGTCATATTCCTCAATACTGGTGATATTGAAAAGGGATCTTTCCTACACCAAAACTACTCCAAGACAGAAGGATTACCTGGTCAAGCTAAAAAATCGATAAAAAAAGGCGATATACTCTTTAGTGAAATTAGACCAGAAAATAAAAGATATGCCTTTGTTCATTTTGAATCAGATGATTATGTTGTATCAACAAAGTTAATGGTATTACGTGCAAAAAATGAAATAAACCCTTTGCTGCCATATTTTATTATAACACTTGAAGATAATACTAAAAAATTACAACGAATTGCTGAGCTAAGATCTGGTACTTTCCCACAAATAACTTTTAAAGAACTAGAATTTATTAGTTTCATAATGCCAAATAATGATAAGATCATGAAGTTATTTATTAATAGTTATCTAGCACCAGCTTATAATAAAATAATTGAAACGAAAAAAGCGAATATAAACTTAATTAACCTCCGCGACACCCTGCTCCCAAAACTCATCTCCGGCGAGCTGTCCCTGGAGGATCTGCCAAACTTAGTAGCTAAAACCGAAGCCGCATAACGCATTTTGCCCCTGAAAAATCAGGGGCTTTCTGTTAAGGTTTTCTCTGTTACAGGAACCCTTACCAGAAAACCAGCCAGGGCCGGAGCGGGATATGCATCTCTCATTCAGTGAAGCGAAGTTAGAACAGGCGATAATTGAACTGTTACAAGATCAGGGCTATCAGCACCTGATCGGCGACAATGTGCCGCGTTCCAGCCTCGATCAGGTGATTATCGAAGACGATCTTCGCCACTACCTCGCCGCACGTTATCAGGCCGACGGCATCACCGAAGAAGAGATCCAGCGGCTGATCAAACAGTTCACCACCCTGCCCGCCTCCGATCTCTACGAAAGTAATAAAACCTTCTGCACCTGGCTGGCCAACGGTTTCCTGTTTAAACGTGACGATCGCCAGCAGAAAGATCTTTATATCGAACTGCTCGACACCCGGCATCTGCCCGCCGCGCTGCGTGAACTGTTCGATACCGAAGAGGTTTCGCTGCAACAGGCCGCGGAAACGCCGGCAAGTTATCATCTTACCCAGCCGCTGAACCGGGTAAAAATCGTCAATCAGCTGACCATCACCGGCAAAGAAAATCAGCCGCGCATTCCGGATGCCATTCTGTATATCAACGGCCTGCCATTAGTAGTATTCGAATTTAAAAGCGCGGTGCGCGAGCAGGAAGCCAGTATTGGCGACGCCTATAAACAGCTCTGCACCCGCTATCGCCGCGATATTCCGCAGCTGTTTGTCTATAACGCGCTGTGCATTATCAGCGACGGCGTCAATAACCGCATGGGCAACCTGTTTGCGCCGTACGAGTATTTCTATTCCTGGCGCAAAGTCACCGGCAATGAAAACCGCGAGCAGGACGGCATCCCTTCCCTGCACTCGATGATTCAGGGGCTGTTTCATCCGGTCCGCCTGCTGGACGTGATCAAAAACTTTATCTGCTTCCCGGATAAAGCCAAACATGAAGTGAAAATCTGCTGTCGCTACCCACAGTACTATGCGGCGCGCAAGCTGTACTACAGCATCGAACGAGCGCGTAAACCTTTCGGCGACGGCAAGGGCGGCACCTACTTTGGCGCGACCGGCTGCGGCAAGAGCTACACCATGCAGTTCTTAACCCGCCTGCTGATGAAAAGCGTCGAGTTCGCCAGCCCGACGATCGTGCTGATCACCGACCGCACCGATCTGGACGATCAGCTCTCGGCGCAGATGTGTAATGCCAAAAACTATATCGGTGACGACACCGTAGTGCCCGTCACCAGCCGCGACGATCTGCGGGAGAAACTGGCCGGTCGCAACAGCGGCGGCGTCTTCCTGACCACTATCCATAAATTTACCGAAGACACTGAACTGCTCTCCGGGCGCAGCAATATCATCTGTATTTCCGACGAAGCGCACCGCAGCCAGGTCAACCTCGATCAGAAAGTGATCGTCGATAAAGAAAGCGGCAGGGTGCGCAAAACCTACGGTTTCGCCAAATATCTGCATGACTCACTGCCGCAGGCCACCTACGTTGGTTTTACCGGCACGCCTATCGACGCCACGATGGAAGTCTTTGGCAACATCATCGACAGCTACACCATGACCGAATCCGTGCAGGATGAGATCACCGTGCGCATCGTCTACGAAGGCCGTGCTGCGAAAGTGATTCTTGATGCTCGCAAGCTGGAAGAGGTGGAAAAATACTACGCAGAGTGCGCTGATGCCGGTACCAACGAGTGGCAAATCGACGAGAGCAAAAAAGCCAGCGCCACCATGAACGCCATTCTTGGCGATGAAGACCGCCTGAAAGCGCTGGCGGAAGACTTTGCGAAGCACTATGAAAAACGTGTCGCCGAAGGCTCAACGGTGAAAGGCAAAGCAATGTTTGTCTGCGCCAGTCGCGAGATTGCCTGGGATTTCTATTGTCAGTTGAAAGACTTTCGTCCGGCATGGTTTGAGGTTAAGCAGGCCCCGGATGGGGTTGAGCTGACCGAGCAGGAGGAGAAAGAGCTGCCGCCGTCCGAAATGGTCAAGATGGTGATGACGCGCGGTAAAGACGATGACGCGAAACTGTACGAGCTGCTGGGTAGTAAAGAGTACCGCAAAGAGCTGGATAAACAGTTCAAAAACGCCAAGTCGAATTTCAAAATCGCCATCGTGGTGGACATGTGGCTGACCGGTTTTGACGTGCCGGAGCTGGACACCATTTATATCGATAAGCCGTTGCAAAAGCATAACCTGATCCAGACCATCTCCCGCGTTAACCGCAAGCTGGAAGGCAAAAGCAAAGGGCTGGTCGTCGACTATATCGGTATTAAACGCCAGATGAACCAGGCGCTGGCGATGTATTCACGCATCGATGCCACCAACTTTGAAGATATTCAGCAGTCGGTGATTGAGGTGAAAAATCATCTCGATCTGCTGGCGCAGATGTTCCATGAATTCGACAGCCGCCCTTATTTCAGCGGCGAGCCGCAGGCGCAGCTTGCCTGCCTGAACTTCGCGGCAGAATTTGTCATGCGCACCCAGAAGCAGGAACGCCGCTTTATGGGGCTGGTGAAGCGGCTGAAAGCGGCCTATGACGTCTGCTGCGGCAGCGAGGCGCTGTCGCAGGCCGAGCGCGACCATATCCATTTTTATATTGCCGTGCGCTCTATCGTCTTCAAACTGACCAAAGGCGACGCGC
The DNA here is from genome assembly GCF_030333035.1 of Citrobacter sp. Cpo015. NCBI lineage: Bacteria > Pseudomonadati > Pseudomonadota > Gammaproteobacteria > Enterobacterales > Enterobacteriaceae > Citrobacter > Citrobacter sp. Cpo015. Next base: position 174,029 of record NZ_JAOWGS010000028.1, on the reverse strand, counting down.
CGGACGTCACGCAGATGAACGCCCGCGTGCGCGAGATGATCGCCGAAGCGCTGAAAGCCGACGGCGTGGAAGAGCTGTTTTTCCTCGGCGATAAGAAAGCGGAGTCGATCGATATTTTCGACGACGATTATCTGGCGCGCATTAATAAGATCAAACTGCCGGCAACAAAGATCCAACTGCTGCAAAAGCTGCTGGAAAAAGCCATCAGCGACTTTAAACAGATCAACCAGCTTCAGGGGATCAACTTCACCCGTCGTTTCCAGTCGATTATGGATAAATATAACGAGCGCCGGGAAGATGACGTCCTCAACGGCGAAGAGTTTGATACCTTTAGCCAGGAGATGACCGATATTATCTACGATATTAAAACCGAGATGGGCACCTATGCCGAGATGGGGATTGATATCGAAGAGAAAGCCTTTTACGACATCCTGGCGCATATGCGCGATAAGTATCAGTTCACCTATGAAGAAGACAAGATGCTGGCGCTGGCGAAAGAGATGAAGGCGGTGGTCGATAACACCTCGAAGTATCCGGACTGGAGCAAGCGTGATGATATTAAGGCGAAGCTGAAGGTGGAGCTGATCCTACTGCTGCACAAACACAAGTTCCCGCCGGTGGCGAATGATGATGTGTATATGGGCGTGCTGTCGCAGGCGGAGAATTTTAAGCAGCACCATATAACTACACTGCACTAATTTTATGGCCGGATGGCGCTTTGCTTATCCGGCCTACTTTATATTTCCCTTCGATTTAATTCCCGTATTTATATTTCCAGTTACGCGTTTATTATTGTCTATTTTTAGCTGGCTTTATTTTTATTTACTGGTTAGATTTACAGGTGTTATTTTTCGCAAGACGCCCGTGCTGCAACACGAGCGCCTCGCTAATCACAATCCCTATTGAAAAGGAATAGAGACCATGACTACCCCGCATTCTATTGCAGAATTCACCGATCCAGAAGTCTCCCCAACAAATAATCGTCTGGGTACCGTCACTTATGCGAGTCGTTATCCGGATTACACGCATGTTCCGGCAATTATTATGAAAGGCCAGTGGCTGGAAGCCGCCGGTTTCGCCACCGGCTGCAAATTCGATGTCAGAGTGATGCCAGGCTGTATTGTGCTAACGACAAAACTGCCGGAGCCGGAAGAACCGGCGTTACTGCAGTCGCTGCGTCGAGTATGCAAGCTGTCCGCGCGTAAGCAACAGCAGGTGCAGGAGTTTATCAACGTGATTTCGGCGAAGCCGCGCAAGCAGGGATAAATTCTCAGATGCTAGACGGCGCTAAAGTATAGATTCGCGTTTGTGCCGGGTGGTGGCTACGTCTTACCCGGCCTACATGTATTGTAATATCAACACGTTGTGTAGATCTCATGTAGGCCTGATAAGCGAAGCGCCATCAGGCGCTGATTTGTCATCAGCCCCACAGTTTCTGAGGAGCCGTTTGTTCAAGCCTTTAAGCGATAACTCAGGTCTCGCCATTTACATCGCCTTATTAAATGGGACAGAATTTTCGACAGTATTGATCATTACCGCAATACACCGCTTCCCTTCTGCCGTTTTGACCTTATACATTTCCCTGATGGAATTAACAAATAGCTTATTCATTTCCTCTTCTGACTCATAAAAAGAGGCAAATGCACATATCTGCTCAATAGTCAGCAATGGTCTGTTATCGTTGAGAATAGCCAGAACACCGACTGGGTTATGTGGAATGGCTTCAGAAACCGCCCCCTGCAAATCCTCCGCAGTACTGGCATCAACTCCGGGTTCCAAAGCACTTGCCACCGTTAACCAGTCATTATTACCTTTGCTAATTTCAGGAATAATATGGTTCCACCATTCTGATTCATTGTCATTATAAAGTGTGTGTACAACAGCATTTGCTCCTTTTTCATTTATCATCTGCAGAAGCTGAGGTGCAGTATGCTCTGCAGCGCAGGAGGCACCCGAAAGCATAAATAGAAAGAAGATAATAATAAATTTCATTATCTTACCACCAAAATTGTATCACCCGAATCGTAAATGGTTTGGCGCTTATCTTGTCCATTCATAATGATACACCCTGCAGATGCCGTTCCCGGTGGCTGCCCTTTTTTATCGCCATGAATTTCGAAATGATCTCTGCCAAAAGTATTGGTCCCTGCAATAGGTTCAAGGATGATAGCGGAGGGGCTTTTGTGATTATTCCATCCTGCAATAAAATAAATACCTCGAGGAATGGGGCCCTTGTTACGTATGTGTTCACAGTTCGGTTTATCCTTTGATTCACCGGCACCACTGTAGCATTAAGAAATTAACTCACCGTTATGGCTCAGTATACCTGTCGATACTTTATATTCCCATGTCATATGGATTTATACCCTTTAAAATATAATAATCACACCCATCATATTTAATCGTAAAAATAAATTTGTTTATAAGGTCACAATTATTAAAATTCAGAATATTTATAATTTATATATTTTTATTTCTCGAACAAATAAATCGTATTCTGAATAATTTGAGAACGGTGAAATAGCAGGCAATTTGAAAACGCCCGGTGGCGCTACGCTTACCGGGCCTACAAATGGCACTTTCCCGTAGGCTGGATAAGGCGCAGCCGCCATCCGGCACTTGCCCCCACTCATTCGGTAATCACAAACCGCGTCGCGGCAAAGCAGTTCAAAACCCGGTGCACCAGAAATACCATGGTGAGCGTTACCACCAGCGCGACGGTGACGGAGGTGATACGGTACAGATCGCTGAATACCAGGTCCTGATCCGGGTGCAGGTTCTGGCCAAACATAATGCCGATGGTAGTGATACTGGCAAACCCCACGCCTGCCCCGACTTTTTCCATTACGTGCAGGCGGGCACTGAACGCCAGCCCGAGGCCAATCAGCGGCATCATCAGCAGCATATGGTTGCTGAAATCATAGATAAGCAGTTGCACCAGCAGAATATACAGGCAGGCCAGCACCACGCCGACCACGCGCCAAATCGAGCTGATCACCGCGCCGCGGTAGTGCATCGGAAACAGGATCAAAATGCCTGCCATCAGCGCCGACAGCGAATCACTCAAATCGCAGATCTGGAAGACCACAAAAATCATCGTCGCCACCGTGCCGGAAAGCAGCGATTCATGGCGCACCCGGGCGGCATCTTTCTCAATGCGCGGTGGTGGCTGGCGGGGTTCCACGTCCGGGATCAGATAATGCAGCAGCGCGCTCAGCGCCACCGCCATGACGCAGGCTTCCATATTGGAGAACATCAGCGTATGCCAGTTGGTGGTGGGATAGCTCATAAAGTTGAGCATCGTACTCTGGCACACCACGCCCATCGAACCGAGCAGAAACAGCGGTCCTTTGCTCATAAAACGAAAACGCATCACATACAGGCCGAACACCACCAGTGTCATAACCAGCGGCCACTGTGAAAGATAGCCGACGATCAGCACCATTTCGACACAGTTCACCGCCGCGCTGCACACGAACTGTGTTGCCACATGGCGGTTGAATACCGGTACCAGCGACAGCAGCATCAGCGGATAAACCACAAAAAACACGCCATACTGCACGTTGTAGAAGGTCGAAATACTCAGCGCGATTGTCCCGGCAACGGAGATACGCAGGGTCTGGCGAAAATCATTGGCGGTGTAGACAATATTCCCGTGCGGCGTAAAGACGTGGGCCAGCGTGTTAATAGACATAGTGCAGCCAGCTGACGAGGTGGATCTGCGCCCCGGCAAAGGTGCGGGCGAACACGCCCTCGCTGTTATACAGCTGTACCGTGGCGCGCGCCCCGGTCGGTAACGGCGTGTCGAGCGGTTCGTTCAGCGCGACGTGAATGCGCATACGCTGGGCATCGCGCACCCAGCGGGTGGACTGTTCCGGCTGCGACAGCTGGCCGTTAACCTGCTCCTGACCCGCCAGAATACCGGCATCGCTACTGGTGACGCGGGCAGAGAAAACCTTGCCCGGCAAGGCATCGAACACCACGGCGGCATCGGTATTCACGCGAGTGTGGCGCAGACTTTTCTCGCGAAAGTCGGCCACGATATCGGTCTGATGGCTGACCAGCGCCAGCAGCGGCGTGGCCGCGGTGGCGTACAGCCCTGGGCTAAGCTGGAGATTACTCACCGTACCGTCGGTCTGGGCATATACTTTGCTCCAGCCGAGGTTCAGCTGCGCCTCTTCCAGCGTGTTACGGTATTTTTGCAGCGTTACGTTACGTTTGTCATCGCGCTCGCCGCGCTGGATCAGCAGGTTCTGAATACTGGCATTCAGCGCCGCCACCGACTGCTCGCTGGTTTGCCAGGCGGTACGCACCTTGTCGAGATCGGATTGCGACACGTTCTGCATGGCGCTCAGGCGCTGATAGCGGTCTAAGGTGGTCTTATCGTTGCGGGCGTTGAATTGCGCGGTGCGCAGGTTGGCACGGGCAGAGGCGATCTGCGCATCCAGCTGTTGGTTACTCAGCTTCGCCTGCTCAAGGGCAATTTGCGCAGCCTCGACCTTATTGATAAATGGCGTCGGATCCAGTTCGTACAGCAAATCGCCCTTCTTCACCTGGCTATTATTGTGTACATGCACCTGCGAGACGTAGCCGGAAACGCGTGAGGAAACAGGCGTTACCACGCGCATCACCGTGGAGTCCGGCGTCAGCGGGATCCAGATATCGGCAACGATAAACCAGGCGAATATTACCAGGAAAGCGGCAATACTCACCCTTACCCAACGGGCAAATTTTTGTTCTGGGGTCATCATAGTTTTTTAGTGTTGATTGTCTTCTTCGCGGATTGTCCGCAGATTGCAGGCGATTTGATTGAGCGTGGCGCTGAAGGAAGCGAGTTCCGCCTCAGGGATGGTGCAGGTGACGCGATGTTGGTATGTCTCTATCACCCGGTTGAGTTCGTCCAGCCTTGCGCGACCTTGCGCGGTCAGCGCCAGCAGGCGGATGCGTTTGTCATAAGGCGATGTGGAGCGCAGCAAATACCCCTGCTTTTCCAGCTGCGAGAGGGTGCGCATCAGCGGCGGCAGTTCAATGCCCTGCATTTGTGCCAGTTCACTGACTGAGACGTTGTCTCCCAGTTGATACAGCTGCATCAGTACCGTCCAGCTTGACTGTGTCAAACCAGTATCGGTGATGGCAGCATCAATAATGGCCCGCCACTGGCGCACCACCATTGCCATGCGCATCCCCATCGGGCGGCGGGCAAACAGTTCATCTTCAGTCATCTTACTTTCCTCTCATCGCTGAAGAGAAAATAATACTTATCAGGATAAGTATCAAGAAACGGACTAACCAGAAGCATGAATTGATAAATATCGTGAATGTAAAAGAGGAGGGGCGATAACCCCCAGCCTCTGTCGATGAAAGAAAATCACTCCACCTGATCGCGTCGCAGCCCGACGTCCCGCAGCCGCTCATCGCTCATCTGTTGCAATAGGCGCCGCGTTTGCGCTCGCAGCCGCCACGCCTTGTATGCCCGCCAGATCAGTACAAACCCAATAAACGGCTGTTTTGCTTTATTCTCGTGAAATTCCATACCTTACCTCCCCACCTTGCCAGAGGCTTTATCTTCACGGATCTGGCCTAAAACAATACAGACTCACAAAGTACTTTTATTTAACATACAGATTGGTTAAAAAGAGTTCTGCATCGCTTTTTTCACGCCAATCTGTACTGATTTTTTAATCTGTATGGTACCCATGAGGGATACAGCATGACGCGTTACCAACATCTGGCCAATCTGCTGGCCGAACGCATTGAGCAGGGGCTGTATCGCCATGGCGAAAAACTGCCCTCGGTTCGCAGCCTGAGCCAGGAGCATGGGGTCAGCATCAGCACCGTCCAGCAGGCGTATCAGACGCTGGAACAGCGCCAGCTGATCACGCCCCAACCACGTTCCGGTTATTTTGTCGCGCCACAAAAAGCGCAGCCACCCGTGCCACCAATGTCGCGCCCGGTACAGCGTCCGGTCGAAATAACCCAGTGGGATCAGGTGCTGGATATGCTAAAGGGCAACGCGGACAAATCGATAATCCCGTTTAGCAGCGGCGTGCCCGATATTAATCAACCCAGCCTGAAGCCGCTGTGGCGCGAGCTCAGCCGCGTGGCACAGCATAATCTGCGCGCGATACTGGGCTACGATGAAATATCCGGATGCCGTGAACTGCGTCAGCAGATTGCGCGGCTGGTGCTGGACGGCGGTTCGGTGGTTAATGCAGATGATATTGTGATCACCAGCGGCAGTCAGAGCGGAATGTCGCTGGCGCTGCTAACGGTTTGCCAGCCTGGCGATATTGTCGCCGTTGAATCACCAGCCTACTACGGCACGATGCAGCTACTGCGCGGCTTAGGGATCAAAGTTATTGAGATCCCAACCGATCCGGATACCGGGATCAGTGTTGAAGCGCTGGAGCTGGCGCTGGATCAGTGGCCGATTAAAGGGGTCCTGCTGGTTCCCAACTGCAACAACCCGCTCGGATTCATTATGCCGGATGCGCGTAAACGGGCGGTGCTCGCCCTCGCCCAGCGTCACGACATCGTCATTTTTGAAGACGATGTGTATGGCGAGCTGGCCACAGAGTATCCGCGCCCGCGCACGATCCACTCCTGGGACAGCGACGGCCGCGTAATACTCTGCAGTTCGTTTACCAAATCCGTCGCCCCCGGTCTGCGCGTGGGTTGGGTGGTGCCCGGTCGTTATTACAACAAGCTGCTGCACATGAAGTACGCCGTCATCGGCACTAACGTTCCCGCTACGCAACTGGCGGCGGCGACCTTTGTGCGCGAAGGTCATTATCATCGGCATATCCGGCGTATGCGCCAGATTTATCAGCGCAATATGGAGATCTACACCTGCTGGGTACGGGAATACTTCCCCTGCGAGATCTGCGTCACCCGACCAAAAGGTGGCTTTATGCTGTGGGTCGAGCTGCCGCTCCAGGTTGATATGTTCTGTGTCGCTAAGCAGCTCTGTCGCCTCAAAATCCAGGTTGCACCGGGTTCTCTGTTCTCCGCATCGGGGAAGTATCGCAACTGTGTGCGCATCAACTGCGCATTGCCGCCAAACGATAAGCATCGGGAAGTAATGCAGAAGCTCGGAGAGGCGGTAAAAACGGCAATAGAGTAGATCGAGCTGCCCGGCGCTTCCGGGCAGGCAATTAGGCAGTTTAAGCTATATCTAATGGCTTAAACCCTGAATATCTTCAGCGGAAAGTCGGGTGATTTTTTGTACCGTGCTGATATCGATGCCATCTGCCAGCATGGTGCGGGCAATACGTAGCGCCTCATCACGTCGCCCCTTTATCAGTCCTTCCTGTTTGCCTTCCTGTTTGCCTTCTTGTTTACCTTCCAGCTTGCCTTCAAGCCATCCTTTTTGAAATCCTGCCTCATGTAATCTGTCCGCGATCGTCATCAAATGCTCCTTGTGCTGCGGTGAACGTTCGGCAACCCCGCGAATAAACTCACTGAATCGAGGTGCATCGCCAGTTCGTAAAATATAATTAAACAGCGTCTTTATCTGAGTGTCATTAGTCAGTCCGGTAAGTAGCAGGGAAACAATTTGCTCGACCAACCCCATAAGATCGCGTTGACGGATATGTTTTTGGATTAACTCCAGCAACGCCATACGTCGATGCTGCACAATTTCGTCATCCGGAATAACCGTAATATCCACCAGCGGAAACGCCGCAGCATACAGCTGACGAGCCAGCTTCGGGTTGGCAAACTCATCCAGCCAGCACAGCGAATAAGGGTACGGGCTTTTAGCGCCGTGATAAAACAGCATCGGCACCACCAGCGGCAACTGCTGATGCCCGGCATCTAAATGTTTCTGCATGGCCGCTACCGCATAGCGCATCAGTCTGAATGCCATATGCGCATCCGGTGTGCTTTGGTGTTCAATCACTACATAAATATATCCATCCCCATCCGTCGTTTTCACCGACCACAGCACATCGGAATAGTACGCACGTAAATTCTCTTCGATAAAACTGTCTGACTCGAGTTTAAGCGTCTGAAGATCGCAAAGCTCGCGCAGCGAAGCGGGAAGATGTATTTGTAGGAAATCCCGTGCAGTCTCAGGGTGACGTAAAAATGTTTTAAAAACCGCATCATGCGGTGTTGAAGCGGAAGCTTTGTTCATGGCGATCCTTCACCTGAAAATAAGATGCCATGACTGTAGCGCCGGAAAACCACATCCTCACCTGCAACTTTCTCTCTTTGCGAGGCGATTTCCGGGATAACAACGCCCTTATGTAACGTCTACATTTGTCTGGAACACGTCACGCAGAATCGCCATCTCAATGCGCATTCCCACTTTTTCACCACTCGGCCTGTGCTATAACAAATCATCACTTTCAGGGAGGACACGATGTGACGCATACCCGAGATATTCCACAATCGTTCTGGCGTGATGAGCAGTTGCCGTGGCTGGAACTGCGCAGCACCTGGCAGAGCCAGCAGGCCTATAAGCGGCATCACCACTCTCAGCTCTCGATTGGGGCAATTCTCGAGGGGGAAACGTGCTGTCTGTGCGATGGCGAGCTATACCATCTGCAGGTGGGCGATCTGATTGTGATACCGCCGCTGGCACCTCACAGCTGTAATCCTGTTAACGGACAGTTTCGCAGCTATCATATGCTTTATCTTGATACCCAGTGGTGTCTTGCTAATCTGCCTGCGCAGAACACCAATCAGCGGCTTTGCACGCCTGCTCCCGTTATACGCGATGCGCAATTATTCCAGCGTTATATGCACCTTGTGACGCTCATGCCGCAACGCCAAACCGCGCAAATAACGGATGCCGCACAAGCATTGCTGCACACGCTGCCGTTGCAGTCGGTCACACCAGAAAACCTAAGCGCAACCAGCCAGTATCTGCGCGAACGGTTGCAGTCCAGCCTGCTCGCGCCGCCCTCGCTCGATGAGCTGGCACATGAGTGTCATATGCGTAAAGAGACGCTGATCCGTACCTTTAAGCAAGATACCGGGCTGACGCCAGGAAGTTATCTGAACATCATACGGATTGACTATGCTCGCCAGCGGCTACGGGCCGGGGACGAAATTGCCGATGTCGGCTACCAGAGCGGGTTTGCCGACCAGAGCCATTTCCATCGCACCTTTGTTCGCTACACCGCCGCCACACCGCGCCAGTACGCGTTGGGACGATCAATATCAGACAATAATTAGCGCTGCGTCAGGCGTACGGTGATCTCAGATTCATTCTCTGAGGTCGCTATGTCGCTGCTTTCTGTACTTTTTCCTTCTGCTTTTCCCGCGCTGGCGCTGGCGCATTTCGTCGCATTGCTTAGCCCCGGGCCGGACTTCTTTTTACTGGTCGGTTACGCCGCACGATACCGGATGCGCGGCAGCGCCGGGTTGTGCGTGGGGATCGCTTTCGGCAACGGGCTGTATATCCTGCTGGCAATTATCGGTTGGGGGATCCTGCGCCAGCTTCCCCTGTTGTTTACGGTTATTGAGCTGCTGGGTGCGCTTTATTTATTGTGGATTGGCAGCCTGCTGGTACGCAGCCGCCCGCAAACGCTGACCGGAACAGACGCTGAGTCTACCTGTCCAGAATTTGGCAAACAGCTACTGCTGGGATTGGGTTCGTCACTGCTCAACCCAAAAAATGCACTGTTCTATCTGGCACTAATGACCGCCCTGCTCGGCCCGTCGGTGACGCTGCTGCAACAAACCATGAGCGGGATCTGGATGACCAGCATAGTGCTGTGCTGGGATCTGCTGATCGTGATGTTCATCGGTTTACCGCAGATCCAGCGACGGTTATTCAGAGGGATATTATGGGTAGAACGTATCGCTGGGGGTGTATTGATTATCTTCGGTTGTGCCATCGCTCTGCGGTTTTTGCAGAGCATCGTAGTCTGATTTCCAGGGCGATTTTCTGCACATAAACCGGATAAACTCGTTTAATTAATATCCAATCCGCATTAAACTGCGGATGGTTATTACCCGTTCAACTTACTCTTCCTGAGGTGCGATGTGCTGATTGTTACCTGTAATCGTTACGTTTTCTGACCCCGCGTCAGTGAGCGTATCTTCTGTTTGCGCTTCGCGCAGACAGCGTTTTTGATTACATGAAATTCAGTACATTTGCAGTCTGCTTTTTTCTGTCATCGGTCTGACGTCTCAAAGACGGTATTGAATTTCGCTATTCCCGTTGAGGGTTTTCTCCCGACAAGGAGCTGTTTTATGCAACGGATTCTCGCGTTTTTCTCCCAACGCGCCACAACGCTATTTTTTCCTGTCGCGTTGATTTTATATGACTTCGCCGCCTATCTGTCGACGGACCTGATCCAGCCTGGCATCATCAATGTGGTACGTGATTTCAACGCCGATGTTAGCCTGGCACCCGCTGCGGTGAGCCTCTATCTGGCGGGCGGCATGGCGCTGCAATGGCTGCTGGGGCCGCTTTCCGACCGAATTGGCCGTCGACCCGTGCTGATTGCGGGGGCGTTAATCTTTACCCTCGCCTGCGCTGCCACGCTGTTCACTACCTCAATGACGCAGTTTCTGGTAGCCCGATTTGTGCAGGGTACCAGCATCTGCTTTATCGCGACCGTTGGCTATGTCACGGTGCAGGAGGCGTTTGGGCAAACGAAGGCCATTAAGTTAATGGCGATAATCACTTCCATTGTGTTGGTTGCACCGGTTATCGGCCCGCTCTCTGGAGCGGCGCTAATGCACTTTGTACACTGGAAGATCCTGTTTGCCATCATTGCCGTCATGGGGTTTATCGCCCTGATTGGGTTAATGTTAGCCATGCCGGAAACCGTCCAGCGCGGCGCGGTGCCGTTCAGTGCCCGCGGCGTAGTGCGTGATTTCCGCGACGTTTTCCGCAACCGGGTGTTCCTGTTTGGCGCAGCCACGCTGTCGTTAAGCTATATTCCGATGATGAGCTGGGTGGCGGTCTCACCGGTTATTCTGATCGATGCTGGCGGCATGACCACATCGGAGTTTGCCTGGGCACAGGCCCCGGTGTTCGGCGCAGTGATCGTCGCCAATATGGTGGTGGTTCGTTTCGTGAAAGATCCGACCCGACCGCGCTTCATCTGGCGGGCCGCACCTATACAGCTGAGCGGGCTGGCAGTGCTGATTGTCGGCAATTTACTGTGGCCGCACGTCTGGCTGTGGTCGGTGCTGGGGACCAGCCTGTATGCGTTTGGTATTGGGATGATCTTCCCGACGCTGTTCCGCTTTACGCTGTTTTCCAACAACTTACCGAAGGGTACGGTTTCGGCGTCGCTGAATATGGTGATCCTGACGGTGATGGCGGTTTCTGTCGAAATTGGACGCTGGCTATGGTTTAACGGCGGCAGGATTTCGTTTCATCTGCTGGCGGTTGCGGCAGGGATAGCTGTCGTGTTCACGCTGGCAGGCTTACTCAAACGGGTACGCCAGCATGAGGCAACGACGTTAGCCACTGAAAACTAACCTGCCCGCTTATCCGGCCTACGACAACTATGTAGGCCGGATAAGGCGCTAGCGCCGCTTCCGGCTACGGTCACCTCACCTTACGCAATGCGTGCAAATCCCGCGTCTAGATCGGCAATCAGGTCGTCGATATCCTCAAGGCCGATATGCACCCTGACCAGCGTGCCGCTGAAATCTACCTCTCCGGCCGGGCGAATGCTGTTCAGCTCTTCCGGCTGGTTCGCCAGAATGAGCGACTCAAATCCGCCCCACGAATAGGCCATATGGAACAGCGAGAAGTTATCGAGGAAATTCGCCATCTGTTCGTCGGTCAGTCTCTTTTTCAGCACAAACGAGAACAGGCCTGAGCTTCCGATAAAATCACGCTGAAAATACTCATGGCCCGGACATTCCGGTAATGCCGGATGATTCACCCGTGCCACTTCCGGCCTTGCCGACAGCCAGCGGGCAATATGGATGCTGCTCTCCTGATGCTGCTTAAGGCGTACCGCCAGGGTGCGCAATCCGCGGCTGCCGTTGTAGGCCGTATCGGCATCCAGCGTTTGCCCCATCAGATAGGAGTTCTCACGTAAACGATCCCAACAACGGGCGTTCGACACCGCCGTGCCCAGCATGGCGTCCGAATGGCCGATGGTGTACTTCGTTCCCGCCTGAATGGAAATATCCACGCCATAATCCAGCGCTTTGAACAGCACGCCTGCCGCCCAGGTGTTGTCGATCATAATGACAATCTCCGGATTCACCGCGCGGATAGCCTTCACCATCCCCGGCACGTCCTGGACTTCCATGGTGATAGAACTTGGTGACTCAAGGAATACAACCTTTGTTTCCGGACGCAGAAGATCGACGATACCTGCACCAATCAGCGGATCGTAATACGTTGTTTCCACGTTGAATTTACTCAGGATCTTATTGCAAAAATCCTGGGTTGGTTCATAGGCCGCCCCCGTCATCAGAATATGATCGCCACCCTGAACAAACGCCAGAATCGCATTGGTCACCGCCGCAGCACCACATGGGTACAGCGCGCAGCCAACGCCGCCTTCCAGTTCGCTCATTGCCTTCTGGAAGGCAAAGTGGGTATAGGTTCCGCGACGACCATAAAACAGCTCGCCGTTCGCGCGATTGGCGGTGGCAAATTTCTTGTCCTTCACGGTATCAAATACCAGTGAAGAGGCGCGTTGGATAACCGGATTCACCGCTCCCTGGGTATAGCGTTTGTCGCGACCAGCAACAACCAGGTGCGTTTCAAGCTTCATTGCGTCTTTCATAACATCTCCTGTTCTTAATCCGTGTGAAACCTATACCACCGCAGCAGTAGAGTTTATTTCAGTGTTGGTCTGCTTTTTTCCAGCGAACCGTTCAACAATCTGCGCCGCATTCAAATCATGGATAACGTTAATCAGTGTGGCAGGCGCATCGGTAATGGTGCCCAGCACCACCAGCATCGGGATTGCTTCCATCGGCAGGCCGAGCGTTGTGACGATAAAGATTTCACCCAGGAACGCCCCGCCCGGCACGCCACCAACGATAATGGCGGAGAGCACCGCAATCAGCATCGTCAGGAAGAAGGTTTCGGTGGTGAATTCCATGCCCAGCACGGAATAGATAAAGACAATTTTTAGCGCGGCAATCATCGCCACGCCGCCCTTGTTGAGGTTAACCAGCAGCGGAATGGAGACATCAACGATTTCCGGGTTGATCCCCATCGCCTTACCGGCACGCAGCGTCACCGGGAGCGTCCCCAGTGAAGAGCAGGTACCCAGCGCGGTCGCAGACGGTTCAATCGCGTTACGCCAAAAGGCTTTGACCGCCGGAATACCGCCGCCAATATACGAATAGAGAATCGAGCCAAAGACAAAGTAGACCAGCGTAGCAACCATAAACAGGCCGATGGCGCGGGCAAAGGTTAACAGTAGTGCAGAGTCCTGACTGGCCATGGTGGCGGCGAAGTAGCAGCCCAGACCAATCGGCGCGACCTTCATAATGATCGAAACGATCTTCATGATCACGGTATTGGCGTCTTCCAGCAGCGACGCAATGCGTTTACCGGCCTGATCCGACTGGCCAATTGCGACACCGGCGATGATCGCCATTACGATCAGCGCCAGAATATTGGACTTAGAAAACAGTCCGATAAAGTCGCTGGTGGTGATCATACTGACAAAATCCATCTTACCGCTGCCCGCCTGCACCGACTGCGAGAGATCGATAGTGACGCCCTGCGCCGGGTTATACCAGAGCGCCAGCGCGACGATCCCGGCCGCCGGAATAAAGGCCATAGCGATCGAAACAATAAAGATAATCGCCATAATGCGTCCCAGCCTTTTCAGGTCGGTCATACTGGCGATCGAAGACATAACGCTGATCCCCACCAGCGGCACAATAATCATAAATAACAGGTTTAAGAATATCTGGCCTATTGGCTGGAGTTTACTTGCAAACGATGGGGCATAAATACCTAATAAGCCGCCAATCACCAGAGCAACTAATAAAATAATCGACGATTTGTAGGGTTCGAGTCGTGACCACATAATCGGTACCTTTAGAATAATAATTAATGAGATTAAATTCACAATGTGATGAGTTTCCGTTTCGCCTCCTTTTATTTTGTGACGTAACTCACCTAAGTTGTTATTTTTTCATTTTGCCAGCAAGTTGTTTCCTGTGATTCAATAGTTGCATGTTTAAAACGCGAATGTAACGGCCTATTCGTACCGTTTTTGCAAATCACTTGTGAATTAAAGGAAACTATGAGTACGCCGATTTCACTCAAGCATCTGGAGTTTTTTACTAAAATCGTCGACTGCGGAGGATTGTCAGAAGCCGCGACGCAGCTCAACGTATCGCCGTCTGCGGTCAGCAAAAGTCTGGCTGCGATGGAAGACACGCTGGGCACGACATTAATTAAACGCACCACCCGCAGTATTACCCTGACCGACGCAGGGCAATATCTCTTCAACCGCGCTAATAAGCTTTTGAAAGAATTCGATGAAACGCTGAATACCACTTCCGGTTATTACCACAGCCCGCAGGGTGAATTACGCATAACCTGCTCAATTGCGTTTGGTTATTCCCGGCTGGTGAACCTGGTGGATAAATATCGCTCCCAGTTCCCGGATGTGAACCTATATATCGATCTCAACGATAACTTTGTGAATCTGAACGAAACAGATTTCGACATCGCCCTGCGCATCTCCACCGCACCGCCGCAAAACTATGCGATGCGCAAGCTGGTGCCTGTTCGCTGGGCGTACTGTGCCTCACCCGGCTACCTCGCCAAAAAAGGCATGCCCCAGCGTCGAAGCGATCTGGTGGATCATGATTGTCTGGTTTATCCCGGCCTCACACCGGTGCTGAAGGTGGCGGATGAACAGGATCGTCTGCATCAGTTGAAACTGCATATGCCGATCCAGGCCAACAGCAGTCTGGTATTGCTGAAGTCAGTGTTAGAAGATCAGGGAGTGGCGTATTTGCCCACCTATCTGATTGGCGATCATATTCAAAAAGAAGAGATAACGCCGCTGATGCTCGACGGCACTATCACCTGTGAAACTCACGCCCTGTATGCGCTGTACTTTCCCAGCAAGTACAGCAATCCGAAGGTGCGATCGTTTATCGATTTTCTGGTGGCGGAACTCGGCCCCTTGCCCGCCTGGGACAACTGGATCCCTGAGTAAGCCCAGCCCACCTGAAAATGGGAGGCGCTCCACATTTTTTGCGCGATCCCCCCGTCTGGCTCTATCCTTAAGCCTATGAATAAAATTGCTGAACTCAAACGCGCCAAGCGACTGGCGCTCTCATTGCTGCTGATTGCCGCTGCCACCTTCGTCATCACGCTTTTTCTGCCGCCTAATTTCTGGGTACTGGGGATCAAAGCGATCGCCGAAGCGGCGATGGTGGGCGCGCTGGCGGACTGGTTTGCCGTGGTGGCGCTTTTTCGCCGGGTGCCGATCCCGTTTATCTCGCAGCACACGGCGATTATCCCGCGCAATAAGGATCGGATCGGCGAAAATCTCGGGCAATTTGTCCAGGAAAAATTTCTCGATACCCAGTCGCTGGTCGCGCTGATCCGCCGCCATGAACCGGCGCTGTTGATCGGCAACTGGTTCAGCCAGCCGGAAAACGCCCAGCGTATTGGCCAGCATCTGCTGCAGATCATGAGCGGTTTTCTCGAACTGACCGACGACTCGCGCATTCAGCGGCTGATCAAGCGGGCGGTGCACAAGGCCATCGACAAGGTCGATCTCTCAGGTACCAGTGCGCTGATGCTGGAAAGCATGACCAAAAACAATCGCCATCAGGTGCTACTCGACACGCTGATCGCCCAACTGATCGCCCTGCTCCAGCGCGACAGCTCGCGAGAGTTTATCGCCAGACAGGTCGTGCACTGGCTGGAAACCGAGCATCCGCTGAAAGCGAAGATCCTGCCAACCGAATGGCTGGGCGAGCACAGCGCCGAGCTGGTGTCTGATGCCGTTAACTCCTTGCTGGATGACATCAGCCACGATCGCGCACATCAGATCCGCCATGCCTTCGATCGCGCCACGTTTAAGCTCATCGATAAGCTCAAACACGATCCGGAGATGGCCGTGCGGGCCGAAAGCCTGAAAAGCTATCTGAAGGAAGATGAAGCCTTCAACCGTTATCTTGGCGAGCTGTGGGCAGATCTGCGTCAGTGGGTGAAAACCGACATTAACGCCGATGATTCCCGCGTGAAGCAGCGCATCGCCAGCGCCGGGCAGTGGTTCGGCGAAACGCTGGTAGCCGACAGCGCCCTGCGCGCCTCACTGAATGGGCATCTGGAGCAGGCCGCACATAAAGTAGCGCCAGAGTTCGCCACCTTCCTGACGCGCCACATTAGCGACACGGTGAAAAGCTGGGATGCACGCGATATGTCGCAGCAAATCGAGCTGAACATCGGTAAAGATTTGCAGTTTATCCGCGTCAACGGCACGTTGGTTGGCGGTTCTATTGGGCTGGTGTTATATCTGTTGTCGCAAATTCCTTCCCTGCTGACGCTGGCGAATTTTTAAGGAGAAAAATTCAATGACGATGAACATCCGCATTTTTTCCCTGCGCGAAACACCGGAAAAACTGCACGAGGTCACCGCTTACTTTCAGCAACAATGGGCCTCAGAAGACTCCATGAGAGTTTACGAGGATGCACTGCATCGTTGTATTGGCGCAAAGAACCCGCTACCGCAGTGGTACTGGATGCAGGACGGCGACAGCATTGTTGGCTGCGCCGGATTGATCACCAATGATTTTATCAGTCGCGGCGAACTGTGGCCGTGGCTATGCGCACTCTATATCGATCCTCGCTATCGTGGTCACGGTCTGGCATTTCGCCTGATTGAACATATTGCGCAGCAGGCTAAACAGCTAGGCTTTATGCAGCTCCATTTGTGTACTGACCTGGAAGGCTTATACGAGAAAGCGGGATTTTACTTTGACGGGCCGGGCTATCATCCGTGGGGGGAAGTCTCACGGGTCTACAGTCGTAATCTGTAAGCGCACAATTGTTGTACATCAATAAAGCCAGATAAATTGCATGGTTATAATGCGACGTCTTTTTACTGTCTCCCGTGTTACGGGGAAGGAAAATCATGTCGCTAATCACCGATTTACCCGCCATTTTTAATCAATTCTCCGACGCCCGTCAGAAAGGTTTTCTCACCGTAATGGATCTTAAAGAGCAGGGTATCCCGCTCGTTGGGACCTATTGCACCTTTATGCCGCAGGAGATAGCGATGGCGGCAGGCGCGGTCGTCGTTTCGCTATGCTCAACCTCTGATGAAACGATTGAAGAGGCCGAAAAAGATCTGCCACGAAACCTGTGTCCACTGATCAAAAGCAGCTACGGGTTTGGTAAAACGGATAAATGTCCCTACTTCTACTTCTCTGACCTGGTGGTGGGCGAAACGACCTGCGATGGTAAAAAGAAGATGTACGAGTACATGGCTGAATTTAAAGCGGTACATGTGATGCAACTGCCCAACAGCGCCAGTGATGCGGCTTCGCGGGCGCTGTGGAAAGCCGAGATCCTGCGTCTGCAGCAGGCAATCGAAGCCCGTTTTGGCACCCCGATTACCGAAGCCGCGCTACGTGAAGCCATCATTCTAAAAAATCAGGAACGTCGCGCACTGGCGAATTTTTACCGCGTTGGCCAACTCAATCCACCCGCACTCAGCGGCAGTGACATTCTGAAAGTTGTTTACGGCGCAACCTTCCGCTTTGATAAAGCAGCACTGATCGACGAGCTTAATAGCATGGCCGAGCGGGTACATCAGGAATGGCAGGCCGGGAAACGTCTGGCGTCGCGTCCACGCATACTGATAACCGGCTGCCCCATCGGCGGCGCGGCAGAAAAAGTGGTTCGTGCCATTGAAGAAAACGGCGGTTGGGTGGTGGGCTATGAAAACTGCACCGGGGCGAAAGCCACTGAACAGTGCGTGGAGGAAACTGGCGACGTCTACGACGCGCTGACCGATAAATACCTCGCCATCGGCTGCTCATGTATTTCCCCTAACGATCAACGTCTGAAAATGCTCAGCCAAATGGTTGAAGAGTACCAGGCTGACGGCGTCGTCGATGTCATTTTACAGGCTTGCCACACTTACGCCGTTGAATCACTCGCCATCAAACGCCACGTCCGCCAACAGCACAACATTCCCTACATCGCCACTGAAACTGACTACTCCAGCGCGGATATCGGCCAGCTTAGCACTCGTGTCGCCGCGTTCATTGAAATGTTGTGAGGAACAGGGATGACATACTCAATAGGGATAGATTCCGGCTCCACAGCGACTAAAGGTATTTTGCTGGAAAGTAACGTCATCAGACGTCGCTTTCTCTGCCCAACACCTTTTCGCCCTGCCGAAGCAATCGCGCAGGCATGGGAAACGCTGCAGGCGGGGCTGGACGTTAGACCATTTTTAACCCTCACTGGCTACGGACGGCAGCTCGTGGATTATGCTGACAAACAGGTCACTGAAATTTCCTGCCACGGACTGGGGGCACGCTTGCTGGCTCCCGGTACCCGCACAGTGATTGATATCGGCGGTCAGGACAGTAAAGTCATCCAGCTAGATGATGATGGTAACCTCAGCGATTTCTTGATGAACGACAAATGTGCGGCTGGGACCGGACGTTTTCTGGAAGTCATCTCACGCACGCTCGGCGCCAGCGTAGAGCAGCTAGATGCGATTACCACTGGCGTCGAACCACATGCCATCACCAGCATGTGCACGGTTTTTGCCGAGTCAGAGGTTATCAGCCTGCGCTCTGCGGGTGTCGCGCCGGAGACCATTTTAGCGGGTGTGATCAACGCGATGGCCCGACGCAGCGCGAATTTCATCGGACGGCTTTCAGGGCAGGCTCCACTGTTATTTACCGGGGGAGTAAGCCACTGTCACGCCTTTGCTCGTATGCTTGAAGGCCACATTGGCATTCCCGTACACACGCATCCCGACGCGCAGTTTGCTGGGGCGATTGGAGCCGCGTTAATTGGTCAGCGTCAGGGGAAACGTGAGTGAAGGAAACACTGTTCTTGTTTCATACTACCCTCGGCGTCATCAAAACGCGTAAAGCGCTACAGGCTGCGGGTATGTGCTTTCGGGTGGCAGATATTCCCCGCGAGCTACGCGGTGGCTGCGGGCTGTGCATTTACATCGACTGTGTTGCTGGCAAGGAGGATGAGTGGATAATTGCGGGTCATACCGAATCTATCTACCGTCTTGAAAACGGAGACTGGCGCTGCCTTGCCACTTTTCCTCCTTCCTGAACGTGCCAGGGGACTTATTTTTATTTTACTTTTCATTATCATTTACACATGTAATATAACAATTATCAGCTAACAGCGCGAAATGAGAGTCCGTATGTCCCAGGGAAGCCCAGATTCAAATCGTCATGCCATCAGCGTCGCGCTTTTTGGCATGCTGGTCTTAACACTGGGTATGGGAATTGGGCGCTTTCTGTATACGCCAATGCTGCCGGTGCTGCTGTCGGAAGGTCAATTTACATTTGACCAACTCTCCTGGATTGCCAGCGCCAACTACGCCGGGTATCTGGCAGGAAGCCTGCTCTTCTCCTTCGGGCTCTTCCATCTTCCCTCTCGCTTACGCCCGATGTTGCTAACGTCCGCGCTCGCTACCGCAGGGCTGATTCTGGCGATGGCAAGCTTAACGCAGCCCGCGCTGGTGATGCTGATCCGCTTTCTGGCGGGCGTCGCCAGTGCCGGTATGATGATCTTTGGCTCAATGATCGTTCTGCATCATACCCGGCATCCCTTCGTGATCGCGGCGTTGTTCTCCGGCGTTGGTGCAGGTATTTTGCTGGGCAATGAATATGTCATTAGCGGTCTGCATTTTGCGCTTTCATCGCACACGCTCTGGCTGGGCGCAGCGGCAGCCTCGGCTCTGTTCTTCGTGCTACTGGTTATACTCCTGCCATCTCGCGATCACGTGCTCCCCGCTGCGGCCCCGGTAAAAACAGAGCATCAGCCTATGTCCTGGTGGCTGCTGGCTCTACTGTACGGGCTGGCCGGATTTGGCTACATCATTGTCGCCACCTACCTGCCGCTAATGGCGAAAAGTGCCGGTTCGCCGCTGTTGACTGCCCATCTCTGGTCGCTGGTCGGCATATCGATAATTCCGGGGTGTTTCGCCTGGCTGTGGGCCGCCCGACGCTGGGGAGTATTGCAATGCCTGACGGCGAATTTGCTGATTCAAAGCGCCTGCGTGGTCATGACGCTCGCCAGCGGCTCCTTGCCGCTGCTGGTGATAAGCAGCATGGGGTTTGGCGCAACGTTTATGGGAACTACTTCACTGGTGATGCCGCTTGCCCGTCAACTAAGCGTGCCGCGCAATATTAATCTGCTGGGCCTGGTCACTCTGACTTACGGCATTGGACAAATACTTGGTCCGCTATTAACCAGCCTGCTGGGAAGCGGCGCACAGGCAATCGTTAACGCCACGGTGTGCGGCGCGGTCGCGTTGTTTATTGCGGCGCTTATCAGCCTCACGCAATTATACAAACAGCGTTTCGCCTCGCCCAAAAGGGTATAACCGGCTAACGTCTAAAGAAGATATATTCGGATTAGTCCGCAATTAAATGTCAGCATTTAATAAACCGCAAATAATCGGCAATTACCCGCCAGACAATTTATAATTCCCAGCTGTTCATTTATAAACTCAATTTAAAATGCGTAAAAATGGACATATTAATTCAACATCAACACCATCTTCGGGAAAGGCACATGTCGTGGTTTAAAAAAATACTACTGGGGTTAATTATTTTGGCGGGTTTAATTGGCACGCTAAAGGATTATAAAGACTTTGGCCTGTTTGGCGCACTGGGATTGTTTATTATCTTCCTGTTATCAACAACATTCTTATGGCAATGGGCCTCTGGCAAGTTACCAGAGATAACAAAGTTACATGCCATACTTATTTTACTGGCCAGCGCGGTAGCCTCTATTTTTGTTATCAATATGGCAATTGCCGGAAATTTGCATGTGGATTTAATGGAAGTCATGCGCGTTACCATTACCCATAATCCGCTTTTTTATCTGATCCTCTGCGTGGTCGCATGGGTAAAAGTGGGCATCTGGCAATGGCTGTTTAGCGGTGTACAGATGAAAGAAAGCCAGCCGGTTTAAACTCCAACAGATGTAAAAAAGGCGTCTTAACCAAGACGCCTTTTTCGTACTAGTATAACTACTTAGAACTGATAGGTCAGACCCGCAACAACCTGATTGTCGCCGTCTTTGCCATCGAGCAGGTTAATTTTGTAACCCACATCAGCAACCATGTTTTTGTTGAAGTAGTAGTCTGTGCCCAGCGCAACGTATTCGGTCAGATCAGTGTTGTTGTTGTCACGTGCATGAACGTATGCCACGTTCGGACGCAGACCAAAATCAAACACATAGGCCGCCATCGCTTCAAAGTGCTGCGCTTTGTCCGCATCCTGAATCAGGTTGTGGGATTCGCCGTACATGGTCGCAACGTAGATAGCGTTTGCATCATATTTCAGGCCAGCACCCCAGAATTCTGCGTTTTCGCCATCCCAACCATTTTGTTTCTGCTGAGCAGTCACAGAACTGTTGGTGTAGGCTGCAATGGCAGATACGCCGGAATCAGCGATATTGTCGTAGCCCAGGGAGAAGCCGTAGCCATTGCCGTGCTGTTTCGTCGGATCCTTATCGGAATCATCCTGACCCTGATATTGCGCGCCCAGGCTCAAGCCATCAACGGCACCAAACAGATTTTTGGTACGGAGTGTTGCAACGCCAGAAGTGCGTGTAGTAAGGAAGCGGTCAGTATTTTCAAAGGAGTCACCGCCGAACTCTGAGAGAGTGTCAGTGTAAGCTCCCACGTCGTAAGCGATACCGTAGTTACGACCGTAGTCAAAGCTAACGTCATGGCCATAATCCAGACCAGCAAACGCCAGACGTGTATTAACACCATTCTGAGAACCTTCTGCTTTAGCGGCATCAAATTGACTTTCAAACTGACCATAGCCAGTCAGTTGATCGTTGATTTGAGTCTCACCGCGAAAACCCAGACGCGCATAAGTCTCATCGGCATTAGTGCCGTCAGTCCAGGAATGGACCGCTTTGACTTTGCCGTACAGATCCAGTTTGTTGCCATCTTTATTATAAATTTCCGCTGCCTGAGCGGAGGTTACCCCTAATGCCATTACAGCTAATGCCACTACTGACTTTTTCATATTATTACTCACTTTTAATTGTGAATTTTGCTATCAACTTTGTTATGAAGGCGGAATGCCCACATAAAAAAGTCCCCTCCAGATAAGGGGAAACACCAATAACACACCGAAAAAATATACCAATAAAGGCAATAATGAAGTGGCAAGACCTATTTCAATTTTGGGTTTTAAATAAAACCCGAACAGAGAGTAATTACTTAGATTCTTCGCTTGTGCTCTCATTAATAGAGCGATGCAACATTAATGCCTCGGCAATAATGTCTTGTTTACTTTTACGGGTTTCAAATGCCAGCGTCCGAACATATTCCCATAGAGAAGTATCGACACGGGCACTTAATAGAACCATATCTTTTGATCGGGTTCCCCTGGCTTTTCGGATATCAGGGTAATCTCGAGAGGGCATAGTCATCTCCTGAACGCAAACACGCTTATGGCGATGAAATATGCAGTCAGTGTAAAAACATGTCAACGGCAAAATACAGTCACAATAGTAATGAAACTGTTAATAAACAAAGAAAAACTGGAACACTATTTCAAATGAAAGATAACTTGATTATAGAATAATGTGTAATGTTAGCTTTACACATATTCGTTTTTATTCATTTGATTAAAAAGGCATGAATCATTCACATGTAAAATGACATGCATTCAAAACATCATTGCTGCCAATAGGTTACATATCGTTATTAATGTCTACTTTTACGCAAACCACGTGTTTTTATGCGCTGCTATGCCAGGCGGCCCTGCCCTAACCACAGCGGAAATTACTTTGATTCTCACTTAATACAGACCAGTTTTGTCTAAAAATACGCACGAAAAGGTAAAAATAAGGTAAATAGCGCATTTTTTCGCAAGCAAAAATAAGTTGTTTTTAATTGATGAAAATCAATTTACATCACACAGGGGCAGCGAAAAAAATGATCATTGAAGACTATGGAAACCATTTTTTACATGAGGTTTAAGACGTGAAAAGAAAGGTTGCTATGCAATGCCGAGCGGGCCGGAACAGCCCGCGTGGGAGAGGTGGTAAAATCAGGCGTTAACTTTATCCAGCGGCCAGGAGTCAAACAGATAGCCATCGAAGTCGATGTCATCAACATTTGAAAACTCCAGCAGGCGCTGTTTGACGTTTTCCAGATGCTGCCACATCGCCAGCTTGGCCGCGCGGGCATCCTTTTTGATTAACGCCGCCAGGATCTGCTTGTGGTCGCCCATCCACTCTTTACGATAGTGAGTATCGTCGAGGTGACTATGAAGCTGGATCCACATCGGGTTGTTCTCGCGCCACTGCCATGACTGGCGAAACAGCTCCACCAGCATGCTGTTATGCGTAGCTTCAGCGATGGCGAGATGGAACTGCATGTCACCGCTTTCAGAGCCGTTAGGCTCGCTGGACGCCAGCTCACGCTCTTCCAGCTGTAACGCCTGGCGCATTTTGACGATATCTTCACGGGTAGCCTGCAGCGCGGCAAATTCGGCGATATTGCTTTCCAGCAACTGTCGCGCCTGCAGCAGCTCAAACGGGCCCGCATCATTGCAATGATTGACATCCGAACTGTCGATGGTCTGCGCATCCGCATTGTCGAGCACGTAGATCCCAGCGCCACGACGCACGTCCACCAGCCCCTTAATTTCCAGCATGATTAACGCTTCGCGAACCACCGTGCGAGTGACGTTGAGCATCTCGGCAATCTCACGTTCCGGTGGCAAACGCTCACCGGGCTGGTACGGTGTCTGGACAATCAGATCGCGGATCATGGCACCCACTTCCTGGTAGGGTCTTTGTTGAGAAGTGTTCGATTTCATCGTGTTATGTCCGTCAGAAGCGTGTAATCAGATACGGTGAATAGGTATCGAACTATAGCATTTGCGGCAAGTCAAAAACAGAAAACGGGTCAACCAAATTAGTATTTTGATTGACCCGTCATACCTGGGAGGTTATGCGTCAGCGCTTAACGCTGCAACGCACTCGCGTGCGCCGTGTTCACACAACTGTTGATACGCTGCGGTAACCGTCGCAACAAAGTCGGCGTTTTCCGCCAGATCATGACCAAAAATGCCGCTCAACCCCAGCAGCGCCGTCACGCGTTCGGCTCCCTGGAACTGTTGGTTAATGCGCTGGAATTCAGCCTGCATTGGGTCGACAACATCAATGACCTGCCCCTGTTCATCCACACCGTGGGTGTAGCGCATCCAGCCCGCGATGCCCAGTGCCAGATGACGCCAGCCGCTACCGTTTTGCAGATGCAGACGCACCGGATCCAGCAGACGCTGTGGCAGTTTCTGGCTGCCGTCCATCGCAATCTGCCAGGTACGGTGGCGCAGAGATGGGTTGCTGAAACGCTCGATCAGCAGCGTCGCGTAGGCGTT
Source organism: Citrobacter sp. Cpo015 (assembly GCF_030333035.1). NCBI lineage: Bacteria > Pseudomonadati > Pseudomonadota > Gammaproteobacteria > Enterobacterales > Enterobacteriaceae > Citrobacter > Citrobacter sp. Cpo015. The sequence continues at coordinate 149,480 of NZ_JAOWGS010000028.1, read as the reverse complement.
GAGATCGGTACCTTCCGGCATCGACAGCGTTGGCGCTTGCTCCTGCATCATCAGCGCAAACGCCGCTTTGCGGTATGCTGGATTGGTCATGGTGTCAGCGATGGTTTCATAACCGCCGAGATAGCCCAGATAAGCGAGGAAAGAGTGGCTGCCGTTGAGCATGCGCAGTTTCATCATTTCAAACGGTACTACGTCGGCAACAAACTGTGCGCCGACTTTGTCCCAGTCAGGGCGACCGTTAACAAAGTTGTCTTCAATCACCCACTGGCGGAACGGTTCGCAGGCGATAGCGCACGGATCGTAAACGCCCAACTGGTCGGCAATCTCCTGCAACGTTTCTGGCGTTGCCGCCGGAACAATGCGGTCTACCATGGTGCACGGGAAAGTGGCGTTTGCTTCAATCCACTGCGCCAGCTGCGGGTCACGCGCCTGCGCCAGGCCCAGCACCGCGACTTTCGCCACATGCCCATTTTCACGCACGTTATCGCAGGACATCACGGTAAAGGCCGCCAGCCCCTGCTCACGACGCAGATGCAGCGCCTGTACGATGTAACCAATCGCCGATTTCGGCGCGGCTGGATTTGCCAGATCGTGTTTAATCAGCGGGTTATTGAGATCTAACTGGCCGCTGGCAGCATCGGTGCAGTAGCCTTTTTCCGTGACCGTCAGCGAGACAATTGCCGTCTGCGGGCGTGCCATGGCCTGTAAAATACCATCACAGCCGTCAAGCTCCGGGTGCAGCGCTTCTTTCATCGAGCCGATCACTTTCAGCACGGTGTTATCCGCGCCTTTTTCCGCCACGGTATACAGCAATTGCTGCTTGCGCAGGTTTTCAATCAGTATGCAGTCATTACCCGGCATCAGGTTAACTTCACAGATACCCCAGTCGCTGTCGGTGGTTTCCAGCAGATGGTGGGTGTACAGCGCCTGATGCGCGCGGTGAAAAGCGCCGCATCCCAGGTGAACAATGCGGGATTGCAGACGAGAGCTGTCCCATGCAGGGCGTGCAACCGGCAGGTTGCTATTGGCAATTGTCGTTGTCATTGTGAACTCCAGATCCCGTCGGAAATACCAACGGAGAGAAAAGAAAAAAGCCGGCCAGACAGGCGACCGGCAACACTGCTTTAGCGGCTAAAGAAAGCGCGCTGGATAGCCATCTCAACGCCACGCACTTCCGCCAGGCCTTTCAGGCGACCAATCGCGGAGTAACCTGGGTTGGTTTTCTTTTTCAGGTCGTCAAGCATCTGGTGACCGTGGTCCGGGCGCATAGGGATCAGATCCTCTTTGCCCTCGGCTTTACGGCGCTGTTCTTCCTCAACGATCGCTTTCACCACTTCGTACATGTCAACGTCGCCATTTAGATGCGCCGCTTCATGGAAGGTTTTCGGGTTATCTTCACGCAGCGTGGAGCGCAAATGGGTGAAGTAGATGCGCGGGCCAAACAGTTTGATCATGTCGACCAGGTCGTTATCCGCACGAACGCCGTAGGAGCCGGTACACATGGTGAAACCGTTCGCCATGCTGTTGACCGTATCGACCATCCACTGCATGTCTTCCACGGTGGAAACAATGCGTGGCAGGCCAAGGATTGGGCGCGGCGGATCGTCCGGGTGTACCGCCATGCGCACACCGACCTCTTCTGCTACCGGAATAATCGCCTTCAGGAAGACGGCAAAATTCTCACGCAGCGCAGCTTTATCGATATCCTTATAGCGTTCAAGATGCTGGCGGAACTGGTCGAGCGTGTAGCCCTCTTCCGCGCCCGGCAAACCGGCGATGATATTGCGGGTCAGACGTGCTTTGTCTTCTTCGCTCATGGTGGTGAAGCGTTCATTCGCCTGCGCAATCTCTTCGGCGGTGTAGTCCGCTTCCGCGCCAGGGCGTTTGAGGATATGCAGCTCAAAGGCGGCAAATTCAATTTGATCGAAACGCAGCGCTTTGGAGCCGTCCGGCAGGACGTATTCCAGGTCAGTACGGGTCCAGTCGAGAACCGGCATAAAGTTGTAGCACACGGTACGAATGCCGCACTCGGCCAGGTTACGCAGGCTTTGCTGGTAGTTGGCAATCCACTGCTGATAGTTGCCAGAACGGGTTTTAATGTCTTCGTGGATCGGTACGCTTTCGACGACCGACCATACCAGGCCCGCCTGCTCAATAATGGCTTTGCGTTTTAGGATCTCATCAACCGTCCACACTTCCCCGTTCGGGATATGGTGCAAGGCAGTGACAACGCCCGTTGCACCCGCCTGACGCACATCCGCTAAGGTGACCGGATCGTTAGGACCATACCAGCGCCATGTCTGTTCCATGTTTTATTCCTCGTTTACGTTATGGACTCGACGATATGGCACATAAATTCCTCCTTTTGGTATTACATGTCAACCTGAAGCGATAAATTGGTTAACCAAATCACGATATCTGCTGACCATACCGCTAATTAACGGCCATACAACCCAGTATTAATGTAAACATGTAACGCAATGTGACATCCATCGCATCATAGGTTGACCAATACCTGTAACATCTCAACCAAAATCATAATAGTTCAACCAAAGTAAGGTAGACGTTATATGCACGTTCTCAATATTCTGTGGGTTGTATTCGGCATCGGCCTGATGCTGGTGCTCAATTTAAGATTCAAGATAAACTCGATGGTCGCTCTGCTGCTGGCGGCACTCTCGGTCGGTATGCTGGCGGGAATGGATTTAATGGAACTGCTGCATACCATGAAATCCGGTTTTGGCAGCACGCTGGGGGAGCTGGCGATTATCGTGGTATTCGGGGCAGTCATCGGTAAGCTGATGGTTGACTCCGGTGCGGCGCATCAGATTGCCCATACGCTACTGGCGCGACTCGGTCTACGTTACGTGCAGCTGTCGGTGATCATTATTGGTCTGATCTTCGGCCTGGCGATGTTCTATGAAGTGGCGTTTATTATGCTGGCACCGCTGGTGATCGTCATTGCCGCGGAAGCGAAGATCCCGTTCCTCAAGCTGGCGATTCCTGCGGTTGCCGCCGCCACCACCGCTCACTCACTGTTCCCACCGCAGCCGGGTCCGGTCGCGCTGGTTAACGCCTACGGCGCTGACATGGGCATGGTTTACATCTACGGTATCCTGGTGACCATTCCGAGCGTGATCTGCGCCGGACTTATCCTGCCGAAATTCCTCGGCAACCTCGATCGTCCAACGCCGTCATTCATGAAGGCCGACGTACCGGTTGACCAGAACAACCTGCCGTCCTTCGGCGTGTCTATTCTGGTGCCGCTGATCCCGGCGATCATCATGATCTCCACCACCATCGCCAACATCTGGCTGGTGAAAGGGACGCAGGCGTGGGAAGTGGTCAACTTCTTAGGCTCCTCGCCGATTGCGATGTTTATCGCCATGGTTGTCGCCTTCGTGCTGTTTGGTACCGCGCGCGGTCACGATATGCAGTGGGTGATGAACGCCTTTGAAAACGCGGTGAAAAGCATCGCCATGGTGATCCTGATCATCGGCGCGGGCGGCGTACTGAAGCAAACCATTATCGATACCGGCATCGGCGATACCATCGGCATGCTGATGTCGCACGGCAATATTTCTCCCTACATCATGGCGTGGTTGATAACCGTGCTGATTCGTCTGGCAACGGGTCAGGGCGTGGTCTCAGCCATGACGGCGGCGGGGATTATTAGCGCAGCGATCCTCGACCCGGCAACCGGTCAACTGGTGGGCGTCGACCCGGCGTTGCTGGTGCTGGCAACAGCGGCCGGCTCCAACACCCTGACCCATATCAACGATGCCTCGTTCTGGCTGTTCAAAGGCTACTTTGACCTGTCGGTGAAGGATACGCTGAAAACCTGGGGTCTGCTGGAGCTGGTAAACTCCGTGGTTGGCCTGATTATCGTGTTGATCATCAGCATGATTGCATAACGTCGATACCGCTCTGGCCTATAGCGCCAGAGCGGTTTTCCATCCTGCCTCAACAATCCTCAATAATCAGATACACCGCCTTCACCGGGCCATGCACCCCGACCACCTTGATAAGCTCAATATCCGCCGTCGAGCTGGGTCCACTGATGATATTAATGCACGATGGCATACGCTCACCGGCCTGTGCTTTCTGATGCAGTTTTTCTGCCAGTTGCGCCACGCGCGGCAGAATGGAGCTTTTACGCAGCACGAAAATCGAGGACTCCGGCAACAGGCTCAGAGAACGCCCGCGCTCCGGTGCGGAAAACAGCACCACGCCGCCGGACTCCGTCAGGCCATATTCGGCATACACTACGCCGACTTTCGCCTGCTCGGCCTGGGTAATATTTTCGCTACCACGCGCCGGATCCCAGACCACGGCGTTGCATTCCTGCTGCAAGCGTTCGGTGATGCCCAGATCCACCAGCCGACTGTCGCCGCTCAGCACCACAGGCTGCTGACCCAATTCTTTACACAGGCGCAGCGCCGCGTCTGCGGCCTGGTCCTCGCTGGTCAGTTCGCAGCGGGCCAGCATCACTTCGCTGGCAAACTGGATAAACGCAGAGCAGCGCTGCTCGGGGCTAAGCTCGGTCAGGCGCTCGTTGGCATAGTTGTTAACCGGCGCGGCATCTGCTTGCGGCTCGAAGCGCAGCGGGCGACCCAGCGCCTGGGCGATGGTGTTTAAAAACGCGGTACGGTTATCCATTCTTTTTCTCCTGCGCCTGATGTTTCTTAAACCAGCTACGGAAGCTCTCGCCGTCAGCATCAGGCAGATCGCGCGCCTCCATCCAGTCACCAATCGCGCCAACCTTGAGCGGGGTTTTGCCGCCATTGATAAACCAGCTCGCCGCATGCGCGCCCGCCATCATCCCGACTTTCCACAGCCCCGGATGGCTATTGGCATAGGCGAACATCTTGATCGCCCGTCGCTCGGCTTTCGGCGTAATGCCCCCCTCGGCCATCACCCGGCGATGACGCAGGATCAGTTTTGACAACGGAATACGCACCGGGCAGACGCTGTCACAGGCCGTGCATAAAGAACAGGCGTACGGCAGGTCTTTAAAATCTTTATAGCCACCGAGCAGCGGAGAAATCACCGCGCCGATAGGTCCAGGATAGATAGAGCCATAGCCGTGTCCGCCGATGTGGCGGTACGCCGGACAGGTGTTCATACAGGCTCCGCAGCGGATGCAGCGCAGCACATCGCGAAACTCTGAGCCCAGCACCTGCGAGCGACCGTTATCGACAATCACCAGATGGAACTCTTCCGGTCCGTCAACGTTGTCAGCCTCACGCGGGCCGGTCAGCCAGGTGTTGTAGCCCGTCAGACGTGCGCCCACGGCGCTGCGCGCCAGCATGGTGATCAGCACATCCACCTCGGCAAAGGTCGGCGCGATACGCTCCATGCCCATCACCGCAATGTGCGTTTTCGGCAGCGTGGTGCACATGCGCGCGTTGCCTTCGTTGGTCACCAGACACACCGAGCCGGTTTCCGCCACGGCAAAGTTACAGCCAGTAATACCGATTTCGGCACTGAGGAAATCCTCGCGGATCTTCTGACGAATGAACAAAGTCATAGCTTCCGGGGTTTCCGGGCCGTCGTACCCCAGACGTTCGTTCAGCACGCGGCGGATCTGGTAGCGATCTTTATGAATCGCCGGAACCACGACGTGCGAAGGCGGATCCTGATCCAACTGCAGAATATATTCCCCGAGATCGGTTTCGATCACCTGGATTCCGGCATCCTGCAGCACGTGGTTGACGCCGATTTCTTCGGTCACCATCGACTTGGACTTCACCACCTTCTTCGCATTTTTACTCTGCGCGACCTGCAAAACGTAGCGAGTAGCGTCTTCTTTGGTTTTGGCGAAATAGACGTGTCCGCCGTTTTCCGTCACTTTCTCGGAGAGTTGGTACAGGTAAGCGTCGAGGTTGCTCAGAACGTGATCGCGGATCTGGCTGGCACGATCGCGCCAGTCTTCCCAGTGGCCTAACTCATCGACCATTTTTTGCCGATTCGCGCCGATACGCTCCTGCGCATTAGCCACGGCTTTGCGCATGATCGGATCTTCTATCTGCTGACGAATACGCAGTTTAAATTCTACATCGCTGGTTTTTATCGACATCTCTTTCCCCTCAGCGGCTCATCAGCACTTCAGCAATATGCATCACTTTGACCGGCTGGCCTTCCCGTTGCAGTCGGCCGCCAATGTTCAGCAGGCAGCTAACGTCTGCGCCAATCAAAAATTCCGGCTTTGCATCCATCAGATGTAAGACTTTCTCTTTCACCATCTCACCGGATATCTCGGCCATCTTGACCGAGAACGTCCCGCCAAAGCCGCAACAGGTATCCTGATCGGCAAACGTCAACAGCTCCAGTCCGCGCACGTTTTTCAGCAGCGTGAGCGGCTCTTCCTTCACCCCCAGTTTGCGGGTCAAGCTACAGGAAGGATGATACACAGCGCGGCCCTGGAGGCTGGCACCAACGTCCACCACGCCCAGTTTGTTGACGATAAAGGAGGTGAGATCCTGCATACGCGCGGAAACTTTCTCAGCACGCAGCGCCCATTCCGGTTCATCGGCCAGATACGTCGGGTAGCTTTTTACCGCGTAGGTGCAGGAGCCTGCCGGAGAGATAATCGGGTCGTCGTTGTCTTCCAGCGCGGCGATCAGGTTTTTCATCCCGGGGATCGCCTCTTTGATGTATCCGCTGTTGATGGCTGGCTGACCGCAACACCCTTGCTTCTCGGGGAAATTCACGCGACAACCCAGTTTTTCCAGCAGCAATACGGAGTCTCGTGCCATCCGTGATTTCAGTGCGTCACCAATGCAGGTAACAAAGAAATTTACATTCACAATAACTACTCCATTGCTTCATTTCTGTTTATTGCGCTTGATATCGCGATATCAAGCAAAGATTCAGCTGTATTTCACGCCCAGTTTTTGTATTTGCTTGTTTTACTAATGTCTGGGCTCATTATGATGCACGGATCGTTTTCCTTTGATAGCGACTCTCCTCTTCTTATATCAGGACAATCGCAAATGTCTGTATTTTCATTTGTATGACAAAATCAAATAATCCCCTAATCAACATGCATATGCAATACCCATGTTTATTTATTTCGGACTTGCTCACATTTTTATATTGAAAACAACAGTGTTATTAACACCTTATAAAATAGTTTCGAATGATTACTATCTTCGTCAATACCATTATTAAAAATGTTATTAAATAACCACTTATGGGTATTTACCTTGCTCTTAAGTATATTTATCTGGCATTGAATTTTAATTAAAAGATTACAATAGTTACAAAACCATAAATCATAATTACTTTATTCACTGAAGCGATTCAGTTTACATATTTTATTTACACAGCAATGTAGCCTTCCCGCCATAAATATAAATCAGGTTTAATGAACCAATCAGGAATAGCAATGAACGAATATTTTATGTTTGCCCTGGCACTCTCTCCTTTACTACTTATGGTATTTTTAATACTGAAATTAAAAATGCCCATCCATTATTCCGTACTGATTTCTTTGGTATTCACCGCTGCACTATCGGCAATATTCTGGGAAATGCCCGTACAAAATCTGAAAGCCGCGATAGGCTATGGCGCACTGAAGGGATTATGGCCGATTGTGATTGTGATCCTCGGCGCTATTTTCAGTTATAACGTCATGCAGGCGACCAAAGCGCTGGATATTTTGCGCGATATTCTCGCCAGCATTAGCGAAGATAAGCGTATTCAGGTGCTGCTGATTTCATGGTGTTTTGGTGGATTTCTTGAAGCCGCAGCGGGCTATGGCACGGCGGTCGCTATTCCGATCGGCATTCTCATTGCGCTGGGATTCAACCCGCTGAAAGCAGCGATTGCTTCTCTCGTGGCGAATACCGTTCCCACCGCATTCGGCGCGGTCGGGATCCCGGTTTCTATTCTGGCTGAACAGGTTAATCTGCCGGTTTATACCTTAGGCGGAACCATTATTTTGCAGCTCGCGCTGTTTAATATCCTGCTGCCGTTTGTGATTGTCTGCATTATTGGCGGCGGCCTGAAAGCCATTCGTGGCGTATTTCTGATCACGTTGATTTGCGGCATTTCCACGCTGATTCCGCAATATTTTGTCGCCATCCATCTTGGCGCGGAATTACCCGCTTTTGCCGGTAGCCTGGTCAGCCTGTTTGCCGTGGCGATGGTCAGTCGCCTGCGCAAAGGGAAAACCGATCCAGAGTGGCGCATTGAGGTCAGCCATACCCGCGAAACCACGCCGCGCTCGGCAAAAGTGCTGTTCCGCGTGGGCTCTATCTATCTGTTTATTTTTGTGTTTATCCTGCTGTGTTCGCCGCTGTTCCCGACAATAAAAGGCGCGGCGTCCCAACTGGCTTCGGTGCTGCATTTCACGTTGGCTGACGGTAAAACGATGGCACTGAAAGTTGAATGGGTGACCACACCAGGGATGCTGATCATCTTTGCGACCATTATCGGCGGTTTTATTCAGGGGGCGTCCGCACGCGGGATGCTGGAAGTATTTATCAAAACCATTTTCCAGCTTAAAAACTCTATCGTCGCAATTATGGCGATCGTCGCGCTGGCCACGGTGATGGACCTCAGCGGGATTATCTCCACGCTGGCGCAGTCGATTGTCGATCTGACCGGCAGCTCGTACGTCTTCCTCGCCCCGGTGATTGGCGCGCTGGGCACGTTCGTTACCGGCAGCGATACCAACTCGAACATTCTGTTCGGCAAGCTGCAAACCATTGCTGCCAGCAAGTTGCATATCGATCCTAACTGGCTGGCGGCGGCCAATACCTCTGGCGCTACGGGGGGGAAAATGATTTCGCCGCAAAGCATCGCCATCGCGGTTTCTGCCACCAAAATGGACGGTCAGGCCAACCAGATTATGTCTGGCACCATGAAATACTGCTGCGCCTACATTGTGATCCTCGGCCTGAAAGTCGGTCTCTTTTATTACTGGTTTATGGCGTAAGCCATTGTCAACCCCGTCAAATTCGCGGCAATCGTATTTGACGACACAGTGACCAAAAAGGTTTACACCGCCCCAGGAACGGAACAAGGCGACAGGCTTTACGATTTGTCGGCGCTGACTAAAATAGCGCCGATGTTTCAAATCGAGGATTGTTGTTATGTTGTTCTGGAAAAAGATGGTGAAGAAGTTCGACGCCTTTTCCGCGTTGATTCCACCACGCTACTTCCGCGTGTAATACCTGGCGCTTCGCTTATCAGGCCTACATTTCACACTCATTTGTAGGCCTGCGTTTCACGCTCATTTATAGGCCAGATAAGGCGCGAGCCGCATCCGGCAGCGACAGCAGCGTAAAATGCTCACCCCTTCCTCTTACGCAGACCGCATGCTCTTAACACCGCCACCCACAGACGAAGCCACGCGAAACGGTAGACCAGAGGATGCTGAAGCCGCAGCAATGTCAGAAACATAGAGCCCCCTCGTGGCGCTACAATACCGCTACCCGATAGCGAATTTGCGGATCCATTATCTGGTGACGCGCATCTATCAGCCGCAGTTCATACGAATCATGCTCTTTTGTCAGTCGCATCACAGCATCGACGACACTGGTGGTCCGCTCCAGCGCCTGCTTGTCCTCATAACCATTGAGCAGTGAAGCCAGCATCACGCTGCAAATCAGATCCCCAACGCCCACCGGCATTTTGGCAAAGGTATACAGCGGCCGGGCAATGTGTAACGTCTGTTCCGGCGTCACCAGCAGCATTTCAAACACCTGTTTGTCCCGCGAACAGTCGCCGAGATGCTTCACCAGCACCTTCTTCACACCCCACGACACCAGCTGCTGCGCAGCTTCCACCACCTCGTCAAAACCACGCAGTTGTCTGCCCGTCAGCACGCCCAGCTCATAGAGATTCGGTCCCATGATGTCGGCCAGTTGAATGGCATCATCGACAAAAAAGGACTCTACGCCCTGCGCGACAATGCAGCCTTTTTGCGGGTCGCCCATCACCGGATCGCAAAAATAGAGCGCCTGCGGATTACGCTGACGAATGGTGGTGACCGCGTGCATCACCTCTTCACAATGACGTTTATCCCCGAGATACCCGGACAGCACGGCATCGCATTGCGCCAGCTTTTGCAGGTCATCCAGCCCGCTGATGATGGCACTCAGCTCGCCGTGCGGCATCGCCATGCCCTGCCACATCCCGTACTGGGTGTGGTTGGAAAACTGTACGGTGTAAAACGGCCAGACATCGATCCCCGAAAGCTGCATCGGCAGCACAGCGGCTTTATTTCCGGCATAGCCATAAACGACTGACGACTGAACAGACAACACGTTTTTCATTTTGACTCCGTCTAACGAAACGTTGGCAGCAGACCAAATACGTCCAGAACAACCGTCAGATAGACAACCGCCCCACAGACAATCACCAGGTTAAGCACGGTGTTATTACAGGGCGCGGTATAGCTGGCGGTCGGAAAACGTTTCCGCGCGGCTTTCACCAGGAACGGCGGCAGGATCACGCTCCAGATGGTAAAGGCCAGACCGGCATAGCCAATCGCGTGCACAAAACCGTTCGGGAAGAAGAAGCACACGGCGGCTGGCGGGAAGTAGGTCACCAGCGCGGTTTTCAGTCGGCCCATGCCGTCATCCGGGAAGTGAAACAGGTCGGCGATGTAATCGAACAAGCCAAGCGTCGCCGCCAGCAGAGAACTGGCTACTGCGAAGTTGCCGAAGAAGGTCAGGATCAGATCCATATACCGGCTGGTGAACAGCTCGCTGATGGCTTCAACAAACACGTCGATATTGCCGCCTTTGGCGATAATTGGCGGGAACGCGGAACGGCTGATGTTACCCATCGTGACGCCCAGCCAGAAGATGTACAGCAGCAGGGCAAACAGCGTACCGATGATAATCGAACGCGTGATATTCGAGACCCCACTCTTGCCATACAGCTTGACCAGGCTCGGCACGTTACCGTGAAAACCAAACGAGATAATACAGAACGGCAGCGTCATCAGAATGTAAGGCAGGTACTGTGAGTTGGGCAGCGCCACCGCCACGCTGTCGACAAGTTTCGCCACTTCAATATGACCAACCAGCCCGGAGAAAGTAGCAAAGAACGCGATAAACTTACCGATAATCAACACGGTAGTGATGCGTCCGACCAGCAAGGAGCTGTACCAGGCAATCGCGCCGACCAGCATACTGACGATCACCACCGAGATATTCGCCGGAAAACGCACGCCGCTGTATTTGAACACGGTTTGCGCCATCACCGCTGACGATCCGGAAATATAGGCATAGGTCAGAATATACAGCACAAAGCCGAAAGCGATACCGACAACGATATTCCACTTACGGCCTAATAAATCCTGAGTAAAGGTATTAAAACTGGCACCGGCGCCATAATGCAGGTTGACTTCAACCAGCATCAGACCGGTTAATAACATCATGATGGCAATAAACAGAAGAATAACAGACGCACCGGGAAACCATACGCCGGCCATCGCAATCGGCAGGGAGAACATCCCGCCACCCACTACGGTCGCGATAACCAACATGGTTCCGCTAATCAGTCCGGGGGTACTACTCTGTCGCTCAATGGCATTAATATCCATGATAAATGTTCCTGTAGACTATTCGTTATAATTACAGCTGTCATTTGTACATCATGCGGATAATAAAAATGTCGGAGTCAGGGTTTACTTTTTTTAGTTATGTCACGGTAACGGGCACCGCAAAGGCTTCCTGTTCATGGAAAAGGAATACAAAAAAGCCCCATCGCGTGATGGGGCCATAACTATTTTTTAGATGTAATCAAAGCGTGCAGTAAAGAAACGCAACTGCTTCGGCTCATAAATAAACTTCAGCCCGCGAATATCTTCTTTGTGCTGGTAAAGTTTAATAATACCGTCAGCCACGACATCCATATGTGCGTAGGTATAAACACGGCGTGGAATAGTCAGACGCACGGTTTCCAGTTTCGGTCTGTGGTGTTCACCGGTCACGTTATTACGGCCCGCAGAGATAATTCCGCGCTCCATACTGCGCACGCCGGTTTCCACATAGATGCTGGCGGCCAGACTTTGTGCCGGGAACTCGTCCTGCGTCAGATGCTCGCAGAAGCGACGCGCATCGAGGAATACCGCGTGACCACCTACCGGTTCAACAATCGGTACGCCAGCGGCTTTCAGCTTATCGCCCAGGTAGCGAACCTGCTTCACGCGGTGTTCGATGTACTCGTACTGCATGGCTTCGCGCAGGCCAATCGCCATCGCTTCCATGTCGCGTCCGGCCAGGCCGCCGTAGGATGGCATACCTTCGTAAACCACGACTAACTCTTTGGCAGAAGAGAACATTTCGTCATCGTTCATGCACAGGAAACCGCCGATGTTCACCAGACAGTCTTTTTTACCACTCATGGTACAACCGTCGGCGTAGCTGAACATCTCATGCACGATCTCGGCGATGCTCTTGTTCTCAAAGCCCTGCTCTTGCTCTTTGATAAAGTAGGCGTTTTCTACGCAGCGGGTAGCGTCGTAGAACACTTTAATGCCGTGCGCTTGTGTCAGTTCACGCACCGCACGCATGTTCGCCATCGAGACCGGCTGCCCGCCCGCGAGGTTAACCGTCACCGCCAGGCAGATATAGGCAATATTCTCGGCGCCTTTTTCATCAATCAGTTTTTGTAATTTTTTAAGATCGATATCACCTTTAAACGCAATATTCAGACCGGCATCGTGCGCTTCGTCACGAACGATATCGACAAACACCGCACCATTTTTTTCCTGGTGATAACGGGTGGTAGTGAAATACATATTCCCGGCAACATATTGCCCTGGTTTAATAGCCAGTTGTGATAATAAGTTTTCTGCGCCGCGGCCCTGGTGAGTCGGAACAATATGTTTAAAGCCGAACAGTTCCTGCACGGTTCTTTCCAGATGATAGAAGTTTTCGCTACCCGCGTAAGCTTCATCACCCATCATCATTCCGGCCCATTGCTTGTCGCTCATTGCGTTGGTGCCACTGTCGGTCAGCAGGTCAATATAAATATCTTTCGAATTTAACAGGAAAGTATTGTAACCCGCTTCCTGCATTTTCTTAAGGCGCTCATCACGCGGGATCATAGATACAGTTTCAACGCTTTTAATACGGAAGGGTTCTGCCGGATAATTCATTTTGTTTCTCCAGTAACAGTGGTCATGTACGTATTAATGTGAAGTAAATCATACCTGGTTCATCAATAAAGTCTGATGAAATATAACTATTCGCCTCCTGAGCCAGGGGGAGAAATAATGTGGAGGCACTATGCAAGATTTGATTGATTATGGAAATAGCCCGGTCAACATTAATCACTGGCAATAATTTAGAAAGCTGTAAATATGAGTGATGCAAATCACACGTCATTTTTTTACCCGTTCATATTCAACGAGTTTTTTTTTGCGTGTTGATTTGCCCTTGACCGTTGCATGTCACTGGAGAAGGAAAATACTGAAAACTTAACTTTCCAGGCTGTTCTCATAATGTATTGCTCAATGAGTACACCCCAATTTGTGAGAGTCGGATCACTTCGCGGGTTTATATTTGTGATTCACATCACTAAAAGTGTAAAGCAAAGTGTACAATTAAGCGTTGTTTCAGAGTTTGCTATTTGCTTCAGTGAGTTAGATCGCATTTTTGGTCTGATGCCGACAGGCGTTGTTTTCTGGAGCGTGGGGATATTCAGGCGCGAGAAAGATAATGAATAAATACGATGAATAATACCGGATTTATTGGGATGAAGGCGTTTTCTATTTATTCCAAAAGCGTGCTATTCGCGCTTATTTCATCTTATTTACATCTGGACTTCCCCCAGTTTACTGGCGTAATTTACAGGGGTTTTATTAGCGCGATACGAAGGTGTGCTAACACCTGCGCATCGCTAATCACAGTAACTATTTATATAAACGTATAACAGGAGGGACATCATCCCTCCTGTTATCGCGATAATGCCAATAATTATTTCACTAACGCAGATATATCCTTGAACAGCGAATGGGCTATTTCCACACCGTCACGAGTTGTACGCGTACGGGAATGATAGCGACGCTCGCCCGGCAAACGCGCCCCTTGCCGCTGCATATCGGCAAAGAGTCTCTCGGCACGTGCAAGATGCTGCGGAGCCTCCAGTCCCAGAAAGCGGGCCGGGTCCAGGGCCAGAATCAGCTCGCCACCATAGGGCAACCCGCCAGCCCCCTTATCCCACGCCAGCGATTCCGCGCTGGTCATATCGCCGATGAGCGGTCCGGCAAGCAGTTCCACCATTGCCGCCAGTGCCGACCCTTTATGCCCGCCAAACGTCAACATCGCACCGTCGAGGATCGCCTGCGCGTCGGTGGTGGCCTGACCGTCACCGTCAATCCCCCACCCTTCCGGCACCGCTTTTCCCGCCCGTTGATGGAGTTGGATCTCTCCCCGTGCCGCCGCACTGGTGGCCATGTCGAAGATAAACGGGGGTTTTTCTTCACGCGGCCAGCCAAATGCTATCGGGTTAGTGCCAAAAAGCGGCTGCGTCCCGCCTGCGGGAGCAACCCACGCATGGCTGGGCGTCGTCGCCAGCGCCACCAGCCCCGCCTCCGTGAGCGGCTCAACGTCGGCAAACAGCGCCGAAAAGTGCACACAGCGGTTAATCGCCAGGGCTGCAATACCGCTGTGGCGCGCCTTTTCTATCAGCAGTGGAAGCGCGCGCTCGAATGCCAGCAGGGAAAATGCCCCACCGGCGTCCACCTTCACAATGGCCGGCGCGGTATCGGTGATAACCGGCTCAGCATCAGGTGACACCTTTCCTTTACGTCGCGTCTCCACAATCCCCAGCAACCGCCACAAACCATGCGAGGCACAGCCATCACGCTCACCGTGGGTCACGTTTGTCGCGATCGCCACGGCATGCGCTTCACTGAATCCGTTCCCGCGCAGCACCTTATATGCCAGCGCATAAGCCTCTGTTAACGAGAGGTTTACCATCTCCATGACTGACTCCTTTACTCTTCTTCATCACCGGTAAAGTTAGCCCGCGGCAGACAGGTTCGCTCACCCCAGTAGTAAATTCCCAGCGACATCACCGCTACCACCACCGTATCCCACGGATGACCAATCACCCCTGTGCCCCCAAAACTGCCCAGCCAGGAGAAGAGCATAATCAGCGCGTAGAAAGCGATAAGCCACAGAGACGATTTCACCTGCTGCGCCAGACTCACGGTGTGTACCGGCACTTTTGATTTGCAAAGCACATAGACGACAAACATCACAATCTGCAGTCCCAGCAGCCATGACAGCGTGCCCCAGCCAGACCAGAATACAATCAGCGCCGAAATCACAAACGACACCGGACCGATAATCCCGAAGGCACGCACGCGGAATGGGCGCGGCAAATCCGGTGCATTACGACGTAGCCCCGCCGCCGTGACCGGGGCAATGGCGTAGCTCAGTACCAGCGCCGCCGACACCACGCTTATCAGCTGTTCCCATGACGGGAACGGTAATGTCCAGAAGATAGACAATGCAAAGGTCAGCCACAGCGCCGGACGCGGAATGCCAGACTCTTTATCGATGTGGGTAAACGTCTTAAAGAAGGTGCCTGCTTTCGCCCAACCATAAATCACGCGCGGCGTGGCGTTCATGTAGATATTGCCGGTACCACTTGGGGAGACAATCGCGTCGCACACCACCATAAACGCCAGCCAGCCCATACCGAGCGTAATGGCGATATCCCGGTACGGCAGCGAGAATTGCTTGCTGATCTCCGCCCAGCCGCCACCCAGCATTTCGGTCGGAATACTGCCAAGAAATGCCAACTGCAACAGCACGTAAATAATCGTCGACAGCACCACGGATAAAATCAGCGCCACCGGGATGGTACGCTGTGGATTCTTTACTTCACTCGCCACAGAAATAATTGGCGTCAACCCCAGGTAGGCGAAGATGATCCCACCGGCGCTAATCGCAGCCTCAACGCCCGACATACCAAAGGGTGCAATTCCCTGAACGTGCAGGTTCTCAGGTTTGAAAAAGGTAAAGAGCGTCACAACGACCGCCAACGGCACCAAAAATTTCAGAATACTGATGATGTTATTGGAACGGGCAAACGTTTTTACACTGTAGTAATTCAGCCCGAAGAACAAACACAGCAGCAAAAACTGCACTATCCATCCCAGCAACGTTGGGTCGCTTGAACCAGTTTGAGTCAGCATCGGGAACCATGCTGCCGCATACTGCCGCGCAGCAACAATCTCTATGGAGATGAGGCTTGAAAACGCAATCAGCGTAATAAATCCAAGCAGATACCCCATCAACTCACCGTGGGAAAAGACCGGATAACGGATAATCCCCCCGGCACGAGGCAGTGCCGCGCCCAGCTCACAATAGACAATCCCTAACAGCAGAACGGCAATCCCACCGATGACCCACGAGGCAATGCCCGCAGGTCCGGCAATCGATGCCACATGGCTTGCGGCAAACAGCCAGCCGGAACCGAAGATAGCCCCAAGCCCAATAAACGTCAGGTCGGTTAGCGTTAGCTGCTTTTTAAATTTACCCACCTCAGCAACGCGGGCCTGTGTTTGGTGCGTAGAGTGAATCGTCATGGTCATGCCCTTCAGTCAACAGAGGGGGAAATGGCTTCCCGGGTCCACTGCCCGTTAATCAGGCGCAGCAGGTTCAGAGGGTTGTCATCCTGGACAGCAGGCGGAAGCAGCGCGGCAGGCACATTTTGCAGGCATACCGGGCGTAAAAAACGGTCGATGGATTGCGTTCCTACCGAGGTACCGCGAGCATCGGTGGTGGCAGGCCACGGACCGCCGTGCACCATGGCATCACAAACCTCGACCCCGGTCGGATAACCGTTAAACAAAACGCGTCCCGCTTTTTCAGTGAGGGCTGGCAGCAGGCGCTGTGCCAGCGGCCCATCATCAGATTCAGCGTGCACAGTAGCCGTCAGCTGACCCGGAATCACGCGCAAAATGGACTGCAACTCCGCCTCATCGGCCACCTCGACCAATACCGCCAGCGGGCCAAACACTTCCTGCTGTAGCAGTAGATCCTGTGCCAGCAGCAGCGAAGCCGGAGCCTGATACAACCGGGCCTGCGCGCGGCCGATAACCGATTCATCAGACCCTGCCAAGCGCTGAATATGCGGATGTGCCTCAAGCGCGCTGACACCCTCTTCATAATGGGCAAGCGTCGGGGCATTCAGCATGATCTGTGCCGGAGCCTGGTCAACCGCGACCTTCAGCGCCTGCGTGAAGCGGGACATACCCTCGCCGCGTAAGACAAGGATCAGCCCCGGCTTGGTACAAAACTGCCCACATCCCAAAGTGAAAGAGGACACCAGCTCATTGGCCAGCGTTTCTGCCCGCGTGGCGACGGCCTGCGGCAGAATAATCAGCGGGTTAATGGCCGACATTTCCGCAAAGACGGGGATCGGCTGCGGACGCTGCTGCGCCAGCTGCCAGAGCGCCTTACCGCCGCGCAGCGAACCGGTAAAACCCACCGCCTGAATCGCCGGATGGCGAACCAGATCCGCGCCAATATCGGTGCCGAAAATCATGTTAAAAACGCCCGCAGGCAGGCCAGATGCCGCGACCGCACGCACAATCGCCTGGGCAGTCAATTCCGCCGTCGCCATATGTCCGGGATGGGCTTTCACCACCACCGGACAACCCGCCGCCAGCGCGGATGCGGTATCGCCTCCCGCCGTAGAAAAGGCCAGCGGAAAATTGCTGGCCCCGAACACCGCCACCGGGCCAAGCGCGGTCAGATACTGACGCAGATCCGGACGTGGCAGGGGCTGGCGGTCAGGGAGTGCGGTATCAATGCGTACGCCAAAGGCATCGCCCCGACGCAGCACCCCGGCAAACATGCGCAGCTGATTACTGGTACGGGTGCGCTCTCCCTGTAACCGCGCCAGCGGCAGTGCCGTTTCCTGGTGGGCTATGGCGAAAAAATCCTCGCCGAGCAAATCCAGCTCGTCGGCAAGGGTGTCGAGAAAGCGGGCACGCACGTCTGGCGCTGTCTGTGAATAGACAGGAAACGCCTGGTCAGCCGCCTCCGCCGCGGCGGCGGCCTCCTCATGAGAGGCCGGGTAAAAATGGTATCCGGTCAGCTTGCCGTCAGCGGCACGCAGGCTTGGCAGCGTCGCCTCACCGCTTGCCACGCGGCGTCCGGCGATAAACTGCTGACCCGAAACAGAGAGAGGTAGCGTCATCATCACTCCTTTACTTAAAGGCCAACATCCGGCAGCTGTGGACGGGTCGCCAGCGCCTTCTCAACAATCGCCACCACTTGCGCACGGGTATCCCCTTCCAGCGCCAGACGCGGTGGACGGGTAATGGCGCTGCCACGCCCCAGCAATTCTTCACAGAGCTTGATGCACTGCACCAGATCCGGGCGCGCATCCAGATGCAGCAACGGCATAAACCAGCGGTAAAGCGCCATCGCTTCCTCATAACGCTGTTGTTTCGCCAGGCGGAACAACGTCTCCCCTTCACGCGGGAAGGCGTTCGACATTCCGGAGATCCAGCCTTCCGCCCCAACGGCAATGCTCTCGACCACCACATCATCCAGCCCAGCGAACAGCACAAAGCGGTCGCCAACAGAATTACGCAGGTCGATAAAACGGCGGGTATCGCCGGAGGAGTCTTTGAAACAGACGATGTTGTCGCAGTCGGCAAGCGTCGCCAGGATGTCCGGCGTCACGTCGTTTTTGTAAATCGGCGGGTTGTTGTACACCATGATAGGCAGGTCGGTAGCCGTAGCCACACTGCGGAAGTGGGCCGCTGTTTCATGCGGTTTTGAGGAATACACCAGCGCAGGCATCACCATAATACCGTCGACGCCCACGCGCTCTGCCTCTTTCGCCATCTTCTGTGCAAACGCGGTGGTGAATTCGGCCACCCCCGCAATAACCGGGATCTGACCACCCGCAGCATCTTTCGCTACTTCGATGATCTGTAGCTTTTCCTGCGTTGTCAGAGAGGTGTTCTCCCCCACGCTGCCGCACACCACCAGGCCAGAAACACCATCCTTGACCAGGTTTTTCATCACCGTATGGGTGGCATCCAGATCCAGGGAATAATCGCTACGAAACTGGGTGCTGACTGCCGGGAATACACCGCTCCAGTGAATGGCTTTCTTGCTCATGTTCGGTTCCTTGTCGTCAATTTGTTAATTTAAAGTGAATGAATGGTGAATATTCACTGACAGATTGACGTTTCAGGCGACCGACTGCTTGGTGGTTTTCTTCCTCTTTGATGACGAAATTAGCACAGTGAGTGTGTCTTACCCGGCAAGCGTAATGCGAAAATCACGCGGCGTAGAGCCCGTCATCGCCTTAAACTGGCGGCTAAACGCGCTGTGATCGGTATAACCGCACTGCAACGCAATATCGGTAATCGGCGTATCGCCCGCCAGCAGTTCGGTGGCTTTTTCCAGCCGAACTTTGTGGATCATCTGGCGCGGCGTGAGATGAAAAATACGCTTACAGTAGCGCTCAATTTGCGCCACCGACATGCCGCTCAGGGCGGTTAGTTCCTCCATCGCGATGGGACGGTGATAATGGTTGCGGATATGATCGTCGACGATCGCCAGCCGCTGCCACGCCGGGTGACGCGCCTGCGCTTCCTGCAGATCGTGTGAAATCCCCGCCATACCGATGACCTGGCCCTGCGCATCCCGCAGCGCCAGCTTCTGGGTCAAACACCAGCCGCGTTCACGACCGTTGTAGAGATGCATTTCCAGCTGATCGCGCAGCGTTACCCCTTCGCGCAGCACCCGCATATCCTGCTCGGTATAGCCCAGCCCAAGCGCTGAAGGGAAAACATCGGCAGAGGTTTTACCCAGCAGAGAAACGACCGTCTTAAACCCGCAGCGTCGTACCAGGGTCATATTGACCATCAAATAGCGGGCCTGCACATCTTTGATAAAAAAGACCACATTCGGAATAGCATTGAGCAGCGGCGCAATCAATGCCATCGCATGGAGCAACGTCTGGATATTGTCCGGACGCTGACGCGCCAACCCCTCACATATCTGGCTAAGTTCAGCCACTTCAGGCACCGGCGACGGGGCCCGCACATCATTAATCACACAGGACATCACGCTTCCTCCCGATTAGTGATCTGAATATTTATTAACTTTTTGTTAACTCAGCAAGCATCCTTACTGCGTTTTGCGATCCTGCCGTAGATTTATAATTTCCCCTTTTCCAGCCACTGGCGCGGTTGCCTTTTTTGGTTTACCACACCACTAACAAAATGATTAATAACAAATAAATATGATATCGCCTTAACGATGACAGCGGCCATTATGCTGATTTCGTCATTTACGGTGACGAAAGCGATCAAGCCGGGACGCAGGGCTTGCGTCAGCATTTAGCAACAAAATATTAACTTCCCGGAGATCCTATGACAGCACAGTACAGTGAACTGAGAGTGATTGATTCTCACACCGGCGGTGAACCCACTCGCCTGGTCATCGACGGCTTTCCGGATCTGGGAGCGGGGAACATGAGCGAGCGTCGCGAGCGCTTTTCCCGCGACTACGACGACTGGCGTAAAGCCATTATTCTTGAGCCGCGCGGTAACGACGTTCTGGTCGGTGCATTGCTCTGTGAGCCAGTTTCGCCACAGGCCACGGCGGGAGTCATCTTCTTTAACAACTGCGGCTTTCTGAACATGTGCGGTCACGGCACCATCGGGCTGATTGCCTCGCTGGCATGGCTTGGGCGCATTCAACCCGGTAAACATCTGATTGAAACGCCGGTGGGCGATGTGACCGCCACGCTGCACGAAGACGGCAGCGTCTCGGTCGAAAACGTGCCGGCCTACCGCTGGCGTAAGCAGGTACAGGTTGAAACCATCCACGGTACGGTAACGGGTGATATCGCCTGGGGCGGCAACTGGTTCTTCCTTGTCAACGATCATCCGTTCGCGGTCTCGCCGGAAAAGATCCCTGAATTGACGGAGTACGCATGGGCAATCCGTGAAGGGTTAGATCGTGCAGGCATCCGTGGCGAACATGACGGTATTATCGATCACATCGAACTGTTTGCAGAAGATGATCGCGCGGACAGCCGCAGTTTTGTACTCTGCCCCGGTAAAGCCTGGGATCGATCGCCCTGCGGCACCGGCACCAGCGCTAAGCTGGCCTGTCTGGCAGAGGACGGAAAACTCAAATCCGGAGAATCCTGGCGGCAGGCGAGCATCATCGGCAGCGAATTTACGGCGCATTTCGTGCCGCATGGCGACAAGATCGTCCCGACGATCCGCGGAGAGGCATGGGTCTGTGGTGATAATAAGCTGATCCTCAATCCTGAAGATCCGTTCCGCTGGGGGATCTCGCTGTGATCGAAAGTGACGTCATCGTCATCGGTGCCGGGATTATCGGGGCCGCCTGCGCCTGGCAACTGGCCGCTCGCGGACAGCGAGTCACGCTGGTCGATGACGGCAATGCGGGCGCGACGGCGGCGGGTATGGGTCACCTGGTGTGCATGGATGACGATCCTGCGGAGCTCGCACTCTCCGCCTGGTCTCTGGAGAGCTGGCGCAAACTGACGCCCCGGATGCCGGAAAGCTGTGCCTTGCGCGGATGCGGCACGCTGTGGCTGGCGGAAACGCCGCAAGAGCTTGCGCTGGCAGAAGAAAAAAAACAACGGATGGCACAATACCAGGTTGTCAGCGAAATGCAGACCCGCGATCGGCTTGCCGCGCGCGAACCACTGCTCACCGCCGGACTCGCTGGCGGGCTGTGGGTCCCCGGCGACGGGATAGTTTACGCCCCAAACGTCGCCCGCTGGTTTATTAACGATGCCGATTTAACGCACCTTCGGGATAGCGCCCTCACTGTTGATGCCCCTTACGTCACCCTACACAGCGGCAAACGACTGCGCGCGCGCGCCATCGTCATCGCCAGCGGTCTGGGTGCCAACACGCTGCTGGGTGAAAACTGGCTCATACCCAAAAAAGGCCAGTTGGCGATCACCGACCGCTACGGCCCCTTGCTCAGCCACCAGCTGGTAGAGTTGGGATACGGTGCCAGCGCCCATGCAGGCGGCACCTCAGTGGCATTTAACATTCAGCCACGCCCCACCGGACAGTTGCTGATTGGCTCCTCCCGCCAGTTTGATAACACCTACCGCGAGGTTGATCTCCCCCTGTTGGCACAGATGCTGGCGCGAGCGCGCCATTTTTTACCCTCTCTGGAGACGCTAAATATCATCCGTTGCTGGAGCGGTTTTCGCGCGGCATCGGCTGACGGTAACCCGCTGATTGGCCCACATCCTGCGCGTCCGGGTATCTGGCTGGCGCTGGGACATGAAGGACTCGGCGTCACAACCGCGCCAGCAACCGCCGAGTTACTTTGCGCCCAGATCCTTGGCGAGCGCCCGGCGGTGTCCCCGGATGCCTGGCTTCCCGCTCGCCTGCACAAGCAGGAGGCCATCGCATGACGACCCTGAACGTAATTATCGACGGCCAGAGCTGTGAGGTTCCCGTCGGAATGAGTATTGCAGCAGCACTGGCCCTGGTGGGCAACGGCGTGACCCGTCGTTCGGTGAGTGGTCAACTGCGCGCACCCTTCTGCGGAATGGGCGTTTGTCAGGAGTGCCGCGTCACGGTGAACGGGCACCGGGTACTGGCCTGCCAGACGGAATGCCAGCCCGAAATGGTGATTGAAAGGAGCCATCATGCAAAGCGTTGACTGTGAGATCCTGATCCTTGGCGCAGGGCCTGCCGGATTGTCGGCGGCACTGGCTGCCGCACGCTGTGGAAAATCAGTGATAATCCTTGATGACAACCCTCGCCCCGGCGGGCAAATCTGGCGCGACGGGCCGCAGGTCTCACTCCCCCGGGACGCCAGACGGCTTCGTCAGGCGGTAGCTGAACATCCCCACATTACGCTGCTGAGCGGTGCCCGGCTGATTGCCCGCCCCAACCCACATTCCGTAGTCTTCGAAACCGCAGACGACTGCGGCGAAATCCGCTGGCAGCGGCTGATTTTATGCTGCGGCGCCAGAGAACTCTCGCTGCCTTTTCCCGGCTGGACGCTACCCAATGTGACGGGGGCCGGAGGCCTGCAGGCGCAGATAAAACACGGCCTACAACTCAAGGGGGAACGCGTGGTCATTGCAGGCAGCGGTCCTCTTCTGCTGGCGGTCGCCAGTACGGTGAAACGCGCTGGCGGGAATATTGTCGCCATCATCGAACAGGCCCCGATGACCGCACTGGCCCGTTTCGCAACCGGTCTATGGCGCTGGCCTGAAAAATTGCGTCAGTTCGGCGAGCTCTTTCCAGCCCGCTATCATCCGGCAAGCCAGGTCATCCAAGCGCAGGGTGATACCTGTCTGCAGTCAGTGACCGTGCGCCACCAGGGACAAACCCGAGAGATCGCCTGCGACAGGCTGGCCATTGGCTATGGGCTGGTACCGAATATAGAACCTGGCGCAATCTTTGGCTGCAAAACAGAAAATCAGGCTATTTGGGTCGATGCGGATCAACGCACCAGTGTGCAGGACATCTATGCGGCAGGAGAATGCACCGGCTTTGGCGGCAGCGAGCTGGCGTTAGCCGAGGGAGAAATTGCCGGCTATGCCGCCGCAAATTGTCCGCAAAAGGCCCAAAGCGCCATCTCCGCGCGCGCCCGCTGGCAGCGTTTTGCCCAGGCGTTGCATACGACGTTTGCGCTGCCGGAGTCGCTAAAAGCCGCGACCACCGCAGATACGCTGCTCTGCCGTTGTGAGGATATTCGTTGTGGCGACGTGCAAAACGCCGAAAGCTGGCAGGCGGCAAAGCTCGCCACACGCTGTGGAATGGGGGCCTGTCAGGGGAAAGTCTGCGCCACCAGCGCCCGCTGGCTGTACGGCTGGCCGCTGCCGCAGCCGCGCGAACCGCTCTCCCCCGCGCGTGTCGACACGCTTATCCATCTCGCAAAGCCTGAGGGGTGATGGTCAGGTTTAAAGGCGCCCACTGGCGCCTTTTTTGATGTGGTGTATCCGTAGACCTTTTCGTCAAAGGGAATAATTTTTATCTTCACCCGTATCTATTTCGCTCTGTGTATTGGGAACCGAGCGTTCTATTTCTGCCAAACATTCAAAAATATAAAGGGAATGTAATGCATGTTTAAAATATGATAAATCCAATACTTCAAATTACCGATATTGCTTTTATTAACAAGCAGAAACCAGCATAGCACCCCAGGAAATAATCTTTTTTTCGTATAGTTAGAAAAATAACACTTACTAAAGAAAGGTTTATTCTTATACCACCCCCGATGAATAAGCATGAATAACTAAAAAATAATATGGCGAAAAAAGTTTTTTATTTAATCTGCGAATTCGATAATGAATATTGTTTTTAGTGTTGGCCGAAATAGGCACAGCAACGCTTGATTAAGTGATATTTTGCGAGCATCATCGCAATTATTTACCCGAAAATGAAATCAATGGCTTCTAGTAAATCCCTGCAACAGGCAATTGCCGACATCACCATCTGGCGTAAAGGCGAGCAGCGTGCGCCGCACAAGCCTCTGCTGCTGCTTCATGTGCTGGCGGGGTATCAGCAGGGCCATGGCCGCCTGTTTGATTACGGTTTAGAAGTTCGCGACCCCTTGCATAGCCTGCTGGAGCGATTTGGACCGCAACGCGCGCAGTATCGCCCGGATATGCCCTTCTGGCGCTTACAGGGCGATGGATTCTGGGAGCTACAAAACGCCGAGCATTGTTCAACATCCGGCAGCAGCAAACAGCCCCCTGCCGGAGAACTGGTGGCGCATAACGTTGCCGGAGGCTTTGATGAACAACATTTTGCCCTGCTGAAAAAGAGCAACAACCTCATTAACACCCTGGCACAGCAAATTCTCGAGGCTCACTTCACCGAAAGCATCCAGGAAGAGATCGCGGATGAACTGGGGTTTGATATCCTGCAAATCCGCAAACAGCGGGACCCATTGTTCCGCCAGCAGGTTCTGCGTGCCTATAACTATGAATGCGCCATTTGTGGCTTCAATATGCGCCACGACAGCACTTCGGTTGCCCTGGAAGCCGCCCATATCAAATGGAAACAGCACGGCGGTCCGTGCGAGATTTCGAACGGCCTGGCGCTGTGTGCAATCCACCATAAAGCATTTGATAAAGGTTCGATTGGGCTGGATGAGAGTATGCGAGTTCAGGTGTCACCCGCAGTAAATGGCAGCGGCATGGTGGGCAGACTATTCTGGGATTTCGACGGGAAGGAGATTGCTCTACCGATGATGCGCGAGAATTATCCAAAAGAAGGTTTTGTGGAGTGGCACAGGAAGGAGGTGTTTAGAGGGTGAGTGCGAAGGCCGGACTCAAATCACAACTTAACATGTTAAATATAAAGATTTTATTTATAGCAACTCATTAAAGTGCCCCCATTTGTGCCCCCATCATTTTTTAACCCCCTTCAGACGACAACACCTTGATAAGAAAGATTAATAACTTCAAAAAATGATCTCCGGTTTGGATCCGTGCTACGGATCCAAATCGGAAGAATGAAGAACCTAAAAAAAACTTTTTTTACGGAAAACTGTTCACACTGTTCACTCGCTATTATTTATCTTTAATTTCAATGTGATATACGGTGAACAGTCCGTGAACAGTGAACACTTTACTGTTCACTTTCCGGGATTTCAGGTAAAAAAAGACCGGCTGATGCCGGTCCGGGTAGGTTATGTCGCGGTGGTTTCGTCGCACCGGGGCAGCCAGTCGGCGTTGCTTTCCTCCCTGAGCGCAAGATTCGTCTGCATCCCCTGATTTGTTCGCCGCCTGGCGTAATTCAGCCCGTACTCTTTCAGCATCGATGACAGTCCTTTGCCGAACATGGTCAGGCTGAGTGTGTTCTTGTAGCCGTGTGCCTCCATGTACACCAGATAGGCGTGATACAGATACAGGCACGGCTGTCGCGGGATGATATTCGCATTCCCCATGTACATACCGTCAGGCTCGGGAAGAGCCTCCAGATAACCGCAAAAATCGAACGTCGGGTCAGCGTCGCGCTTGATGCTGAGCGCCTCGTCGGAGTTCTGCTGCGACTGGAGCAGTGTGCGCGCGGTCATCGGGTCGCTGAACGTCTGCATAAGCTGGCGCACGATGACGGCCAGCTCCCGGGCGATTTTATCTTTCAGCTTCGGGTCACGCTCTTCCGGGGCAATCTGTTCCGGGAAGTGCATAATCACCCGGCGACGTGACACCCCGCCGCTGCGGTCGGTGAAGCGCATCGGGTTATTGTTCACGGCCAGTATCACCGCCGGAATATGGGTGGAGTACGCATCGCGGTATTTCGGGTCGACGGAGACCGCATCCCCGCCGGTGATGGCCTTGAGTCCTGCCCCGTCACCGCTCCATTTCTCCTGGTCAGGCAGACGTATCAGCGAGAAGCCAATCAGCGCCGCACGTTCGCGGGGCGACTCCAGCGTCTCGATGGTGGCCGACGTGGCGTTATCTTCCCCGGCGAGCATCGTCGCTATTTCGGCCAGAATACTTTTCCCGCTGCCGCCGGGACCGGTCACTTCGAGGAAGAGCTGCCAGTCGTAACGGTTCGCCAGCACCATAAACAGCGCGGCGAGTATCACCTCCCGTTTATCGGCGCGCGAACCGGCGGCGCGGTCGAGCCAGCGCCAGAAATTCGGCGCGTGCGTCTCCAGCGTTTCCCCCTCCACCGGCGGGGTGAAATCCACGTCGCACAGGGTGCGCAGCCAGTGCGTTTTGCTGTGCGGGCTGAATACGCCGCTTTTGGTATCGAGCACGCCGTTGCGAAAGCCAATCAGCCGCCGTGGCGGGGCGTCCTGCTGCGGAATAATCAGTTTCAGGGTGTCCACCACCGAGGCAATTTTCCCTGATGAAAACGGGGCGCGCAGACGCTGGAACAGCCCGGCCACGTCGCGCGCAAAGTCCGACGGCGGAATGATTTTCCAGATTCCCGCCTCATAGCGGGACAGGAGCTGCCCGTTCGCATCCACCGCCAGCGCTTCGCCGTAATGTTCATGCACCCGCATGGCTTTCTCACTGGTGCTCATGGCGGTAAATTCCGCCTCGCTCATGGTGCTGAACGGGCTGTCAGCCGGTGGCCGGATGGCGTCATACATGGCTTTACACGTGGCATCCCCGCCGTGCTGTGTATACGCATCATTCCAGTCACCGAACACCGGTGGCAGGGCGACCACGCCCTCGCAGGACTCTGCGGCCACAGACGCTTTGGTCTGGCCGTCGCCGTTAAGGTCACGGTCGGCGGCGAGGACAATCTGACAGGCCGGATATTTCTTACGGGCAAGGCTTGCCAGAGAAAGGAGGTTCACGGAGGACAGCGCCACCATGACGGTTTCCCCGGTCAGGTGATGCACGGTGAGCGCGGTCGCATAGCCCTCCGCTATCCACAGCCGTTTTCCCGCCTCTTTTTTCCCGTCGAGAATATGACACGCCCCTTTGACCTGACCGCCTTTCAGAGTGCGCTTGAGACCGTCCGCATTAATGAGCTGGACGTTAACCAGTGCGCCGCTATCGTCATACAGCGGGACAACCACATCACCGGCGCGGTACGTCACGCCGCCGGTTTTATGCAGGGTGGTGAGCGTCAGACATTCCCGGCCGGGGAAGCCCTTGCGGGTGAGGTAGGCGTTGCCGGTGGCCGGGCGGGCTTTCTCCGTCAGTCTGGCGGCCAGCGCGGCGGCCGCTTTGCGGTCGGCCTCTGTCTCAGCCTCTGCGGCCGCAATCACTTCCGGGGCAACCGGCGGCAGGTTGCCGGTCACGGCGTTCACCTTCCTGGCCGCCTCTGACGGGGTCACGCCGAACACTTTCTCAACCAGTTTCAGGCCGTCCCCCGCGCCGCACTGGTTACAGAACCACGTCCCGCGCCCCTCTTTATCATCAAAGCGAAAGCGGTCGGAGCCGCCACACACCGGACAGGCCTGATGGCGGTTTTTGATGACCGTTACCCCCAGCGCCGGGAGAATGCGCGGCCAGTGGCCGCACGCCTGTTTTACGGTGTCCGTTACGTTCATTTTCATCGTTACTTTCTCCCTCAGTGCAGTGCCGGTGCGGTGATATGGCGGGCGCAGAGTTCATCCATCACGGCCAGCCCGAGAAAGGACAGCGACGGCGCGGCCTTGAGTGGTCCGGCTTCCATTAAATCTTCGAGCAGGGCACAGGCAATCTGGCGGCCTTTTTCCTCGCCATGCTGGCGCAGGTAGAAGCCCTCCAGCTCGGCGGCAATGGCGCTTTCCAGCGTACTGAGTGTGAGCTGCGGGTAGCGGTGCTGACGTTCGCACAGGGTCAGCCAGGCACAGGCGACCGCCCGGCGGTAAAGTGCAGCGCGCAGAACGGGGGATAATGCGGTTTTCATACACTGCCCTCCCCGGTCAGCCAGCGCTGATTGCAGCGGTCGACCACGCCGTCGAGCCGGGCAGTCATGAGGTAAATCACCGAGGTGAGCTGTAGCTGCTGCGCCGGATTGTGGCGCACGGTGGTGCAGCCCTGCACCTGCATCAGGTCGCCGACAAGCTGGCCGACGTTGCGCATATGTTCGAGGCATTCAAGGTCTGCCCGGCTGATGGTGGGCTGGTTTATATTCTGCGGCCGTTCCGTACTGTTAACAGGCATTATTTCGTCTCCTGAGGACGTGCGTATCCCTGCGCAGATACGCACATTTTATTTTTGGGTGTCGTTTTTAATTACAGATAATGGCGGTAGCTGTTATCCGGTTTTATTTCCGTTTCCGGCCTGACATTATTCCGCCATTTATGCGCCACCGGCGCCGGACGTTTAACCGGGGGAATATCATCAGGATAGTTATCAATATTCCGCGCCCGGTATTGCTGTAATGCCGGGTCAGCCGCTATTTCGCGTAATACGGCGTGGCGGTTTTCAGGGTTACGTTTAAAGACGTCGGGATGCTCACAGGTAAAGTCCCGCAAAAAACGACCGAGCGGAATTTCTGCCATGCGGCCACCGGCAATTATACGAATGAGGATGGTGTAGGTGCGCCGGTACGGGTTCCAGACCAGCCCCGGACAGCGGTACGGCATATCCCACGGAATCCCGTCGGCCAGCACACCCGACACCACCACATCAGGAAATCCTGTACAGCGATATATTTCACCCGGCTGAGGGAAATCAAACATGGTGCTCACCTCCGTTTCCTGACGTCGTGGCAAGAAAGTCACGGCACAGGCCTTTGGCTTTCAGCTCTTCCAGGACGTAGCTGACGTCCTCATGGATATAACTAAAAATCTGCGGCAGGTATAGCTGGTGTAAACCGTTCAGCTCACGGCGCAGCAAATCTCCACCGATGAACTGCGAGACGGCGCTGGCGCGATTGAGTTTATGGTACGCCTCAATGCTGAGGTGTTCCTGCATGGGGTTAAGGTCATCACGACGCGCTGAGGCGGTCTGAGGGGTGTTTTTATTATGCATGTGACACCTCCACAACCGGCAGACGGGCGGCAAGGGAAAGCACATATTCCCGGACAAGGGTGCGGCGGGCGGCCAGCTCGTCACCGGCCACGGTGCGGAGCATACAGATACGAGGCTTACGGTCTGCGCGACGGACGGCGGCAAACACAAAGACAAACTGCGGTTGTGACGAGGGGAGGGTTGTAGCCATGATGGCAATCTCCTTGAAGTAGTCTGAAAAACTACCACCGGAAACGCCAATTTCACTGGTGGCAGCCCGAACGGGGTTGGCGTAACCGGCCTTCAAGGGTACCGGCCAGCCCGAAGGCTGCCCCGCCCGGACTACCATTATCTGACTGGAACCATGGTGTACGCATAAACACCACAGCCCGAAAAATGGGTGCGCCTGAGCAACGACGTAAAAAAACACGCATGGCGCGTGTCGTGTCGCCTTGAAGTTATACGGAACGCCAATTCCGGCTGTCGATTTTGCGACAGCGACGAAACTGTACCAGGAAACACACAACGGATGCAAGCCAGAAAAAGGGGCTTTGTGAAAGTTGCTCTGATTCATGCGTCGTATTTCCGGTTGCGGTGCGCGATACGTTCTGCCATCCACGCCGTGATTTCAGACTGCAGCCAGGCGACATTTTTACCCCCGAGGGAAACCTGCGCCGGGAAAGCATTGCGGGCAATTAAATCGTAGAGTGTGGAGCGGGACAGGCCGCACTGATGAATGACTTCCGGGAGACGTAAAAAACGTTCCTGAATCGGGGCTGAAACCGGCATCGGGTGCGTGCCAGTGGGGGAAGGTGGTACTGATGAAACCGTGTGCATAACGCTACCTCGTTAATATCCGCAGAGATCCGGACGTGTCCGTCCGGTATCAGGTAGCGCTCTATTTTGTGAATATTTTTTCTCAATGCAACAGGGGGAAATTGTACAAAGCACGGGACAACGGGTGCTGTTTTTTTACTCATGACCATTTAAAGGTGCTGGAAGCAGTTATAAGGAGCTGGAGATTTCAAAAGTGAAATGCAAATTGCTTTAATCACCCTAATAGCATGAATTAATAGGATAAACCGCATAAAATTTACATTCGGAATGTTCAGACCAGTGAACAGTAGTGAACAGTTGGTGAACACTTCCCTCTCAACTGTTCACTCTTTAATTTATTGTTTTACTTATATTTTTATTCTTAGTGAACAGTAGTGAATAGTTATTAGTAAAAAAACAAACAGAGAGAGGGGGTTTCCTGCGACCTTTCTCTGGCCAGCCGGGTTTTTAAGTCCTGTTTGTGCCATGTCTGCTACAACGGCAATGAATCGAGTTGTTGTCTGAGGGACGGCAGAATAGCGTCAGGTTGAAAACACAGAGAGAACCCGACGATGAAACCAGATTTGTTTACCGCAGTAATGAAAACTATCGGCAGCACGCAGGATGAGAACATCCGCACGGCCATTGACAGCGCACTGGATACCCTTAACGAGAAAGCAAACCAGAACGCAGAGGCCACGATAAATAATGCGCTTGAGGCGTTCAGCAAGGCCAAATCCGCGCACACGGAAAATATGCTGAAACTGAATGATATTGATGCCGCCATTAACCGCAGCGAAAAAGAGCGTCAGAACGCCCTGAATGAAAGTGCCGAAGCCGAACAGAACTGGCGTACCCGTTTTCGCGAACTGCGCGGCACGATGACCCCGGAACTGAAAGCCGAACACAGTCAGAGAGTGGCTGGTCGGGAGCTGGCGGAGGAATTCACCGCCCTGATTGATGAGCTCAACGATGATAAAGCCAGTACCATGCTGGCCGCCTGTACATCAGGAGATAAGTACGTCGGCACGCATTTTACGGTGTTCTCTGCCTACTCCCGGAATGAGTGGGCGACCGTGATGAAAGACATCCCTCCCTCACTGGTGCGCGCATTTGCGTTACGTCTGCGTGAACTCGAAATGAAAGGAGAAGAACACCCTCACAACGTTCTCATTCAGGAGCTGGGGGAGAATGTACTGGCGCAAAGCAGATACTACACATTCAACATGGCGCAGGAGCCGGTAATTTCAAAAATTTGGCTTCACCGTCCGGCACTCACCGGCGTGGATATGAAGCTCTTTAAAAGCCCTGTTCTCAGAATGGCGCGGGCTAAGGAGCTGGCACAGAAGAAAAAAACGCAGGGGGCTAAGCCATGATGCGCTGCCCGTACTGCAAACAGGCTGCCCATGTCCGTACCAGCCGTTACCTGTCGGATAACGTCAAACAGAGCTACCTCCAGTGCGTGAATGTCTTTTGCTCCGCAACCTTTCGCACCACCGAGTCTATCGACGAGGTAATACGGCCACCGGCAGAAGAAAAGCACGAACCACCACAAACAGTGCCAGAAACACCGCCCCGAATTCTGGACTGCGCCCGCTCATCGCTGCGCCACTGATTCAGGAGAAAAGACAATGGCACGAGCACTACTGGAACAGGCCTTTGAAACCTGTCAGAAGAATAAATCGGACTGGATGAGCAGCAAGTCAGCACTGGCGCGGGTTGAAATGGCGCTGAAAGAGCTGGAGCTGACCTGCACCCGTTATGAACCGGAGGCCGCACAGGCGCTGCGGGATGATATTGACCTGAAAAAATGGGCGGTAAATCAGTCGGCCGGGCAGTACATCCGGTCACATGAGGCCGTGCAGCGTATCAGTATCCGGCGTCAGCTCCACGCCTTTATGCAGGTAAGCGGCGACGCGCTGGCCGCCGCACTGGCACCGGAATTAATGCATCTCAGCGAACAACCTGACATCGTCAGAGAACGGGCTCTCGACCGGGCGGCCGCCAGTGTTCGCGAAGCGCTGTCCGTTCATGTAACCCGCGGAGGAAATATTGATTACGCAGAGGATGATCGCGACATTCTGACAACCATCGGTTTCCGGCCTGACAGAGCATCGAGAGACGACAACCGGGCAAAATATACGCCTGAACAGAGTCAGATTTTCATGCGCCGACAGGCCGCGCAGCCCCGCAAAAAATCCGCATAAAACGCCCCGAAAATACCCGTCTTTTTAATAAAAATAGCCATGCATGCCTACGCTGCATGGCTTTGCATGCAAAACCCTGAATTTTTCACACCCCGCCGCACCAGCACTGGTGCGGCCTGAGTGCCCTCACGCACCTGCATTAAAAGTGCCCCGGGAAGCGGGCAGGCGTGGCGGGGAGAGCATTGCGCGTTGGAAGTAAAATGCTTTTTATTCTTTGGCACGCTCTGTTGCCCTCTTTAGTTAGAAACATCAGATAATTTAATGATATTAGTTAATGTGGTTGGCAACTCTCGCACCCTCCAGAGCCTAACTTAAATTTACCTATAATGGATGAGCAGAGTACTTATGTGATCCTTTTCACAAAGCTCCCTGCAGCATCGTCACTTACAGAGTGAGTCCAATTGCAAAGATCCCAGCTTCTATTATAATTTTTTGCTAGTATGTTCATTACTGAATGTCGATCAATATGGAATGGAGTCTTAACAAGTGATTCTTATACAAAAAATAGAAATTAACGGTTTCAAAAGCCCAACATCAAAATTAAGTGTATTGCTTTCTGGTAGTAATATCTCTGTTATTTATGGAGATAATGGTAGTGGAAAAACAACTTTTTTAAAAATATTACATTCAATTTTAGAAAGAGATGAATCCGTTTTAATACAGAATAAAGTTTCAAGTGTCGTTTTATACTATAGTTACCCTGATGGGAATTACGACAGAACCACAATAAAAAGAAAGTACGAATCCAATAGACGAAGTGATTCACTTAAAAAAAATGAGAATACTGAATATAACTGGACAGACTTTTTGAACTCTCCTCTCGCTGAATTATCATCCTTATCACTAGGCGTCGAACGCGGTGTAATAAATCAAGCATCACGTATTGAGCCAAGGCAGATTTATGATTACTTTGTTAGGCATAGAGAAATTTTAATTAAAGAAGTTGATTTATTCTCTATAGCTCATGAGATGTCTACGTTTTTAAGAGTCACTCATAACAAATACAAATCAAGGTCAGACCAAAATCAATTTGAGATGGTAAAGAAAAACCTTCACCTCCAGTCTGTTAAAATTGAAAACATTGAAAGCCTTTTGCTTGAAAAATATAAAATGGCAAGAATCACCGCTACAAAGAGAATCCAAAGCGCTTTATTTGACACTTTATCTATAGCAATTACTTTAAACGAAACATCTGTAGAAAGAAACCATAGATCAAGCCTTCCAAACGACTTCGAACGTAGATTAATAGAAAATAAAGAAAGGATTATCGAAGCACTTGATGATGGCGAAGAAAATAAGTTCAAAAACAAAGTAATACAAATACTTTCTGATGAAAATATCGAAGAGGAGGTTTCTCGCTATAGGCATCATGAAATCCTAGGTCAATTATTTATGAATATGATGAACGAACTTGAGTTAGAAAAACAGATGTTAAGCTCAATAAACCTTCTAATTGACACGTTCAATCGTTTTTTAATACAAGGCAAAGAATTAATAATCAGGAACGAACATATCTATGTGAAAGTAGGTAGGATCACACATAGCATCAGCGAATTATCAAGTGGTGAAAGACATATTCTCACATTTTTATGCCTAGTTTTATTTGAAGGTGGCAAAAGAAACATCCTGATAATTGATGAGCCTGAAATATCCCTAAACATAAAATGGCAACGAGAACTGCTTTCACTTTTTTCAGAACTAATCCCACAAACACAAATAATAGTGGCATCACACAGTCCTTCGCTAGCAAATCGCAATCCTCAATTCCTTTGCGAGCTTAATTTGTCCGTAGGTTGAAAATGAAATACGAAATTAGTGAAATTTTAAACACGGCCCTTATGACGAAAACGATAAGTATCGTCGTAGAAGGTGTGGATGATATACAAGTATATGACAGCATAGTTAAAAGCGTAGATAAAACTGCTGAAATATTCCCTATTGAAACGATTGAGGGATATTTCCCAGGATGTAACCACGTTATTAAGGCAATGGATGATTTACTTGAACTCCCAACATCTAATGTTAGCTATGATAACTATATCTTAGGCATCATTGATAAAGACATAAAGGATTATAGAGGTGAATTACCCATTAACCCTCTAATTTTAACTTTAAAATATTACTCAATGGAATCTCATTTTGTACATAAAGAGGTTTTACCCAGTGTACTCGAATTAATAACTAAAACACCACATTCGCTGATCACCGGTGAGTTTATAGATCACTTGTATGATCTTATTTCCTTAAATAATGAAGACTTCTTTTTAATCTGTCTTGAATCTTTGAGAAATTCTTTAGATCCTGATTATGAAAGTGATTTCGCCTATAGCTATTCTGAAGGCAGAATTTTTTCGGAAGAAGATGTTAGCAAAGTAAGGTTAAAGAGAGATGAGCTATTGACGTTCGCAGATAGTCTATCCATATCCAGAAACATTGATGACCTCAAAAAAATATCTAAAGGAAAATGGTTACTCCATTTCTTCTGCGTAAAAACGTTAAGTGCAGCTCAACAGTTCAAAGATTTGTGTGGCACACCACCAATACGACAATGTGTTATGTGTACCGGAAATGGCCATTCACCAAACCATTGCCTTTATAAATTAAAAGACTCGATAACGTCAAAAAATTTAAAGCCATTATTAATGCGTAATACTTGGCTTAATGACTTCGACTACATAAGAAACAAAATCAGCTCGATGATTTAAAAAAAGATAGCAAGAGAAAATTCTCTTGCTATTATTTATAAATCGGTAAATTCTTATATCTTAAAATTTGAAATTAACAATATTATTCTCCGTATTTTTTCCATAATCGTATGGTGTTATATACTCTAATTTATTTTCATCTAAGTAATCTGCCCACCACTGAACCATATAACGTCTTTCATCTAAGTGTTCTGATGTATGAATATAAGCCGCACGGACATTATTACGTTCTGAATGACTCAACTGGCGTTCTATAGCGTCATCACTCCATAACCCCGACTCCCCCAACGCACCACGCGCCATAGTCCTAAACCCATGCCCACACACCTCAGTTTTCGTATCATAGCCCATCGCACGCAATGCGCTGTTTACCGTGTTTTCACTCATAACCTTAGTTGCGTCATGATCCCCCGGAAAAAGCAGCTCTTTATCACCACTAATCTGCTTTAACTGGTTTAATAAAATCATCGCCTGCCGACTAAGCGGAACGATATGTTCCTCTTTCATCTTCATACCTCGGTACGAATAACGCACGCCTTTAATTTCTTCTCGCTTTGCAGGTATACGCCAAAGAGATTTATCGAAGTCGAATTCATCCCAACGCGCGAAACGTAATTCACTGGAACGCACAAAAGTTAGCAAGGAAAGCTCGACCGCAATCCGAGTCATTACACGGCCACGATATGCAGCAAGACGTGCAAGAAACTCAGGGAACCGGCTAGAAGGTAAAGCAGGGTAATGTCGCGCTTTGGTTGTCGATAGCGCTCCGGCCATATCGCTGGCTGGATTTGAGTCGATGTAATCGTTCTGTACGGCATAACGCATAATGGCCGTGACGCGCTGTTGCAGGCGCTGAGCGACATCGTGTTTGCCACTGGCATCAACTTTTTTAATCGGGGCTAACAGGTGGCTGGTTTTAAGCTGCCGAATGTCGGACGAACCGATGTGAGGGAAGATATAAAGCTCAAGATAGCGAAGAACGCGCGATCGATGGTCTTCACTCCAGCGCTTGTTACTGGCATGCCATTCTCGGGCGATAGTTTCAAAAGTATATGCCCCCGAATTCTCGGCCTGAGCTTCTTTCTGTTCGACTTTTGGGTCTATGCCCTGTACTAAAAGCTTTTTAGCTTCATCACGCTTTGCTCTTGCCTGAGCAAGGGTCACAGTGGGCCAAACACCAAAAGCGAGGCGATCCTCTTTTTTGTCTGAGGGGCGTCTGTATTTCATACGCCAGTATTTAGAACCCTTGGCCGAAACCTCGAGATACAAACCGCCGCCATCGGCCATTTTGTAGGTTTTGTCTTTTGGCTTTGCGGTCTCGACCTGTCTGGCGTTGAGCTTCATTTGGGGGCACATTTCTAATCGAAGTTAAGATGCCCCCAATTATGTCCCCAATGACATCCGGATTTCAACGGACAACCTCGGACGACTCAGGACGTAAAAATCGCTGCAAGCATTGATTTTAAAGGGATAATTGGACTTTCTCGGATAGTCTTGGAAGTACTAATGGTGCCGAAGGCCGGACTCGAACCGGCACGTATTTCTACGGTTGATTTTGAATCAACTGCGTCTACCGATTTCGCCACTCCGGCACGGAAGGGATGCGGAAAACGTTGTGGATTATACCTGTCATGCGCCACCATGCAAGCGCCAGCGTGTGTCTGGCTCGCTAAGTGTTGAAAATTTCAGCATTACCTTTCTTACCTGTAACCATCATCACAGTTTGCCCCCTCCTTAATCCCCCCTTCTGCGAAGCGTCCCGTTTCCCCATGCTCTACACTTCCAGTTCAACACCATACTGAGGGAAATACGATGTCGATGATAAAAAGCTACGCCGCAAAAGCGGCGGGCAGCGAACTCGAACTCTATGAATATGATGCGGGCGAGCTTAAGCCGGAAGATGTCGAAGTCCAGGTCGATTACTGCGGTATCTGCCATTCTGATTTGTCGATGATCGACAACGAATGGGGATTCTCTCAGTATCCGCTGGTTGCCGGGCATGAGGTGATTGGTCGCGTGGCGGCGCTCGGCAGCGCGGCGCAGGATAAAGGTCTGAAGGTTGGTCAGCGCGTCGGCGTTGGCTGGACAGCGCGCAGCTGCGGGCACTGCGATGCCTGTATCAGCGGCAATCAGATTAACTGTCTGGAAGGGTCTGTTCCCACAATTCTTAATCGCGGCGGCTTTGCCGAGAAGCTGCGGGCCGACTGGCAGTGGGTGATCCCGCTGCCGGACAGTATCGATCTGGCGGCAGCTGGTCCCTTACTGTGCGGCGGCATCACGGTGTTCAAACCGCTGCTGATGCACCATATCACCGCCACCAGCCGCGTCGGGGTGATCGGCATCGGCGGCCTGGGGCATATCGCCATTAAGCTGTTACACGCGATGGGTTGCGAAGTGACCGCGTTCAGCTCCAATCCGGCGAAAGAGCAGGAAGTGCTGGCAATGGGGGCGGATAAGGTGGTCAACAGCCGCGATCCGGATGCGCTACAAGCGCTGGCGGGCCAGTTCGATCTCATTATTAACACGGTTAACGTCGATCTCGACTGGCAGCCCTATTTTGAAGCACTGGCCTACGGCGGTAACTTCCATACCGTCGGTGCGGTGCTGAAGCCGCTGCCGGTTCCGGCGTTCACCTTAATAGCCGGCGATCGCAGCATCTCCGGTTCGGCGACCGGTACGCCGTTCGAACTGCGCAAGCTGATGAAGTTTGCCGGGCGCAGCAAGGTGTCGCCCACCACCGAACTGTACCCGATGTCGCAAATTAACGAAGCCATCCAGCACGTGCGTGACGGTAAGGCCCGCTACCGCGTAGTGCTTAAAGCCGACTTCTGATCTTCTTTGCCGGGTGGCGTAAGCTTCCCGGCTATTCTCCCCGCTATTCCAGACAGGTTAAATTCTCCTCACAATCTCCGTAATTTAGCGGTGAAGAGTGCGTCACGGTTGCCTATACTCCAGGCAGGATAAATGGAGGAAATCTCAATGAGCGCACCCCTGCTAATTGCCCGCACGCCGGACACCGAACTGTTTTTACTGCCAGGCATGGCTAACCGTCATGGGCTGATTACCGGCGCGACCGGGACCGGTAAAACCGTCACGCTACAGAAGCTGGCCGAATCGCTGTCCGAGATTGGCGTACCGGTATTTATGGCCGATGTGAAAGGTGACTTAACCGGCGTGGCCGAGGAAGGACAAACCTCTGAAAAGCTGCTCGCCCGCCTGAAAAATATCGGCATTACCGACTGGCAACCGCATGCTAATCCGGTCACGGTGTGGGATATCTTCGGCGAAAAAGGTCACCCTGTGCGGGCCACGGTATCTGACCTCGGGCCGCTGCTGCTGGCCCGTCTGCTGAACCTCAACGACGTGCAGTCCGGCGTGCTGGATATTATCTTCCGCATTGCCGATGACCAGGGTCTGTTGCTGCTCGATTTCAAAGACCTGCGGGCTATCACCCAGTACATTGGCGATAACGCTAAATCCTTCCAGAATCAGTACGGCAATATCAGTAGCGCCTCGGTCGGGGCGATCCAGCGCGGGCTGCTATCGCTGGAGCAACAGGGCGCGGCACACTTCTTTGGCGAACCGATGCTGGACATCAAAGACTGGATGCGTACCGACGCCAGCGGCAAAGGGATGATTAATATCCTCAGCGCCGAGAAGCTCTATCAGATGCCCAAACTGTACGCCGCCAGCCTGCTGTGGATGCTCTCCGAGCTGTACGAACAGCTGCCGGAAGCGGGCGATCTGGAAAAACCAAAACTGGTGTTTTTCTTCGATGAAGCGCACCTGCTGTTCAACGATGCTCCGCAGGTGCTGCTGGATAAAATCGAACAGGTGATCCGCCTGATCCGCTCGAAAGGGGTCGGCGTGTGGTTCGTCTCGCAAAACCCGTCGGATATTCCGGACAACGTGCTTGGTCAGTTGGGAAACCGCGTGCAGCACGCCTTGCGCGCGTTCACGCCGAAAGACCAGAAAGCGGTGAAAAGCGCGGCGCAAACCATGCGCGCCAACCCGGCATTTGATACCGAAAAAGCCATTCAGGAGCTGGGTACCGGTGAGGCGCTGGTGTCGTTTCTGGACGCCAAAGGTAGCCCGTCGGTGGTTGAACGAGCAATGGTGATTGCGCCATACTCACGGATGGGACCGGTGACGGACGACGAGCGCAACGGACTGATTAATCACTCTTCGTTGTACGGCAAATATGAAGAAGAGATCGACCGCGAGTCCGCCTATGAACGTTTACAGCAAGGCGTGCAGGCCAGTACCGAGCAGCAAAATACACCTCCCGCCAACGGTAAAGCTGTCGATGTGGATGGCGGTATTCTCGGTGGGTTGAAGGATATTCTGTTTGGCAGCACCGGCCCCCGCGGCGGTAAGCGCGATGGCGTAGTGCAGAGCGTGGCGAAAAGCGCAGCGAGGCAGGTTACCAATCAGATAATCCGCGGCATGTTGGGGAGTTTGATGGGCGGGAGAAAACGCTAGCCCCGTGTTACGGGTCCGGAGTAGGCCTGAAAAGCGCAACGCTATCAGGCCTACGATTACTGTGATTACGACTTACGTAGCATTAGCCACAAGCTTATCAGGAAGAAGCTGGCGCTTGGCAGCAGCGCACCGATAATCGGCGGAATGCCGTACACCAGCGTCAGCGGGCCAAAGATTTGGTCCAGCACATAGAACACAAAGCCGAAGCTAATCCCTGTCACCACGCGCACACCCATCGGGACGCTACGCAGCGGACCAAAGATAAACGACAGCGCCATCAGCATCATGACCGCCACCGACAGCGGCTGGAAGACTTTGCTCCACATATTGAGCTGGTAGCGTCCGGCATCCTGGCCGCTCGACTTCAGGTACTTCACGTAGTTATGCAGACCGCTAATCGACAGCGCATCAGGATCCAACGCCACAACGCCGAGCTTGTCGGGTGTCAGGTTGGTTTTCCAGGTGCCGCTTACCGTTTGCGAGCCGGTGATTTGCTTCGGATCGGTCAGGTTGGATTCATCCACCTGCGACAAACGCCAGACCTTCTGCTCCGGGTCAAACGTCGCGCTCGCAGCGTAGCGTACAGACTGCAGACGGCGCTTGTCGTTAAACGAGTAGATGCTAATCCCGCCTAACTCTGCGTCGCCTTTCACCCGCTCGATGTAGACAAAGCTGTCACCGTCTTTCGCCCACAAACCCTGCTGGGTAGAGAGCAGCGAGCCGCCGTACATCTGCTGCGCACGGTAGTTACGTGCCATCTGTTCGCCTTGTGGCGCAACCCATTCGCCGATAGCCATCGTCAGCAGCACCAGCGGAATCGCGGTTTTCATCACCGACAACGCCACCTGCATACGGGTAAAGCCGGAAGCCTGCATCACCACCAGTTCACTGCGCTGGGCCAGCATGCCCAGCCCCAGCAATGCCCCCAGCAGCGCCGCCATCGGGAAGAAGATCTGGATATCTTTCGGCGCACTGAGCAGGGTATACAGCCCGGCGCCCATCGCATCGTAGCTCCCCTGCCCGGCTTTTTTCAGCTGGTCAACGAACTTGATGATCCCGGAGAGCGACACCAGCATGAACAGCGTCATCATGATGGTGGTGAAAATGGTTTTACCGATATAGCGGTCAAGTACACCAAAAGGCTGCATTATACCGCTCCTTTACGCATAAAACGGGCACGTAAGCGGCGCATCGGCACCGTATCCCAGAGGTTAAGCACAATCGCCAGCGCCAGATACGCCAGGTTAACCGTCCACATCCAGAACACCGGATCCAGCTTACCTTTGCCACCGTTCGACTTCAGCGACGTCTGAACCAGGAAGAACAGCAAATAGAGCAGCATTGCTGGCAGCATCGACAGCACGCGCCCCTGACGCGGGTTCACCACGCTCAGCGGTACGACCATCAGCGCCATCATAAATACGGTGAATACTAACGTGATACGCCAGGTTAGCTCCGCGCGGGCACGATCGGTGTCGGTCGTCCACAGCGTACGCATGTTCATCTGGTCGGTATCATTTGGATCCAGTGCCACGGCCTGATGACCGATAATCGCCTGATAATCCTGGAAGTCGGTAATGCGGAAATCGCGCAGCAGCGCGGTACCTTCAAAGCGCGTCCCCTGGTTCAGCGTCACGACCTGAGAGCCATCACGCATCTGGGTAAGATGTCCGGAATCGGCTACGACGACCGAAGGACGAGCGTTGCCTTTCGGGCGGATTTGCGCGAGGAACACGTCTTTGAAGTTGCTGCCGTCAACGCTTTCGATAAACAGCACCGAACTGCCGTTGGTCGCCTGCTGGAATTGCCCCTGAGCAAGCGCCGCCATACCGGGGTTCGCTTTCGCCTCCGCCAGGACTTCGTCCTGATGTCTGGAGGACCACGGCCCGGCCCACATCACGTTGACCGCCGCAATAATACTGGTAAACAGCGCCAGCACCATCGCCGCTTTCACGAGCACTGCCTTGCTCAGCCCGCAGGCGTGCATGACCGTAATTTCACTTTCGGTATACAGTTTGCCCAGCGTCATCAACAGCCCGAGGAACAGGCTTAAGGGCAAGATAAGTTGCGCCATTTCTGGCACGCCCAGCCCCAGCAGCGAGAGCACCAGATTTGCCGGGATATCACCGTCAACCGCCGCACCAAGGATCCTGACCAACTTTTGACAAAAGAAGATCAAAAGCAGGATGAATAGGATCGCAAGTTGGCTTTTGAGCGTTTCCCGAACCAGATATCTTATGATTATCACTTTAAATACGCCCGTAAAAACCCGTCTTTTGCCGGAATTTAGCTTGTTTCATGGCTTAAACGTCATTTATTCTCTTGAGTCGTCGAAATCGTCGCTAAGATCATTATACTCAACGGATCCACCTCTCAGAAATTGTTCTGACGTGCCAATGCCGTAATAACGTTAAGATTAACACGAAGTCACCGCAACAGCGGGTATGAGTTACGAAAGCTTGCAATTCTATCCGTAGCCACCGCCGTTGTCTTTAAGATTCAGGAGCGTAGTGCATGGAGTTCAGTGTAAAAAGCGGTAGCCCGGAGAAACAGCGGAGTGCGTGCATCGTCGTGGGTGTCTTTGAACCACGCCGCCTCTCTCCGATTGCAGAGCAGCTCGACAAGATCAGCGACGGGTACATCAGCGCACTGCTGCGTCGCGGCGAACTGGAAGGCAAACCGGGTCAAACCCTGTTGCTGCACCATGTTCCTAACGTTCTGTCTGAGCGAATTCTCCTTATTGGTTGTGGCAAAGAGCGCGAACTTGATGAGCGCCAGTACAAGCAGGTCATTCAGAAAACCATCAATACCCTGAATGATACAGGCTCAATGGAAGCCGTCTGCTTTCTGACTGAGCTGCACGTCAAAGGGCGCAATAACTACTGGAAAGTGCGTCAGGCCGTTGAGACGGCACAGGAAACGCTGTACAGCTTTGATCAGCTGAAGACCAACAAAAGCGAGCCACGTCGCCCGCTGCGTAAAATGGTCTTCAACGTGCCGACTCGCCGCGAACTGACCAGCGGTGAGCGTGCGATCCAACACGGTCTGGCGATCGCCGCCGGCATTAAAGCGGCAAAAGATCTTGGCAACATGCCGCCGAACATCTGTAACGCCGCCTACCTGGCCTCTCAGGCGCGCCAGCTGGCAGACAGCTACAGCAAAAATGTTGTGACCCGTGTAATCGGCGAGCAGCAAATGAAAGAGCTGGGCATGCACTCTTATCTGGCCGTCGGTCACGGCTCGCAGAACGAGTCGCTGATGTCGGTCATCGAGTACAAAGGCAATCCGTCCGAAGACGCGCGTCCGATTGTGCTGGTCGGTAAAGGGTTAACCTTTGACTCCGGCGGTATCTCCATCAAACCTGCCGAAGGCATGGATGAGATGAAATACGACATGTGCGGCGCGGCAGCGGTATACGGCGTGATGCGCATGGTGGCCGAGCTTCAGCTCCCCATCAACGTTGTCGGCGTGCTGGCGGGCTGTGAAAACATGCCGGGTGGCCGCGCGTATCGCCCAGGCGACGTGCTGACCACGATGTCTGGACAGACCGTTGAAGTGCTCAATACGGATGCCGAAGGCCGTCTGGTGCTGTGCGACGTGTTAACCTACGTCGAGCGCTTTGAGCCAGAAGCGGTGATTGACGTCGCGACCCTGACCGGCGCGTGTGTGATTGCGCTGGGCCATCACATCACCGGCTTGATGTCGAACCACAACCCACTGGCGCATGAGCTGATCGGTGCGTCCGAGCAGGCTGGTGACCGCGCGTGGCGTTTGCCGCTGGGTGATGAATACCAGGAGCAGTTAGAGTCCAACTTTGCGGATATGGCGAACATCGGCGGACGTCCTGGCGGTGCCATTACCGCGGGCTGCTTCCTGTCACGTTTTACCCGTAAGTACAACTGGGCGCACCTGGATATCGCCGGTACCGCATGGCGTTCAGGGAAAGCCAAAGGCGCAACCGGTCGTCCGGTCGCGCTGCTGTCGCAGTTCCTGCTCAATCGTGCCGGTTTTAACGGCGAAGAGTGATGTAAAACGCCGGGTGGCGGCTTCGCCTTACCCGGCCTACAACGTCACTCAACCGTAGGCCGGGTAAGCGTAGCGCCACCCGGCTTTGCATTTAAATCCACAACAAGAAGCCCCATATCATGAGAAACGCAACGTTCTATATTCTGGACAATGACAACACCGTCGATGGCTTAAGCGCCGTTGAACAACTGGTGTGTGAAATTGCCGCAGAACGTTGGCGTGCTGGCAAGCGCGTGCTGATCGCCTGTGAAAACGAAAAGCAGGCTCTTCGACTGGATGAAGCTCTGTGGGCGAGACCGGCAGAAAGTTTTGTTCCGCATAATCTGGCGGGAGAAGGCCCCAGAGGTGGCGCGCCGGTAGAGATTGCCTGGCCGGAGAAACGCAATAGCAGCCCGCGCGACCTGCTCATCAGTTTGCGCGTTGGCTTTGCAGATTTTGCCACCGCTTTCACAGAAGTGATAGACTTCGTTCCTTACGAAGATTCTTTGAAACAATCGGCACGCGATCGCTACAAAGCTTACCGCGTGGCTGGTTTTAACCTGAATACGGCAACCTGGAAATAATGGAAAAGACATACAACCCACAAGATATCGAACAGCCGCTTTACGAGCACTGGGAAAAGCAGGGCTATTTCAAACCTAACGGCGATGAAAGCAAAGAGTCCTTCTGCATCATGATCCCGCCGCCGAACGTCACCGGCAGTTTGCATATGGGTCATGCTTTCCAGCAAACCATCATGGATACCATGATTCGCTACCAGCGCATGCAGGGTAAAAACACCCTGTGGCAGGCCGGTACCGACCACGCGGGTATCGCTACCCAGATGGTGGTTGAGCGTAAGATTGCCGCTGAAGAAGGTAAAACCCGTCACGACTACGGTCGCGAAGCGTTTATCGACAAAATTTGGCAGTGGAAAGCGGAATCCGGCGGCACCATTACCCGTCAGATGCGCCGTCTCGGCAACTCCGTTGACTGGGAGCGCGAGCGCTTCACTATGGACGAAGGTCTTTCCAATGCCGTGAAAGAAGTCTTTGTTCGCCTGTACAAAGAAGATCTGATCTACCGTGGCAAGCGTCTGGTCAACTGGGACCCGAAACTGCGCACCGCTATTTCTGATCTGGAAGTGGAAAACCGCGAGTCTAAAGGCTCCATGTGGCACATCCGCTATCCGCTGGCTGACGGCGCGAAAACCGCAGACGGTAAAGATTACCTGGTCGTCGCCACCACCCGTCCGGAAACCGTACTGGGTGATACCGGCGTGGCTGTG
Organism: Citrobacter sp. Cpo015; assembly: GCF_030333035.1. Taxonomy (NCBI): domain Bacteria; kingdom Pseudomonadati; phylum Pseudomonadota; class Gammaproteobacteria; order Enterobacterales; family Enterobacteriaceae; genus Citrobacter; species Citrobacter sp. Cpo015. The sequence goes on along the minus strand of NZ_JAOWGS010000028.1, from coordinate 104,595 downwards.
AACCCGGAAGATCCGCGCTATAAAGATCTGATTGGCAAATTCGTTGTTCTGCCGCTGGTTAACCGCCGCATTCCGATCGTCGGTGATGAACACGCCGACATGGAAAAAGGCACCGGCTGCGTGAAGATCACCCCGGCGCACGACTTTAACGACTACGAAGTCGGGAAACGTCACGGCCTGCCGATGATCAACATTCTGACCTTTGACGGCGACATCCGCGAAACCGCGGAAGTTTACGACACCAAAGGCGAAGAGTCCGACGTTTACTCCAATGAAATCCCGGCTGAGTTCCAGAAGCTGGAACGTTTTGCTGCGCGTAAAGCGGTGGTTGCCGCCGTTGATGCCCTGGGGCTGCTGGAAGAAATTAAACCGCACGACCTGACCGTACCTTACGGCGACCGTGGCGGCGTGGTTATCGAACCGATGCTGACCGACCAGTGGTACGTCCGTGCCGACGTGCTGGCAAAACCGGCGGTTGAAGCGGTTGAGAACGGCGACATCCAGTTCGTACCGAAGCAGTACGAAAACATGTACTTCTCCTGGATGCGCGATATTCAGGACTGGTGTATTTCCCGTCAGCTGTGGTGGGGTCACCGTATCCCGGCATGGTATGACAACGACGGCAATGTCTACGTTGGCCGTACCGAAGACGAAGTGCGTCAGGAAAACAACCTCGGCGCCGACGTTGCGCTGCGTCAGGACGAAGACGTTCTCGATACCTGGTTCTCTTCTGCACTGTGGACCTTCTCTACGCTGGGCTGGCCGGAAAATACCGACGCGCTGCGTCAGTTCCACCCAACCAGCGTGATGGTTTCCGGCTTCGACATTATCTTCTTCTGGATTGCCCGCATGATCATGATGACCATGCACTTCATCAAAGATGAAAACGGCAAGCCACAGGTTCCGTTCAAGACCGTCTACATGACCGGTCTGATTCGTGACGACGAAGGCCAGAAGATGTCCAAATCCAAGGGCAACGTGATTGACCCGCTGGATATGGTCGACGGTATATCTCTGGCAGAACTGCTGGAGAAACGTACCGGCAACATGATGCAGCCGCAGCTGGCTGAGAAAATTGCCAAGCGTACCGAGAAGCAGTTCCCGGACGGCATCGAGCCGCACGGCACCGACGCCCTGCGTTTCACCCTGGCAGCGCTGGCCTCTACCGGTCGCGATATCAACTGGGACATGAAGCGTCTGGAAGGTTACCGTAACTTCTGTAACAAGCTGTGGAACGCCAGCCGCTTCGTGCTGATGAACACCGAAGATCAGGATTGCGGCTTCAACGGCGGCGAAATGACCCTGTCTCTGGCGGACCGCTGGATCCTCGCTGAATTCAACCAGACCATCAAAGCGTACCGCGAAGCGCTGGATAACTTCCGCTTCGATATCGCCGCGGGCATTCTGTACGAGTTCACCTGGAACCAGTTCTGCGACTGGTATCTGGAGCTGACCAAGCCGGTCATGAACGGTGGTTCCGAATCTGAACTGCGCGGCACTCGCAATACGCTGGTTACCGTGCTGGAAGGTCTGCTGCGCCTGGCGCACCCAATCATTCCGTTCATCACCGAGACCATCTGGCAGCGCGTGAAAGTGATTTGTGGCAACACTGCAGATACCATCATGCTGCAGCCGTTCCCGGAATATAACGCAGCGCAGGTTGATGAAGCGGCGCTGGCTGATACCGAATGGCTGAAGCAGGCGATCGTTGCCGTACGTAACATCCGTGCGGAAATGAACATCGCCCCGGGCAAACCGCTGGAGCTGCTGCTGCGTGGTTGCAGCGCTGATGCGATGCGTCGTGTGAACGACAACCGCAGCTTCCTGCTGAACCTGGCACGTCTGGAAAGCATTACCGTGCTGCCAGCCGATGACAAAGGTCCGGTCTCCGTGACCAAAATCATCGACGGCGCCGAACTGCTGATCCCGATGGCTGGCCTCATCAACAAAGAAGATGAGCTGGCACGTCTGGCGAAAGAAGTGGCGAAAATCGAAGGTGAGATTGCCCGTATCGAAGGCAAACTTTCCAACGAAGGTTTCGTTGCCCGCGCACCGGAAGCAGTCATCGCCAAAGAGCGTGAGAAGCTGGACGGTTACGCAGAAGCTAAAGCGAAGCTGATTGAACAGCAGGCGGTCATCGCCGCGCTGTAATTGCCTATGCCGGATAGCGCTGAGCTTATCCGGCAAACGGGCACCGTCATCGTAGGTCGGATAAGCGTAGCTCATCCGACACCACAGACGATAAAGCCTCTGACGCATATGCTCAGAGGCTTTTTATTGAATTATCCTCGCTTGCGCTTCCCCTCACCGCAGTGGTATTAACTGCATATGTCTCACTTTTATGTCATGAGTTCGCTATGAGTGCCATTACCTCCGTCGCGGCAACGCTGCGCCGAATTTCTGCCGATGATAACGCCGCCATTGCCCGTGTTATCCGCAAAGTTTCCGCTGAATACGGGCTTACCGCCGATAAGGGCTATACCGTTGCCGACCCTAATCTGGACGAACTGTTCCAGGTTTACAGCCAGCCGGGCGCGGCCTACTGGGTGGTTGAGCAAAATGGTGAAGTCGTGGGCGGCGGCGGCATTGCGCCGTTAGGATGTAGTGAACCAGGCATTTGCGAGCTGCAAAAGATGTACTTCCTGTCGAGCGCGCGCGGTCAGGGGCTGGCGAAAAAGCTGGCATTGATGGCGCTCGAACATGCCCGCGAGCAGGGTTTTAAACAGTGCTATCTGGAGACCACAGCGTTTCTGACTGAGGCAATCCGCCTGTATGAGCATTTAGGCTTTGAGCATATCAGCGAAGCGCTGGGCTGTACCGGGCACGTGGATTGTGAAGTGCGAATGTTAAAGCCCCTCTGACCTTACGCCGAGAGGCTTTAGCCGCGTTACTGCATCTCGGCTGAGAGCATCAGTCGAATAACGCCAGCCGCGCGGGCGGTTGGCAGCTTCAGCACCTGTGACCAGAGATCCTGCACTATCTCACAGGCAATCTTCTCTTTGCCGATCGCTTTAGTCGGATCGGCCATGATCTGAATATCCGGCCCATAGCGCTGTACTAGTCCAGGACTTATTGCTTGCAGATCCTGCAACGCCAGCTGTTTCTCTTCTGCCGTGACCGTATGTTTGTTCGGACCATAGGCAGCACGCATCATACTCATATCACTCGCCATACGACGGTTCATGATCTCATGCGGAACCAGACGTGCCGGGTTAATCCCCCCTTTCACTGCCGGAAACAGAAAGCGGAAGCATTCGTCATCACCTATTTTGGCCACAGCAGCGATCTGCTCAAGGTTAATTTTCATATATTCAATGACATTGGCATCTGGCGCCTGCTGCAATCTTGCCATTTGCAACTGAAGAATTTGCGGCTGTATCGCGTCGATAACCTGCTGTTCGCTACTCCCTGCTTTCTTCATCTGCGCTGCCTGGCTGATAATTTTTTGTGTCAGCTCAGGTTCCTGCTCCTTAATCACCTGAAACGCCGGATTGGAGAGCATCGCCTTTTCAAATTGCTGCTCTTCGGTCAGACCATAATCCGGGCTTTCGCGTGGGATCAGGTAGTGCACATCAAACAGATTCCACGCGATGATCGCCACCACAAAAACCACCGCGCCGGAGATCTTGCCCAGCCAGCCTTTTTTGCGAAACATGCCGACGACGATAGCAATCACCGCCCCGATATAACCTGCCAACAAAACGTGTGCCCAGTTCATTAACCATCCTTATGCCAAATCATCTCTGTTACGGGGATATATTTCCCCTTCGTGTGTTTTGATTATTACGGCAGCAGCGAGCGATTTCCAGCCACCAGATTTTGCTAACAGAAAGAGGAAGGATTAAACCGCGCGGCGATGGACACCGCGCGTCAAAGAAAGGAACTAAGCTGGCACACCGCTGTGGAAGCGGAATTCATCGTCAGGAGAGGTGATCAACGCGGCTTCGACTTCGCCAAAGAACCGCACCCGGCTACTGATATCATCAGCCGAAACCTGCTGCGCCAGCGCCAGATAGTCCTGATAGTGCCGCGCCTCGGATCGCAGCAGCGACAGATAAAACGCCTGCAGATCATCATCCAGATACGGTGCCAGCGCGGCGAACCTTTCGCAGGAACGCGCCTCAATGTAAGCCCCGCATATCAGTTTATCGATTAGCGTTAAAGGCTCATGGGTGCGTACCTCTTTGAGCATGCCTTTGGCATAACGGCTGGCGGTAATCTTGATATAGGGAATATTGCGGCTCATCATCGCCTCACGCACCTGCCAGAAATGATGCAGCTCTTCTTTGATCAGCAAAACCATGCTGTCGATAAGCTTGCGTCCCCACGGGTCGTCGGTTTGCGGCATCACGCTTTTGCTTATCTGTTTATTCAGCGCGATAAAATCCGGCTCATCCCCTTCTCTGAAAGCAAACGCTTCATAGGGTTTCAGCCAGTCCAGCAGCGCCTGCGATCCCTGTTTATCCGCGACATACTTACGCACCAGCAGCATCGCCGTTTGCGCCGCTTTCAGCTCACAGACGAGGTGATCGGTCAATAACAGAGGCAGATTTGACGTGTCCCGCGCTTTATCAAGCCAGGCCTGGGGTGTTTTACAGTGCAGGAAGTTGTGGATCGGGGAGAGTATTTGCAGGTAATCCATACTTTGTCCTTGGCCTGCGGCAGCCTGGGCTACCGCAGGTCAGTTGATGACTTAGTGACGCACGCCGTCATCATCTTCGTCGACGAGGTCTTCATCGTCGCCGTCTTCACCTTCTTCGCCGTTCGGGTCTTCAAAATAGGTGCCCCAACCGTCGTATTCCACATCGTATTTTTCAGCCAGGTTCATCAGCTGCTCAACCTGAGCATCGATCAACTCCGCATTCAGTGCACATTCGCTCAGAATGTCACAGCAAATAACCGTGTCGCCTTCTTCCACTTCCAGCTCTTCCGGCTCGGTCACTTCATAACCCAGCTTGAAGGCTTCTACTGCCGCTTTTTCCAGGGTTTCGAAGTCATCCGCGGAAAGGTGATGCTCGATGGTGTACAGCGCGTCTGGATCGCTGCCATCTTCGAGTAACTCTTCAATAATCAAGCGTGTTTCTTCACGCTGCTCTTCCAGTAGTTCCGGGTTTGCCATGGCTCGTTCCTCATAATGTCCTGCCGATACTCTTATTGTCACATACCGCTGTCATTGCCTCCACCTTTCCAGGAAAGATTTGTTAAACAAGGTTGCAAATGAATAAACATCCATATAAATTGAATTTTAATTCAATAAATGGCCTAAGCCATGTGAGGGAACCATGTCTGCGTTTTATCAGAAACATTTTTTGAAACTGCTTGATTTCACCTCTGCTGAACTCACGTCACTGCTTCAGCTCGCCGCACAGCTGAAGGCGGAAAAGAAAAACGGCACTGAAGTCGCAAAGCTCACCGGTAAAAACATCGCGCTCATCTTCGAAAAAGACTCAACCCGTACCCGTTGCTCTTTCGAAGTTGCCGCATACGATCAGGGCGCGCGCGTGACATACCTCGGGCCAAGCGGCAGCCAGATTGGCCATAAAGAGTCGATCAAAGACACCGCCCGCGTGCTCGGCCGCATGTACGACGGTATTCAGTATCGGGGCCACGGTCAGGAGATTGTCGAGACGCTGGCGGAATATGCCGGAGTTCCGGTGTGGAACGGATTAACCAACGAGTTTCATCCCACCCAGCTCCTGGCGGATCTGTTAACTATGCTGGAACACCTGCCGGGTAAAGCGTTTAATGAGATGACGCTGGTCTACACCGGCGATGCCCGTAACAATATGGGCAATTCCATGCTGGAAGCCGCCGCGTTAACCGGGCTGGATCTGCGTCTGGTCGCACCGCAGGCCTGCTGGCCGGAAGAAAGTCTGGTTGCGGAGTGCAAAGCGCTGGCACAGAAAAACGGCGGCAATATTACGCTGACCGAAGATGTCGCCACGGGCGTGAAAGACGCAGACTTCATCTATACCGACGTCTGGGTATCAATGGGCGAGGCAAAAGAGAAGTGGGCCGAACGTATTGCGCTGCTGCGTAAGTACCAGGTTAATAGCGCGATGATGGCGTTGACCGGCAATCCGCAGGTGAAATTCCTGCACTGCCTGCCCGCGTTTCATGACGATCAAACCACGCTTGGCAAACAAATGGCACAGGAATATGGTCTGCACGGTGGAATGGAAGTGACCGATGAGGTCTTTGAATCATCCGCCAGCATCGTATTTGATCAGGCGGAAAACCGGATGCACACCATCAAAGCGGTGATGGTGGCGACGCTGGCGAAGTAAGAGCATGGATGAAAAGAATGCCGGATGGCGATGCTAAGCATCTTATCCGGCCTACAACCGCGCTCCCGTAGGCCGGGTAAGGCGAAGCCGCCCCCGGCAAATACGCTTATGCCACCCGCATTTTCACCACGGCTTTGCGTACCAGCGCTGGTGCACCGACCGCGCACAGCGGTTTATGCACTTCGCCCGGATAAAACACCACGAAATCACCTTCGTTCAGCACCACCGTTTTTTCCTGTACCCCTTCCGGTAGGAAGGCGATATCTTTATCCGCCAGCCAGTCAGTTTCCGGCGCGCCCGCAGGCTGCGTGCTGAAGGTCATGCCTTCCTGACCTTTGAGCAGGATCTGAATATCCAGATAGCGCGCGTGATACTCGGCGCGGCGCTGTGCAAACGGCTCCGTCATATCTTCAGCAATCAGATAAAACAGACGATCGCCGTCGATGTCGTGCTTACCTTTTTCCGTCTCATCCGTCACATGCGCTTTAATGTGTTCAATCGCCTGACGCAGCTCTTCCGGCAGCCAGGCATCCAGGTTGTGAATATTGCCGACAATCATCTCAAACCCCTTAATTAAAACATCGTTTCATTTTAGTTGTTATACGAAAAAACGGTCTGCCATACGACTGCTATTTGCCGATATTTTGCGTCAACGCATGTTTATCTCATTGTTGCTGTTTGGCACTCAGGGTGAATGAATATTCATGAGAATCGTTTGCGATGAATAATTTGTGCATTTTTCGCTTGATCCCATAACGGAGCTGAGTATAATCGCGGACAATTTGCCGGGAGGATGTATGGTTCAGTGTGTACGACATTTTGTCTTACCGCGTCTGAAAAAGGACGCTGGCCTGCCGTTTTTCTTTCCGTTGATCACCCATTCCGAGCCCCTCAATTGAGGGGCTTTTTTTTTGCCCAGGCGTCAGGAGATAAACATGGCTAACCCGCTCTATCAAAAACACATCATTTCCATAAACGACCTCAGCCGCGATGACCTCAATCTGGTCCTCGCAACAGCGGCGAAATTAAAAGCTAACCCACAGCCGGAGCTGTTAAAGCATAAGGTTATCGCCAGCTGCTTCTTTGAAGCCTCAACCCGCACCCGTTTATCCTTTGAAACCTCCATGCACCGCCTGGGCGCCAGCGTGGTGGGTTTCTCTGACAGCAGCAACACCTCTCTGGGCAAAAAAGGTGAAACGCTGGCCGACACTATTTCCGTCATCAGCACCTATGTCGACGCCATCGTAATGCGCCATCCGCAGGAAGGCGCCGCGCGTCTGGCTACGGAGTTCTCTGGTAACGTTCCGGTACTGAACGCAGGCGACGGATCCAACCAACATCCCACCCAAACGCTGCTGGATCTGTTCACCATTCAGGAAACTCAGGGTCGCCTGGACAATCTGCACATCGCCATGGTGGGTGACCTGAAATATGGCCGCACCGTCCATTCCCTGACCCAGGCGCTGGCGAAGTTTGAAGGTAACCGTTTCTACTTCATCGCCCCGGACGCGTTGGCCATGCCGCAATACATTCTGGATATGTTGAATGAAAAAGGTATCGCCTGGAGCCTGCACGGCACTATTGAAGAGGTGATGGCGGAGGTCGATATCCTCTACATGACCCGCGTACAAAAAGAGCGTCTGGACCCGTCCGAATACGCCAACGTGAAAGCGCAGTTTGTTCTGCGCGCCAGCGATCTGAACGGCGCCAGAGCAAACATGAAGGTACTGCATCCGCTGCCGCGTATCGATGAGATCACCACCGACGTCGACAAGACGCCGCACGCCTGGTATTTCCAGCAGGCTGGCAACGGCATCTTCGCCCGCCAGGCGTTACTGGCACTGGTACTGAATAGCGAACTGGCACTGTAAGGGAGAAAAAGAGATGACACACGATAACAAACTGCAGGTTGAAGCCATCAAACGTGGCACCGTGATTGACCATATTCCCGCACAGGTTGGTTTTAAGCTGCTGACGTTGTTCAAACTGACGGAAACCGACCAGCGTATCACCATCGGTCTGAACCTGCCGTCAGGCGAGATGGGCCGTAAGGACCTGATTAAAATTGAAAACACGTTCCTGACCGATGAGCAGGTAAACCAGCTCTCCCTGTACGCGCCACAGGCAACGGTAAACCGCATTGACGATTACGACGTGGTGGGTAAATCTCGTCCGAGCCTGCCTGAGCGTATCGACAATGTACTGGTTTGCCCGAACAGCAACTGTATCAGCCATGCTGAGCCGGTTTCCTCCAGTTTTGCAGTGAAAAAGCGTGCTGATGACATCGCACTCAAATGCAAATACTGTGAAAAAGAGTTTTCGCATTATGTGGTGCTGGCCAACTAATTGGGGTTGGTTATGAGATCCCGGCTCCCTATAATGAGCGGGAACATTCTACTACCGCTGTAATTCAGGAGAAATCATGAGCAAGACTATCGCGACGGAAAATGCACCAGCAGCAATCGGCCCATACGTTCAGGGCGTTGACCTGGGTAGCATGGTAATCACTTCCGGTCAGATCCCGGTCGATCCGAAAACCGGTGCCGTAGCGGAAGACGTGTCCGCTCAGGCACGTCAGTCGCTGGAAAACGTAAAAGCTATCGTTGAAGCAGCAGGCCTGAAAGTGGGCGACATCGTAAAAACGACCGTTTTCGTTAAAGACCTGAACGATTTCGCAACTGTAAACGCGACCTACGAAGCGTTCTTCACCGAACACAACGCGACCTTCCCTGCACGTTCTTGCGTAGAAGTTGCCCGTCTGCCGAAAGACGTGAAAATCGAGATTGAAGCGATCGCTGTTCGTCGCTAAGCCTCCTTGTGCCGGATGGCGGCTTTGCCTCGTCCGGCCAATGCACGGGTCGTTTACAGGCCCGGTAAGCGTAAGCGCCACCGGGCATTTATCACATCACACCAAACAGTTTCGGCAGGAACAGCGAAATCGCCGGAATGTACGTCACTAATAACAGCACCAGGAATAGCACGAGGTAGAACGGCAGCATCGCCTTCACCACCTGCTCTATTTTCTGTTTACTCACCGCACTGGCCACAAACAGCACCGACCCTACCGGCGGCGTAATCAGTCCGATCCCTAAGTTCACCAGCATGATCATGCCGAAATGGACCGGATCAATGCCGAGCGCGTTGGTCACCGGCAGCAGAACCGGCGTCAGAATGAGGATCAGCGGTGCCATATCCATCAGCGTACCGATCAGCAGCAGCATGATGTTAATACACATCAGGATGACGTATTTGTTGTCCGAGATGCTGGTGAAGGCTTCAGTGATACGCATCGGCAACTGCATATAAGTCATGACAGCACCGAACGCGGCGGCAAAGCCTATCAGGATCATGACGATAGTGACTGTTTTCACCGTGCGGAACATCAGCTTCGGCAGCTCAGACCATTTATAGTCACGATAGATAAACATGGTGACAAAGAAGGCCCACAGGCAGGCAATTGCCGCAGACTCCGTTGCGGTAAAGATACCTGACAGGATACCGCCCATGATGATCACAACGGTCATCAGGCCCCATAGCGTATCAACGAAAATCTTCAGCGCCTGGCGAAACGGTACACGTTCTCCTTTTGGATAACCGCGCTTGTGCGCGAAAGCCACACACATCACCATCAGACTGAGGCTTAACAGCAGCCCCGGCAGGATCCCGGCGATAAACAGCGCGGCAATCGACACCGTGCCGCCGGTCGCCAGCGAGTAAATAACCGAGTTATGGCTGGGCGGCGTAAGAATCGCCTGTACCGAACCACTGGCCGTTACCGCTGCGGCAAAGTCACGCGGATAACCTTTTTTATCCATCTCCGGGATCATTACCGAACCGATGGACGCGGTATCAGCCACAGACGATCCGGAAATAGCGCCAAAAAAGGTTGATGCCACAATGTTTACCAGCGACAGTCCGCCGCGGATAAAACCAACAAAAATATAGGCAAAGTTCACCAGTCGCCGCGCAATTCCCCCTTCGGCCATGATTGCCCCAGCCAGAATAAAGAATGGGATCGCTAACAGAGAGAACTTGTTCACCCCGCTGGTCAGTTGGATCATTACCGCTTCCAGCGGAATATCAATATACCAGGCCCCAATGATGGCGCTAATGCCAACCGCGTACGCTACCGGTACCCCAATCGCCAGCATAATGCCGAGCGTAAAGACGAGAATAAATGCATCCATCTGCTTTCCTTTCTGAAATGGGGGCGGTAACTAGCTGGTCGATCCCAGCATGACAACGGGACGTTGGTACTGCGGACCACGGAAAATCTTTTCTGCGATAAACAGCAGCGTTATGGCAGAGCCAATCGGCAACGGAAGATAGTTTTGCCCGGCGCTTAAAAGCGGGAATTCCGCCACGGGCTGGTCCCACAGTTCAAGACAGAGATTGGTTCCGTACCAGAGGATAAACAGGCTTATCGCCACCAACATAACGTCTGCGATTACCGAGCAATAACGGCGGGAAGCATCCCCCAGACGGTCAATCACCATGCTCACCGCGATATGCGAGCCTGCACGATAGCTCACCGCCGCGCCAATAAAGGTGAATGTCACCATACAGAGAATAGCGACGGGTTCAGGCCATGACAGGGCGTTATTCAGAACATAACGCGCGAATATGCCAATGGGGATAATGGCGACCATGACCAATAATGCGATACCGGCAATCCACATTGACACTCGATAAAGAAAATCCATTACCGATGAATAGCATTCACCCATAATTATCACCTCGAATTAATCAAAAGATTCAGGCGGAGGGTTGATATCCTCCACCTGATGAATTACTTCACATCCTGAATACGTTTGATCAAATCCTGGTGGTCTTTACCGTAATTATCCCGCACTGACTGCGTGGCTTTATAGAAATAGTCCGTATCAATATCGTGGAACTGAACGCCGTTGGCTTTCATGGTCTCCAGTGATTTCGCATTATAATCCTGCCAAAGTTTTCGTTGCTCTATCTGTGCTTCCTTGGCGAGTTTAATAATGAGATCCTGATCTTCTTTTTTCAACTTATCCCATTTAGCTTTCGAAAACAGAAAAAGCTCAGGAATAATAAAGTGTTTGCTCCAGGTATAGTTTTTCACGACCGGCAAATAGTTATGCGCAACAAACGTTGGCGGGTTATTTTCCGTGCCATCAATAACGCCGGTCTGCATGCCGCTAAATACTTCACTGACGCCCATGACAACGGAGTTAGCGCCCATCGCTTTCAGGGTATCCAGCGCTATCGGACTTCCTTGAACGCGGATTTTCATACCGTGTAAATCTTCCGGTTTCACCACCGGATTTTTGGTGATCAGGTTACGCGTGCCGGCATCCATCCAGCCGAGAAACACCAGCCGCGATTTGGTATTAGCCGTCAGACGGTCGCCAATCTCCTGACCGATCATGCCGTCGAGAACCTTATGCAGATGGTCCTCATCGCGGAAAATATATGGCAGGGTAAACACGTTAATTTCAGGGAGAATGGCGGCAACAGGCGTCATTGAGACACGAATAATATCGATAGCGCCTAATTGCGCCTGTTCAATCATCTGTTTTTCATCGCCTAACACGCCACCAGGAAATGTTTTAATCTCCAGACGCCCGTCGGTCGCGGCGCTAAGTTTTTCCCCCATATGTTTGACAGCAACAACGTTCGGGTAATCAGCCGGATGCACATCTGCGGCGCGAAAAGTTTGTGCCAGCGTTGCATGACTCATCAGTAATACAGACGCGCCAATACACAGACTTAACAGGTTTTTTGTCAGTTTCATTTGTCCTTCTCCAGAAGTTCATAATATCCATTAACAGGAATAGCTTGCAGAGCAAATGACTGCCGGAATTAAAAACGGGCAGCGAGAAACTTTCTTAACGACGTTACCTGCGCAGACTAACTGGTGTAACAATTTATTTCGATGACTGCGTTCACAAAAAATCGTAGTTGCTTAAAATTTTTAGCACACTGTTTCATTTTTGCAATGCAGATCGTTTTATTGATAAAAAAACAACGCAAGGAAGGCGATTTGATACTAATAACACCCGTTAGCATTTCAATAAAAATAAAACACTAATGTTGTGAGGTAATATCTTCGAATGAAAATGAGGAATGCAGGATGGTATTAACACCATCCTGCTGAGGCGTTTGATGTTTACTGCCAGCCGTAGCGACGGCTATAAAAACCTTTCACTAATTGAGTCAATGTCATGTAACCCGCCAGAATCGCAATCAGCCACGGGAAGTAGCTCAGCGGTAATGCCTGCAATTGCAGATAGCTGGCCAGCGGCGAGAAGGGTAATGCAATGCCGACGACCATCACCACCAGCGTCATCAGCATCAGCGGCCACGCGGCGCGGCTCTGGATGAACGGCACGCGACGGGTACGAATCATATGCACAATCAACGTTTGCGACAGCAGGCCCACCACGAACCAGCCAGACTGGAACAACGTCTGATGTTCAGGTGTATTGGCATGGAAGACGAACCACATCAGGCAAAAGGTCAGAATGTCGAAGATCGAGCTGATCGGTCCAAAGAAGATCATAAAGCGGCCCAATTCGCTGGGATTCCAGCGCTGCGGCTTTTTGATCTGCTCTTCGTCGACGTTATCAAACGGAATCGCCACCTGGGATACATCGTACAGCAGGTTCTGAATCAGTAAGTGCAGCGGTAACATCGGCAGGAACGGTAAGAAGGCGCTCGCCACCAGCACGCTAAATACGTTACCAAAGTTTGAACTTGCCGTCATTTTGATGTACTTCAGCATGTTAGAGAAGGTACGGCGTCCTTCAATCACCCCTTCTTCCAGCACCATCAGGCTCTTTTCCAGCAGGATGATATCCGCCGCTTCACGCGCAATATCAACCGCGCCGTCAACGGAGATACCAATGTCCGCCGCGCGCAGCGCCGGGGCATCGTTTATACCATCGCCCATAAAGCCGACCACATGGCCTTCGCGCTTGAGCAGCGTGACAATGCGCTCTTTGTGCATTGGCGTCAGACGGGCAAACAGCGTGGTGCGCTGAGCAAGCCGAGCCAGCTCATCATCGCTTAACCCTTCAATGCTGCTACCGATAACCACATCGCCCGCATCCAGGCCCACTTCATGACACACTTTTGCCGCCACCAATTCGCTATCGCCAGTGAGGATTTTCACCGTAATGCCGCTGGCTTTCAGCGCTTTAAGCGCAGGTGCGGTGGTCTCTTTCGGCGGATCGAGGAACGCAATATAGCCTTCGAGGATCAGATCGGATTCATCAATACGCTGGTAATCACCTTCACGCGCTGGCAGGTATTTCGTCGCCACCGCCACCACGCGCAGCCCCTGGCGGTTCAGCGTGTCCGTAACGCGTTTCACCCGACGCAGCATGTTGTCATCTAACGGGACTATCTCACCGTTGTGACGCACCTGGGTACATACGCTGAGGATCTCCTGTAGCGCCCCTTTACAGACCAGCTGATGCACATCGGTTTCTTCTGCCACCACTACCGACATGCGGCGACGTTCAAAATCAAACGGGATCTCATCGATTTTCTGCCAGCGAGTCGAGAGCTGGCGGGCTGATTCTTCGTCCACACCTTCCAGCACCGCCGTATCCAGCAGATTCTTCAGCCCGGTCTGATAATGGCTGTTCAGCCACGCAGAATGCAGGACATGTTCGCTGGGCTTTCCAGAGATATCCGTATGATTCTCAAGTACAATTTTATCCTGAGTCAGGGTGCCGGTTTTATCGGTGCACAGGATATCCATCGCGCCAAAGTTCTGGATAGCGTCGAGGTGTTTAACGATAACCTTTTGTTTTGACAGCTTCACCGCCCCACGCGCCAGCGTTGAGGTGACGATCATCGGCAGCATTTCTGGAGTCAGTCCCACCGCCACAGACAGGGCAAACAGCGCCGCTTCCCACCAGTCACCTTTGGTGTAACCGTTGATAATAAGCACGATGGGCGCCATCACCAGCATAAAGCGGATCAGCAGCATGCTGACGCGGCTGATCCCTTTCTGGAAGGCATTCTGCTCGCTTTCCTGCTCGCTGACGCGACCCGCCAGTTGCCCGAACCAGGTATTGGCGCCGGTTGAAATCACGATGGCCTGCGCCGTGCCGCTCACCACGTTGGTGCCCATAAAGCACAGGGTATCGCATTCCAGCGGGTTGCTTTGCTGCGGATCGCGACTGGTTGCCACTTTCTCCACCGGCAGCGATTCACCGGTCAGCGAAGCCTGGGCGACGAACAGGTCACGAGCCTGCACCACGCGCAGATCGGCCGGGATCATATCCCCTGCCGCCAGCTTGATGACATCGCCGGGAACCAACTGGTCGATCGGCAGTTCAACCCAGCCGTTCTCCCCTTTCTCGTTGATGACGCGCAGCACCGTGGCGGTGTTGCTGACCATCGCTTTCAGCGCATCAGCCGCTTTGGTGGAGCGCGCCTCCTGCACAAAATTCAGCAGCGTAGAGATGACGACCATCAGGGCGATGACGCCAGCGGCAAACAGATCTTCGGTGGCATAGGAAATCGCCCCGAGAATGGTCAGCAGTATATTAAACGGGTTGCGATAGCAGACCCACAAATGCACCCACCAGGGTGACGGCTTCTGTGCCGGCAACTGGTTCTCGCCATGTATTTCGCGGGCGTTCTCGACTTCTGCGGCGTTTAAGCCTTCCGGATGAGCGCCGAACGTTTTCCACAGCGCGTCTTCGTCCATCAGCGCCATTTTCAGGCAATGTTCGCTCAGCGATGGCGGGATCGGTGTGCTGGCAACGGTCTGAGCATTCGGCAACGGATCGCGATGCACCAGACGATGTGGTAAATGGCGGCTTAGCCGGGCAAACAGCTGGCGAGTCATATTTTTGAACATAGGCAGTCCCTCTGCACCAGTATAAACAGGCGCAGTAAATCCTTCAGGCGTGGCAAAGCCTTGCCTGGTGGCAATATTAAAATCACAACAGGGACGTCAGAACGTCACTGTCTTACTGTTCCGGTAAGACAGTGAAAGACAGGCTTACCGGAAAGGGTTGTTTCTCCATCTCGGGAGAGGGGTGGGATCGGGATCCATATAGCCTCCGGTAAGTGAATGATTTGCGCCGCGGATTATACGCAGAAAACCATAAGGTTTGTGGCAATTATGGCGGTATGATAAACCATGGAAACTAAACCAAACGTATACCAGACTTTGCCCATTGCGCCGCGCTTGAGTAAAGTTATTCTCTATTTGGCATAACTTCACACGCAACACGGGAAAACAGGATGCAAAATCGGCTGACCATTAAAGACATCGCCCGCTTAAGCGGTGTGGGAAAATCAACCGTTTCCCGTGTGCTCAACAATGAAAGCGGCGTGAGTGAACGCACCCGCGAACGCGTTGAGGCGGTGATGAATCAGCACGGTTTTTCCCCTTCCCGCTCCGCACGCGCCATGCGCGGACAAAGCGACAAGGTGGTGGCGATTATCGTCACGCGTCTGGACTCGCTTTCGGAAAATCTCGCCGTGCAGACCATGCTGCCCGCCTTTTATGAACAGGGCTACGATCCGATCATGATGGAAAGCCAGTTCTCGCCCGAGCTGGTTGAAGAACATCTCGGCATGCTCAGACGCCGCAACATTGATGGCGTGGTGCTGTTTGGTTTTACCGGCATTACTGAAGCCATGCTCGCCTCCTGGCAAGATTCTCTGGTGCTGCTGGCAAGAGATGCAAAAGGCTTTGCCTCCGTCTGCTATGACGATGAGGGTGCCATTCGTACCCTGATGCAGCGTTTATACGAACGCGAGCATCGCCATATTAGCTTTCTTGGTGTTCCGCATAGCGATGTGACCACTGGTAAACGCCGCCATGAGGCCTACCTGGCATTCTGTAAAAAACACAAACTACATCCTGTGGCCGCGCTGCCGGGTCTGGCCATGAAGCAGGGCTATGAGCAGGCCGCCAACGTCATCACCCCGGAAACCACCGCTTTAGTCTGTGCGACGGATACCCTTGCCCTTGGCGTCAGCAAATACCTGCAGGAGCAGCGGATTGAGAACCTGCAGCTGGCGAGCGTGGGCAGCACGCCGCTGATGAAATTCCTCCATCCGGAAATTATCACCGTCGATCCAGGATACGCCGAAGCCGGGCGACAAGCGGCCTCGCAGCTGATCGAACAGATCAACGGCCGCAGCGAACCACGACAAATCGTTATTCCTTCCACCCTCTCCTGATCGCTTTCTGAGCATTAATTTGTGATCTTCGCTGCGTTTCGGGAACGTTCCCATTTTTAAATATTCATCGAAGATATACTCTGGCGCCAACAACGAGAGAGTTGCCGAATGACGACGCAACAGCGTCTTTTCCGGTCTACGGGGAACACACACCATCATGAGCAAAATAAAACAAGCAGACATCGACCGGCTGATTGAGCTGGTTGGCGGGCGCGACAATATCGCTACGGTGAGTCACTGCATTACTCGCCTGCGTTTTGTGCTGAATCAGCCTGCAAACGCCAGACCGAAAGAGATCGAATTGTTGCCAATGGTCAAAGGCTGCTTCACCAACGCCGGGCAGTTTCAGGTGGTAATTGGCACCGAGGTGGGCGATTACTACAAAGCGCTGTTGGCGACCACCGGACAAGCCAGTGCCGACAAAGAGCAGGCAAAGAAAGCGGCGCGGCAGAACATGAAGTGGCACGAGCAGCTGATTTCTCACTTCGCGGAGATCTTCTTCCCTCTGCTGCCAGCACTGATTAGCGGCGGCCTGATCTTAGGTTTCCGTAACGTGATCGGCGATCTGCCCATGAGTAACGGGCAGACGCTGGCGCAGATGCATCCTTCGCTGAAAACCCTCTATGACTTCCTGTGGCTGATTGGCGAAGCGATCTTCTTCTATTTGCCGGTCGGGATTTGTTGGTCGGCGGTGAAGAAAATGGGCGGTACGCCGATCCTCGGTATTGTGCTGGGCGTGACCCTGGTTTCTCCGCAACTGATGAACGCCTATTTGCTCGGTCAGCAGGTGCCGGACGTGTGGAACTTCGGCCTGTTCAGCATTGAGAAAGTGGGCTACCAGGCGCAGGTCATTCCGGCACTGTTGGCCGGGCTGGCGCTCGGGTTTATTGAAACACGCATGAAGCGCATCGTCCCGGATTACCTGTATCTGGTGATCGTCCCGGTGTGCTCGCTGATCCTTGCGGTATTCCTTGCGCACGCCTTTATCGGTCCATTTGGCCGCATGATTGGCGACGGTGTCGCGTTTGCGGTCCGTCATCTGCTGACCGGCAGTTTTGCTCCGATTGGCGCGGCGATGTTCGGCTTCTTGTATGCCCCGCTGGTGATCACCGGTGTGCATCAGACCACGCTGGCTATCGACATGCAGATGATTCAGAGCATGGGCGGTACGCCGGTATGGCCACTGATCGCACTGTCGAATATCGCTCAGGCCTCTGCGGTGGTCGGGATCATTATCTCCAGTCGCAAACACAACGAACGTGAAATCTCCGTTCCAGCCGCGATCTCCGCCTATCTCGGGGTAACCGAACCAGCAATGTACGGGATCAACCTGAAATACCGCTTCCCAATGCTGTGCGCGATGATCGGCTCCGGTCTCGCCGGACTGCTGTGCGGCCTGAACGGTGTGCTGGCGAACGGGATTGGCGTCGGCGGTTTGCCGGGCATCCTCTCCATCCAGCCGACTTACTGGCAGGTCTTTGGCATGGCGATGGTCATTGCGATTGTCATCCCAATGGTACTGACCTCATTCGTTTACCAGCGTAAACACCGTCTGGGCACATTACAGATTGTCTAACTTTTCTTCGGGGCGCAGTTGCGCCCCAGCGTATTTCCAGGAAACAACCATGACTATTCCCCACTGGTGGCAAAACGGCGTTATCTATCAGGTTTACCCCAAGAGTTTTCAGGACACCACCGGCAGCGGCACCGGAGATTTACGCGGCGTGACGCAGCGCCTCGACTATCTGCAAAAGCTGGGCGTTGATGCCATCTGGCTGACGCCGTTCTATATTTCGCCGCAGGTTGATAACGGTTACGACGTCGCAGACTACACGTCTGTCGATCCGGCCTACGGCACGCTGGAAGACTTTGATGAACTGGTGGCGCAGGCGAAAGCGCGCGGCATCCGTATTATTCTCGACATGGTGTTTAACCACACCTCAACCCAGCACGCCTGGTTTCGTGAAGCGCTGGATAAAGACAGCCCGTATCGTCAGTTTTATCTCTGGCGCGACGGCACGCCAGACTGCCCGCCAAATAACTGGCGCTCCAAGTTTGGCGGCAACGCCTGGGGCTGGCACGCCGAAAGCGAGCAGTACTATCTGCACCTCTTTGCTCCGGAGCAAGCCGACCTGAACTGGGAAAACCCGGCGGTACGCGCCGAGCTAAAGAAAGTATGCGAGTTTTGGGCCGATCGCGGCGTGGACGGACTGCGCCTCGACGTGGTGAATCTTATCTCTAAAGACCAGGACTTCCCGAACGATCCCGACGGCGATGGACGCCGTTTTTATACCGACGGCCCGCGCGCGCATGAATTTTTGCGTGAGATGAACCGCGATATTTTTACCCCACGCAACCTGATGACGGTCGGCGAAATGTCTTCCACTACGCTTGAACATTGCCAGCAGTACGCCGCACAAGATGGTAGTGAACTGTCGATGACCTTTAACTTCCACCACCTGAAAGTGGATTACCCCAACGGTGAGAAGTGGACGTTAGCAAAACCCGATTATGTGGCGCTAAAAACCCTGTTCCGCCACTGGCAACAGGGCATGCACAATCAGGCCTGGAACGCGCTATTCTGGTGTAACCACGATCAGCCGCGCATCGTGTCGCGTTTTGGCGATGAAGGTAAATACCGCGTTCCGTCGGCCAAAATGCTGGCGATGGTGCTGCATGGCATGCAGGGCACCCCCTACATCTACCAGGGTGAAGAGATTGGCATGACCAACCCGCACTTCCGCCAGATTACCGATTATCGCGATGTGGAAAGCCATAACATGTTTGCCGAGTTGAACGGCCAGGGACGCGATGCGCAAGAACTGCTGGCGATCCTCGCCAGTAAATCACGCGATAACAGCCGCACGCCGATGCAATGGGATAGCAGCAAACACGCGGGCTTCACCTACGGCGAGCCGTGGATCAATCTGTGTGACAACGCAGCAGACATTAACGTGGCGGCAGCACTGAACGATGCCGACTCGGTGTTCTACACCTATCAGAAGCTGATCGCCTTGCGCAAAGCGGAGCCGGTTATCACCTGGGGCGACTACCAGGATCTGCTACCGGACAGCCCGCATCTGTGGTGCTATCAACGAGAGTGGCAAGGGCAGCGGCTGCTGGTCATTGCCAATCTTAGCGATACCTTCCAGAGCTGGCAGCCAGCCCAGACCGACGGAAACTGGCAGGTGCTGATGCACAACTATGCCGAGGTTGCCAGCCAACCTGGGGGCATGACACTGCGTCCTTTTGAGGCCGTCTGGTGGTTGCAAAAATAGCTTGCAATTATGTTCAGGCCCGGTACGCATAGCGCTACCGGGCGTTGCTATATACGCTTAGCTTAGCTTCCTGTTTTTGTTGAATAATTAATCAGAATTTTCTGCCCACAATTTACAATCGCTGTACTGCCCGTCATCTGTACGCTCCGATTTTTACTTTGCGCTACATCAAATAAATCGTAAACATCCTTGATGCAAATCACTACATATAGAACTTAAAATGCACGCCGACCCAATATGTTGTATTAATCGACTACAATTGCTACAACTACAGTGCACCGTTTAACGGTGGAATTGTGGATAAAGTGGGTCAGGATTGCGGGAAGTCATTGGCAATAGAGATGAATAAAGCCATGACCGCTTCCCCAACCTCTGTGGATAACCTGTTCTTATAAATATGGAGTGATCATGACACCGCATGTGATGAAACGAGATGGCTGTAAAGTGCCGTTTAAATCAGAGCGCATCAAAGAAGCCATTCTGCGTGCAGCTAAAGCAGCGGGAGTCGATGACGCAGATTACTGTGCCACCGTCGCAGAAGTCGTTAGTAGCCAGATGAATGAGCGCAGCCAGGTCGATATCAACGAGATCCAGACAGCGGTAGAAAACCAGCTGATGTCTGGTCCGTACAAGCAACTCGCCCGTGCGTACATCGAATATCGCCACGACCGTGATATACAGCGTGAAAAACGTGGCCGTCTGAACCAGGAAATTCGTGGTCTGGTTGAGCAAACCAACTCTGCTCTGCTGAACGAAAACGCCAACAAAGACAGCAAAGTGATCCCGACCCAGCGCGACCTGCTGGCCGGTATCGTCGCCAAACACTATGCGCGTCAACACCTGTTGCCGCGTGATGTCGTCCAGGCGCACGAGCGTGGTGATATTCACTATCACGATCTCGACTACTCTCCGTTCTTCCCAATGTTTAACTGCATGCTGATCGACCTGAAAGGTATGCTGACGCAGGGCTTTAAGATGGGTAACGCGGAGATTGAGCCGCCAAAATCCATCTCCACCGCGACGGCCGTCACCGCGCAAATTATCGCGCAGGTTGCCAGCCATATTTATGGCGGTACCACCATTAACCGTATTGACGAAGTTCTCGCACCGTTCGTGACCGAGAGCTTTAATAAGCATCGCAAAACCGCTGAAGAGTGGCAGATCCCAGATGCCGACGGTTATGCGCATTCCCGTACCGAGAAAGAGTGCTACGACGCATTCCAGTCCCTTGAGTATGAAGTGAATACCCTGCATACCGCCAACGGTCAGACGCCGTTCGTCACCTTCGGTTTCGGCCTGGGAACCAGCTGGGAATCGCGTTTGATCCAGCAGTCCATTCTGCGTAACCGCATTGCTGGCCTGGGTAAAAATCGTAAAACCGCCGTGTTCCCGAAACTGGTGTTTGCGATTCGTGACGGTCTGAACCACAAGTTTGGCGATCCGAACTATGACATCAAGCAGCTGGCGCTGGAGTGCGCGAGCAAGCGTATGTATCCGGACATCCTGAACTACGATCAAGTGGTTAAAGTGACCGGCTCGTTCAAAACGCCAATGGGCTGCCGTAGCTTCCTGGGTGTATGGGAAAACGAGAACGGCGAACAGGTTCACGATGGCCGTAACAACCTCGGCGTTATCAGCCTTAACCTGCCGCGTATCGCGCTGGAAGCTCATGGCGATGAAGCCACCTTCTGGAAACTGCTCGACGACCGTCTGATCCTGGCGCGTAAAGCGCTGATGACCCGCATTGCGCGTCTGGAAGGCGTGAAGGCCCGCGTTGCACCGATCCTGTATATGGAAGGGGCCTGCGGCGTACGTCTGAAAGCAGACGATGACGTGTCTGAAATCTTTAAAAACGGCCGCGCGTCGATTTCTCTGGGTTACATCGGCATTCACGAAACCATCAACGCGCTGTTTGGCGACAAACACTTGTACGACAGCGAGCAGCTTCGCGCTAAAGCTATCGCCATTGTGGAACGTCTGCGTCAGGCGGTCGATCAATGGAAAGACGAAACCGGCTACGGCTTTAGCCTGTACAGTACACCAAGTGAAAACCTGTGCGATCGTTTCTGCCGTCTGGATACCGCCGAGTTTGGCGTGGTGCCGGGTGTTACCGACAAAGGTTACTACACCAACAGCTTCCACCTCGACGTGGAGAAAAAGGTTAACCCGTACGACAAGATCGATTTTGAAGCGCCGTACCCGCCGCTGGCGAACGGAGGTTTCATTTGCTACGGCGAGTATCCGAACATTCAGCACAACCTGAAAGCACTGGAAGACGTCTGGGATTACAGCTATCAGCACGTGCCGTATTACGGGACCAACACGCCAATCGATGAATGCTACGAGTGCGGCTTTACCGGTGAGTTCGAGTGCACCAGCAAAGGCTTTACCTGCCCGAAATGTGGTAACCACGACGCCGCGCGCGTATCGGTCACTCGCCGCGTATGCGGTTATTTAGGCAGCCCGGACGCTCGTCCGTTTAACGCCGGTAAGCAGGAAGAAGTGAAGCGCCGCGTTAAGCATTTAGGTAATGGGCAGATAGGTTAATTTCGACAGTATTATTGCCTGGCGATGTGACGCTTTTCGCAAAGCAATTGGCGCCAGGACAAGGCGGCAAGCAAGCGAATCCCGGGGAGCTTACATAAGTAAGTGACCCGGGTGAGCGAGCGCAGACAACGCAGTAATGGCGTCAATTGAGAAGCGAAAATGCGATACCATCAATACTATCCTGTCGATATCGTTAACGGCCCCGGCACTCGCTGCACCCTGTTTGTGTCGGGATGCGTGCATGAATGCCCTGGCTGCTATAACAAAAGCACCTGGCGACTCAATTCCGGCCAGCCGTTTACCAAAGAGATGGAAGACAAGATCATTGCCGATCTGAACGACACGCGAATCCCTCGCCAGGGTATTTCGCTGTCCGGCGGCGATCCGCTGCATCCGCAAAACGTGCCGGATATTCTGCAACTGGTACAGCGTATTCACGCTGAGTGTCCGGGGAAAGATATCTGGGTGTGGACCGGCTACAAGCTTGATGAACTCAACGCCGCACAAATGCAGGTGGTGGATCTCATCAACGTGCTGGTCGATGGTAAATTTGTGCAGGATCTTAAAGACCCGGCGCTGATCTGGCGCGGTAGCAGCAACCAGGTTGTACATCATTTGCGTTAACTTTCAGGCGGTAAACATTCTGTTATCCGCCTCTCAAAAACGGCTCACACACTCCATCGCAACCGCTTTGAACTCGGTGAAATTACGGCACGCGCAGAGTCGCGTCATCGCGCGTTCGCGCAGGAAGGTGACGAAGATATCGTAGATAGCCATCGCCTCTTCGTATTCACTCTTGCTGATGGCGAGCAAGAAGATCACGTGGGCCGTTTCATCGCCCCAGGCGATACCCTGTGGGGCGAGGATGGTGTAGACCACCGTTTTCTTTGCCAGCAGACCAAGGGCGTGCGGCAAGGCAATGCTGTCACCCAGCATGGTGCTGACGATGGCCTCACGCTCAACCACCGAATCAAGAAACTCCGCGTCGACAAAACCTTCATCCTGCAACTGACGGCATAAGGTTTTGAACAACGTTTGTTGATCCATTGACTCGTCAATCACACGAAAATGGGCGGCATCGAAGAATTTGTTCAACATCCACGGACGGGTTCTGTCTACCAGCACCAGTTTGCCAATCTGCTCCAGCTGATAATCGGTAGGGAACGGCGCAATCATCACCACCGGCTTATCTTTTTCACCGATCCGCGCGGTTGAGATGACAAAATCTTCGCTGATGCTTTCCCGCTGTTCGTAGTCGCGAAGCGTTACGGTATCGACGATCTCTATCTGCGGATACTTACGCGCCAGTACCGCTTCAATCATCCGCGCCATCGCATTTCCGGCATCGCATACCAGCAGAACCTTCGGCTGTCTCTGGTAACCGATGTTGTAACTACGCTCCAGCCCGACGCCAATATGCAGCACGAGGAAGCCAATCTCATTTTCACTGATGGTGTACGGCGTATATTTTCCCCATCCCGAGACGGCGGCCAGCGTCATGTCCCACGCCATGGGGTAATGCTGTTTAATATTTTCCAACAGCGGATTGGGGATCATTATCTGGTAACGCACCCGGGTGATCATCGTCTTAATATGCGTCAGCAGGTCAGCATGCAACTGTTTATCATTCAACAGGTTGTAGTTGTACTGGGTGTTGATAAAACGCAGGATGTAATTGACCAACGCTTCGTCATCATCCGCATTGATAGCACTGGGCGCGATCTCCTGAACCTGGCGGGCAGCAATATGCACCTGTAGCCAGTTTTCTTCGGAAACGGAAAGCGGTTTGTCTGCCAGACGGTGCAGTACCGCCGCGATTTCCCGCGTGGCCAGGCACACCGATTGATCGGCCTCTTCTGCGGCAAAATCCGGGAGTGGATATCCTTCGCTAATCCGCCGTACCGCCACCGCGCAGTACAAGCGTAAAAACAGCTCGCCCTCATCGGTCAGACGAATATGGAAACGGGCAAAAATGTCCTGCAAAACGGGTTGCAACTGTTCAGGAAGCCCCGCATTCAGCGCTTCTTGCGTCACTAACGGATGCTGCGGATCCTGCTGCGCCAGCGTCCACAGCAGATCGGTCAAACAGGCGCGGATCGCCATTTCGCTGCCGAACAGCTTCATGCCGTGACGGGGACGCGTTTCCAGCGTCAGATGATAACGTTGCAGATGCTCGCGCACCTCAGCCATATCGTTTTGCAGCGTCGCGCGGCTGATAAAC
The DNA here is from genome assembly GCF_030333035.1 of Citrobacter sp. Cpo015. Classification (NCBI taxonomy): domain Bacteria; kingdom Pseudomonadati; phylum Pseudomonadota; class Gammaproteobacteria; order Enterobacterales; family Enterobacteriaceae; genus Citrobacter; species Citrobacter sp. Cpo015. Next base: position 80,074 of record NZ_JAOWGS010000028.1, on the reverse strand, counting down.
CATTCATCAGCCAAATCTTCCAGCTTCAGCGAGAAAGCCGACGTCAGAAAACGCACCACCAGCCAGTGTATCCGTTCCTGGCTGGTGCGTGGGATGCGCAGCAACGTATTGGGCTGCTGCGTTTGCAGGGTGTGAAAGCTTGCCGGGTCGTCAATTTTGAGCTGATAACCATTACCCCGGCTGAGGACAAACTGTGCGCCGTACTGGTTGAGCAGCGCGTTTAGCGCGGTGATATCCGCCCGTACGGTGCGTGTGGAAACCGACAACCGCTGCGCCAGCTCGTCCTGTGGAAGCGCTTCGTTTTGCAACATGTCAAACAGCTGTGCTAAACGTTGGTTGGGGAATCGCACGTCAGTTTCCTCATCAGTCAGTTAGCCTACGCAGGCCCGGGTCATCGCCATCAGCTGGCGTACGTCGTCCGGACGAGTGTTACCACTCACCTTATCAATAATCGAACTATAGATGTGAGGAATGATTTTACTCACTCCGGCATCGAGGGCAATTTGCAGGATTTCAGTGAAATTATCCAGATCGATACCGCCGGTTGGCTCCAGCCAGAAGTCATGACGGGCGCAGGCCTGCGCGACCGCAATGTACTCGTCACGGCATTTCAGGCCGCCCATCGGGAAGTATTTAATTGAGCTACCGCCCATGTCTTTGAGCAGCGCAATCGCGGTTTCTATCGGTACAATACCGTCCGGCGACTGGCTGCTTAGCGGACCAGTGGAGATTTTCACCCTGCCCGGCGTGCCGGTTGGCGAGACCAGACCATTGACCACTGTCTCCTGCTGGCCCAGCAGCGCGCGACTGGTGGCCACGCCGGTAAAGACCTGATTGACATGCTGTGGCTGCACCTGACGGGAGATTTCACTGACCATCGCCGACTGGTTAGGATCGCCCGCCCCCAGCCCCACGGAGAGCGCATTGTCGATAAGGGCCGCGTATTCACGCATATCCGCTACCGCGCTTGCGACATCCGGGTAATTTTTTGACAACACGCCAACCAGCACGTGTCCTTCCGCCGCCGCATAAATATCCCGGGCATTTTCTTTGGAGCCTGCCAGCACGTTCAGGCAGACGCGGTCGCGATAAAAGTTAGGGGTCAGTTTCATGCGTTTTTCTCCTGCGAAATCACTTCACCAATTCGACGGGCCACAATCTCCAGCTGCGCGCGATCGACGCTGCGCACATCGGCTTCGATAATGCCTTCATTGGCTTTGTAACCACGGAAGTAAATCGCGTACTCCCCCTGTTTCAGCGCGTCGACCAGTTCCCCCGTGGCGATCCCGGTTACCGCTTCATCAAACTTAATTTCCGTGCGTGCGATGTCGCGCCCTGCACTATCCCACACCACGCGGGCGCTCACGCCGTTAAGCTGGTTCAACGCATTAATGAACGGCGTCATTTTCTCGACCATCTCCGCGCCGCTCTCTTTCTGCGCGTTCAGATACAGTTCGATGGCACAGGTCAGTCCAAGAATTCCCTCTTTGCCCACCTTCATCGCCCGGCCAATCCCCGCCGTCTGGCGCTTCACCCACTCAACATATTGGGTTTTACCAATCACCAGACCGCTGGTTGGTCCTTCTATCGCCTTGGCGCCGCTATAAATCACCAGATCTGCACCAACCCGGTAGTAGCACTGCAAATCCTCTTCCGCCGCCGCGTCCACTATCAGCGGCAGATTATGCGTACGCGCCACCACCGCTGCCTGCTCCACGCTGAGCATACTTTTCTGGACGCAGTGGTGAGATTTGATATACAGAATGGCCGCCGTACGCGGTGTAATGGCCGCCGCCAGCTGTGCCGCGGAACATTCGTTGGCATAACCGGCTTCCACTAACTTGCCGCCGCCAAGCGCTACCATGGTGCCCACCGGTGCGCCAAAGTTGACGTTGTGACCTCTGGGCAGCACGATTTCGTTGTTCTCGATGGGCGTGACGTGCAGGTTCTCCAGCAGCCAGTCGCTGTCTTTAACCAATACGCCAGCCACCGACAGGGCGATCCCGGCTGATGCGCAAGAGACAACCGTTGCCCCCTCCACTTCCAGTAATTTCGCGATGTAGTCGCCGGTTTTATTGACCAGGTCTTTCATCTCGAAATATTGGTTCATCCCCGCCATCGCGGCTTCAACCACTTCTGGTCGCGGCGTGGAAACGCCGAGCGCCGTCATGCGGCCGGAGGTATTAATCACCTGTTTTAAATCGTATTTCTCAAAAATCGAAGGCATGTTCCGCGCTCCCTTGTTCGGTCATATAGCCCTTGCCCGCACGTATTGCGGCAAGCGGCACCAGCAGTTGTTCAGCCTGCAGGCTGTCGTTTTCTGCATCTACCAGCACGGTTGGCTGGCGCTTAAGCGTAAAGAGGGTTAAATCGGCATCCAGACCGACCTGCAGCCGCCCCTTCTGTTTCAGGCGCAGACCATCGGCGGCATTGGCGGTAACGCATTCAATGACCTGCGGAAGCGACATCCCAATGGCGAGGAATTTCGACATCACATTCGCCAGGGAATGCACCGGGCCGCTGATACGGTTACGACAGTAAATATCGGAGCTGATGGTGTGCGGCAAAATACCCAGTTCGATAGCGCGTTTTGCCACCGCAAAGCTCAGGCTGGCGGTGCCATGCCCAACGTCCAGACGCACGCCGCGTGAAATTGCCCGCATCACTGACGCCCGCAGCTCGCCTTGCGGCGTCAGAATGCGATTCGGTTTACCGTTGTAACAGTGGGTAATGATGTCACCCGCGCTCAGGCGCTCGGCGATCTCATCCAGGTCCGGCGGGTTGTTGCCGATGTGCACCATCAGCGGCAGGTCACCGTTCTGCGCTTGCATCGCTTTGGCGCGATCCAGCGGCGTGATGCCATTTTCACCGACTACGCTGCTGCTCATACGTGCCTTCAGACCGACGATAAAATCAGGGTGGCGTTTCACCGCCTCTCGCACCGCATCAGCGTCAATATTGACCATGTTGGCCAGCTCGTTCTGGGCAATAAGCCCAACGCGGGAGATATTCAGCAACGCGTACACTTCGGTGGCAGCTTCCCGGGTCAGGGTGTAAAAATCGTCGATGTCATCCGCTCCGGTGCTGCCCGCATCCACTACGGTAGTGACGCCGGTCGCAATACCAACGCTATCCGGCTGGTCGTGGTAAATCGGGGATTTCGGGTAGCAATGAACGTGGGAGTCAATCCAGCCTGCGCTGACGTAGCACTCACCGCCCAGCTCGATGGTTTTCAGCGCCGGGCCATCAACGTCGCCCAACGCCGCGATCTTGCCGTCTTTGAGCGCAATATCGCTCACCGTATCGTCAACGAGGCGCGCACGGCGCAGGAGTAAATCAAACATGTCTCTCTCCTGTTGAAATGGGGGCGGTCGTGTAGGCCTGATAAGGCGCAGCCGCCATCAGGCCTACAACGACACACCATCAACTAATGGCAATCGGGAAGATGGACCCGAGGATCATTGCGCCGAGGATCGCCCCGCCGGTAATCGGTTTTTGCCACAGGTAAAACAGCAGCGCGCCCGCCAGAGAACCGATTCCGATAGGAATAGAAGCCGTCATCGCGCTGAGGATAATCAACGGCCCGAGGAAACGTCCGGAGGCGTTACCGGCCCCCATCATGACGTCCGCACCGTAGGTCGAGTCGCTCTGGTTGATGGTGAACTTACGCGCCAGAATGATGATGTAGCCAATCGCCAGACCAATCACCAGACCGGTGACCAGCGAGGCGGCGAAGTTGGCGACCGGGAATATAATGCCCGCACCCAGCAGCAGCGCCGGAACACCTAACCCAACCCCGGTTTGAATCGCCCCGCCGATATCCAAAATCCCCACCAGCGAACCTTCAATGATGCGGGCAAACAGGAAGCTTGCGCCAAATGCCGCCACCGCTCCGTAGGAGCCGGTATCCATTCCCGCCTTCAGCATCGCCACAAAAGCCACTTCGTTAAATGCGCCAATACCGTACAGGTAGTACATGTGTGTTCCGGCAAACACGCCAGAGGAGAGCAGGCCCACGAAGATCGGGAACGACCAGTCAGCGAACCAAAAACCTTTATTCTGTTCCATGATGACCTCCGTTATTTGCCGCTGAGCGAGTTGTGGATAAGTTCGAGCCAGTTAGGCACGGTCAGATGGAAGGATTCGATCATCTTCATGTCGAAGCCACGGAAGAAGCCGCTCAGGACAAACAGCGCGACGATAGCCACCATCATCACTTTAGTGACGTGGTTCCAGCCGCTCTCTTCAACACCTTTGCCGATCAGAATGCCGAGAACCAGACCCGGAACGGCGTTACCCATGATCAGCTGCGCCGCGCCGCCAAAAACGGTGGCCCAGAAGCCAGATTTCTTACCGGCATCGATCGCCGCCAGCCAGAAGATTACTGGCATCACGGTGTTAACCAGCAGGTTAGCCGCGGGCACCAGCACCTTGACGGCGGTAACCTGCAACGCTTCCGGTACGGATGATGCGGTGAGGTTCAGGAAGGTCACCACGATCATCCCGATAACGCCGCAGGCAATTGCCATGCGTTTGGGGTCGTGCAGCGTTTCACCGACGTTGCGATTTTTAATCATCAGCGCGGCGGCGCCCCAGTTGGGGATGATGCGATGGTCGACGTCCTGCGTGAACGCCCCCGCCGCAACAGAGGAAGCCCACGCGTTAAAGAAGAAACCCAGGCCGAACGAGAAGTGAGAAGCCGGATCCCCTTCGCAGGAATTCAGTTCTCCCAGAGTACGAAACGCGCCCATCCCTTGAGTGGTAGGCGCATGAAACATGCGTGCAGCCCCAGCGCCGACACCAACGCCAACCAACGCGCCGATGATGAGCGATTTTATTAATATTATCAGGAACATAATTATGCCTTTTAATAGAAAAATCAGCGTTGCGTAACGAAATCCACCTTGTCGAGATTGATGGCAGTCACGTTGACGGTCACGTCCAGCTCCACGCTGAAAGTGCGTCTTTCCCGGCGCAAAAAGAGGAATAAAAACGCCTCTTTACGCACCGATTCACGCGCTTGAACAACCTGCACATCCTGTGGCTCAATACGCAGTAAGATATGCGGCGACGCTTTCATCACCGCAGCCTGAACGTGGTTCAGGGCATCGGCAAAGGCGCGAGCTTTGGTCTCGCCCTTACCCGTGACTCTCACCGTGGTGGTGAATTGCTCTTTCATGCTTAAGCGCCGTGTTTCTTTTGCCACGCCTGCACCAGGCGCTCGCCGAGCTCTTCTTTGTCCATAAAGCCGAATCCCAGTACGTTGCACCCTTCGTTGATGGCGGTTACCCCTTCATCGACCGAGCGCATGCCGTATTTCGCCTTGTAGCCGTATTTGGTCTGCGCGGTAATCGCACCCGCACCACCGCTGCCGCAAAACGAGATACCAAAGGTGGCGTTTTCCGCTTTCATCACGTCACCCAGCTTCATATCTGCTGCAACGCCCGGCACCACAACGGCACGGCCACCCGCTTTCTCTACGCCTGCCGCCACTTTCTGGCCTTTACCCAGACGATCGCCAATCACTACGGTAATCTGTTCCATCTTTTGCTCCTTAAAGGTTGTCTTTCGCGACTTCGAAGTGCACCGACAGCAGCCAGGCCTCTTCCTCAGGAAGATTGCCAAACTCGGCGACCACGTCGCGGGCAAGCGCCATTGATTCGGCAGATATTTCATCAAACAAGCTGGCATCGACCTCTGGTAAGGGTTCACCCGTTACCGAGCGGTGCGCCATGGCGCGAACATGCGACGTCAGCATCTGTTCCTGTACGGCGTTGGGAATAATGTTGCGTTCACGCAGCAAGGCATACACCTGCGCCAGCATGCGGTCGGCCAGTTCCACCGATTCCCCCATGTCATTCATTACAGCTCCGTTATTCACTCGTCTTACCCCGTTAATGTCTCTGAGGGTAAATTAGCGACGGAGGTTATGAGTTTGTAGCGAGTTGTTTTCCACTTCGAAGTGGAAAGGTGTGCAGCGATAGTGATCTGTGCCGCAAAAAGAGCTGGAACCACGATTTATCACTGGAAGAATGTGATTGAGATCGCAAGAGCGAACAGAAAAATGGAAGGAAGTGCGAACAATGAATGGGCGATAAAAATGAAAAAATGTGATGGGGATAGCGTTTACTTATGGGACGTGCAGTAGCGGGGTGTTGTATCCGACCTACGGGTATGCAGGCCGGATAGCGCAGATTAGCGGAACTTCTTGTGGTTTTCGTTGCGCGTGGTTTTCAGCTCTTCCGCAACGGCTTTCGCCTCTTTAACTTTACCTTCGTTCGCCAGCTTCAACGCACCGTCGATCTGACCGATCAGCGTGTCAAAACCGTGACGGAAATCCTTCATCTCCGGGCTGTCCGGGGATTTGTTTTCCAGCTTCGGCGGCGTTCCCTTTTGCGCGTCCAGCGCGGCTGCACGCATTTTGGTTAACGCATCTTTCAGTTCAGTCGCATTATCCGTTTTTTCGACGATTTTCAGGTTGTCGTTGAGGATCCCCATATCGTCTTCAAGATCGGCTGCAAACGCAGAAGAACCAAGAACCAGCGTTGAAGCTGCGACGATCGCTAACAGGTGTTTACGCATTGCTCACTTCCTTTTTTATTATTCAAAAATAAACAAACGCCAGATACCCTCAATAATTCACGCCACAGCTTGAAGTATGACGGATATTATTGCCCGGCGATCTTCATCTCCGGCAACAGGACCGAACCACACTGAATATTACTGCGCGTTTCAATATCGTTGCCGACGGTGACGATATTACGCCACATCTCTTTTAAGTTACCGGCGATGGTAATTTCACTCACCGGGTACTGAATTTCACCGTTTTCGACCCAGAAGCCCGCCGCGCCGCGCGAGTAATCGCCGGTAATGCCGCTTACGCCCTGTCCCATCAGCTCGGTAACCACAAGACCTGTACCCATCTCTTTGAGCAACTGCTCGAAGCTTAGACCCTGTCCCGGAATTCGCCAGTTGTGGATCCCGCCTGCATGACCGGTGCTCTTAAGCCCCAGCTTACGTGCAGAATAATTGGTCAGCAGCCACTGAGTCAGCACACCGTCTTTAATAATGTCGCGGCGTTCGGTCCGTACGCCTTCGCTGTCGAACGGTGAAGACGCCAGCCCTTTCAGCAGGTGCGGATGTTCTTCAATGGTCAGCCATTCCGGCAGAATTTGCTTGCCCAGCGAGTCGAGCAGGAAGGTGGATTTGCGGTACACCGAGCCGCCTGCAATGGCGCCAACCAGGTGTCCGAACAGTCCGGTCGCCACTTCATTGGCGAAAATCACCGGCGCTTTCATGGTGGAAAGCTTTCGCGGAGACAGGCGAGATAAGGTACGGCGAGCGCAGTCTGCCCCCACCCACTCCGGCGTTTGCAGATCGCCCATCGCCCGGCCAATGGTGTAGGCGTAATCACGCTCCATATCACCATTTTCTTCTGCGATTACGCAGCTGGAAAGGGAATGGCGCGTGGAGCAGTAGCCCTGCAGCATACCGTGGCTGTTGCCAAACACTTTGATACCATAGTGGCTGTTAAAGCTGCCGCCTTCGGTGTTGGTGATGCGTTTGTCGGCCTGCAACGCCGCCTGTTCAGCGCGGGCAGCCAGTTCGATAGCTTCGTCAGGGGAAACTTCCGCCGGGTGGAACAGGTCCAGATCGGGCGCATCAAAGGCCAGCAGTTCTTTATCTGCCACGCCCGCACACGGATCCGGCGAAGTGTAACGTGCAATGTCCAGCGCGGCCTGCACGGTGCGTGCAATCGCCTGCGGGCTTAAATCGGTGGACGATGCGCTGCCCTTACGGTTCTGGTGGTAAACCGTAATCCCCAGTGCACCATCGCTATTGAATTCGACGTTCTCCACTTCACCATAACGGGTGCTGACGCTAATACCCGTGGTCTTGCTCACAGCGACTTCCGCGCCATCCGACTTACCTGATGCTAATTCCAGTGCCGTCGAGACTGCTTCTTCCAGAATCTTACGCTGCGCTTCAACTTGTGAGATTACTTTCATCGCAAATGCCATAATGTAGAGAGAGTTTCTCTGAAGTCTAACAGAGAACCGTTTTTCAGTGCGCATCTTAACTGGTAACATTAGCCTCTTTTTTTAAGGAGCCTGACATGACTAAGCAGCCCGAAGACTGGCTCGACGACGTTCCCGGTGATGACATCGAAGACGAAGACGATGAAATTATCTGGGTCAGTAAAAGTGAAATAAAACGTGACGCCGAGGAGTTAAAACACCTGGGTGTGGAACTGGTAAAACTGGGGAAAAACGCGCTGGATAAAATCCCGCTCGATGCGGATTTACGTGCCGCGATTGAGCTGGCCCAGCGTATTAAGATGGAAGGTCGCCGTCGTCAGCTGCAGCTGATTGGCAAAATGTTGCGCCAGCGCGATGTTGATCCTATCCGTCAGGCGCTGGACAAGCTGAAAAACCGTCACAACCAACAGGTCGTTGTCTTCCATAAGCTGGAGCAACTGCGTGACCGTATGGTTGACGGTAGCGATGAAGCTATCGAAGAAGTGATGAACCTGTGGCCTGACGCCGACCGTCAGCAACTGCGTTCGCTGGTGCGTAACGCCAGGAAAGAAAAAGCGGGCAACAAGCCGCCAAAATCTTCCCGCCAGATCTTCCAGTATCTGCGTGAACTGGCGGAAAACGAGGCCTAACCTCTTCGTCCGCCGAAAGTGCCGGATGGCGGTGCAAATACCTTATCCGGCCTACGATCCGTTGTAGGCCCGGTAAGCGTAGCGCCACCGGGCATTTTTTTACTCTTCTTCTGCCTGAGCTTTCTTCGCCAGACCATCCAGCAGTTTTTGATGAATACCGCCAAACCCGCCGTTGCTCATCACCAGAATGTGATCGCCAGGCTGTGCGGTTTTCACCACCATATCTGCCAGTGCATCCACATCGCCGCTCCAGTGTGCCGGCTGAACGCAGGCTTCAGCGACTTCTGCTACCTGCCACGGAATGTGCGGGGGTTGCAGCAGGAACACTTCGTCTGCACGCCCTAACGACGGCGCCAGGTCATCTTTGCACAAACCCATTTTCATGGTGTTCGAGCGAGGTTCCAGCACCGCGATGATGCGCGCCGTGCCGCCCACTTTACCGCGCAGTGCCGCAAGCGTTGCCAGAATGGCCGTCGGGTGATGGGCAAAATCGTCATACACCGTCACGCCATTGGCTTCACCGCGCAGCTCAAGACGGCGACGGGCGTTGATGAACGAACCCAATGCATTAGCCGCATCCGCAGGCACGACGCCAACATGACGCGCGGCTGCAATCGCCATCAGGCCGTTGTGCATGTTGTGCTCGCCCACCAGGCCCCACTTCACTTCGCCGACTTTTTCACCGTCCAGCCACACTTCCCACTCGGAGGCATCGGTGGTCAGCTTTTTCGCCTGCCAGTGACCTTGTTCGCCCACCAGCTCTTGTTCGCTCCAGCAGCCCATCGCCATCGTCTGTTTCAGATTGATGTCGTTTTCCGGGTAGATGATGCGTCCCTGGCCCGGCACGATACGCACCAGATGGTGGAACTGTTTCTGAATAGCTTTCAGATCGTCAAAGATGTCCGCGTGATCGAACTCAAGGTTATTGAGGATCAGCGTGCGCGGGCAGTAATGCACGAATTTAGAACGCTTGTCGAAGAACGCGCAGTCGTACTCATCCGCTTCAATCACGAAGAAGTCGCTCTCGCCGAGGCGCGCGGAAACCTCAAAGTTGCCCGGAACGCCGCCGATCACAAAGCCAGGTTTATAGCCGCAGGCTTCGAGGATCCAGGTCGCCATTCCGGCGGTAGTGGTTTTGCCGTGCGTACCCGCAACCGCCAGTACCCAGCGATCGCGCAAGACAAAGTCATGCAGCCACTGCGGGCCCGACATGTACGGAATGTTCTTTTCCAGCACCGCTTCCACGCACGGATTACCACGGGTCATGGCATTGCCAATGATCACCAGGTCCGGCTGTGGGTCGAGCTGGCTGGCATCGTAACCCTGAATCAGATCAATGCCTTGCTTCTCAAGTAAGGTACTCATCGGCGGATACACATTGGCGTCCGAACCGGTTACTTCATGACCGAGCGAGCGCGCCAGCATCGCCAGACCGCCCATGAAAGTGCCACAAATTCCCAAAATATGAATGCGCATACGTCACTATCCTTTTTTAATCTGGGGGCCATTTTACGCACATGTCCGGCAAGTGAGAAACGCATTTCAGGATATTCCGCAGTTTGCTGGCGCGATTCACCTAAGCGCAACAAAGGAAATATTTGTTAATATTGTTGCGGTCGCTTTACTCCACATAAATTGCAGGGAAAGTGTTATGAAAACGTTAGGTGAATTTATTGTCGAAAAGCAGCACGAGTTTTCTCATGCTACCGGTGAGCTCACTGCTTTGTTGTCGGCAATAAAGCTGGGCGCCAAGATCATCCACCGCGATATCAATAAGGCCGGTCTGGTCGATATCCTGGGTGCCAGCGGTGCTGAGAACGTGCAGGGAGAGGTTCAGCAAAAACTCGATCTGTTCGCGAACGAAAAACTGAAAGCTGCACTGAAGGCGCGCGACATTGTGGCGGGCATTGCCTCAGAAGAAGAAGATGAAATCGTCGTCTTTGAAGGCTGTGAACACGCTAAATACGTTGTGCTAATGGATCCGCTGGATGGCTCATCCAACATCGATGTTAACGTCTCTGTCGGTACGATTTTCTCTATTTACCGCCGCGTAACCCCAGTCGGCACACCGGTCACGGAAGAGGATTTCCTGCAACCGGGCAACAAGCAGGTTGCTGCAGGTTACGTTGTTTATGGTTCTTCCACCATGCTGGTGTATACCACCGGCTGTGGCGTACATGCCTTCACCTACGATCCTTCTCTGGGCGTATTCTGCCTCAGCCAGGAACGTATGCGCTTCCCGGCGAAAGGCAGCACGTACTCCATTAACGAAGGTAACTACATCAAATTCCCGAACGGCGTGAAGAAGTACATTAAATTCTGCCAGGAAGAAGATAAGCCAACCCAGCGCCCGTATACCTCGCGCTACATTGGCTCTCTGGTTGCAGATTTCCATCGCAATCTGCTGAAAGGCGGGATCTACCTGTACCCAAGCACCGCCAGCCACCCGCAAGGGAAACTGCGTCTGCTGTATGAATGCAACCCGATGGCCTTCCTGGCCGAGCAGGCGGGCGGCAAAGCCAGCGATGGTAAAGAACGCATTCTGGATATCACCCCAGAAAGCCTGCACCAGCGCCGCTCCTTCTTCGTGGGTAACGACCATATGGTTGAAGATGTAGAACGCTTTATCCGCGAGTTCCCGGACGCGTAAGTATCATTCATCGCACGGACGTAGGCCGGATAAAACGCGTAGCGTTGCCATCCGGCCTACAAAATCCATCGTCTGCTTACGCTTTCTGTAGCTTAAATACGGCCATTGCTTCGATTAGCGCTGAAGACTGCTCTTCCAGCGAGCGGGTAGCCGCTGAAGACTGCTGCACCAGCGCCGCGTTTTGCTGCGCCGTTTCATCCATCTGAATTACCGCGATATTCACCTGCTCTATGCCGCGACTCTGTTCCTGGGACGCACTGGCAATTTCACGCATCAGTTTGGTCATACGCATAACCTCGGTCGCGATTTCATCCATGGTTTCGCCCGCCTGCTGCGCCAGTTCACTGCCTTCCCCCACATGGGTGTGCGAATCGCTGATTAGCGTACGGATCTCTTTGGCCGCCTCGGCGCTGCGGCTGGCCAGATTACGCACTTCACCTGCCACAACCGCAAAGCCCCGCCCCTGCTCACCAGCTCGCGCCGCTTCAACGGAAGCATTGAGCGCCAGAATATTGGTCTGGAAAGCAATGCCGTCAATCACGCTGAGGATATCGGCGATTCGGCTGGAACTGCCGGAAATATCGCGCATTTTCTCGATCACATAGCACACCATTTCGCTACCGCGATCGGCAGTATCCGACACCGATTTTGCCAGCTGGTGCGCCTGTTCCGCGTTCTGCGCATTCTGTTTCACCGTCGCCGTGAGTTCTTCCATGCTGGCGGCGGTCTGCTCCAGCGAAGTGGCTGTCGATTCAGTGCGTTGCGCCAGATGCTGGTTACCGGCCGTCAGTTCACGACTGCCAATATCAATTTGCGAGCTGGCATCGCGTACGCGCTGTACCGAGTCGCCCAGCGCATGGCGCATGTCATCCATTGCTGCGTTCAGGCGGTTGAATTCGGCGCTGGCCGACAACGCGGTAACCGGCGACAAATCCCCCGTAGCCAGACGTTCCAGTTGCTCAACCATGTTATCCAACGGTTTGAGAAACTTATTTCGCAGCATAAACCAAATGACCGCCAGCAATGCGATAGCAGCCAACATTGCAGCGCTCATAATACCGTGATAAATCAATGAGGTAATGACACGGGTAGACGCATATAGCCCCATGCTACCGGTCAGTAGCAGAAGGAACGTCAGCAGAGACAATAACACCAACAAACTTGATCGAATTGAAAGGGATTTTGGCATCGTTATATTTCCGGTTGTAGGGTTAAAACAGACCTGTACAGAACCTATCGACTACAACCGGAAAAAGTTTAGGTATTTAAATGTTTTGTGCAAAATCAGTATGTTACTTTGGTGTTGCCGCCGTACCCACTCGGGTAACCGGCGAGCTTTGACGATTTTCCCAAAGCACCGTCAGACCGCGTTGTAACGCTATAAATATAAACAATAAAATGCCAATCGCGATCTTCGTCCACCAGGAACTTAATGTGCCGTCAAAATTAATGTAGGTCTGGATCAGCCCCTGAATGGCGACGCCAAACAACGTCCCTAACACTGTACCGACCCCACCGCTGAGCAGCGTTCCACCAATCACGACTGAAGCAATCGCATCCAGTTCGACGCCAACGCCTGCCAGCGCATAGCCCGCCTGGGTGTAAATGGAAAAGACAATGCCGGCAAGCGTCGCAAGCCCGGTAGACAGCATATAAATGCGGATGGTGGTGCTGCGGGTTGAGATGCCCATCAGGTTGGCAGAGGTGGCGTTGCCGCTAATCGCGTAAACCTGATTACCAAAGCGCGTACGGTGCGCCAGGAATATGCCGATGACGACAACCGCCAGCATCAGCAATCCCATCGCGCTCAGGCGACCACCGCCGGGAATTTTCCATGCCAGGCTTGAGAGCGTGTCATAAACCGGATGATTAATCGGTATAGATTCTTCAGAGACCAGATAGCTGACGCCGCGCAGGAAGAACATTCCCGCCAGAGTGATAATAAATGCCGGGATCTTCAGCGCATCAATCAGTAACCCCATAAACGCACCAAACGCGCAGCCCATCAGCAAAACCAAAGGGAACGCCAGCAGCGGAGAAATGCCCCAATAGCCAATGGCCTTTGCCAGAAATACGCCGGTAAAGGCGATCACCGAGCCAACGGAAAGGTCGATCCCGCCAGAGAGGATTACGAAAGTCATGCCTACGGCAATGATGCCCAGAAAGGCGTTATCGGTCAGGATATTGCAAATGACCCGGGTGGAAGCAAAAGCGGGAAACTGCGTCAGGCAGTAGAGATAACCCAGCACAAACACGCCGAGGGTGATCATCAGCGGTAAATTACGTTTTATCATGACCACGCACTCCTTTTATCAGGCTGATAAAGCGTTGCGACTGCACGACCAGCACACACAACACCACCACGGCTTTGACCACCTGATTCAGTTCCGGCTGGAAGCCCGACAGCAAAATCCCGGTGTTCATGCCCTGAATAATCAATGCGCCTACCACCGACAGCAGCAGGTTAAAGCGCCCGCCCATCAGCGACCCGCCGCCGATAACCACCGCCAGGATGGCATCCAGCTCCAGCCATAATCCGGCGTTATTGGCATCTGCCCCGCGAATATCCGCTGTGACGATAATGCCAGCGATAGCCGCGCACAGGCCGCTCAGCACATAGGTGAGCATCACGATAATGCGGGTGTTCACCCCGGCGTTTTTTGCCGCACGAATGTTGATACCCACCGCTTCGATAAACATACCCAGCGCCGTTTTCCGCGTCAGCAGCCAGAACACCACCAGCGTGAGCAGTGCAATAATTACCGGCGTGGGGAATAGTAAGAGCGAGCCGCTGCCAAACCATGACAGTTCGGGCGAGTTAAAGGTGACGATCTGCCCGGAGGTGATAAGCTGCGCCACCCCGCGCCCGGCCACCATCAAGATTAGCGTGGCGACAAACGGTTGGATCTTGAGGATGGCCACCAGAATCCCATTCCACAGCCCAGCCAGAATACCGGATCCTAAGGCGGCAAGCAGAACCACCGGCAGACTGTGCCCGGCCACCGTCATCGCCGCGGTAGTGGCGCCAGCAATAGCCATGACGGCCCCCACGGAAAGGTCGATGCCGCCGGTAGCAATCACCAGCGTCATACCAATCGCCAACAGCGCCACGGGCGCGGCACGGTTGAGAATATCAATCGGGCTACCGAACAGCCGACCATCCTGCAAAATCACCTGATAAAAGTGCGGCGCGACCAGGCTATCCACCAGCAGCACCAGCAGTAACGCCACCAGCTGTGGCATCCCCTTTGGCCAACGGAACCGCCGTTTAGACGGATTGGATTGAGGGAGAGATTGAGGCATCACCATAGTCTCCTTAGGCCGCAATGGCGTTCATGATCGCCGGTACGGACAGTTCAGCCAGGGGGATCTCGGCCACCTGTTTGCGATCGCGCATAATAATGACCCGATCGGCATAGCCCACTAACTCTTCCAGTTCGGATGAAATGACCAGCAGCGCCAGACCATCCGCGCACAGCGTTTCGATCAGGCGAATGATCTCCGCATGCGCGCCAACGTCGATACCACGCGTGGGTTCATCGAGGATCAGGAACTGTGGTTTGGTCAGTAACCAGCGCGAGAGCAGTACTTTTTGCTGATTACCGCCGGAGAGAAATTCGATCGGCTGCTCAGCGTTCGGAGTACGAATACCAAGCTGGCGGATAAAACGCTCGGCAATCTCGTTTTGCTCTTTCCGAGGAATAGGCCGCAGCCAGCCGCGCTGTGCCTGCAATGCCAGAATGATGTTTTCCCGCACCGAAGCGGCGGCAATAATGCCATCCGTTTTGCGATCCTCCGGACAGAAACCGATCCCCAGACACGAAGCCTGATGTGGCGAGCGCAAAGGCTGCGGTTTGCCTTTGATCAGCGCACTTCCGCTGTCGGCGGGTTTAATACCGAAGATCACCTCCGCCGTTTCCGTTCGCCCGGATCCCAGTAGTCCGGCGAGACCGACGATCTCACCGGGACGCACCTGTAGATCAAATGGCGCGATGGTGCCTTTTTTGCCAAAGCCGCTGAATGCCGCCACCGGTTTATCACTCAGCAACGTGCGGCCCGCACGCTGTAGCGCATGGGTATCCAGTTCACGGCCCAGCATCATTTTGACCAGTTCGATCTGAGGCAGTTCTCGGGTTTCACGGCAGCCAACGAAGCCGCCGTTACGCAGAACGGTAATGCGATCGCTGACCTGATAAACCTGATCAAGAAAGTGGGTGACGAAGATCAGGCTGACGCCCCGATCGCGCAGATGTCGCATCAGGCCAAACAGCATTTCAACTTCCTGAGTATCAAGGCTGGCGGTCGGCTCATCGAGGATCAGCACTTTCGCGGAGAGATCGATCGCCCGACAGATGGCGACGATTTGTTGCATCGCCACGGAAAAGCGGTTCAGCGGCTCGCGCACGTCGAGGGAAAAACCGTATGATGCCATCAACTCCGTCGCGCGTTTTTCCATCTGCTTGCGCTGAAGCAGGCCAAAGCGCCGCGGTTCACGGCCAATAAATAAGTTATCGGCAACCGACATATTGGGCAGCAGGTTCACTTCCTGGTACACGGTGCCAATCCCCAGTTGTTGGGCATGGGCGGTGTTTTTGGGGGTGATCGGTTGGCCTTCGAGCCAGATAGTGCCGCGATCGGCATGGTAAACGCCGGTCAGCGCTTTGATGAGCGTCGATTTGCCGGCTCCGTTTTCTCCCAGCAGCGCCATAATCTCGCCACGACGCAAGCTGAAATCCACGTTATCCAACGCTTTGACGCCGGGAAAGAATTTGCTTAATCCTTCGGTGCGGAGGATTTCCTGATGTTGGTCGGTGGTCATGGTTCCCCCTGCATCACGCCGGATGGCGCTACGCTTATCCGGCCTACAAAAGAGCGTAATGTAGGCCGGGCAAGCGCAGCGCCCCCGGCATTTTCATGAAGGCTTAGTAGCCCATGTTTTTCTTCTTCTCTAACTCTTCTTTTGCCGTATCCGGCAGATAGAGGATCGACTTGGTAATGGTCAGCTTCTCAGGCATCGTGCCGTCTTTTTTGAATTTCTCCAGTGCGTCGAATGCCGGGCCAGCCATATTTGGCGTCAGCTCGACGCTGGCGTTGGCTTCACCGTCAATCATCGCTTTGTAGATATCCGGTACGCCATCGATAGAACCGGTGAGAATATCTTTGCCAGGTTTCAGGCCCGCTTCTTTGATCGCCTGAATCGCACCGATCACCATGTCATCGTTGTGGGCGTAAACCATGCAGATGTTCTTGCCGTTGTTTTCCGCTTTGATAAAGCTCTCCATCACTTCTTTCCCTTTACTGCGGGTGAAGTCACCGGACTGAGAGCGAATAATTTTGATGTTTGGCGCACTGGCAATAGCTTCAGCAAAGCCTTTCTTACGATCGATCGCCACGCTGGCCCCAACGGTCCCTTGCAGCTCAACGACGTTACACGGCTTGCCGTCCACTTGTTTAATCAGCCAGTCGCCGATCAATTTACCTTCCAACACGTTGTCGGCAGTGACGGTGGTCATATAGAGAGATTTGTCTTTTACATCGATGGAACGATCGAGCAAAAAGACCGGAATGTCGGCATCTTTAGCTTCTTTTAAAACCGGCTCCCAACCCGTTGCCACGACCGGCGCAATAAAGATGGCGTCGACGCCCTGCGCAACAAATGAGCGGACTGCTTTAATCTGGTTTTCCTGCTTTTGCTGGCCATCAGCGATTTTCAGCGTAATTCCCCGCTTTTCGGCCTCGCTTTTCGCGACGTTGGTTTCTGCGGCGCGCCAGCCGGATTCAGAGCCAACCTGCGAAAATCCTACGGTTAAAGGGGCTGCCATTGCCATAGACGACATGGCTGCCGAAACTGCTGTGACTAAAAGTAAGCGCTTCCACATAAGTGCGTCCTCGTAGGGTGATTATTGTTGGTTAATTAACCGTTGCGAAAAAACTATAGACAATTGAGCATGTAACGGATTGCGTTACATCACACTTCAAAAAAGTAAATAAAACGTTAATCACAACTTTGTAATCGCTTTCATCTCACTATGAAAAATGCGGCTGAAGATATGGATTTTTCTGTCACGAGAGAGAGGTAAAAAGAAGAAAATGCACGCAGAGAAAGCGAAAACAAGCGGAGACATTCCGCGCGAGTTGGCTATAATACCCGCCACTTGTTTGCCATAGCTTATTTAAAGGAAACAGACATGAGCTTACTCAACGTCCCTGCCGGTAAAGACCTGCCGGAAGATATCTACGTTGTTATCGAGATCCCTGCCAACGCAGATCCGATCAAATACGAAGTTGACAAAGAGAGCGGCGCCCTGTTCGTTGACCGCTTCATGTCCACCGCGATGTTCTATCCGTGCAACTACGGTTACATCAACCACACCCTGTCTCTGGACGGTGACCCGGTTGACGTTCTGGTCCCGACTCCGTACCCGCTGGAGCCAGGTTCAGTGATCCGCTGCCGTCCGGTTGGCGTACTGAAAATGACTGACGAATCCGGTGAAGATGCGAAACTGGTTGCGGTACCGCACACCAAGCTGAGCAAAGAATACGATCACATCAAAGATGTGAACGACCTGCCGGACCTGCTGAAAGCGCAGATCACCCACTTCTTCGAGCACTACAAAGATCTCGAAGCGGGCAAATGGGTAAAAGTTGATGGTTGGGACAACGCTGAAGCTGCTAAAGCTGAAATCGTTGCTTCCTTCGAGCGCGCGAAGAAGTAAGTTCGCGTTAGCTTAAAGCCCTGAACGCCAGCCCCTGGTTAGTAAGGGTTTTTTAATTTCTACTTTCTTTTCCCCCTCCCCTTCGCTGTTTTCTTTTTGACCTACCAGATTGGGTAGTCACATTTCATTTATCTTAATTGCGAATGAGATTTGATCTCATTATCATTCTCAGCATGTAAATAAATGTGAATAAAAGTCAATGAACCTCCACAATGTGAAGTCCCTGAAACGCTATTCCTGCGTGGCTCTCGCCACAGCACTGTTATTTACCAGCCTGTCCAGCGTGGCGCAGACGCTACCTGAGCAAGATTTTCTGACCCGCGACGTTGGCAACGGCGTGTATGAACTGGCGGTTGATAGCCAGCAGAATGCGCTTTTTGCTGCCTCGTCGCCGTCGTTTGATAAAGATAAAACCAGCGGGCTTATCTATAAACTCGATCTGGAGAAGCTCACCACGACTGAAGTTATCGAAACCAGCCGTCGTGCCTTTGCCACTGCCCTGGATGCAGGAAACCAGGTGCTCTATGTCGGCAACACGCTGGAGGGTTCGGTCACGCTCATTGATACCCGCAGCGGTAAAGAGCTGGCGATACTGCAACTGAGCGAAGCCAAAAACCCGAAAGAAATTGTCCATACCCGCGAAATGGTGCTCGATAAACAGCATCACCGCCTGTACGTTTCCGGCGTGGCTGAAAAGGGTATTGTCTGGGTGGTGGATACGCAAAAGCGCGAGAAAATCGCCACCCTTGAAAACATGGGCCAGTATCCGACCGGCATGGCCGTAGATGCCAATAAGAACCGCCTGTATGTCGTAAATGGCCGCAACGAACTTATTACGCTGGATACCACTAACCATCAAATTATTAACCGCTTTAGTATTGAGCCAGGCAAAAAACATTTTTTCCTGAATATTGCTTTGGATGCAAAAAATAATCGCGCATTCCTGACCGATCCTGATTTAGCGGATGTACTGGTTGTTGATATTAATACCGGTAAGGTTATTGCGCCCATTAAGGTTATCAACTCGCTGGCAGTGATATATAACGAAAAGCGCCAGGAAGTGTATATCACCCACCGTAATGCAAAGCGCATCAGCATTGTGGACAGCAAGACTTATCAGGTAAAACAAAGCATTGAAACCAATGCGTTACCTAACAGCCTGGCGCTCTCGTCTGATGCCAACACCCTGTATGTCAGCGTCAAACAGCCGGAAAAAATGACCGGTGTGAAGCCCGACTACGTGCTGAAAATCGACCTCTCCAAATATTAATAATTAAAAACGCTTCTGACACCTTGCAGCTTTTCTGGGCTGCAAGGTGATGCTTTTATTTTTTACTTTTCAGGTGTCTATATTATGAAAACGCGTCAACTTATTACGCTGACAGGGATCGTTGCATTCTCAGGCGGTGTTATTTTCCCCACTCAGGCAGAAGAACTCACCGAAACCTCACGCAATAGCGAAGATGAAATGGTGATCACCGCATCCGGGTTCTCGCAGCAAAAGCGCGAAGCGCCGGCCACCATTTCCGTTATCGATCGTAAAACGCTGGATATTCAGCCGGACCGTAGCATTGGTGAAGCGATTAAAAACCTTCCTGGCGTCTCGGTCACCAACAGCAGCGGTATGAACGCTGGCAGCATTATGATTCGCGGCATGGACCCGTCCTATACCGCGTTTATGGTCAACAGCGTCAAACAAAATACCGGTGAATCTCGCCCTTACGGACATGACATCGGTACTGAAGCCAACTTCTTACCGCCGATGGAGGCCATTGAGCGTATCGAAGTTATCCGCGGGCCCATGTCCTCGCTGTACGGCTCAGATGCCATCGGCGGTGTGGTCAACGTGATTACCAAAAAACCGTATGGCGCAAAAGAGTGGACGACGGCAATTGCCGCCAATACCTGGCTTCAGGAACACCAGTATTTGGGTAATACCAGCCAGATGAATCTGTTTACCATGGGGCCGATTGTGCCCGATGTTCTCGGCCTTAGCGTAGCGGCCGACTGGCTCGACCGTCGCGATGACGATCGCAATAACTATTTCGGTAAACACAACCGTAAATCCGTTGATATGACGCTGGGCCTGGCCGCTAGCGAAAATAACCTGTTCGACCTCAATGTGGTCACCGGTGAGCAGGAGAAAAACCGTACCCAGAAGCGCGGCGCGCCGTGGTCATGGCTGTTCGATCGTAACGCCGCCACCTTAACGCATACCGGCTGGTATGCCGACGACACCATTGCAACGACCAACTACATAAACTATGAAAAAGGCCGTTCGAAGTACGTTTATGACGGCCAGTCGCCGCAGTATGTACAGATGGAGAACTACGTCGCTAATTCGCAAACCACCTTCACGCTCGACAACCATAAACTGACAGTTGGGGCGAATTTCACCCGCGAAGAGCTGAATGACCGCTTTGATGTGACCAACAAAACGCTGCCCGGATCTGAGCCAGTGACAAAAATCAGCCGTAACGGTTGGGCATTGTTTGCTGAAGACGGCTGGAGCATTGACGACTTCATCCTGACCACATCAGCGCGTATGGACCAGGATGATAACTTTGGCACACATATTACGCCGAAAATGTACGGTAACTGGGCCTTCAGCAATGACTGGGCGCTGAAGGGCGGCGTTTCCGCAGGTTATAAAAAACCTGAGCTGCGTGCGACATCCAGCGACTTTGTCACCCCATACGGCTCGACCGTACCTTATCCCTTCCTGACCGTCGGTAACGACGATCTGAAACCAGAACAAAGCGTTAACTCTGAGCTGGGCCTCTACTGGACGGGGAATGCGCTGTCACTGGATAGCACCGTCTTCTATACGCAGTTCAAAGACAAAATTGCTGAACAAACCATTTGCGAAACTACATCGACGAATCAGTGCTCCGTGAATGGCTACAAGGCGGACTCCGTCAGTAAATACTTCAACGTCAGCAAAGCGGACGTGTACGGCATAGAACTGAATGCCGACTGGCAGATTAGCGCCGATGTAAAAGCCAACGCTAACTACACCTGGAACCATAGCGAACAGAAAAGCGGCGTAAACAAAGGCTACGCGCTCAACGATTATCCGCGCCATATGGCGAACCTGTCGCTGAACTGGGCGGCAACGCAGAGTCTGGACGTATGGAGTACGGTGAATTACCGCAGCAGTAACCGCAACAGCGGCAATAACTATAAGTACGATGACTACACGATGGTCGACGTAGGCGTACGTTATAAGCTCAATAAGCACACGCAGCTGATGGCAGGGATCTACAACGTGCTGGATGAAGATCCGAAACTGACGACTGCATGGAATGAATCCGCGCAGGTGGAAGGACGCCGCTATAACCTCGGCGCGCGCGTGGAGTTTTAAGCCTTTAATAAACAACGCCACCCGAAGGCGGCGTTGTTTATTCTGGTAGACGATATATCAGTACTGGTCTCTGTCTAACCAGTTACCGCTTTCAATCAGCGTTAAGCCATCAACCGGACGTTGGTACACGTACATCCATGCACTTCCGTACGGCGTTTGAATTAACTGGCGTGCGTATTCACCGCCGCGGGTACGCAGAGCGTCAAGCTCTGCCAGCGTGGCGTTATCAATACGATAAACTTCCCCGTGTACTGTTCCATTTCCCGGAACCGCGCCTGGATAGTGGCCCAGGCTGTACAACTGGTAGTTATCGATACTGAAATTTCCCAGCAACAGGGCATTGGTCATCCAGTGGCTGTTGCCTTGTTTGGTTCGTAAACTGCCGTAGACAAATATTCGCATTGCTAAAACTCGAACTGATAGAGCAAATCAAGTGCCTGATCTACGCCAGACACTGCTTCCAGATATAGCTTAGGCATCAGACGATAACGTAGCGTGAGTGTCGCTAAGGAGTCAAATATACCCACACCATATTTCACCTGCAGACCTGGCAGTACGTATCCGCTGACAACCACCTGAGATGAGTCGCCCACCCCTTGCGTGTCCAGTGCCAGATTGCTTACGCCAAATGTCTCCCCGATTTTACCCACAACCTGACCACTTTGTGCAACCCCCAGACCAATAAGCATTGAAGTCATCGCTGCGCTATCGCTCTGTTCACTATCCAGCCCTTGTCCACGTAGCAGGTAGGAAAGCGCCATTTGCTGCGACATTGCCGGGTCGGAGAAGATCTCCGCCTTCGGTTCATCGGCGGTACCGGTGACGCGAACGCCAGCGATCACGTCGTCTTCGGTGGCATCTGGGTTACGAATCGCTTCGATGTTGAGCAACGGCTGATCCGGCGGACCGGAGAACAACAGCTCGCCCTTACGCACAATCAGATCCTGACCATAGGCGTGGAAGCGACCGCTCGGGATATTAATTTGCCCGTTAAGCCCCAGACCTTGC
The DNA here is from genome assembly GCF_030333035.1 of Citrobacter sp. Cpo015. NCBI lineage: Bacteria > Pseudomonadati > Pseudomonadota > Gammaproteobacteria > Enterobacterales > Enterobacteriaceae > Citrobacter > Citrobacter sp. Cpo015. The sequence goes on along the minus strand of NZ_JAOWGS010000028.1, from coordinate 57,668 downwards.
TTATCCTGCACCACTTTCAGATCGCCCGTCAGACGCGCTTTCAGACCAAAGGCGTCAAGACGCACGTTGTTACCGACGTGGATGTTCAGGTTGCTGTTGATCGGAATGCCGGCGGTCTGCGGTTTCTCGGGCTGCAGGTTGTTGTTAAGCATAACCATATCGCTGGAAACCCCAACCGCACTTTCCGGCAGGTCATGTACCACGATACGCGCCCACGGCACATCCACGTTGCCATCGAGAGTAAACAGGCTCGGCGTGGCTTCAAAGACCACGTCCGGCGATACGTCGAGGCGGACCATCGGCGGTACGGTAATACGCACCCTGCTGCCTTTAGCCGCAACACGCGCCCGCCAGTTGTCTATCTGACTCCAGTCGGCATCGCCGCTCAGGTTAATTTCTCCCTGCTGCGTACGCACCACGCCCGCCAGCGTTGAGCGTGTTCCATTGAAGTTAACGGCTAACTGGCTTGGCTGCATGTCAAACGGCATGAAGTTACCGTCAATATCCAGACCACTCAGTTGCAGCTGTCCGAGCAACTGCGGGCTTTGCACATCGCCGCCCAGCCGCAGGTTGGCGTTGATCATCCCTGCCGCTTTTTCACCGCGCGAGAAGATAGGGTTCACCATCGCCAGATTGAAGTTGCGAATATTGACGTTACCGCCCAGATTACGACGCCCTTGCGGGTCCGTTACCTGCACCTGTCCGTCAAACTGCCCGTTGTTGGTCAGACGAATTAGCCAGCCCAACTCGGCACGGTTATTGTGCAGGTCGGCGGTCAGATTCAGCGTTTCAAACGCCACGGGGAGCGGGGCATCATTCACGCTTTGCGTGACCTTGACGTTACGTCCGCTCAGGGTGACCTGCCCCTGTGGCAGCCCCTCTTTGGTGGTGTCCCAGCTCACATCAGCTTTGCCAGTGAACACACCGCTGGCCTGGGTTGTCTCCGGCATAAACGGTTTTAGCATCGCCAGGTCGAAGCGGTTAAGATTCACCACCGCGCGACCTTCTGCACCGGCATCAATGGTTTGTGGTACGCACAGCTCCGCATTCGGGTTGTTCCAGCAGTGCGGTCCGATACTAATTTTCTGTTCCTGATTACGATAATCCAGCGCGATAGCCCGGTTGAGCGACCACGGACCGACCGGCGTCTGGAAGCGGGTATTGCTTAACTCCCCTTTCCAGCGCTGTTCTTTGCGATCAAAGCTCCCGGCAAGATCCAGTTGCCCGGAAACCGGCTCACCCTGAATGCGTAACTGCAGCTCATGCTGCTTTTCACTGCCTTTGGCGTTGAGCGTTACCAGACCAATATTCACGTCAGGTTGTACAATTCGCTCTACACGAACGTTGAGATTACCGGCGATTTGCTCGGCCGATTTCACATCGCCTTCGACGCGCACCTGAGCAACGGAAAGTTCCTGCCAGCGCAGACCACGGGCGGTAATATCCGCCAGCAGCTGTGGTGCTTCAACCGTACCGCGAACTTTTACCAGCCCTTTCGCCGTACCGCCCAGCCCCGGCAGCGCGTTATCCAGGCTTGGGGCATCAATCGTCGCGTCGAGGTTGAGGTCTTTAACCCCCAGCTCGCCTTTTACGTCCGAACTGTTACGTCCCAGTTCCAGATGCAGGCCCGGAATCGTCCACTGCAGGTAGCTGTTCCCCTTCAGCGAACCGTTCACATTGACCTTGTTCTGCTTCACGTTGCCGGTCAGCTTCAGCTCCGGAACCTCCATCTGCCAGCTTCCGCCGTACAGACTGCCGCGCGTTTTCACCAGGCCATTCAGTTTTGACGGCCAGTCCGGGATCGCTTTCGCGGTATTGATACCATCCAGCGTTAGCTCCCCGCGCCAGCTGATCGCCTGCTGCCAGTCCACCAGCGCTTTCAGCTCGGTTTTCCCTTCCAGCGCCGCAACGCTGAGTTTGTCGAGATTAATCTGCTGCTCGTTGCCTTTGGCGTCCAGCGTGATGGTAGCTGGAGGAATATCCTGACCTTTCACGGCGGTACGCATCGACAGCGTATAGTCGGTCATCTTGCCGGTCAGTTTGAGCTTGATGTCATCGGCCTGGAACTGTTTCTCACCGGTAAACGGCCAGTAAACCTGCTTACTTACCACCTCAATGTTGAGCGGCAATCCGGCTTCTGCCAGGCGCGTCTGTGCACGCAGGTCCATATCTACCGGACCAGACAGATTGACGCCGACTTCCAGCTGTTCGCGCAGCGCGCCGCCAACCTTCAGCTTCACCTTTTCGCCTTTTAACGGGTCGATGTTTAGCGTGCTGTTTAACGTAATATCAACCGGCCACGTGTCGGTCAGCTGCGCCGTGCCGCTGGCTTTTACCGTTCCCTGATTCGAGTCGATATCCAGCGCGTCGAGCTTCATGTTGCCGTCAATGCTGCTCACTTTCAGCAGCATACTATGTACTGTTAAATCCGTATCCCCGGTCACACGCAGCTGCTCGCCGCGAAACTCTTCAATATTGAGATTGAGCGGCAGATGGACATCGGTCATTTCCGGCAGTACCGGCTTTGAGAACAGATCTTTTAGCGTTTCCCCGAGCGGCTTTTCATCCGGCTGCGGGTTTTGAATCTTCGGTTCGACAACCTCTTCCTGTGCCACTTCCGCCACTTTAGGCAGAGCAATCAGCAGCCCCTGTAATGACGTTGGCTTCAGCGTCAGCGTTTTTTCCTGCCAGTTCAGGCCGGAGGTAAAATCCAGCACTGAAACCGTGGTGTCATCGATTTTGATATTGATGTTGTTCAGCGCCACGCGCGAAAGCGTGATGGGGTAAGGCGTGGAAAGATTAAGCGGACCGCTCTCTTCTTCCTCAACCGGCGCGGATGGCGGCATCTTTTTGCTGTCGATCGCCACGTTGATGTTTTTCAGCGCCAGATCGTTGACGCACAGGCTGCTGTCCCACAGACAGTTAAGCCCCACGGCCAAATGCACTTCACCAGCATTCACCGCCACGCCAGGCTGGTCGTAGCGAATATTTTTCAGTGATAGATCCCGCCAGCCGCCGGTGACCTGACCAATTTCCAGACCCGGAACCCAACGATTAGCGGCTTTGAAGATCAGATGCAGGCCCGAGGTGGTACCGACGAGGAACGCCACCGAGCCTAACAACAGCAGGATAAAAATCAGCACGCCGAGGCTTATCTTCTTCCATAAACTCATAATTCAGGCCCCAGACCGATGTAAAACTGTAAACCATGTTCATCTTTGTCGCCGACCGGGACGGCAAAGTCGAGCTTGATAGGCCCAACCGGCGATTGCCAGCGTACGCCGACCCCGGCACCGGTTTTGAAATCGCTTCGGCGAATATCGCTGACCGCTTCACCGCTATCGACAAACATCGCGCCCCACCATTTACCGGTCACGTTGTACTGGTATTCCAGCGAGCCAGTTGCCAGCTTGGAGGCCCCTTTCAGCTTGCCGTCGCTGCCTTCCGGCGAAATAGATTTGTATTTGTAGCCACGAATACTGCGATCGCCCCCGGCGAAGAAACGCAGGTCCGGCGGCACTTTGTCGAAGTCTCCGGTTTCAATCCAGCCGAGATTACCGCGCATCACAAAGCGATGCCTGTCGTACAGCGTGCGGATCCAGACGTTTTGCGCCTGGAAAACGGAGAAATCAACATCTGAACCCCAGGCCGTGTTCGAGTAATCAATAGAGTAGCGCTGGGAATCGCCCCAGACAGGCATCAGGCCGCCGCGTGAACGCGTCCGGCTGATCATCACGCCCGGATAGAGCAGCATAGTGGTGTTGGTGACGTTCCCCTGGGTAAAGTGGTCGAGGCTCCAGCGCAGGTTAATCGCGCGCTGCCAGCCGCTGGAGAGGTCCCAGTAGCGGGAAACCGCAAGCGTTGTGGAATCCTGCTCGGTGTCGTTTAAATCGGTACGCTTAAACCCGCCCTGTACCAGGTAATACTGCTCCAGCGGGTTCTTTAACAGCGGCATTTTATAGCTGAAATCAAGCACCTGCTCCGGCGCCGAGATACTGGCGCTGGTCGTCAGGCTGTGCCCGTAGGAGTTCATCCACGGCTTTTTCCACGAGGTCTTCACCCGTGGCCCGACGTCAGTTGAATAACCGCCCCCTGTTTCGATGGTGTTTTCGGTTCGCGGTGAGACCACGCCTTTCAGCGGCAGCACCTTGGTTTTGCGGGCTTTATCAAACTCCGGTGCGACAACCACAGAATTAAACCATCCGGTCGCCGACAGACGACGGTTCAGTTCGCCCAGATCTTTCGACTCGTACTCTTCACCTTCTTTAAAGGGCACCAGATTTTGCAGATACTCATCGCGAATTTGCGAGCCTTCAAAGGTGACATGCCCAAAGCGATAGCGTTCGCCGCTGTTGTAATCGATATCCCAGAACGCCTGGCGGCGCTCAAGCGCTATCCCGAGCTGGCTTTTATTAAATTCACTGTCGAAATAACCTTTACGCAGCGCCACGCTGGTGAGTGACTTTTTGAAGTTGTCATAGTCCCCCTGATTCAGCACGGTGCCGATTGCCGGGCGCGTTTTCAGCAGATCCAGATAATCTTTATCCGTACGCGCGCCACCGCGCAAAATCACCTCAGTGCCACCAATCAGCACCGGCTCGCCAGGGGTCACTTTGGCAATCAGCACCTGGCGGCCTTTTGCCGGCGGTGGACGCAGTTCAAAATCAATGGTCGGCTCAAAGTAGCCCAGCGCTTTTAGCCCTTCGCGGATGGCATCATCAACGCGCGCACGAAAGCGTCGGTCTGGAGTGACTTCATCACTTTGAATCGTGGACAGCTGCGCACGGACGTTTTTCTCCAGCGGTCCTGATAATCCTTCGACCTGTAAGCGAACATTCGCGGCGGCGGCGGAGCCACTTAAGCACAGTAATCCCACCCAACATAACTGACGGATATGTGGCACATTTTCTCCTGAATATCCTTTTTTCCCACCCCTGGAAAAAAATACTATGCCGTTCCTCGGCTTAACAAAAAATCAACAATAAGAGTTGAAAAACAGACGACAACCCAAATATTTCTTATGTTTAACTCTAGACGTATTCACGCCGTTTATTGTGGGCAAAGACGCGTCTCGTTACAACCTTAACCCAAATGACTGATTTCGGGAGAACGGCCATGAGTTTATTTGATAGAAAGCATCTTGTTACTCAAGCAGATGCGCTACCTGGACGCAACACCCCGATGCCAGTGGCAACGCTGCATGCGGTTAACCAACATTCGATGACCAACGTGCCCGACGGTATGGAGATAGCTTATTTCGCCATGGGATGCTTCTGGGGCGTTGAGCGTTTATTTTGGTCATTGCCAGGGGTCTACAGCACCGCAGCCGGGTACACCGGCGGCTACACCCCAAACCCAACCTATCGTGAAGTGTGTTCTGGCGATACCGGGCATGCCGAAGCGGTACGCATCGTCTATGACCCGCATGTTATCAGCTACGAACAACTGCTGCAGGTGTTCTGGGAAAATCACGACCCGGCTCAAGGCATGCGTCAGGGGAACGACCAGGGCACGCAGTATCGCTCCGCCATTTACCCGTTAACGCCGGAACAAACCACCGCCGCACAGGCCAGCCTTGAACGTTTTCAGGCAGCAATGACCGCCGCAGGCGACGAGCGCACCATTACCACGGAAATCACTACGGCAACCCCGTTCTATTATGCCGAGGACGATCACCAGCAGTATCTGCACAAAAATCCTTATGGATATTGTGGCATTGGTGGTATTGGTGTTTGCCTGCCGCCACAAGGATAATTTCCCCCTCTGGCGACTTTACAGTACCTTACGCTATACTAGCTTCTGAATTTACCGGCTCACTTCCACGAGCCGGTTTTCAATGAATATTCCATTGGATTTATACTCTAAGGATTTCGAGTTGCAGGCAGGCGGCAAACTCGTGAATCCCCAGGAGCATAGAGAACTATGTGACTGGGGTGAATGAGTGCAGCTAACGCACCTGCAGCTTGAAAGACGACGAGTATCAACTTCTCCCTTCCGAGGATCTGACCCGAACGGTCGGATAAGATATGTTAAACAGTATTTTAGTCATTCTCTGCCTGATCGCCGTGAGTGCGTTTTTCTCGATATCTGAGATCTCGCTTGCTGCATCACGCAAAATAAAACTTAAACTGCTTGCCGATGAAGGCAACGTAAACGCACAACGTGTTTTGAAGATGCAGGAAAACCCCGGCATGTTTTTTACCGTCGTGCAAATTGGCCTTAACGCGGTCGCCATTCTCGGCGGTATCGTCGGTGATGCAGCATTCTCCCCGGCGTTTTACAGCCTTTTCTCGAAGTACTTCACTCCAGAGCTGTCCGAACAGTTAAGCTTTATTCTGTCGTTCTCGCTGGTTACTGGCCTGTTCATCCTGTTCGCGGATTTAACCCCGAAACGCATCGGTATGATTGCGCCAGAAGCTGTGGCTTTGCGTATCATCAACCCGATGCGCTTCTGCCTGCTGGTCTTCCGCCCGCTGGTGTGGTTCTTTAACGGTCTGGCAAACAACATTTTCCGTCTGTTTAAGATCCCAATGGTGCGTAAAGACGACATCACCTCGGACGACATTTACGCCGTGGTCGAAGCGGGTGCGCTGGCGGGTGTTCTGCGCAAGCAGGAGCATGAGCTGATTGAAAATGTATTCGAACTGGAATCCCGTACCGTCCCGTCTTCAATGACCTCGCGCGAGAATATTATCTGGTTCGATCTCCATGAAGATGAGCAAAGCCTGAAGAACAAGGTGGCGGAACATCCGCACTCCAAATTCCTGGTGTGTAACGAAGATATCGACCACATCATTGGTTATGTTGATTCAAAGGATCTCCTCAACCGCGTACTGGCGAACCAAAGCATGGCGCTGAACAGCGGCGTACAGATCCGCAATACGCTGATCGTCCCGGACACGCTGACGCTCTCTGAAGCGCTGGAAAGCTTCAAAACCGCAGGCGAAGACTTTGCCGTCATCATGAACGAGTACGCGCTGGTGGTGGGGATTATCACCCTCAACGACGTTATGACGACGCTGATGGGCGATCTGGTAGGTCAGGGTCTGGAAGAGCAGATTGTGGCACGTGATGAAAACTCATGGTTAGTCGACGGCGGTACACCGATTGATGACGTGATGCGCGTGCTGGATATCGACGAGTTCCCGCAGTCCGGCAACTATGAAACCATCGGCGGCTTTATGATGTTCATGCTGCGTAAAATCCCGAAACGCACCGACTCGGTGAAGTATTCAGGTTACAAATTTGAAGTGGTGGATATCGATAACTACAAGATCGATCAGCTGCTGGTGACGCGTCTGGACAGTAAACCTACCGTTCTGGTACCAAAACTGCCAGATGCAAAAGAAGAGGCAAAGGCGTCTTAACGCCTTACAGAAACATCAACGGCTCCCATCAGGAGCCGTTTTTTTAACTACTGCATAGCACTTTGATCAAGCCATCTCAGTTTGCAGACGCAAGACCTGACGGTTAACTTCGGACATCACGGAAAAATGCAGTTTGTCCTTCACTTTTGGGATAAGAATCTTACCCTTATCAAATTCAAAAGCGCCTACATCCTTGATATATAACCGTCCACGAAACAGGATCTTCACGTACTTCGCCACCTGCAGCGGGTTGTATCGTTGGAAAATTTTCATTGTTGTCTCCTGCTGAGCATTACGCCTTTGCGGTACCACAATCGGTCCGACAATCCTCAGGCGCAAATTTTAATGCCCTATGACTATAGACTATCTCGTTGATGTTTCCAGCGTGTATAAGTTTATTTACCTTCAAGTTACAATTATTCAGAATTATCTTTTCAACGCTTCGCTGTCTTCAGTATAAGCCTTCATTTTTCGCAGGATTTGTGCGCCCGTCCGCAAACTGGCATCGCGCTTGCGGGAAAAAGCATCATTCGCACATATGATTAAATTCCAGACCCAAGTGGTCGGATCACCTGCAAAATAAAAGAAAGAAGGAAAACCTATGACCTTACGAAATCTGCTGGCGCTGTCGTGCCTGCTACTGCCGATGATTGCCTCCGCACATAAGTTTGAGACTGACCAGCGCGTACCGCCGGTGGGGATCGCCGATCGCGGCGAACTGATTCTCGATAACGATAAGTTTAGCTACAAAAGCTGGAATAGCGCGCAGTTGCCAGGCAAAGTGCGAATTGTGCAACACATTGCCGGACGCACCTCCGCCAAAGAGAAAAATGCGACGCTGATCGAGGCAATTAAAGCCGCCAACCTGCCGCACGACAAATACCAGACCACCACTATCGTCAACACGGATGACGCCATTCCCGGCTCCGGTATGTTTGTGCGCAGCAGTCTGGAGAGCAATAAGAAGCTCTACCCGTGGTCGCAATTCATTGTCGACAGCAATGGCATTGCGCGTAAAGCCTGGCAACTGGATGAAGAGAGCTCCGCTATCGCCGTACTCGACAAGGACGGACGCGTGCAGTGGGCAAAAGATGGCGCATTAACGCAGGAAGAGGTGCAGCAGGTAATTGCCCTGCTGCACAAATTACTCAGTAAATAGAGACGCGGAAGCCGGGGTTGAGGAACGATTCACGTGGGGTGTAATCCAGAGGTTTCCCCTGCCAGTCGTGAACGTGCGCTCCGGCTGCGGCTGCAACGGCATGGCCAGCGGCGGTGTCCCACACGTTGGTTGGCCCAAAACGCGGATACAGCTGTGCGTGCCCTTCCGCCACCAGGCAGAACTTCAGCGATGAGCCAATCGACGTGGTCTGGTGCTCACCCAACTGTTGCAGATATTCTTTTAACTCATTGTCGGCATGCGAGCGGCTAATGACCACCAGCGGCGGACGCGCGTCACGAACCTGAATTTGTTTGCGTACGCCGCACTCTTCTTTCCACGCTTTACCTTCTGCTGCGCTGTACATCACTTTCATTACCGGCGCGTAAACCACGCCCAGAACCGGCTTTCCTTTCTCGATCAGCGCAATATTGACGGTAAATTCACCGTTACGCTTAATGAACTCTTTGGTCCCGTCCAGCGGGTCCACCAGCCAGTAGCGCTGCCAATGCTGGCGAACATCCCAGCCAGGAGGCGCCTCTTCAGACAGAACCGGAATATCCGGCGTCAGCGCCAGTAATCCTTCGAGGATCACCGTATGTGCGGCGATATCTGCCGCCGTGACCGGAGAATCATCCTGCTTGCTGGTAATCTCCATCGGTTTGATTCCATCGTAGACCTGCATAATGGCATCGCCCGCGTTCCGTGCAAGCTGGCATACATGTTCTAGCATTCTCCACCTCGTTTCTGTCAGTGGTGTTAACTCGTTGTTTTACTTATACCCGATCGTCAGGGGATCCGCCAACTGTGATAGCGTCTGCGGTTTTAAACGCTATATTCATGTCATGATTCACAGTTCTGTAAGCAAGAAGATTTATATACATTTTCTTTTGTGGCTTAGATCTTAAAAGGATGCCCCCTGATGATTAAGTTTAGTGCAACGCTTCTGGCAACGCTGATTGCAGCCAGCGTCAATGCCGCGACCGTCGATCTGCGTATAATGGAAACCACTGATTTGCATAGCAATATGATGGATTTCGATTATTACAAAGATACACCGACTGAAAAATTCGGTCTGGTACGTACGGCAAGTCTGATCAACGCTGCGCGTGGTGAAGTCAAAAACAGCGTGCTGGTTGATAATGGCGATCTGATTCAGGGCAGCCCGCTCGGAGATTACATGGCGGCCAAGGGGCTGAAAGCGGGCGAAACTCACCCGGTATATAAGGCGCTGAATACCCTGGATTACGCGGTGGGTAACCTCGGCAACCATGAATTCAACTACGGTCTGGAGTATCTGCACAACGCGCTGGCCGGGGCGAAATTCCCTTACGTTAACGCCAATATCATCGACGTTAAGACCAAGAAGCCGCTATTTACGCCTTACTTGATCAAAGACACTGAGGTGGTCGACAAGGAAGGGAACAAGCAGATGCTGAAGATTGGCTATATCGGCTTTGTGCCACCGCAGATTATGACCTGGGATAAAGCCAACCTCAGCGGCAAAGTCACGGTGAACGACATTACGGAAACTGCACGCAAATACGTTCCGGAAATGAGAGAAAAAGGCGCCGATGTCGTGGTGGTGGTTGCTCACTCCGGGCTTTCTGCCGACCCATATCAAACCATGGCGGAAAACTCCGTTTATTACCTCAGCGAAGTACCGGGCGTGGATGCCATTATGTTTGGTCACGCTCACGCCGTCTTCCCGGGTAAAGACTTTGCCAATATTAAAGGCGCAGATATCACAAAAGGTACGCTGAATGGGGTTCCTGCTGTGATGCCGGGTATGTGGGGCGATCACCTGGGCGTGGTGGATTTAGTGCTGAATAACGACAGCGGTAAATGGCAAGTCACTCAGGCGAAAGCCGAGGCGCGCCCGATCTATGACGCCGCAGCCAAAAAATCACTGGCAGCAGAAGACAAAAAAATCGTTGAGATCCTGAAAGCCGATCACGACGCCACGCGTGAGTTTGTCAGCAAACCGATCGGTAAATCCGCCGACAACATGTACAGCTATCTGGCGCTGGTACAGGATGACCCGACCGTACAGGTGGTGAACAACGCGCAGAAAGCCTATGTAGAACACTTTATTCAGGGCGATCCGGATCTGGCAAAACTACCGGTACTTTCCGCCGCCGCGCCGTTTAAGGTCGGTGGACGCAAGAACGATCCGGCAAGCTTCGTAGAAGTCGAAAAAGGTCAGTTAACCTTCCGTAACGCCGCTGATTTGTATCTCTATCCCAACACTCTGGTGGTAGTGAAAGCCAGTGGTAAAGAGGTGAAAGAGTGGCTGGAATGTTCTGCCGGGCAGTTCAATCAGATTGATATCCACAGCAGCAAACCACAGTCGTTGATTAACTGGGATGGATTCCGTACCTATAACTTCGACGTGATTGACGGCGTGAATTATCAGATTGATGTTTCACAACCCGCCCGCTACGACGGTGAATGTCAGACCATTAACCCGAAAGCGGAACGTATTAAAAATCTGACCTTTAACGGCAAACCAATCGATCCGAATGCCACCTTCCTCGTCGCGACCAACAACTACCGCGCCTACGGCGGTAAGTTTGCCGGAACCGGCGACAGCCACATCGCGTTTGCTTCTCCGGATGAAAACCGCTCGGTGCTGGCGGCCTGGATTGGTGCTGAGACGAAGCGTGCCGGTGAAATTCACCCGGCGGCAGATAACAACTGGCGTCTGGCGCCAATTCATAGCGATACGCCGCTGGATATTCGCTTTGAAACATCACCGTCTGATAAAGCCGCGGCATTTATTAAAGAGAAAGGCCAGTATCCGCTGAAGAAAGTCGCGACCGATGACATCGGTTTCGCTATTTATCAGCTGGATTTAAGTAAGTAATTTTCGTGCCGGATGCGGCGCAATAGCGTCTTATCCGGCCTACAAAACTACGCAGCCCGTTCGTCCCGCTGCGCTAAAACCTGCGGCAAATTCAGTTCTATCCAGTCCGCCAGCGCGGCGACTTTATCGCTCACCTGCTCACCCAACGGCGTCAGGCTATACTCCACGTGCGGCGGCACCACCGGATACGACACCCGATTGATAAACCCGTCATGCTCTAACGCTTGCAAGGATTGCGCCAGCATCTTTTCACTGACCCCGCCCATCTTACGGCGCAAATCGCTGAAACGGTGCGTACCGTCGCGCAGCGCCACCAGAATCAACACGCCCCAGCGGCTGGTGACGTGTTTTAACACCTCACGGGAGGGACACTGTTCGGCAAACAAGTTGCCATCGCGTAACTGCTGGGAGAGCGTCGATGCTGTCATTTTCATACTAACCTTTTTGTGCGTACTTACTAAAAGTAAGTTTAGGTGTTAGCGTGATTAAACACAAGACCAATACCAAGGAGTCACTCCATGATCGCAATTACCGGCGCCACCGGCCAACTGGGCCAACACGTTATTGAATCTCTGCTGAAAACCGTTCCTGCCAGCCAGATTGTGGCAATTGTGCGTAATCCCGCTAAAGCGACGGCGCTTAGCCAGCAGGGCATTACCGTTCGTCAGGCGGATTACAGCGATGAAGCCGCCTTTACAACTGCCTTACAGGGTATCGACAAGCTACTGCTAATCTCCTCCAGCGAAGTGGGACAACGCGCCCCGCAGCATCGCAACGTGATTAACGCAGCGAAAGCCGAGCACGTGAAATTCATCGCCTACACCAGCCTGCTGCACGCCGACACCTCCCCGCTGGGGCTGGCTGATGAGCATGTGGCAACCGAGAAGATGCTGGCTGAATCCGGTATCGCCTACGCGCTGCTGCGTAACGGCTGGTACACCGAAAACTATCTCGCCAGCGCACCGGCTGCACTGGAACACGGCGTGTTTATCGGGGCTGCAGGTGAAGGCAAAATTGCCTCAGCGACCCGCGCCGACTATGCCGCTGCCGCCGCGCGCGTCATCAGTGAAGACGGTCACGCCGGTAAAACTTATGAACTGGCGGGCGACGCAGGCTGGACCCTGAGCCAGTTGGCTGCCGAGCTGGCAAAACAGAGTGGTAAAAAAGTGGTGTATCAGAACCTGAGCGAAGCAGATTTTGCCGCCGCGCTAAAAGGTGTAGGCCTGCCTGCCGGGCTGGCGGACATGCTGGCTGACTCAGACACTGGCGCCTCCAAAGGTGGTCTGTTCGACGACAGCCATACGCTGAGCAAACTGATTGGTCGCCCGACCACCTCGTTGGCTGACAGCGTCAAAGGCATCGTGTAAGTGTTAAAAATTAGTTAATTGTGGTGGCATCCCCGCGCATCCTCTCTGATAATGACAGGATGATGCGTGGGGAGAGAAAACGTGCAAGGTGTACCTGAGCAGTTTATTGATGAGAAAGACAGCGCCCGCTTTCGCCATCTGGCGCAGGTGCCGGGCGTTGAGCTGTATCATGCACACATCTCGCGTTACGCTTTCGAGCCGCACACCCATGAAGCGTTTGGCATTGGCGCGATAGAAGCCGGAGCCGAACGTTTTCGTTATCGCGGCACGCAGTATGTTGCCCCCGCCCATTCCGTCGTCACCATGAATCCCGATGAGCTGCATACCGGCGAAGCCGAAACCGCCGACGGCTGGCGCTATCGGATGATTTACCTTGAACCCGACCTTCTGGAAGAGGTCACCGGGATCCGCCACTGGTGGTTTCATGACGTAACGCGTCACGATCCGCTGCGCTCGCGCCAGATCTGCTCGCTGATCCACGGCCTGTGGAACACGGAGGATCCGCTGGCGCAAAAAGGACTCCTACTCGATCTGATCGACACGTTCCAGCCGCTGGCCCGCCATGCGCCAGTATTAACGGAGGGGGCGCATCGCTTTGAACGGGTACGTGAGTATCTGCACGATAATTATATGCATCCGGTCACGCTCGACGAGCTGGCGCGGGTTGCATCGCTGAGTCCCTGGCATTTTCAGCGCCAGTTTAAGTCTCATTTCCACGTCACGCCGCACCAGATGCTGATGGCGATCCGGCTGTGGCGAGCCAAAGGTTTTCTCACTTACGGTATGCCCGCCGCAGAGGTCGCCGCCGCAACCGGCCTCACCGACCAGTCGCATCTCACCCGCGCGTTTACCCATCGCTACGGCATTACGCCGGTGCGTTATCAGAAACAAGTCGTCCGGCGTTGATCAGCAATCTCATACAATACGGCAGCATTTTTCCTGCCTACACTCGACTCATTGTTAAACGATGTGGATGTCAAAAATGATTAGCGGTGTGTTGTATGCCCTGTTGGCCGGGCTGATGTGGGGATTAATTTTTGTTGGACCGCTGATCGTACCGGAATACCCGGCGGTATTGCAGTCGATGGGGCGTTATCTGGCGCTGGGGCTGATCGCATTGCCGATTGCCTGGCTGGGACGTGCGCGCCTGCGTCAACTCGTGCGGAAAGACTGGGTAACTGCGCTGACGCTAACAATGATGGGGAATCTGATTTATTACGTTTGCCTGGCAAGCGCCATCCAGCGCACCGGCGCACCGGTCTCCACGATGATTATTGGTACATTGCCGGTGGTGATCCCGGTCTTCGCTAACCTACTCTACAGCCAGCGTGACGGCAAATTATCATGGTGGCGTCTGTCGCCTGCGCTGGTATTGATTGGTATAGGACTGCTGTGCGTGAATATCTCGGAGCTGAATCAGGGGTTACCAGACTTTAGTGGCTGGCGTTATGGTTCCGGCATCGCGCTGGCGCTTGTCTCGGTGGTGTGTTGGGCATGGTACGCGCTGCGTAATGCCCGCTGGCTGCGCGAGAATCCGGATAAGCACCCGATGATGTGGGCGACGGCCCAGGCTCTGGTAACGTTGCCCGTTTCTCTGCTCGGTTACATTGCCGCCTGCCTGTGGCTGAACGGGCAAACACCGGACTTCGCTCTACCCTTCGGTCCGCGTCCGGGCGTGTTTATCGGTCTGATGATAGCCATTGCGGTATTGTGTTCGTGGGTTGGCGCACTGTGCTGGAACGTCGCCAGCCAAAAATTGCCGACGGTGATCCTCGGCCCGTTGATTGTCTTCGAAACGCTGGCTGGCCTGTTGTACACCTTTATTCTGCGTCAGGAATTTCCACCTCTGCTGACGGTTAGCGGTATTGCGCTACTGATGGTTGGGGTGGTGATAGCAGTCAGAGCCAAGCCGCAGAAACCGAGCGTCGTGGTGGTTTCACAATCATAATGTGCCGGATGGCACTGCTTATCCGGCCTACAAGGACTGTACGATCTCATGTAGGCCGGATAAGGCGTTTACGCCGCCATCCGGCGCGACACCTTAAACACCGCTACCGTCTGGTTCAACCGCGCGGCCTGCTCTTCAAGCGCAGCAGCGGCGGAAGCGGATTCTTCTACCAGCGAGGCGTTTTGCTGCGTGACGCGATCCATTTCGGCAACCGCCTGGCCTACCTGATCGATACCCCGACTTTGTTCATCAGAAGCTGAGGCAATCTCCCCCATGATGTCGGTCACGCGGGTCACAGCGCTAACTATTTCCGCCATCGTTTCGCCCGCTTCATGCACCAGCGCCGTACCGGCATTGACCCGATTCCCTGAGTCATCTATCAGCGCTTTGATCTCCTTCGCCGCCTGAGCGCTACGCTGCGCCAGCGTCCGAACCTCGCCTGCGACCACGGCAAATCCGCGCCCCTGCTCGCCCGCACGCGCCGCTTCCACCGCCGCGTTTAGCGCAAGGATATTGGTCTGGAAGGCAATACCGTCGATAACATTGGTAATTTGCGCGATTTTGCTGGAACTGGTGGCGATTTCATCCATCGTACGCACCACACCATCAACCACGGTTCCGCCTTTTTGCGCCGTCTGTGAAGCATTTTTTGCCAGACTGGTCGCCTGACGCGCGTTATCTGCGTTCTGTCTCACGGTTGCGGTAAGTTGTTCCATGCTGGCTGCGGTCTCTTCCAGAGAGGCGGCCTGCTGCTCGGTACGTGAAGAGAGATCGTTACTGCCTGCGGCGATTTCACCCGCGCCGGTATAGATGGTATCGGCCCCGTCACGCACCACGCTGACCGTATTCGCCAGCGCCTGCTGCATGTCACGGACGTTACTTGCCAGCAGCGCCATTTCATTGCTGCCATCGGCGTTGATGCTGTGTGTCAGGTCACCGGCGGCAATGTAGCGAATATGTCCCATCACCTCGTGGAGCGGCTTGAGCAGCACTCGCTGCATCGCCAGCCAACTGGCGATAATCACGGTGACGACAATCAGCATCACCGCGGACAGCAGCCAGATTATCTTCTGGTAATCACTCTCATTGTCCTGCACTCCGGCAGCGGCCAGCGCCGTTTGCGCGCTACGCCATTGCCGATAAACGTCCTGCATGGCCGTTTGCTTTTGCTCGGCATTCTGCTTGAACATCTCTTCCAGCTTTCCTTCAGCCAGCAGCGCGTTCATTTTTGCCAGCGTCGCAGAATAGATGCCGTACTGCTCTTCCAGTCGATCGGCCAGATGCTCATCCAGCCCCGGCGTTTCCGGAAGAGCGTAGTATTTATCGTAATGCTCTTTCGATTCGGCCAACAGGCGATTTGCCGTGTTCACCAGCTCCTGCAGCTGACCGCCGTTAATATCGCTGGCCATCGTTCCCTGTAAACGCAGCATGCCCCGGTTGAGCGTGACGCGAGCCTGGTTCAGGCTAATCCACGCATCGGTAAACTCGGCCACGTTCTGGCTGGAAAGTTGAGACACGTTAAAGTTCTGCTTATCGTTATTGAGTGCGCCAATAAAGACGCCCGCGGAGATGAGCTGCATTGCGCCCAGCGCGAGTAACACGGTGATAAGTAAGGTTATCACTTTGATTCGTTTGAACATCTGTAGCCTTTTATTATGCAGGTATTGTCTGAGGTCTAACTATCGGCAGCGGCGTGCGCTTATTTAATCCTGTCGTGCGGCTTTTTTCGCCGTACTTCTCCTTTCCAATAAGATTCAGCATCTTAACGAGATAAGAAATTTTCGTGACGCCCATCACAAAACGCCCCACCCCGAAAGGGTTATATCCTTCGCCATAAGTTGCATTTAAAATACATCTTATATTATTGAGAATGAGGTAACGGCAATGTCTTATCGCGATCAACCTTTAGGTGAACTGGCGCTCTCTATCCCTCGCGCTTCGGCCCTGTTTCGTAAATACGATATGGATTACTGCTGCGGCGGTAAGCAAACGCTGGCACGCGCTGCCGCGCGTAAAGAGCTGGATTTAGACGTTATTGAGGCGCAGCTCGCGCAGCTGGCTGAACAGCCGCTGGAGAAAGACTGGCGTACCGTGGCTCTGGCTGAAATCATCGACCATATCATCGTGCGTTATCACGACAGACACCGCGAACAGCTGCCGGAGCTGATCCTGCAGGCCACTAAAGTTGAACGCGTTCACGCAGACAAACCGAACGTACCGCGCGGTCTGGCGAAAAACCTGACCATGCTGCATGAAGAGCTGTCCAGCCACATGATGAAAGAAGAACAGATCCTGTTCCCGATGATCAAACAGGGCATGGGTAGCCAGGCGATGGGGCCAATCAGCGTGATGGAAAGCGAACATGACGATGCGGGTGAACTGGTGGAAGTGATCAAACACATCACCCATAACGTAACGCCGCCACCAGAGGCCTGCACTACCTGGAAAGCCATGTATAACGGCATTAACGAGATGATCGACGACCTGATGGAACACATCAGCCTGGAAAACAATGTGTTGTTCCCGCGTGCCCTCGCAGGTGAATAAAAAAGCCCGGTGGCGCTAGCGCTTACCGGGCCTACAACGACCTCGAACGTAGGCCTGATAAGGCGAAGCCGCATCAGGCAATCCCGCCAGCATATTGCCGGATGCGGCGTAAACGCCTTATCCGGCCAACATCTCACTGCTTAGCGATTATCGCACGCCTGCCATACGTTTCTTACCGATAAACAACCAGCCCAGACCCAGCGCGATGAACCACAGCGGCGTCACAATCAGCGCCTGGCGGGTATCTTCTTCCAGCGTCAGCAGTACCAGTACAAAGACGAAAAACGCCATACATACCCAGCACATCAGCTTGCCTAACGGCATCTTGTAGATTGATTTTTCATGCAGGTGAGGACGCTGCTTGCGGTACACCAGGTACGAGCAAAGAATGATGGTCCAGACGAACATGAACAGAATCGCCGATACGGTGGTGATCATGGTGAAGGCGCCAATCACGCTCGGGTTCACGTACAGCATCACCACGCCGCCCAGAAGACAGATACAGGAGAAGGTTAAACCCTTCGCCGGAACTGCGCGTTTAGACAGCTTGGCAAACGCTTTAGGCGCAACGCCTTCCTGCGCCAGACCGAACAGCATACGGCTGGTAGAGAACACGCCGCTGTTTGCAGAAGAGGCAGCTGAAGTCAGCACCACAAAGTTGATCAGGCTCGCCGCAGCAGGCAGACCAACCAACACAAACAGTTCAACGAATGGGCTCTTGGTTGGCACTACCGAGCTCCACGGCGTAACGGACATAATCACGATCAGCGCGAACACGTAGAACATGATGATACGGATTGGAATCGAGTTAATGGCGCGCGGCAGAGATTTCTCCGGGTCCTTGGTTTCCGCTGCGGTCGTACCCACCAGCTCAATACCCACAAATGCGAACACCGCTATCTGGAAGCCGGCAAAGAAGCCGCTCAGACCTTTCGGGAACCAGCCACCGTCATTCCACAAGTGCGTGAACGATGCCTGAACGCCGGTTGGCGACTGGAAGTGCGTCAGCACCATCACCAGACCGACGACAATCAGGCCGATAATGGCAACGATTTTGATCATCGCGAACCAAAACTCCATCTCACCGAACATTTTTACGGTGGCGAGGTTAAGGCTCAGCAGTAGCACGATCACCGCCAGCGAGGCGACCCAGTCTGAGAGTTCGGGGAACCAGAATTGCGCATACGCGGTAATGGCGACAACGTCTGCCATCCCGGTAACGACCCAGCAAAACCAGTAGGTCCAACCGGTAAAATACCCGGCCCATGGCCCGAGCAGGTCAGAGGCAAAATCACTAAACGATTTGTACTCCAGATTCGAGAGCAGCAATTCACCCATTGCACGCATCACGAAAAACAGCATAAAACCGATGATCATATACACAAAGATGATCGACGGTCCGGCGAGACTGATGGTTTTACCGGAGCCCATAAACAGGCCAGTACCGATAGCGCCACCAATAGCAATAAGTTGAATATGACGGTTTGTGAGATTGCGCCGTAGCGACTGTTCAGACGACGCCTCTTCAGCGGTGTCGACTTTTACCTGATCTACCATGTTTTTTCTTCCTGTACCTGTCTGTGTTGTTCAGGCTCTACGGCCTTTAGTGTGTCTATGATACGACGATCCTGTTATCAGGACTCATCGATATTAGGTAAGAATTGGCGGGATGAATACTAAGATTTAGATATAATGTTAATTTAATGTTTAAAGTGAGTGTCATATCACTCTGATAGCGCGAATCAGCTCACAAAAATACACGCTGATGGGGCATTTGCAAGATAAAATATCGACAACGACGTAACTATAGCTTTTCACGCTATTTTTTTGCTCCCCCCGGCCTCGGGGGGAACAGAAGTCACTGCTTACAGGATCTCAAGCAGCTCAACTTCGAACACCAGCGTGCTGAACGGAGGAATGGACGCGCCAGCGCCACGCTCGCCGTAAGCCAGTTCCTGAGGAATAGTCAGTTCCCATTTGGAACCTACCGGCATCAGGGTCAGCGCTTCAATCCAGCCTGGGATTACGCCGTTAACCGGGAATTCAGCCGGTTCGCCACGTGCGACAGAGCTGTCAAACACGGTACCGTCGATCAGCTTACCGGTGTAGTGCACGCGAACGCGGTCAGTACGTGCCGGAATAGCACCTTCACCCTGGGTCAGAACACGGAACTGCAAACCAGATTCAGTGCTGTTCACACCGTCTTTCTCACGGTTTTCTTCCAGATATTTGACGCCATCAGCCGCCATAGCCTGGAAACGCTCGCGACGAACTGCATCAGCACGTTCGTGGATTTCACGCAGTGCGCGATGCACAACATCAACCGGCACTGCCGGGTGCTTACCTTCCAGCGCGTCAGCGATACCCGCTACCAGCGCTTCAGGCAACAGTCCTTCCAGTCCGGATTCGCTCAGCTGTTGTCCTACCTGCAAACCAATGCCGTAGCTTGCTTGCGCTTCGATAGTGTCAAAAGTCGGGTTAGCCATCATATTTCCTTTCATCGGATGTAAAGTAGCGGGCAGCATATCAGCCATGCCGCATCCGGTAAAACTTTGTCTCGGGAACAGATGACAAATCGCGAGGAAACATAAACAATAGGAATATCCCGCGTTGACGTCACGAAAGCGGGTAATATGACGAACATCATAGCGTTAGCCATCTATACTCTATGATCGAGGAACGAGACGCGGAGCAGGAGGAAAGCCATGCCCGGGCGCTTTGAATTAAAACCAACCCTGGCGAAAATCTGGCATGCACCGGACAATTTTCGCATTATGGACCCGCTACCGCCTATGCACCGCCGCGGCATTATTATTGCTGCTATTGTGTTGGTGATAGGTTTCCTGCTCCCTTCCAGTGACACCAGCGATACCCCTGTGGTGACGCGTACTGCCCAACTGGATTTACAGTCACAGTCGCAGCCACCGACCGAGGCTCAGCTGCAGGCACAGCTTGTCCCGCCGCAAAATGATCCCGGCCAGGTCGCTCCGGTTGCGCCAGAGCCAATCCAGGAAGGAGAACCTGATGCACAACCTCAGGTCCAGCAATCTCAGCCGCAGACACAACCTTTCCAACAGGATAGCGGAATTGACCAGCAGTGGCGCTCCTACCGCGTAGACTCAGGTAAAACGCTGGCGCAGGTATTCCGTGACCATAACCTCCCGCCAACCGATGTGTATGCGATGGCACAGGTTGAAGGCGCCGGAAAACCACTGAGCAATCTGAAAGACGGTCAGATGATACAGATCAGGCAGAATGCCAATGGCGTGGTGACGGGATTAACCATTGATACCGGGAATGGTCAGCAGGTACTGTTTACCCGCCAGCCTAACGGCAGTTTTATCCGCGCCCGTTAAGCACTGTGACCCCGCGATTCCAGGCCTGATAAGAGATAGCGCCATCAGGCATCAAGGTGAAACGTCAGCGTTTCACCTTGTTCACCCACCAGATCCCCGAACACACCAGCACCAGCGCTACCGCATATTTCCATTCGAGAATGTTTTCACCGAGGAATATTGCCGACAGCACTGCACCCGAAACCGGGATCAGGAAGTTAAACGGCGCAATCATCCCCACGCGATTATGCTTGAGCAGAATACTCCACAAGGCGAAAGCGACCGAAGAGAGTAACGTCAGGTAGCCGAGAATCGCCACCGAAGACGCACCGTGTACGGTTAGCGTGCCGCCAAAAGCGTAGCCGCCGATAACCAACGCCAGGCCGCCACCGCCCAACTGGTACCCTGTCATTACCGTCGGGTCCACCGTCTGAGAAATACGTTTTCCATATAGCGTGGCAGCAGAGAGAATAAAGGCTGCCATCACTACTGAGCCGTCGCCTAACAGGCTGAAGCTAAAATCCATTCCACTGCTAAAGTTCACCACCATTACGCCGGTAAAGCCCAGAATACAGCCCAGCGCTTTGTTGTAGCTCAGTTTGTCGTTATGGTAGATAAAATGGGCCAGCAGCACGCTGAAGAAGGTCCCGGTCGCATTCATGATGGACCCTTTCACTCCCGTCGTGAACGCCAGGCCAATGTAGAAGAAGATGTATTGCAGCGAGGTTTGCGTTAGCCCCAACAGCGTGAGTTGGCCGTACTGACGCGGGCTTAACCGGCCAATCGGTTTACGCTGCGCTACCGCCAGCAGTAGCAGCAATAATCCCGCAAACAGAAAGCGATATCCGGCAAAGACAATCTTTGAGGGAATGTCATCCGTGGCAATCTGGAAGATCTCATATCCGCTTTTGATCGCCGGATAGGCGCTCCCCCACAGCAGGCAGCAGAACGCCGCGCTCAGGTAGACAATATTTTTACGCGCAAACAGAGGTTGGTGCGTTGGTTCCATTCCATCACCACTTTGAAATAATGTTTTATTTTTGTGATTATCCCGAAAAGGATAAAGAATAGCCAGAGAGAAAAGCGGGGGAACAGAAAAGCAAAACGCCGGCACAGGGCCGGCGCTTTTACGCGGTCATCAGAATAAAAACTTATTCTGCAACTACGTTTACAGTCAGCTTAGCAAACACTTCGCTGTGAACCTGGAAGCTCACTTCGTGCTCGCCAGTGGTACGCAGAACGCCGTTCGGCAGACGAACTTCGCTCTTAGCTACTTCAACGCCAGCTGCAGTTACAGCGTCAGCGATGTCGCGAGTACCGATGGAACCGAACAGTTTACCTTCGTCGCCAGCTTTAGACGCGATGGTTACGGTTTCCAGTGCGTTGATTTTCTCAGCACGAGCTTCAGCAGCGGACAGAACGTCAGCCAGTTTAGCTTCCAGCTCAGCGCGACGCGCTTCGAAAAATTCAACGTTTTTCTTGGTAGCAGGAACAGCTTTACCCTGTGGTACCAGGAAGTTACGAGCATAGCCCGCTTTAACGTTAACCTGATCACCCAGGCTACCCAGGTTTGCTACTTTATCAAGCAGAATAACTTGCATTACCTTATCCTCTCAAAGTCGTATTAATGGACCGTGACCGATTACTGATGACGATCAGTGTACGGCAGCAGGGACAGGTAGCGAGCGCGTTTGATAGCGCGAGCCAGCTGACGCTGGTATTTTGCACGGGTACCGGTGATACGGCTTGGGACAATCTTACCGCTTTCGGTGATGTAGTTTTTCAGCGTAGCGATATCTTTATAGTCGATCTCTTGAACGCCTTCCGCGGTGAAACGGCAGAACTTGCGACGACGGAAATAACGTGCCATATGGCTAGTCTCCAGAATCTATCAATTCAATCTGCTCGGCATGCAGAACCATTTTGCTCAGGCCGTTCTTTGCCTTGTGGCAAGAGATGAACCCCTGAACGGTCACTGCGCTACCGACCGTTATACTGTGAGTAATGGCTTGGTTTTCGTGTCCGCTAATAATAACGGGCATTTGGCACCACGCCTGCCGGTGAAACCCGGCTTCCTCCTGCACAGAACGATGCTCAAGCACGAACTGGCAATGAGGAATTCCTGATGGACTGACCTTTCGAAGGGGAGCCCTGCACACGGTGCCGGACAACGCCAGACGGTTGGTCATCAGAAATTACTCTTCAGAATCCCCAGCTTCAGCATCATCTGCGGTTTCGTTAGCGAAATCATCGCGACGTTCACGACGCTCGTCTTTCGCTTTAACCATCGGAGATGCTTCGGTAACAGCGTGTTTAGTACGCATAACCATGCTGCGGATAACGGCATCGTTGAAGCGGAAGGTAGTTTCCAGCTCATCGATCACTTCCTGCGGCGCTTCAACGTTCATCAGAACGTAGTGAGCTTTGTGCAGTTTGTTGATCGGGTAAGCCAGCTGACGGCGGCCCCAGTCTTCCAGACGGTGGATCGTGCCTTCTGCACCAGTGATGGCAGCAGTGTAGCGTTCGATCATACCCGGAACCTGTTCGCTCTGGTCAGGATGGACCATAAAAACGATTTCGTAATGACGCATCGAATTGCTCCTTACGGATTATTCAGCCTCCTGTCTGGGTCAGCCGAGGCCCATGGAGGCAAGGAACGTGTTAAAGGTCGGCTGAAAAATGACGCGTCATAATACTGGGGTCAGCAGGTAAACTCAAGGTGCTTGTACGATTATTTATCATGTCGCCATTAATACATATCCAGCAGCATTTTGATGCTGATACAAATGGAGACAATCACAATCATGGGTCGGATGACTTTCTTACCGCGCGTCAGTACGACTGTCGCACCAAGACGTGCGCCAAGGGATTGCCCTGCAAACATCACCAAACCCAGCGACCAGATCATTTTACCGCCGAAAATGAAGAACAAAATCGAGGCGATGTTCGACGCCAGGTTAATAAAATTCGAGTGGATTTGCGCTTTATCAATACTGTATCCCCACAGCAGAATATAGCTGAGGGTATAAAAGGAACCTGCCCCAGCACCGAGAAAGCCATCATAAAAACCAATACATCCCCCACCGATCAACGAGAAGAGAAACAGGGATACCTGCTGCTTTCTTTTCGGTTCGCTAAGGTTTGGCGCAAAAATAAAGTAAATGGCGACTGCGATAATCAGGATTGGGAGCAGTTTCTTCAGCAGTTCCGGTTCAATGAACTGGATAAGCGTCGTTCCCAGCGCAGAACCGATAAAGGCAGATAAAAACACATACTTGTGCTCCTGCACGTTGATATGTCCTCGGCGTAAAAAGTAAATTCCGGAGGTCAGCGAGCTACCCAGAGCCTGAATTTTATTGGTTGCCAGCGCATTAGCCGGGGGTAAACCAGAAATTAAGAGTGCGCCAATAGAGAGAAATCCACCACCACCCGACACCACGTTAATAAAGCCAGCCACCAGCGCGACCATAAACATAACCACGAAATAGCTGAAATCCATGAATGAAGTATCCATAAGTTTTTGCCTTATTATCATAAAGTTACATTAATTATCCGGCTCACTATAAACGGCGTACTCACCCGATTAAATTGACTATTTAGTAAGAGCTTATGCGCGAAAGGCAGGTATTTTTTCACCGCAGCGGTATACACCAGCAGACTGTTAATTAAAGAAAAGATGGCTATGCGGTAATTTTTTGAACAACTGCATCAGAAATGGTCGCTATCGACTACGCTGGTAGCGGTTAAAATTACATCAGAAGTTAATCACTCACAGGAGAGAGGCAACCAGAGACCGCAGTCGAGGAGGTACATATGCGAGCCCGTGTTTTGACCCTTCTGGCTGTGCTTTTGCTCAGTGCAAATGCAACGGCAGCCATCAAAATTGATAACCATCAGGCCAGGAACAT
This sequence comes from Citrobacter sp. Cpo015, assembly GCF_030333035.1. Lineage (NCBI taxonomy): Bacteria > Pseudomonadati > Pseudomonadota > Gammaproteobacteria > Enterobacterales > Enterobacteriaceae > Citrobacter > Citrobacter sp. Cpo015. Next base: position 33,174 of record NZ_JAOWGS010000028.1, on the reverse strand, counting down.
GGATGATGTGCAGAGCTTAGGCGTCATTTACATAAATCATAACTTCGCCACTGAAAGTGAAGCCACTCAGGCCCTGAATGAAGAGACCGATGCGCAAGGCGCAACCTACTACCACGTGATCCTCACCAGGGAACCCGGTAGTAACGGAAATATGCACGCCAGTGCAGATATTTATCGTTAACACCAGAAATAACCAACGAGAACATTGCCACAGTTTGACTTGCCCCCTTCACTGGGGGCTTTTTTTGCAAAACAATCCCGAAGCCAGACCGATCTCATCCCCATGAAGAGTTGGCTCCGGAACGTTTTTTCCTACTTCTGCCCGTAATAGGCATTTGGGCCGTGCTTACGCATGAAGTGCTTATTCATCAGATAACTGTCGATAGCGCTGAGTGCCGGATTAATGCCACGCGCAATCCATGCCATTTTTGCCACCTCTTCCATCACCACCGCGTTATGTACCGCGTCATGAGCGTCTTTGCCCCAGGCAAACGGGCCATGTTGGTACACCACTACGCCTGGCGTATGCAAAGGTTCCACCTCCCCCAGCGTTTCAACAATCACTTTACCCGTGTTCAGCTCATACTCATCCTGAACTTCCGCTTCAGTTAACGCCCGGGTGCAGGGGATATCACCAAAGAAGTAGTCCGCATGCGTCGTGCCTAGCGCAGGAATTGCCAGACCTGCCTGCGCCCATGCCGTCGCGTGGGTTGAGTGGGTATGCACCACGCCGCCAAGAGAGGAATAGCGACGATACAGCGCCAGATGGGTGGCGGTATCGGAAGAAGGACGATAGCGTCCTTCCACCACGTTGCCGTGCAGATCCACAACCACCATGTCGTCCACTGTCATTGTCTGGTAGTCGACGCCGCTGGGCTTAATCACCACCATCCCGCGTTCGCGGTCGATGGCGCTGACATTACCCCAGGTAAACGTCACCAGCCCGTAGCGCGGCAGATCCATATTAGCCTCAAAAACCTGCTGTTTGAGTTTTTGCATTACACCGCCTCCACCAGACCGGCGCTGGCCATACGCGCTTTCACCCAGTCGCGCGCCTTCGCCACTTCACGAGCCGGATCGTCCGACGTTTCACTCCACATCTCAATCAAGTATGGCCCGCAATACCCACTCTGTTTGAGCGTCGCAAAACAACGTTCGAAATCGACAACCCCTTCACCAAACGGCACATTTTTGAATACGCCGGGTTTGGTATCTTTCACGTGTACGGCAACGATATGGCCCATTCCCGCCTGCAGCTCCATCTGCACATCGTTGTCCCACGCCGACAAATTGCCGATATCGGGATACAACTGGAACCACGGATTGTTGAGATAGTGAGCGTATCCCAGCGCCTTACTGATCGAATTCATCAGTGGATAATCCATGATTTCCATCGCCAGCGTCACCTGTGCACGGCTCGCCATCTCTACGCTTTCTTTCAGCCCATCGCGAAACCGACGACGCGTTTCGTTATTGGCCTGCTGGTAATAAACGTCGTAACCCGCCAGTTGAATAACGCGAATACCGATATCCTGCGCAAACTGAATGGCTTTACGCATGATCTCCAGCCCCTGTTCGCGCACCGCATCATCTTCACTGCCAAGCGGGAAACGACGATGAGCGCTCAGGCACATGGACGGTACCCGTATCCCTGTCTCGGCGATAGCGGCCACCAGCGCCAGTCGCTGCTCGCGGTTCCAGTCAAGACGCGCCAGGCGAGCGTCGGTTTCATCAACCGACATTTCGACAAAGTCAAAGCCCAGTTCCTTCGCCAACTGCAAGCGCTCCAGCCAGCACTCCCCGCCGGGGAGTGCCTTTTCATAAATACCGAGCGGGACCTGTTTCGACAACATAGTCGCTCCTTATCCCCACAGCTGGGCGATAGAACGTTTGAACTGACGGGCCGCTTCCACCGGAGAGGCGGCATCGCGAATGCTGCGACCGGCAATAAATACGTGAATCGGAATTCCCTGGAACAGCGGCAGATCTTCCAACGCCAGACCGCCGGTGACGGTGACTTTAAAGCCCATCTCGGACAGGCGTTTGATCGCGCTGATATCCGCCTCTCCCCACGCCACACCTGCTGCCTGCGCATCACGGCTGCGGTGATACACAACTTGCCCAATGCCCGCGTCACGCCACTCTTGCGCCTGCTCCCAGGTCCAGTAACCCGTCAGTTCAATCTGTACATCACCGTTAAATTCTTTCGCCACCTCCAGTGCCCCCTTGGTGGTGTTGATATCCGCACAGCAGATGACGGTGACCCAGTCAGCGTTGGCTTCGAAACACATGCGGGAGAGGATTTTTCCCGCATCGGCAATTTTGGCGTCCGCCAGCACAATTTTATGCGGGTAAAGCGCCTTTAGATCGCGAACGGCGCGCACGCCCTCTGCCACGCAAAGAATAGTGCCCACCTCAATGATATCGACCTCTTCGGCAATCAGACGCGTCGTTTCATACGCGGAAGACATTGATTGGTTATCCAGCGCAACCTGCAACATAGGTAATGACATTTTGTGTATCCTTTTAAACAGCCGCCGCAGTGGCGTTATCAATTAAATCCAACACTTCCTGCGCGGTGCGACAGGCGCGTAAACGGTCGAAATTGGCTTCGTCATCAAAGAGATTCACGATCTGCATGATGCCCACTTCCTGATGCGTGTTGGCATCAACTGCCGCCATCGTTATCAGAATATCGACCGGGTCGTTATCTTCGTGGTTAAACACCAGCGGCATTTTCAGCGTCACCAGCGCAAAACCGGTTTTCTTAACCCCTTCCTCCGGACGGCCGTGCGGCATTGCCAGGCCTGGCGCAATCACAAAGTACGGGCCAAACTGCTCAACGCCATCAAGGATGGCCTGGTAGTAGCGTGGTTCAACCACATCAGCCTTAACCAGCAGATCCACGCCAAGCTTTACCGCTTCCTGCCAGGTACTGGCCTCGGCTTGCAAAAGGATGGAATTATTGTCTGCCAGCGAGTCACGTAATTTCATATGCCGCCCCTTACTTCACGTCCTGCGGGAAATGCGCTTTGATCACTTCCAGCAGTTTTGGCCCAAAATCGGCAGGAGACAGCATGTTGCGTACGCCGACGACATATTTATTGCCAGAAACGGTAATCTCACCGGCAATATGGGTAGAGGCGATGATGATATCCGCGCCGTTCAGTTCACTTTTGTACTCACCCACTGCGCAGCTGTTCACCGTATGGTCAATATTTGACTGGGTTAAAAACTGGTCCACTTTCATTTTCATGATCATGGAACTGCCCTGCCCATTGCCACACACAGCCAGAATACGTACGGTCATAATTGGAACTCCTTATTAAGCAGAGTGTTCTGCCAGTTGTTTTTCTGCGTCTTCCTCAGCGCGCAACGTGCGTCCTGCGAAAAACATATAAGCCAGTGCAATCAAAATAATGACGGCCATAAACACGATGCCGATGGAGGCAAAGCCTTGCATCATCGGCGGTGCCAGAATTGACCAGTCCGCCATGCCCATCCAGGCGCTCATACCGGTGAGCTTAACCGCCCAGACGCAGCCGAAGATTTCGATCATCCCCATCACCAGGCAAATCTTGAGCGCCGCGCGCCAGCCGCCAAAGTGGTTAGCAAATACGCCGATAGTGGCGTTCGAGAAGAACATCGGGATAAAGCCTGGGATAATCAGGATGGAAGAGCCGCAGGCAACCAGAATACCTACCGCAATCAGTTGGCCGATGGTGCCCCACATAAAGCCCCAGACCACCGCGTTGGGGGCAAAGCTGTAAATCGCTGCGCAGTCGATAGCCAACACCGCGCCGGGGATCAGACGTTGAGAGATACCGTTGAACGCTTCTGAAAGTTCAGCAACGAACATACGTACGCCCTGGGTGATGATGAAGATAGCGACAGCAAACGAAAAACCGGTTTGCAGGATATAGACCGTCCAGTGGGTTTTACCCGCCATCGCCTGAACCACATCTATGCCGAAAGAGAGCAGGATCGCCCCGAAAAAGATGGTCATCACAATCGCGGTGGAAACGATGTTGTCATGGAAGATATTCAGCCAGCCTGGCAGCTTGAGATCTTCTACGCTCTCCTCTTTCTTACCCAGATACGGCGCGACTTTGTAAGCAATCCAGGAGGCGAACTGCTGCTGGTGACCGATGGAAAAACCGCAGCCGTCGGTCACTTCCTGCGTCGGTTTGTACATCATATTGGAGGTAATCCCCCAGTAGAGCGACACCAGCACCGCGGTACAGATGATGGTGGTCCACATCGGGTAACCAAAGATGTAGAAAGAGACAGCAATCAGCCCCGCCTGCTGGAACATGATGTGCCCAGTCAGCATGATGGTTCGAATGCCGGTAATACGCCGTAGCAGTACGTAACAAATGTTCAGCGCCAGCGCTAACAGTACGGCGTACCCTACCCAACTGTAGGCATCACCCATTCGTTCGATGGTTGCCATCATGGAGGCATAGGTATCGGAGATCGCGCCATTGATACCGTAAACCTCAGACATCTTCGCCACCACCGGTTTAAACGTGCTGGTCAGAATGCCCGCCCCTGCCTGCAATAACATAAAACCGATAATCGTTTTGATCGTGCCTTTGATAATGACGCTGACACTTTTACGCAACAGGATATAGCCGAGGCAGGTCACAATACCCAACAGCAACGGTGCATTGGTCATGACCTGATTAAAAAAGACGGTAAAGATGTTGTAGAGGATCTCCATAACGATCTCCAGTAGACGAAGTTGCTGAACATTCATTACAGATGCCCAGGATGTTGTGCCCTCACTCTAATTTTCAAAAGTAATCACAACAAGATTGAATTTGATTAAATGTGATGAAGTACGCAAATAATTCTCTTACTTGCAGAGTGGATTTACTTCAAATTCATACACGCCAAAATAAATTCATTTAAAACAATAAAATACAAAAATACATTTCATATAAACCATCTTGTCACGTTGTAATTTGTTCACATTTTCCCATTCAACACCAAAAATCAGCGCATTGCCTTCTTGAGAAAATGATGTCAGTATCAATCAAAACAAATCACAACTTGATTCAACTTGAACAAACATGAAGGTAATTGCGATGAGTAAAGTAAAAAGCATCACGCGTGAATCATGGATTCTGAGCACATTCCCGGAGTGGGGAAGCTGGCTCAATGAAGAGATCGAGCAGGAACAGGTCGCACCTGGCACTTTCGCTATGTGGTGGCTTGGCTGTACCGGAATTTGGCTAAAGTCTGAAGGCGGGACTAACGTCTGCGTCGATTTCTGGTGCGGTACGGGTAAACAGAGTCACGGTAACCCGCTGATGAAAACCGGTCACCAGATGCAACGCATGGCGGGCGTGAAGAAACTGCAGCCAAACCTGCGTACCACGCCGTTTGTTCTTGATCCGTTTGCCATTCGTCAGATCGATGCGGTGCTGGCCACGCACGATCATAACGATCACATCGACGTAAATGTTGCGGCAGCCGTCATGCAGAACTGTGCCGACGACGTGCCGTTTATTGGACCGCAGACTTGTGTGGATCTGTGGATCGGTTGGGGTGTACCAAAAGAGCGCTGCATCGTGGTAAAACCTGGCGATGTGGTGAAAGTGAAAGATATTGAAATTCACGCGCTTGATGCGTTTGATCGTACGGCATTGATCACGCTTCCTGCCGATCAAAAAGCGGCAGGTGTGCTGCCGGATGGTATGGATGCCCGCGCCGTAAACTATCTGTTCAAAACGCCGGGCGGTACGCTTTATCACAGCGGTGATTCACACTACTCCAACTACTATGCAAAGCATGGCAATGAGCACCAGATCGACGTCGCGCTCGGATCCTACGGCGAGAACCCACGGGGTATTACGGACAAAATGACCAGTTCCGACATGCTGCGTATGGCGGAGGCCCTGAATACAAAAGTGGTGATCCCTTTCCATCACGATATCTGGTCAAACTTCCAGGCCGATCCTCAGGAGATCCGCGTACTGTGGGAGATGAAAAAGGATCGGCTGAAGTATGGCTTTAAGCCTTTTATCTGGCAGGTGGGTGGCAAGTTCACCTGGCCGCTGGACAAAGATAACTTTGAATATCACTATCCGCGCGGCTTTGACGACTGCTTCACGATTGAACCGGATTTACCGTTTAAATCGTTCTTGTGATCCACACAAAATGCCGGGCCATCCCGGCATTTTTTCCCATTTACTTTAGTATTTCCAGGCTATTTCAAATATCATCTTTTCAAATCAATTTGTATCGGAATAGCTCATGACTGAAGCACAAAGACATCAAATATTGCTGGATATGCTGGCGCAGTTGGGCTTTGTTACCGTTGAGAACGTGATTGAGCGTCTGGGGATTTCACCCGCTACTGCACGCCGGGACATCAACAAACTCGACGAAAGCGGCAAACTCAAGAAAGTCCGCAACGGCGCAGAAGCTATTACCCAGCAGCGACCGCGCTGGACGCCAATGAATCTGCACCAGGCACAGAACCACGATGAAAAAGTTCGCATTGCCAAGGCGGCATCCCAGCTTGTGAATGCGGGTGAAAGCGTGGTGATCAACTGCGGATCGACCGCCTTTCTGCTGGGTCGCGAAATGTGCGGCAAGCCGGTGCAGATCATCACTAATTATCTGCCGCTGGCGAACTATCTGATCGACCAGGAGCATGACAGTGTGATCATCATGGGAGGGCAATATAACAAAAGCCAATCCATTACGCTTAGCCCGCAAGGCAGTGAAAATAGCCTGTATGCCGGGCACTGGATGTTCACCAGTGGCAAAGGGTTGACCGCGGACGGACTGTATAAAACCGATATGCTGACCGCGATGGCCGAGCAGAAGATGCTTAACGTGGTGGGCAAACTGGTGGTGTTGGTCGATAGCAGTAAAGTCGGTGAACGTGCGGGAATGCTGTTCAGTCGCGCCGACCAAATCGACATGCTGATTACTGGCAAAAATGCAAACCCTGAGATTCTGCAACAGCTTGAAGCCCAGGGCGTGAGCATTATGCGCGTTTAAAGGTGCTGGCGGAAAAACGTCACTGTTGCGGCCAACGCTTCTGGCGTGATGCGATGTCGTACGCCCGCTTCCCACAGGCAGGTCAGATTGTTGTCCAAACCTGCCTGAATCAGCGCTTGCTGTAAGCGGAAGGTTTCAACAGCGGGTACAACATCATCATCCTGTCCATGCCACAGCAGCAACGGCCTGTCAGCGAGGCGTGGTAACTGATGCGTAACATCCCATTCGGCAAGCGGGGCGATAACGGCATCAAATTCCGCCTGCTGCTCTGGGGTCTGAACCAGTAAAGGGGGAAACAGCGTCTGCGCAAGCCGGGTAAAATAGCCAGAACCCATCAGGCTGGCTACACATTTAACCTCAGGATGGCGCGCCATTATGCCCAATGCTGTCATTCCCCCCATCGACGCCCCACCGACGGCAAGCCGCTCATCTGAAAGCCAATTTTCCGCCACCAGCGCCGCACGTAACGTCGTAAACTCCTGCATATTTTGCTGCAAAATATGCCAGAAGCGGTGCATTCGCACCTGGGCATCGCTTTTGAAGCGAGCGCCATGGTCGGGCGCATCTGGCATGACGACGCGGAACCCGGCCTGAGCCAGCGCAACGGCAAAATAGCTGTAAACCAGGCTTGAAGAGGTAAACCCGTGATAGAAGATAATACAAGGGAGTGAACATTCGCGTTTGCCAGCCGGAACGGCGTGCAGGACAGGGATACCCGCCAACTGTCGTGTTTCAATTTCGATCATTTGTCGCCTCTTTCTTTCTGGTATGCCATGCAGCAATACTTAACGCAAGCGAATGTGTTCGGCAATGATTCATAATGTTGAGAACTGGGTTACGCTTTCGCAACATTTTCATTCGAAAATCGCGTGAGAGATAACAATTCGGGAACATTCCCCTAAAGGGAAATTAATAAGGCACTACACTATGGCTATCAGGAAACGAGATAGAGTTATGCGTCGGTTTGCCTCTGTGTTGTTGGTTATGTTTTTAAGCGCCTGTAGCGTGCTACAGGGAACGCCGCAACCCGCACCGCCCGTTGCCGACCACCCGCAGGAGATCCGCCGTGACCAGAGTAATGGGTTACAGCGATTAGGGACGGTTAGCGCACTGGTAAGAGGCTCTCCGGATGATGCGCTGGCAGAGATCCGTGCCAAAGCCGCCGCGGCTAAAGCTGATTACTACGTGGTTTTATTAGTGGATGAAACCATCGTGACAGGCCAATGGTATTCACAGGCTATTTTGTATCGTAAATAACATTGGGTTGAAATTTAGTCAGCTTTACATTGCTTTGCGCCCCTATGCGTTTACCTGTGCACAATAAACCAACAGCAGGAAGCTTGAGGTTTATTATCGCGATGGAATGCCCTGCCGTGTGTAGGGGTACGAATAATGGAGCTGACGATGAAACAATCACTTGCCTTATCCTCACTGCTGCTTTCTGCCGGACTGGTAGATACTACGGCGCAGTCTGCCGAGTTCGCCAGTGCTGACTGTGTTACGGGCCTGAATGAAATTGGCCAGATATCTGTCAGTAACATTGCAGGAAATCCGCAGGATGTAGAACGTGTTGTCGCGTTAAAAGCGGATGAACAAGGTGCCTCATGGTATCGGATCATTCAAATGTACGAAGATCAGCAGCCCGACAACTGGCGCGTACAGGCCATACTCTATGCTTAACACATTGCCGGATGGCGTAAACTTATCTGAGCTACAGTGAACTGTAGACATGATAAGACGCGAAAGCGTCGCCATCAGGCATATTATTACCGTAATCCCCCCGTTGCCCGCAGAAGCAAATCGTTCAGCACCTGCTCAGACAATCGTAGTCCCCCCCGCGTATCAAGCATCATTTGGCACCAGGCCTGCGCCACAGGTGGAGAGGCATAGCGCAACATCTGCGCCCCGCAACCGAGCAGGAAAAGCTGCTGCGTAATCTCCCGCCCCAATGCCTCGCTGGGTTTACGTAAACGCTGCTGGAGCTGACGTACCATTCGATCGTAATGTCGGTCTTGCCCTTTGACTTCCGCAAAGGCTTCACTGAGCATCTCGTATATGCCGGGTTGTTTGGTCAGTACTCGCAACACATCAAGGCACATAATGTTGCCAGAGCCTTCCCAGATACTGTTTACCGGCATTTCACGATACAAACGCGGCAGCTCGCTCTCCTCGCAATAGCCAATCCCACCCAGCACTTCCATCGCCTCTGCCACAAATGGCATACCGCTTTTGCAAACGGAGAATTTCGCCGCTGGTGTGAACAATCTGGCCCACAGCGCTTCTTTAGCATCAGCACGGCGGTCCCAGGCCCGCGCCAGTCGAAACAGTAACGCCGTTTGACCTTCCAGTTGGAGCGCCATCCGACCTAACACTTGACGCATCATCGGCTGTTCAATCAATGACTTGCCAAAGACCTGCCGCTGGTGCGCATGGTAAATCGCGACGGAAAAAGCACGCCGCATCATACCGTGACTACCGAGCGCACAGTCAAAACGCGTCATCCCCCCCATTTTCAGGATATGACGTATACCTTCCCCTTCGTCACCCAATAGCCAGCCAATCGCATCGTGGAATTCAACCTCGCAGCTGGCGTTGGAGCGGTTGCCTAACTTATCTTTCAATCTCTCAAGACGGATAGCATTACGCTGCCCGTCAGGTAAAAATCGCGGCACAAAAAAGCAGGATAATCCTCCCTTAGCCTGGGCCAGCACTAAATGGGCATCGCTTTGCGGCACGGAGAAAAACCACTTATGTCCCACCAGCCGATACGAGCCGTCAGCAAGACGTTCTGCCTGTGTAGTATTGCTCAGCACATCTGAACCACCCTGCTTCTCGGTCATACCCATGCCGATAAGCAGCCCACGCTTTTGCCCACCGGGCAGTAAATGCGAGTCATAACGGTCGCTTAGCAGCGGCGTAAGCCAGTCGTGAAAGGGGGCGGGTAACATTTGAAGTAACAGCGGCGTGGCGGCAAAAGTCATGGTCACCGGACACAACGTACCAGCTTCAACCTGCGCATGCAGCATGAAACGCGCCGCCCGGGCAACAAATGTTCCCTGCCTCGCATCTTCTTCCCAGGCCAGATTATGTACGCGGTTGGCGCACAATCCCTGCATCAGTAAATGCCAGGCAGGATGAAAACGCACATCATCCAGCCGCTGCCCCTGCGGGTCGTAGCGCAACAGTTCAGGTGGAAAAGCATTGGCCAGACGGCCCAGTTCGAGCGACTCGGCAGTCCCTAGCTGCTGACCAATACTGGCGAGAAGATCGCTGTCCCAACCAGCGCCTTCGCGGATAACCGCTTCGCACAGCGCGCCATCGGACAAATATAAGTTACTGTTATTGAGCGGTACAGGTTGGTTAAAAACGGTATGCGTTTGCCAGTGCATTGTGTCTCCCTCCGTCAATGGCCGTCGCTTTAAGTATGGTCAGAACCACATTATTCGCGACGGAGGGAGATCACAAAAGTACGGTTAGCCCGCAATATAATGAGGAATAAAACGAGAAGTATCTTTAGTGATCAAAGTATTATCCTCGCGGATCCCCATACCACAGGCTTCATCATCCACGATCCAACTGCCAATCAACGTGTAGCTGTCGCCAAAGCGCGGTAATGGCTGAAATGCCTGATAGATCATCGGTTCTTCCGCATAATCCCCCTCAGCATGCTCCACTATCTGCTGCTGACCATTAAAAATGGTGACGTTACCCCCCTCTCGAGAAAATATCGGTTTGCGTACATAGCTTTCACCAGCCGCAATTTGTGGCGTTTCACCGTCAAACCAGGCAGGCAGCAGGTTGGGATGGTTGGGAAAAAAATGCCACAGCAAAGGCATTAGCCCTTTATTGCTGAGCACACTCTTCCACAACGGCTCAACCCACTGTTCGCGGCGATGGCGCAGCAAGGGGCCATTCTCATCTCGCATCATCCACTCCAGGGGATAGAGCTTAAAGGCGCGACGAATGACGTTATCGTCAAGGTCAGTGAGAACGCCGCCAACGCCAAGACCCAGATCCTCCACGTAAATAAACCGTGATTCTTGCCCGGCCTGCTGCGCGCAATCCTGTAAATACAACACCGTGGTACGATCTTCGTCAGTATCTTCGCAGCAGCAAAAATAGAAGGGCTCTGAGCTATAAAGCTCAGCAAAACGGGAGATTAGCCGCTCCTGAATGGCGTTGTACTGGTCGGCGTCGCGTGTGATCACCCCGCTGCGACGCGCATCTTCCAGCCATAGCCACTGGAAATACGCTGACTCATAAAGCGACGTTGGCGTATCCGCGTTGTACTCCAGCAGCTTGACCGGGGCGTTATTTCCGCACCAGACAAAATCCATGCGGCCGTACAGGGAGGGATCGCGATTGCGCCAGCTTTCGGCAATAACGTCCCAGTACAGCGGCGGGATCGCCAGTTGCTGCATAATCTGTTCGTCGTTAACTGCTCGTTCGACGACATCCAGACACATCTGGTGCAGTTCCGCAGTGGGTTTTTCGATCTGCTCTTCCACTTGCCGGAGCGTAAAGCGGTATGCCCGGCTCTCATCCCAGTAAATCTCGTTATCGATAATATGAAAATCAAAGCCGTGATCGTAGGCGATCCGGTCCAAATCCTGGCGAACAGGGACATCATGTCGCAGCATCGTTAACCTCCCCAGTGCCCACGCGCGCTGGACGAACGCCCGTAGCCGCCGCGTGAAACCGTCGAGACTTTCTTCGTCGTATAACTATGGCTGGTTGCAGTATCATGTTTTCCACTACCGGAACGCCAACTGTAATCCCCGGAAGTCGTACGCCAGACCGGGCGCGAAGCATAGGAAGAACCGCCGCTGCTATAAACATATTGTTCGTCGCGATTTTTGCGAATGACGCGGCTGAGTAAAAAACCGGAGAATATCGGCACCCAGCTTTGATCGGTACTATCGAGATAGCAGTCGCCAAACTGCGTCTGACAGCTCTGCTTGTTCATTTGCTTTGGCAGGCTGGAGTAGAACTCTGTTTTCGCATTGTTCCAGCCATCGGCACAAACGGTGGCGCTATTGCCATCGTCAATGCATTCACTCACTGCAGAGTAAAAAGTACCGTCACCATCATTATCGGTATTGCCGTCATCAGCACATCCTTTGAGGACAAAAAATGCCGCTCCGCCCATAATGGCCAGCGTCAGGTATTTTCCACTGTATCGGCTGCGTTTTTTTGCATAGGGGTTCGCCGGACGCCCAATTCGCGTGATGGCAGAATGCCCTGGCACCCTGTTTTTGTTTCCAGATTTACGTTTTCTTGCCATGATCGTCCATTACCATGTCATGCAGGCGGCGTTAAAAATGCCCCCCGCCAGGGCAGCAGTCCCCATAAATAATCCCGCTGCAGTATTATGGTTAATAATTTTTTCACTCAGTGCCGGCATGTATAAACGCACACCGCCGTAAATGACGAGTTGTATCACCAGCGCGATGCCGCCCCAGGCGAAATAATCCGGAATGCTGACGGCGTTAATTGCCGCGCTGGATAATGGAATAACGTAGCCCAGCAACGTGCCGCTAAAGGCCAGTGACGCTGCCGTATTATTATTTTTAATCAGTTGCCACTCGTTGTGCGGCGTGATTTTTGAGTATATAAACAGAAAAACGATCACCATGGCCGCGCCAATAAAAAAATAGGCACAAAAAGCCAGTAATGAATCCAGTATGTGCATTGTGTAACCTTCCCTGAAATTAACCAATTACATTAAGTGATGTTAATGGAATATCTACACCCAGCGCCCGTGAGAATACCCACTCTGGCTCTCCCTGCTCATTAAACGACTCTTCACCGTTCAACAGCAGGTATTCCCATGTATCCTCTGTAACCTGTCGCTGATAGCCCATGGTAAAATTATGTACATTCCATATGGCATGCTGATGATTTTCTACTTTTTCCAGCATATAAACCGGCTCAATGTTCCCCGGTTCTTCCTCGTTAAAAAAGCGTTGCCAGCGCTCTTCCTGCCAGCTAAGCGCCGGAGTCCCTATTGCAGAAGGGCTAATGGCAGACTGCCAGTGTTTTTTCTTCGAAATCCCGTAACTTTCCGCATAAACAAAGAATTTGATATCGTCGATATCATCAATGTCTGAGCCGCCCGTGGTATTAATTTGCAGAAACTCTTCTCCGGAGGTGTAGTAGCGAAAAATCTGGCTTCCGCCGCCTAAATCAATGTGGCTGGCGGCTGCAACGGTGTACTCCTCACCAGGCAATTCGATCAATAGTGACTCTTCAAGCAGACGAAATGCCAGCGTGTTAAGCGTAAAACCAGCATTCAGATGTAACCCTAACGGCCCGCGGGCTGGCGCAACAACAGCCTCTTTACCAAATAAACGCCGGATAAAACTCGTGATCATTTTCCCTCTATCTCCATCCATGCAATCTCTTTCGCCAGAATGCGGCTGTTACCTATCAAATGCAGCCACATACCGCCCTTTACCTCTGTCGAAATGACCGGATTTAATTCCATACCCCGACCATTTTTGCAGCTGCTAATACCCAAAACTGTGGCATCGTGGCGAAGCTTCATATAACGCATGAGATCGCCATAACGAATTGAAACGACCTCCTCAGGTATTGGCACGGCAAACCCTGTATCACCCAGCATGGGATTCATGATGGATGCGACCGACTGCGAAGACCCCGGATCCTGAATGGATCGAGAAAGCTGCTCAGCGGAGAGATTGCGCACAATTTCAATACGTGGACAATGAACTTCCAGCAATCCTGCGTAACGCTCATCTTCCATATAAGCAACCACATGGCATTGTTCAGGAATCGAATCCGCCAGTGAAAGCGCGATGGTGAACGTGAGTTCATCTGTACGAGCAAATATGATCGCACTCTGGCAATTGCATAACCCCATACGAGCATGCTCTTGCGGGTCATTAAAATTACGTATACGAATGAAATCGACCCAGTTATTTCCCGACAAAGGATGCTGTATGTCATCGGATTCACACAGGAGCACCCGCTCAAAAACACGCCGGGTGTCATACAGCAGCAGCGATATCATTTTTTCCGTCTGGTGGCCTCGCCAGCCGACCACCAGCATATGGTTTCGCAAATGCCGATAATCTCCCATCCCCATCATTCCTTTTGCTAACATCCCTTGCACCAGGCCGATAACCTTTCCCATTAATGCGCCAAATAAACCAACGCTGACAGGAATTTGCCAGATCGCCGTAAAAATCCGGCCTGCCGCAGTTTGCGGACTGATGTCGCCAAAACCCAATGTTGAGCCGACGACTGAGCAGTAATAGATAAAATCGCTCAGACGACCCACCAGCGTTTCTTCACCCAGTAATCTCAGCACCAGGTAACAAAACAGGTACTGCCCAGCGAACAGGCCGAATAATGCAGGCCAGGTCAGTCTTGAAAGATGCCGTTGGCACGTTTTGATGACCCAAGTAAACAGCATTACTCGCCTTGCTGACGCTGCAGTCGTGCCAGTACATCCTGAGCCGAACTTTTATTGCTCGCCCCAATGCCGGCTTCGGCCAGCTTCTCATCCAGGTCACGCCCATCCGCAACCTTTTCCAGCTGCGCAGCGGCATCCAGACGGGCCTGACGCTCTGCCTGTCGCGTTTGCAAACGCTTGAGCGACTCTGCGGCTGTAGACACACTCGAAGACGCGCCTACGGTTGAGGTGGTCACTGCCTGCTGGGCGCGCTGCATCGCTTCCGTCGCCTTTACCACCTCAAGCTGCTGTTCAAACTGTGCAATCCGTTGTGCGGTTGCACTCACCGCTTTTTCAACGCCATCCCGCGACAATTCAAGGTTAGCGAGTACTTGCTCTTCTGCAGCAATGACATCCTCTAAGCGGGCAATTTCTTCAGCAACTTCGTTGATCAGTGACGGGTTAGCGTTTTTACTCAGCGCTTCCAACACTCGTGTTTCCAGACTGGATTTACGCTCACGCAGATCGTTCAACTTGTCATTACTCAGCCTCACGCGCGCCAGCAGGTCTACTCGTGATTTTCCGGCTTTATCCAGCTCACCTTTCGCATCACGGATATGCTGCTCCAGCATGCGGACCCCCTGCGCTTCTTCAATTGACTCTTCCGCCTGAGAAAGCACGGACTTACCGAGGGTAAACAGGCTTTTTAAAATTCCCATAAATAGCGTTCCTTGTTATTCGTGAGTGTATTCTTCAGTGATTTCAGCCAGATCTAGCGCGTTTTCCGCAAGCGTAGTCATCTCCAGCACTACATCATCAAGTGATGAATTAAGCGAAAGTGCTCCAAATGCGACGTAATATTCATCCTGCTGAACGCGAGAAATCCCCACGGAAGACAGAGGAAGGAGTTTCTGATTACGTAATAAGAAAATATTGAATTCACTTTTCTGATTAATACTGCAGACAGGACAAATAACTGTTTCAATAATTATCTGGCGCGATGTGAATAAAATACCGAGTGATAAATCACCATAATCATTCATTTTGATAATTAATGATTGCTCGTTATATTCAATATCTATATTTAATTCAGGAAGAGTTTGTACTGCTTCAGCAAGCAACTGCGGAGTCCATGCCATATATTATCCATATATAATTCAATTAGAAATAAATGAAATGAATATCATTTCCTACCCTTTATCATACTCGTTTAAAATAAAAAAAAGCCACCCGAATCCGGGTGACTTTGTCTGAAAAATAAGTTTAGCCGCGCTGGCGGACGGCTTCAAACAGGCAGATGCCCGTCGCAACTGAAACGTTCAATGACGAAACGCTCCCTGCCATCGGGATGCTGATCAGTTCGTCACAGTGTTCGCGAGTCAGACGGCGCATACCTTCACCCTCTGCGCCCATCACCAGCGCCAGACGACCGGTCATTTTGCTCTGATAGAGAGTATGGTCGGCTTCACCTGCGGTTCCGACGATCCAGATATTCTCTTCCTGCAGCATACGCATGGTGCGCGCCAGGTTGGTCACGCGGATCAGCGGTACGCTTTCTGCCGCACCACAGGCCACTTTTTTCGCCGTCGCATTCAACTGTGCGGAACGATCCTTCGGTACGATTACAGCATGTACGCCAGCGGCATCGGCGCTACGCAGGCATGCGCCCAGGTTATGCGGATCGGTGACGCCATCGAGGATCAAAAAGAACGGCTGATCGAGCGTAGCAATCAGATCCGGCAGATCGTTTTCCTGATACTGACGGCCCGGCTTCACGCGAGCAATAATCCCCTGATGTACCGCACCCTCGCTTTTCTCATCCAGAAACTGACGGTTAGCCAGTTGAATGACAACACCCTGTGCTTCCAGTGCGTGGATCAGCGGCAGCAGGCGTTTATCTTCACGACCTTTGAGAATAAAGACGTCCTGGAAGCGCTCAGGCGCACGTTCCAGCAGGGCCTGCACCGCATGGATGCCGTAAATCATTTCACTCATGAATGTACTCGTTAATAGTTTATGCGTAACGCCGGGCAACGCGAAGGTTGCCCGACTTACAGTCTATGGCTGTTATTGTGCGACTTTCTTTTTCGCCGCACGTTTAGCTTTAGTGGCGGCAGCAATTTTAAGCGTTTTTGCCGAGGGCTTTTTCGCTTTTTTATCGCCTTTCTTCTCAGCCGCATTCTTATCCGCCTGAGGTTTGGCTCTGCCTTTCTTCTCGCCGCGGAAAGCGCTGTCCGGCTCGAAATTCACCTTTTTGCCCATCTGACGACGTTTACCGGTATTTTTACCCGCATCGCCTTTTTTGGCTTTTTCGCGGGCGGTTTTACCTTCATTACGCGGCGCACGTTCGCTGGAGATCAAGCTGAAGTCGATCTTACGCTCGTCCATGTTGACTGCTTCCACGCGAACTTCCACGCGATCGCCCAGGCGATACATCTGGCCGCTGGATTCCCCCGTCAGGCGCTGCCCAACCTGGTCGAAACGATAGTAGTCGTTATCCAGAGAGGAGACATGCACCAGACCGTCGATAAACAGTTCATCAAGACGGACAAAGAAACCAAATCCGGTCACGCTGGCAATCACGCCTTTGAAGACATTACCCACCTGGTCCAGCATGAAGTCGCACTTCAGCCAGTCAGAGACATCGCGCGTAGCTTCATCAGCACGGCGCTCGGCCATCGAACAGTGCTGACCCAGTTGCAGCATCTCTTCCATCGAATAATGGTAGCCACCGGTTTCCGTGGTGTTGCCCTTATGGCCCTGCTCCTGCGCCAGCAGATACTTAATCGCCCGGTGCAAGGAGAGATCCGGGTAACGACGGATCGGTGAAGTAAAGTGTGCATAAGATTGCAGCGCCAGGCCAAAGTGACCACGGTTTTCCGGATCGTAAATCGCCTGCTTCATCGAACGCAGCAGCATGGTTTGCAGCATTTCTGCGTCAGGACGGTCAGCAATCGACTCCAGCAGTTCAGCGTAATCACGCGGCTCAGGTTTGTTGCCACCAGGTAGCTCCAGCCCCAGCTCTGCCAGGACGGAACGGAACGAGTTAATCGCTTCGGTCGTCGGCTTATCGTGAATACGGAACAGCGCTGGCTCTTTGGCTTTCTCAACGAATCGCGCCGCTGAGATGTTCGCCATGATCATGCACTCTTCAATCAGCTTGTGTGCGTCGTTACGCTGCGTCTGCTCGATACGCTCAATACGGCGTTCAGCATTGAAGATAAACTTCGCCTCTTCACTTTCAAACGAGATACCGCCACGCTCTTCACGGGCTTTATCCAGCACTTTGTAGAGGTTATGCAACTCTTCAATGTGTTTAACCAGCGGTGCGTACTGCTCACGCAGCTCCTGGTCGCCCTGCAGCATGTGCCAGACCTTGGTGTAGGTCAGACGTGCGTGGGAACTCATGACCGCTTCGTAGAATTTAAAGCCGGTTAAACGGCCTTTCGACGAAATGGTCATTTCACAGACCATACACAACCTGTCCACCTGCGGATTGAGTGAACACAATCCGTTAGACAGCACTTCCGGCAGCATCGGAACTACCTGCGACGGGAAGTAAACGGATGTGCCACGGCTACGCGCTTCCTGGTCCAGCGGAGTCGGCGGGCGAACGTAATAGCTTACGTCAGCAATCGCCACCCATAAACGCCAACCACCGCCGCGTTTCTTCTCGCAATAAACCGCATCGTCGAAGTCGCGCGCATCTTCGCCATCGATAGTCACCAGCGGCAGGGAGCGCAGATCGACACGTCCTACTTTCGCCTCTTCCGGCACTTCTTCTTTCAGCCCGGCGACCTGTTTCTCAACCGCCTGAGGCCAGATATATGGGATTTCATGAGTACGCAGGGCCATATCCACGGCCATGCTGGTTCCCATGTTATCGCCCAGCACTTCAACAATTTTGCCCACCGCTTTGGTGCGGCGAGTCGGACGCTGGGTCAGTTCAACGACGACCACAAAGCCCATACGAGCGCCCATTACCTCTTCCGGCGGGATCAGAATATCGAAGCTCAGGCGGCTGTCGTCTGGGACGACAAACCCAACACCAGCGTCGGTGAAGTAGCGACCGACAATCTGGCTGGTTTTCGGCACCAGTACGCGCACAATTCGCGCTTCGCGGCGACCTTTACGGTCCGCGCCCAACGGCTGCGCCAGCACCTGATCGCCATGAATGCAGGTTTTCATCTGCTCGCTGGACAGATACAGGTCATCTTTGCGGCCTTCAACGCGCAGAAAGCCGTAGCCATCACGGTGGCCAATAACGGTACCTTTCAGCAGGTCGAGACGTTCCGGCAGCGCATAGCACTGACGACGGGTGAAGACCAGTTGTCCGTCACGCTCCATCGCGCGCAGGCGACGACGCAGCGCTTCTTGCTGCTCTTCACCTTCAATATTGAGTTCAGCGGCCAGCTCATCGCGGTTGGCCGGCTTTTCACGTTTAGTTAAATGTTCGAGGATAAATTCCCGGCTCGGGATAGGATTCGCGTATTTTTCTGCTTCGCGTTCCTGGAAAGGATCTTGTGACATGTCGGTTCCTCCGTCATCATCGCTGCTGGCGGGAGTCGTTACTCCACCAGCAATAATTTATAAAGCGGTTGATTCTTTTCAACCAAATCAGCAAGTGTGTAGTTGTCCAGTTCCGTGAGAAAACTTTGCACTGCTTTAGAAAGCGCCTGTTTGAGTCGACAGGCCGGGGTAATGTGGCAAAACTCGCTGCTACAGTTGACCAACGATAAGGGTTCCAGCTCGCGAACCACATCACCAATACCAATATCCTTAGCGGGTTTACCCAGGCGGATACCGCCATTTTTTCCTCGAATAGCAGTAACAAAGCCCGCCCGGCTAAGTTGATTGATTATTTTGACCATATGATTACGGGACACGCCGTAGACTTCTGTCACCTCAGAAATACTGGTCATACGTCCTTCGGGAAGTGACGCCATGTAGATTAGCGCACGTAATCCGTAATCGGTGAAACTTGTTAACTGCACATCAACCTCAGGAAAAGGGATAAAACGGATAAACCTGGTAGTATTAATTACATTGATGATAAACCAGCCACCAGCCAGGTCGCTAATTTATTTCAGTTCGGGAAGGAAAAAAGCGAGGAACTTACGTGATTTTAAGCCGGATTCTGATGCAAAGCACCTTCTCCGGCCTAAATTAGTGCAAGCGCAGCGCCGTTTGACGCTACGCTATAACCAGAGTTATGCGTCGAACGGGTCGCGCAGGATCATGGTTTCAGTACGGTCTGGGCCAGTTGAGATAATATCAATCGGCACACCGGTCAGTTCTTCAATACGCTTGATGTAGTTCAGCGCTGCCTGCGGCAGACCGCTACGTTCCTTCACGCCGAAGGTGGATTCAGACCAACCCGGCATGGTTTCGTAAATCGGCTCGATACCTTTCCAGTCGTCAGCTGCCAGCGGAGTAGTCGTTACTTCGCGGCCATCCGGCATACGGTAAGCAACACAGATTTTCACCTCTTTCAAACCGTCCAGTACGTCCAGTTTGGTCAGGCAGAAGCCAGACAGGGAGTTAATCTGTACTGCACGGCGTACAGCAACGGAATCCAGCCAACCGGTACGACGACGACGACCGGTGGTCGCGCCATACTCGTTACCTTGTTTGCACAGGAACTCGCCAACGTCATCAAACAGCTCTGTCGGGAACGGACCCGCACCTACACGAGTAGAGTAAGCTTTGATGATACCCAGAACGTAGTCCACATAACGTGGGCCCAGGCCGGAGCCGGTTGCCACGCCACCTGCGGTGGTGTTGGAGGACGTTACGTACGGATAGGTACCGTGGTCGATATCCAGCAGCGTACCCTGCGCACCTTCAAACATGACGAAATCGCCACGCTTACGCGCCTGGTCCAGCAGATCGGAAACATCAACAACCATTGAGGTCAGGATGTCGGCGATAGCCATCACATCATCCAGCACTTTCTGGTAGTCAACTGCTTCAACTTTATAGAAATTCACCAGCTGGAAGTTGTGATATTCCATCACTTCTTTCAGTTTTTCAGCGAAAGTTGCTTTATCAAACAGATCGCCAACACGCAGACCGCGACGAGCTACTTTGTCTTCATAAGCCGGACCGATACCACGACCGGTAGTACCGATCGCTTTCTCGCCACGCGCTTTCTCACGAGCGTTATCCAACGCAACGTGATAATCAAGGATCAGCGGACAAGCTTCAGACAGCAGCAGGCGCTCGCGAACCGGGATACCACGATCTTCCAGTCCTTTCATTTCTTTCATCAGCGCGGACGGAGACAGAACAACACCGTTACCGATGATGCTGATTACGTTTTCGCGAAGAATGCCTGATGGAATAAGATGGAGGACGGTTTTTTCACCGTTGATTACGAGAGTATGGCCTGCGTTGTGACCACCCTGGTAGCGCACAACATATTTAGCCCGTTCAGTCAGAAGATCGACGATCTTCCCTTTACCTTCGTCACCCCATTGGGTGCCCAGTACGACGACGTTGTTACCCATTTTTCAAAATCACCGTTTGCTTAAAAATGGATTCTACCACCGCTTTTTCAGATATACAGCACTTTTTGCATGCGAAAATCCGCAAATTAGTCTACTTATTGATCAGCCAATCGTTTTCCTCAACATGTAGTAGACCACAACGCCCGCAACCACAAGACCTCCACCAAAACGACGCAAAATATTTTCGGGAAGTTGCGCCATTGCAGAGATCATTTTCTTCCATGCGCTGGGATAAAGCATCGGACCCAGCCCTTCCAGCACCAAAACCAGCGCGAGCGCCAGCAAAATTGTTGAATTCATCCATCGCCCTTATATAAAAAGAAAACCACCGCATCCCTGGAGATGCCGGTGGTTTTGCTGCTTTAAAACCGCTGGAACGCGATTAGCGTGTCGCGGTATTTGGTGTCTTCATGTAGCGGAAGAAATCGCTGTCCGGGCTCATGACCATTACGTCCTGATTCCCTTCAAAGCTCTTCTCGTAAGCACGCAGGCTACGGATGAAGGCGTAGAAGTCCGGATCCTGACTGAACGCATCGGCAAACAGCTTAGCGGCTTCTGCATCGCCTTCACCGCGCATAATACGACCCTGACGCTCAGATTCTGCCAGCGTTTTAGTGACTTCATAGTCAGCCGTTGCACGCAGTTTTTCCGCCTCTTCCTGGCCTTGTGAACGATGGCGACGCGCTACCGCTTCACGCTCAGCGCGCATACGGTTGTAGATAGCCTCGGACACTTCAGCAGGCAGGTTGATTTGCTTAATACGCACGTCAACAACTTCGATGCCCAATGCCGCCATACTGTTCGGGTTGATGACCGGTACTTTACCGTTCGTTTCAGCCTGAACACGTTCAGCCGCTTCGGCAATCGCGCTATCTGCTGCCGGAGTCGCCACTTCGTCTTCCGTGCCAGCAGAACCGGAGTTCAGCGCGTCACGAACTTCCAGGGTCAAACGACCGCGGGAATCGGTAACGATGTCCTTCACATCCAGACGACCAATTTCAGAACGCAGACGGTCAGAGAACTTACGTTTCAGCAGGACTTCCGCCTGAGAAACATCGCCACCGCCCGTTGCCAGGTAGTAACGGCTAAAGTCACTGATGCGCCACTTGATGTAGGAGTCAACGATCAGGTCTTTCTTCTCTTTGGTAACAAAGCGATCGGCCTGGTTGTCCATAGTCTGAATACGCGCATCCAGCATCTTCACAGATTCAATAAACGGAATCTTGAAGTGCAGGCCAGGTGCTACGACCAGCGGCTTGTTTTCATCGTCACGCAGAACTTTACCAAAGCGCAGAGTAATACCGCGCTCGCCTTCTTTGACCACAAAGACAGACATGAACAGAACTACCAGAACGATGATGATAATCGCAATAACTGACTTACGCATCGTTATTCCCCCTGACGCTGGTAGTCGTTACGCTGCGCATTCGCGCGGCGTTGATCCATAATATCGCCCTGACTGGTGGACGATGTGTTGCTTGCTCCAGTGCTGGAAGTCGTTGCTGGCGGCAGACGCAGCAGGTTTGAACTGCTGTCAGTCTTTGCTGCTGGCGCACTACCACCTTTCAGCATTTGATCCAGCGGCAGAACCATCAAATTGCTGCCTTTATCGTTAACCAGGACTTTGCGGGTATTGCTCAACACTTTTTCCATGGTTTCGATATACAGACGCTCGCGGGTAATTTGCGGTGCGGCTTTATATTCCGGCAGAATTTTTGCGAAGCGAGCCACTTCACCCTGTGCTTCCAGGATGGTTTGAGTCTTATACGCACGCGCTTCTTCCAGAATACGCTGCGCCTGACCGTTTGCACGCGGCTGAACTTCGTTGGTGTACGCTTCCGCTTCACGGATGTACTGCTGTTCGTTTTCACGTGCTGCGATAGCATCGTCAAACGCGGCTTTTACTTCTTCCGGCGGACGTGCAGCCTGGAAGTTGACGTCCAGCAGGGTGATACCCATGTTGTACGGACGGATCGTTTCTTCCAGTTCACGTTGGGTATCGCTACGAATAACGGTACGCCCTTCGGTCAGGATACGGTCCATGGTGTATTTACCGATAACCCCACGCAGGGCACTGTCGGTAGCCTGACGCAGACTGTCATCCGCGCTGGTTACGCTAAACAGGTAACGCTGCGGATCGGTCACGCGGTACTGTACGTTCATTTCGACGCGCACGACGTTTTCGTCAGAGGTCAGCATGACGCCGGATGCGGCAAGTTCACGCACGGCTTCAACGTTGACCGGTGTCACTTCGTCGACAAAGGTCGGTTTCCAGTTCAGACCCGGTTCAACCAAATGGCTGAATTTACCGAAGCGTGTCACCACGCCGCGTTCCGCTTCTTTAATGGTATAGAAACCGCTGGCCGCCCAGATAATGACGATAGCGGCCGCTGCGATAGTAAAGACTCGACCGCCCAGTTGCGGACGCGGGCCTTGCGATGAACTACCGCCGCCAGAGCCAGTACCTTTACCGCCACCCAGACCACCGAGCTTTTTACTCAGTTTGCGGAAGATATCGTCCAGATCGGGAGGTCCCTGCTCGCGACCACCTTTGTTTCCATTTCCCTCAGGGTTGCCGCCAGGTTTGCTGCTTCCCCAGGGGTCGCGGTCTTGTCCGTTATTACCGGGCTGATTCCACGCCATTTTTGTGCTCCATATTTGTTATGCGATGCTATACCTGCGTCTTTTGCGCTGCCGTTGCGTTGGCTGCGTCCCTCAACGCCAGTCACATAGTTGACTATGCTCCTGGAGATTTCAGGACTTGCCGCCTTCCTGCCGCACAAAATCCACAAGGTATAGAGGCGAAAAAATCTTCAGGCCATATCCGTCAGATCAGACAACATAGTCTTCCAGTGCCGGTTCTTGTTTACAGAGGCGACGCCAGTCTACGATCGGCATACGAACCTGCAGACCTACGCTGCCGTCCTCCTCCATCCACTCTTTTTCTATTGCCTGAAGTTGATAAAACCGGCTTCTCAAACGCCCTTCCTGCGGCGGCAAACGCAACGTATGCTGCGCCACCTCACCGGAAAGTCGCTCAGTCAAAGCCTGAAAAAGTTGTGGTATACCAATCCCCGTTTGCGCTGATACCCAAACGCGAATGGGTTTATTCTCTTCATCTCTGTCGATACGCGGCTCAAAGTCATCCAACATATCGATTTTATTCATCACCAGCAGGGTCGGGATCTCATGCGCATCGATCTCTTCGAGCACCGTATCGACGGCCTCAATGTTTTCCTGCACACGAAAATCTGCTGCATCAATAACGTGCAGCAGCAATGTCGCCTGACGTGTTTCCTGCAAGGTGGCCTTAAACGCCGCCACCAGGTCGTGCGGCAAATGACGGATAAACCCAACGGTATCCGCCAGCACAGTCTCACCCACGTCCGCAACGTCTATTCTGCGTAGCGTCGGGTCCAGGGTCGCAAACAGCTGATCTGCTGCGTAGACCTGGGCTTCGGTGATCTGGTTGAACAGGGTGGATTTTCCGGCGTTGGTATATCCCACCAGTGATACGGTTGGGACATCCGCTTTCTTGCGCGACTGTCGCCCCTGCTCACGTTGCTTTTCAACTTTTTCCAGGCGCGACTGTATCTGCAAAATGCGATTACGCAGCAAACGACGGTCGGTTTCGAGCTGGGTTTCACCCGGGCCGCGCAAACCAATCCCGCCCTTTTGCCGTTCAAGGTGAGTCCAGCCACGGACCAGACGCGTAGCCATATGGCGCAACTGCGCCAGCTCAACCTGCAACTTACCCTCATGGGTTCGCGCACGCTGGGCAAAAATATCTAAAATGAGACCAGTCCTGTCGATAACAAGACACTGGCACAACTGTTCCAGGTTACGTTCCTGGGCAGGGCTTAGAGCATGATCAAAAATCACCACCGCAGCGCCAGTCGCTTTTACGGCTTCGGCAATTTCGATTGCCTTACCTTCACCAACAAAATACTTCGGGTGCGGTGCTTTACGGCTCCCGGTAATCACCTGCATTGCTTCGACACCGGCGGAAGAAACCAGAGATTCAAACTCCTGGAGGTCTTCCATATCTTTGTCTTGCGAAAAATAGATGTGTACCAGTACCGCCTGCTCACCGGCATCATAACGGTCAAACAAGCGTCAACCCCTTAATATAAATCAACGGGGAACACAGGATCGCTGGCTCCCCGTATGTAAAACAGCTAATAACCTTATTCGGTTTCTTCGCTGTCCTGTTGCGCAGATGAACCTTGCGCGTTGCTACCGTGATGGTAGTTGCTGCCTGTGCCGCCGGTGGCATTATTGCTGTGATGAGAAACCGGACGAGACGGGACAACAGTAGAAATCGCGTGCTTATAAACCATCTGGCTGACCGTGTTTTTCAACAGGATCACGAACTGATCAAAAGACTCGATTTGACCTTGCAGCTTAATACCATTCACCAAATAAATAGAAACTGGAACACGTTCCCGACGCAGTGCGTTCAGGAACGGATCTTGTAAAGATTGCCCCTTAGCCATTCTCTCTTTTCCTTATATGCTTATTTGTACTTTGAACCTTTCGATTCTGAAAAATTGCGCACGATACGTTTCAATTGTACACATTCAGTTCGCGATAGCACCAACAACCTGTAATACTTCGTTTCGCGCCTGGTCAGGCTTTTCACTGTCAAGCCAGTGCACCCCTTCCCAACCACGCAACCAGGTTACCTGTCGCTTCGCCAACTGCCTCGTGGCGCAAACACCTCTATAAACCATTTCATCGTATGAAATTTCACCTTCAATGTATGACCACATCTGGCGATACCCTACACAACGAATGGAAGGCAAATCCGTATGCAAATCTCCACGGGCAAAAAGCGCCCGGACTTCTGCTTCAAAACCTGAAGCTAACATCTGATGAAAACGCTGCTCAATTCGCTGATGGAGCAGTTCACGGCTCGCCGGGGCGATTGCAAACTGATGCACCTGATACGGCAAAGCATCTCCTGACGTTTGCGTCAGCTCCGTTAAAGTTTTACCCGAAATGAAAAAAACTTCCAGTGCCCGGGAAAGTCTTTGCGGATCATTTGGATGAATACGCGCTGCTGCCACGGGATCGATATCCTGAAGCTGTCGGTGTAACGCGTCCCAACCCTGCTCTGCCGCCTGCTGCTCAATTCTGGCCCTGACTTCCGGGTCCGCCGACGGTAACGGCGACAGTCCTTCAAGCAAAGCTTTGAAATATAACATTGTGCCGCCCACCAGCAACGGGATACGGCCCGCGGCGGTGATGTCGGCCATCTCGGCTAACGCATCGCGACGAAAATCCGCAGCGGAGTACGCCTGCGATGGATCGCGGATATCCAGCAATCGGTGCGGTGCGGCCTGTAATTCATCTGCATCAGGCTTGGCTGTACCGATATCCATCCCCTTGTAAATAAGGGCGGAATCAACGCTTATCAACTCTATGGGCAAAACTTTACGCAATTCAATTGCTAATGCCGTTTTACCGGAGGCCGTTGGCCCCATCAAAAAAATCGCCTTTGGCAGGCTCGCCTTACGGGTATCACTCATGTTTCAGGGCATTCATTACCGAATGTAAATCAACAGGTTGTAACAGACCACCCGGCGGTGCCTTCACGAGTTGTGGGCAGAGCCGCTCAACATCCGCTAACAGCGTAATCGCCTGTGCCATGCTCCACTGTGGATGCTCGCTCATCAGGTTACGTGCGATCCACTGTGCAATATTGCCCGGCTCGAATACGGATTGCTGCGCCAGGTAGCCTATCAGTTCAGGAATCAAGATTTGTAAATTTTGTTGGCGTAAGGGTAAAGGCACCGCCCGGATGGTCACATGCTGCGCATCCAGCTGAAATTCAATGCCCAACTCAGCCAGTTGGCTCTGTCCTTTTTGCAGTGCTGCTTTTTCATCGGCGGTCACTTTTAGACGTAAAGGGATCAGTAACGGTTGAGCACAAACCGCTCCCTGACCCGGCGTTAACTGCGCCTGACGCAACCAACGCTCAGCCACCGGTAATGCCAACAACCGAATATGGCCATCACACTCGAGTAACGCGCAGTCTGCACCAACAATCGTTAGCACCCGGCCAAAGCCCTGACTGTTGCCAGTCAGAGGCGTCGATGGCGTTTCAGAGACCGGCGTTTTACGCGTTGGAGCCGGCGTCTGCATTAGTTGCTGATAAATTTCGCCCTGCTGCTTTTGGTATCCGGGTTGAGCATGAGGCCAACTGGCTCCCGCCTGACGGCCACCGCCACCACTACTGCCACCGCTACTGCCACTTCCAGTGCCAGCGGATGCTGAGTACCGCGGTGTCGCAGGTTCACGCGCGGGAGCCGGCTCGGCAAAATGGTTGCGTCCAGCAGCAACGCGGTTTTCCGGAATGTGCCTTGGGGCGGGTTCGTCGTCATCAGCCAACGGCAGCGGCGTTTCAAGCTGCTGTTGCAGGACACTCAACACGCCCTGGTAAATAAAATCGTGCACCAGCCGGGATTGATGGAAACGGACCTCATGTTTAGCTGGGTGTACGTTGACATCCACTTGATGCGGATCGATTTCCAGATACAACACAAAAGCGGGCTGTTGATCGGCTCCCAGCTTATCTTCACAGGCCTGGCGGATAGCATGGTTGATCAGCCGGTCGCGCATCATCCGACCATTCACATAGCAGTACTGGATTTCTGCCAGTGCTGCCGTTGTGTGGTTAGGATCGGCCACCCAGCCGCGCAATGTTAAATCGCCATGCTGCCATTCGATCACCAGCGCATGTTCCAGAAACGGCGTGCCGCAAATCGCGCCCAGTCGGCGCTCTTTCTGCCCATCCGCTGCCACTGCCCGGTACTGTCGCACCACTTTGCCGTTGTGCGACAAATTTATCGTCACATCAAAACGTGCCAGCGCAATGCGGCGAATAATCTCGTCGATATGATTAAATTCGGTTTTCTCGGTGCGCATAAATTTGCGCCGCGCCGGGGTGTTGTAGAACAGATCTAGCACCTCCAGCGTGGTTCCCACCGGATGCGCAGCGGGTTTAACTGTGACATCCATGTCACGCCCTTCGGCATACGCCTGCCAGGCTTCGGGTTGTTCTTGCGTACGCGACGTCAGGGTTAAGCGAGACACGGAGCTGATACTGGCCAGCGCTTCGCCGCGAAATCCGAGGCTCACGATGGCTTCAAGATCGTCAAGCGAGGCTATTTTACTGGTGGCATGACGCGCCAGCGCCAACGCCAGCTCGTCTTTTTTAATCCCGCAGCCGTTGTCACGAATACGGATAAGCTTCGCGCCGCCGCGTTCAATATCGATATCAATGCGCGTCGCACCGGCATCAATGCTGTTTTCCACCAGCTCTTTCACCACTGACGCAGGCCGTTCTACCACCTCGCCTGCGGCAATCTGGTTCGCCAGCTGTGGCGGTAGAACCTGAATCGGCATGGCTAATCCTTAATTTGTTAACGTGTTACCCGGCGATATGGCGCTGGCGGTTTGCGCCGGTGCGCCCTGCGGCCCGGTTTGCATCGGGTGCGCCTGGAAATAGTTACGCAATCCTTTGTAAATCGCCTCAGCCAGTTGCTGCTGGTAATCATCGCTCGCCAACAGACGTTCTTCGCTGTTGTTACTGATAAAGCCGGTTTCAACCAGCACTGACGGGATATCAGGCGAACGCAGTACGCCAAGACTGGCGTGTTCTGGACGACGCTTATGCATCGAACCAATACGTTCTAACTGGCCGATCATGCTGGTCGCCACATCATACCCGACGCGCTGCGAATGACCGAACTGCAGATCCAGTACAGCCTGGCTGAGGTAAGGATCGGACTGGCTGTTTGCCAGCACATCGCCCGCGCCGCCCAACAGCTCCGATTGCTTCTCGTGCTGTTCCAGCCAGCCGGCCATCTCACTGTTCGCCCGACGGTTTGACAGCACCCAAACGGAAGCACCTGTGGCATCACGATTTGGCGCGGCATCCGCGTGAATAGAAACCAGGAAATTGGCGTTTTGTTTACGCGCGACGTCTGAACGCCCCATCACCGAGATAAAGTAATCACCATCACGGGTGAGTACGCCTTTAAACATCGGATCATCATTGAGCAAACTGCGCAGTTTGCGCGCAACGGCAATCGTGACGTTTTTCTCACGCGTGCCGCCAGGACCAATAGCGCCAGGATCCTGTCCACCGTGTCCGGCATCAATGGCAATCACCACTTTATCGCCATTGCTGGAACTGGCGCGCGCCGCAGGGCGGGTGGAGGTATTGCTGTTAGTCACAGCCGTAGTGCGATCGTTTTCCGCTTTAAATGGATTGCGCGCAGGCTCGACAGGACGTGGGGCAACAATCGGCGCTTCAACACGCTTTGCAACCACGGGAGGTGGAGGCGGCGGCGGTGGCGCATCAGCGTTGATGGTAAACACGACGGTATAATTGCCGCCGTTCTGGCGTTTTACTGCTTCGGCTTTACCGTTCTCGGTTAAATCCACCACCAGGCGCAGAGACTGCGCATCTTTTGGCGTGCCGGAACGGATAGATTTCACCAGATTATTGCCGCTA
Source organism: Citrobacter sp. Cpo015 (assembly GCF_030333035.1). Taxonomy (NCBI): domain Bacteria; kingdom Pseudomonadati; phylum Pseudomonadota; class Gammaproteobacteria; order Enterobacterales; family Enterobacteriaceae; genus Citrobacter; species Citrobacter sp. Cpo015. The sequence continues at coordinate 3,707 of NZ_JAOWGS010000028.1, read as the reverse complement.
AACAGCAGCGGTAATCCCTGAATCACACCGGTTTGTTTAATATCCAGCGCGACGGTTCGTTTCCCGTCCTGCGAAACGGCATATTCAGGATCGCCAATAAAGCTCAGCGTAATCCGCGCCTGTTGATCGCCATTGGACACCTGAAGATCGGAGAGGCTGGCGGCCCCTGCCTGCGCGCACAGCAGGACCAGGGTTGCCATCAGCCAGTTTCTGATGCGATAAATCATCCCGCCACCCTTAAGGTTAATCGGCTAAACGCGCCAGCAATAAATCACCTGATGAGGAGACTGCGCTTACACGCGCCTCTCGACCTTGCGCCTGGTATTCAATGTGTATTTCGACGTCCGGGTCTGGCAGTACACCTTTACCTTGTTGCGGCCATTCCACCAGGCAGATGGCATCATTGGCAAAATAATCGCGGATCCCCATAAATTCCAGCTCCTCTGGGTCCGCAAGTCGGTATAAATCGAAGTGATATACCATCAAGTTATCGAGTGAATAGGGTTCAACCAGCGTGTAGGTGGGGCTTTTTACATTACCTTTATGACCTAACGCCTGCAGAAATCCCCGGCTGAAGGTGGTTTTACCCGCCCCCAGGTCGCCGTACAAATATATAACCGTCGCGCCGTCACAGGCTTTGGCTACCCGCAGTCCCAGGTCTAAAGTCGCCTGCTCATCAGGTAGTGGAATTACTCGATTCATCATGATAAACGTCAATCACATCAGGGTTAACAATACGCTGTAGCGTGGTAAAGAGATCTGTCGCCAGCATGCCGCGCGTACCAAAACGCGCCGCCAGCACATCCGCCGCCGCTCCGTGCGCAACACATCCCGCACATGCTGCATCATACGGGGTAAGCTTCTGTCCGAGCAATGCGCCAATAATACCGGAAAGCACATCCCCCATTCCGCCGCTGGCCATCCCGGCATTGCCGGTATCAATAATACCCAACTCCGCCTGTTCAGCAGCAATAACCGTACCCGCGCCTTTCAGCACCACCACGCCTCCGTACCGTTTTACCAGACGTTGTGCACAAAGTAAGCGATCGTCTTCAATTTCTGCAATGGAACAACTCAGCAGTCGCGCGGCTTCACCTGGATGCGGCGTGATCACGCGATTGTGACGTTTATCGGGGTTGATTGCCAGCAGGTTCAGCGCATCCGCATCCCAGAGCATCGGTTTGCGAAAATTCTCCACTTTTTGCAGCGCTTTTTTGCCCCACTCCTGCTGACCAAGCCCGGGGCCTATCACCACTACATCCGCCCACGCCAGGCTCTCTTCCAGCGTCTGCGGCGTCAGCGCATCGACCATCAGTTCCGGTCTGGCTGTCAAAATAGGCGCAATGTTTTCACTGCGCGTCAGCACTTTGACCAGCCCGGCACCTGCTCGCAGCGCGGCTTCCCCGGCCATGCGTATTGCGCCTGCCGTACCGTGGTCACCGCCGATAATCACCAGTCGACCGTGGGAACCCTTGTGCGAGGTGGGTCGACGCGGCGTTAGCCAGTGTGCAAGCTGTTGAGCATCAAAACGTTGTATTGGCGCATTCTGCCCCGCCAGCCAGTCGTCCAGCCCAAGTGCGTTAACATGCAGACGCCCGGTGACATCGCGCGCTTTACCGGTGAGCAGGCCCGGCTTGAGTGCAATAAAGGTAATGGTATGCGCTGCGTTGATGACCGCGCCCGGCGTCGCTCCCGTCTGCGCCAGCAGGCCGGAGGGAATGTCTATCGCCACGGTGGGGGCTGGGTGAGAATTGGCACGTTCAATCAATACCGAGAGAGACTCACGCGGCGCATGTTTTAAGCCAGTGCCTGACAGCGCATCAATAATGACATCCACGTTATTTGGCCAATTGATATCCGCCGCGTGAATGACGCCACCAGCGTTAAGCCAGGCATCACGTGCCTGCTGCGCCTCCTCGGGGAGCGGTTTGTCACTTTCCTGCGCCAGCAACGTAACTTCAAGACCCAGCGCTTTGGCAAGTCTTGCCACTACGTAACCATCACCGCCGTTGTTGCCATGACCACATAGCACCAGCCAGTGCCGGGCATTCGGATAAGCCTCACGAGTGACCTGAAACGCCGCCTCTCCCGCCCGTTGCATCAGTTCGTAAAGCGTCAGCCCTGAACTGTCTGCCGCCTCTCGCTCCATCCGCCTGATGTCGTCGGCGTGCCAGATGGAGTGTGGTATACTTGCGGGGTTTTTCTTCATTGTATGGTCCGTCATGTCAGAGCCCCTCGATCTCAATCAGTTAGCGCAAAATATTAAGCAGTGGGGGCTGGAGCTTGGCTTTCAGCAGGTCGGGATTACCGATACCGACCTCAGCGAAGCGGAGCCCAAACTGCAGGCCTGGCTGGATAAACAATACCACGGCGAGATGGACTGGATGGCCCGTCACGGCATGATGCGCGCCCGACCTCACGAATTATTGCCCGGTACGCTACGTGTCATCAGCGTACGTATGAACTATCTTCCTGCCAATGCGGCCTTCGCCAGCACATTGAAGAATCCTTCTCTGGGTTACGTCAGCCGTTACGCGCTGGGGCGCGACTATCATAAGCTGCTACGTAACCGCTTAAAAAAGCTGGGAGAGATGATTCAACAGCACTGCGTTTCGCTGAATTTTAGACCTTTTGTCGATTCTGCGCCCATTCTTGAGCGTCCGTTAGCGGAAAAAGCCGGGCTTGGCTGGACAGGTAAGCACTCACTTATCCTCAATCGCGAAGCCGGTTCATTTTTCTTCCTCGGGGAATTACTGATCGATTTACCCTTGCCGATCGACCAACCAGTAGAAGAAGGATGCGGGAAATGCGTCGCCTGCATGACCATCTGTCCCACCGGGGCCATTGTTGAACCCTATACGGTGGATGCGCGCCGCTGTATCTCTTATCTCACTATCGAACTGGAAGGCGCGATCCCGGAAGAATTTCGTCCCTTGATGGGGAATCGAATTTATGGCTGCGATGATTGCCAGCTTATTTGCCCGTGGAACCGCTATTCACAGTTGACGGCAGAGGATGACTTCAACCCGCGCAAGCAGCTTCATGCTCCGGAGTTAATAGAGCTGTTTAGCTGGAGCGAAGCGTGGTTTTTAAAAGTCACGGAGGGGTCTGCCATTCGTCGTATTGGCCACCTGCGCTGGCTGCGAAATATCGCCGTTGCGTTGGGTAATGCCCCCTGGAATGAAGCCATTCTTCGCGCACTGGAAAGTCGCAGAGGTGAGCACCCACTTCTCGACGAACACATAGAATGGGCAGTTGCTCAGCAAATTGAGAAGCGAAATGCCTGCGTAGTTGAGGTGCAGCTACCGCAGAAACAACGTTTAGTCAGGGTCATTGAGAAGGGTCTGCCGCGCGACGCTTAAGTCATCCACAGCTTGTGTATAAAAATAAAAACACATTGATATTCAAGAGGGAAAAAATCGTCAAGTGATCGTATTAACAATTTGAAATGATAATTAAATTAATAATTTCAGATAGTTAAAATGATACTATTCACCCGGCGAAGTTTTTTGCATTCCAGGAATAATACCCGAACCTGTGGATAAGTCTGTTTACAAGAGTATGTCAATGACGAAACAAAACGTCCCCAACGCGATTATTCGTTGTGGATATTTTTATTGGGGTAAGAATTTGGAGCGGGAAACGAGACTCGAACTCGCGACCCCGACCTTGGCAAGGTCGTGCTCTACCAACTGAGCTATTCCCGC
>NZ_JAOWGS010000027.1:0-35109 GCF_030333035.1 Citrobacter sp. Cpo015 | reverse complement strand
CCTTATCCGGCCTGCAGGGGCCGGGCTGAACGTATTTTGTAGGCCTGATAAGCGCAGCGCATCAGGCACATCACAACACCGACCATCGGGTGCAAAGCTATATCCTGAGCCTCCATAACACAAGCCATCCTGCGGTATATGCAGTAAACCCCAAATCTGAATTTTCTGTATTACCTCCCGAAAATATCAGGATCGCCTGCGACAGTTACGTGTACCTTTATCTATAAGTAAGGGTCTATCCGGAGAATAAAGTGTTCGGAAAAATGGTATTAAACTACATGCCAGGGCTAAAAAATTTATTAGCGTACGATAAAAGCTGGCTAAAACATGATGTTAAAGCCGGGTTATCCGTTGCTGCCGTAGCACTACCGGTTGCGATTGCTTACGCTGAGTTGGCGGGAGTCGGGGCTATCGTCGGATTATATTCCTGTGTTTTGCCAATGCTAGCTTATGCGCTGTTTGGTTCTTCCCGCCAATTGATTGTTGGTCCTGATGCCACGACCTGCGCGGTAATTGCAGCCGTTGTAGTTCCTCTTTCTGCCGGAAACCCAGAACTTCACTGGCAGTTGACAATTGTCATGACTGTGATGATGGGGGGATGGTGCCTGCTTGCCAGTAAATTTCGCCTGGGCGCGCTTGCTGACTTGCTTTCGCACCCCATTCTAACGGGCTTGCTTAACGGGGTTGCCGTGACGATTATTGTCGGGCAACTCGGTAAGGTATTGGGGATTACGCTTGATGAAGAGCAAGTGATTGAGAAGATCATTGCCCTGCCTGGCCGACTCTCAGAAATTCATTTATTAACCTTAGGGATCTCCATCCTAACGTTAGCGATTTTAATAGCTATCAAAACGTTTCGTAGCCAATGGCCAGCACCGTTGATTGCTATTGTGATAACAACGGCGCTGGTATGGATTACATCTGCGCAGCAGTATGGGATTGCCACTATTGGGGGATCGGGCTTTCAGTCTGGTTTGCCCGTCGTTCACTGGGGATCGTTTCAGCCTGGTCTGGCGCGTGATTTATTGATTCCTGCGCTGAACCTGGCGTTAGTCAGTTTTGTTAGCCTGATGCTAACCGCTCGCAGTTTTGCCGCAAAAAACGGATACGAAATAAATGCTGATGCTGAGTTCAGGGCTTTGGGGGTCGCGAATCTAATGTCTGGCTTATCTCAGGGGTTTGCGATTAGCGGAGCCGATTCCCGGACTGCGGTAAATGATTCCTCTGGAGGGAAAAGCCAGCTTGTTTCCGTTGTTGCTGCCTTAATCATCGGAATCGTCGTGGTATTTTTCACGCAGCCATTACAATTTATTCCGGTATCTGCATTAGGCATTGTTCTAATTTATGCATCGTGGTCATTAATTGATTTACGCGGACTCTGGAACCTGAGGCGAAGAAATAAACCCGCATTTCGCTTGGCGTTCTTCACCTTTGGCTGTGTTCTGATTATTGGTGTTATTCAGGGGATTGGCCTTGCGGTATTGTTGGGTCTGTTGCAGTTCCTGCGCACAGTTTTCCGTCCTACTGAACACTTATTGGGAATTGACGAAAATGGGATGATTCACTCATTAGGTAATACAACCGATGTGAAAATGATCCCTGGCGTGTTGATGTACCGATTTAACTCACCGCTGACCTATTTTAATGTGGCCTATTTTAAGCGCCGTGTTTTGAATTTAGTCGATGGTGCTGCGCTACAACCGAAATGGGTGGTCATTGACGCCGTTTCTTGCTTTACCTATTCAGATATCAGCGTTCTGGCAACCATTAATGAGTTAAAACGGGACCTGAAGGGGCGGCAGATTAAGTTAATTCTTGCGGGCCGGAAAACGGAGTTAACACGCTGGTTTAAGGAGAGTCGACCGACAATGAAAGACGACGACATGATTCTGGCACCAGACCTTTATTTGGCGCTCCGGTTCATTCAAAGCAAAGAAAGCATGAGTGAGGATGAATCTGGCGTTGTTGAATAAAGCAGATTTAGGTAAATGATCAGGCTGGATGGAAGGTGCCTGTGGCGATGAACATGCCCTGGCACCCATTTTGCTAAAGGGCGATCAGCATCCGCGCGGGGACGGTGAGATCCCCGGCAGAGTATTGATACCGACATGCTACCTGAAATAGAGACAGCGTGACTGTTGTTAACCTTACGCTATGAATGCGACAAATCGCTTAAATGCTTTCCTTCCCATTGCTGGCTTCGAGCTCCCGAATCAGGCGCTTGTTGATCTTACCGACGCTGGTTTTGGGAATATCCGGGACTATCCTTATCTGTCGTGGGATCGCCCATTTAGTGATGTGGCCGCGGTCGACGAATCCTTGTAGATGTGCCGCTATGGCCTGCGGCTCCAGGTCTTCCCCTTCCTTGCAAACCACCAGAGCCAGGGGGCGTTCGCCCCACTGTTCATCAGGTATCCCGACGACGGCTACCGACCTGACAGCCGCGTGTGAGCTGATGAGGCTCTCCAGCTCCAGCGTGCTTATCCACTCACCGCCCGTCTTGATTACGTCTTTGATGCGATCCTTTATTTCCACTATCCCATGGGGATCGATAGAGGCAATGTCGCCGGTATGCAGCCAACTGCCATTCCATAGCTCAGCTCCTTTCTCGGGTTCCTTCAGGTAGCCCTGAGTCAGCCAAGGGGCTCGCACCACTATTTCACCCAGGGCTTCGCCGTCGTGCACTACCTCCCGACCTTCGCCATCGACGATACGCAGATCCACCAACGGAACAGGCAGGCCGGTCCGAATCCGCAGGGGTAACTGCTCATCCATGGGAAGGGCCAGCTCGGCATCGCTTAAGTGGGTCATACAGAGCAGGGGACAGGTTTCAGACATACCATAGCCAGCGTGAATGCGTATGCCCTTATGGTGGGCCTGTGTCGCCAGTCCAAGGGACAGTGAACTGCCACCCAGCAACATCTTCCATCCCGACAGATCGGTCCGTGTGGCTTCGTCGCACTCGAGGATCATTTGCAAGATGGTTGGCACACAGTGCGAGAAGGTTACACCCTCATCGTGATAGAACCGCACCAGCTTGTTGGGTTCGTAACGACCGGGGTAGACCTGCTTCACACCCAGCATTGTTGCGACATAGGGAGCGCCCCAGGCGTGCACGTGAAACATAGGAGTGATCGGCATGTAGACATCGTTCGATCGTAGCAGCGACTGTCCCTCGTGGGCTGCCAGGAGGCCCAGCTCATTGAGCGTGTGCAGGACCAGCTGACGATGGCTGAAGTAGACCCCCTTGGGATTGCCCGTGGTTCCAGTGGTGTAGAACAAGGTCGCTACCGAGTTTTCATCGAAGTCGGGGAAGTCAAAGCGATCTCTCGCTGCGGCCAGAAGGGTCTCATATTCCCCCAGCACCGGCAGGCTGGTTGCCTTCGATTCTTCGTCGCTAAGCTGGATGTATCCCCGGACAGTGGTCAGTGTCTCTGCCAGTGACTCGACAACCGGCAAGAAGTCGTCGTGCACCAGTACCAGGTTGTCCTCGGCATGATTCATGGTGTAAGCGATTTGGTCCGCCGAGAAGCGGACGTTCACCGTGTGTAGCACGGCACCAATCATAGGCACCGCGAAGAAGCACTCGAGGGCGCGATGGCTGTCCCAATCTAGCAGGGCTACGGTGTCTCCAGGCATGACACCGGCCGCTGTCAGCATGTTTGCCAGGCGATGGATGCGCTGTTTGAGGGTGCGATAGTCGTAACGCAGCTTGTCGGCGTAGACGATTTCTCGCTCGGGATGAGAACGCCCACCCGACAGCAGCAAGCTCTTGATCAGCAGCGGATAGGCATGGGCTCCCTGCGCTGACTGTATGACTCTTGTTTTCACCATCCAGATTCCTCGTTGACTCATTATTTGCTCGGTATGATGGCAATTGTAGATGAAGGTTGGTATTTACTCCCTGGCGCTCCCGCAACAGTATTGTGCCCAAGGTTGTTCAGATAAATTACTCAAATTTAGCCTACGGTTAAGCACGCCAGACAAAGAGGTGTGCCTGATACCGCTATATTTTTTGCAGTACCATCGTGGTTCCAGTGAAAGGTTTAACTGTCGTGATGAGGTGGAGTAGGAGTCGCTGTGGGCAGAACGATAAGAAATCTCGCGGAACCCATAAAGCAAAAAACCCGCCATAGGCGGGTTCTTCTAAATAGTGGTGCCCGGACTCGGAATCGAACCAAGGACACGGGGATTTTCAATCCCCTGCTCTACCGACTGAGCTATCCGGGCAACGGGGCGCATTAAACCGTATTCACGTCTGTCAGTCAATCAAATTTCTGGAAACATTGTTCAACCGCTTAATATTGCGGCAATCTGCATGGTTATGCCTGAAGTTTGCACAAATCTATCCGGCAGAGACGACGAAAACAGATAATGCTCGCTTAGGTCAGCGCACCGCCCATTCGGCACTGGGCAAAGCGCAGGATATCTTCAGCCAGGCGGTGTGCCGTTTCGACATCAGCATGGCTACGATTAACCAGCATGCGGCTCAGGCAGCCTTCCAGCACCAGTTCCATCTGTTTGGCGACCATTGCCGGGTCGTCAACTTCCAGCGTCGTCAGCAGCTCATGGGTGAAGTCATGTGCCGCCTTTTTTTGCTGATCGGCTAACTGATGGATCGGATGCCCGGGATCGGGGTAAAACGTACAGGCGGCGATGAACAAACAGCCGGGATAGCGATTATTGCTCACGCATTCGGACAGCGCAGTGTAGCGCGCCAGTAATTTCTGCTCAGCGCTCAGCGTGTCATCCAGTAAAAGCTGACGCCGCCAGATATCCACCCGCTGGCTGAGGTAACGCAGCGCATCGTACAGAATGGCCTCTTTATCGGGCCAAAAGCGCTGCAGTTCATCCAGAGGATAATCGATGCGTTCGGCCACCATTTCCAGCGTGGTATTGGCTATCCCTTGCACCTCAAGTAATTTCAGGGCTTCTCCCAGGACATCTTCACGTTGCACGGTATTCTCCTCCGTATTTCCTGTTGCAAGTGTCGCTCACGGTTGGCGATCGCGCAAATGTGCGCTGAAGGTCGCGGCATCCATAAAGCCCGTAACCCGAGCTTCCGGGTGCTCTTTCCCCTCGGCATCAAAGAACAAGATAGTCGGCAAACCTAAAACCTGTAGATGTTTCAGGAGTGCGACATCCTGTGCATTGTTTGCTGTCACATCCGCCTGCAATAGCACTGTGTTGCCTAGCGCTTGCTGAACCTGCGGATTACTGAACGTGTACTTTTCAAATTCCTTACAGGCTACACACCAGTCGGCATACAGATCCAGCATGACTGGCCTGCCTTTAGCTTGCGCCAGTGCTTGATTTAACGCATCTATCGATGCCACCGGCGTGAAGTTAAGATGTGCCTGGGTTTGAGCATATGGCGCGCCGAACGCCCAGTCTTGCAATGGACGCACGCTTACCAGTGCTGCGGCTAACAGGACAATCTGCACGATACGCATCCAGGCGTGCTTTGCCTGTAGGCTGGTGATGAACGCCCAGCCAAAGAACGCGACGCCTAGCAGTGACCATAAGCGAACGCTCCACTCGTCGCCAACGATACGTTCGAGCAAGAAGACGGGAAGCGCCAGAATGACAAAGCCAAAAGCGGTTTTGACATGTTCCATCCATGGGCCACTTTTAGGCAGCAAGCGGTTGCCAAATACGGTAATTAGCATCAGGGGTAATCCCATCCCCAACGCATACAGATACAGTGTGCCACCTCCCAGCCACATGTTCCCGCTCTGAGCGATATACAGCAAAATCGCGCTTAGCGGGGCCGTTGTGCAAGGAGAACAGATGAGGCCAGCAATCGCCCCCATCGCAAAGACGCTGCCGGGAGATCCGCCTTGCTGGCGGTTACTCATTAGCGTGAGGCGCGTTTGCAGCGATGAGGGCAGTTGCAGCGTGAACAGGCCAAACATCGACAGAGCCAGCAGCGTAAAGATGACGGCAAGGCCAATCAGGACGTAGGGATGCTGAAGCGCAGCCTGGAACTGCAAACCGGCGGCTGCAACAACCAAACCCAGCGCGGTATAGGTGAGCGCCATCCCTTGAACGTAGATAAACGTCAGCAGCAGTGCCCGTCCGGTTGATAAGCGCTGCTTGCCACCCAGTACGATACCGGAAATCAACGGATACATCGGCAGTACGCAAGGCGTAAACGCGATACCAATTCCGATCAGCAATGCCCACAGTGCGGAGAAGGGGAGTTGGGCCGTGGGCTGCGGTTTCTCTTGCGGATCTGCAGTGGCTGGGGCTGGCGCAGAGGCGGCCGCGGAACCAGCAGACACTTCACTTAATGGCACCGTTTTTGTTTCTGGCGGATAGCAAAATCCGGCGTCGGCGCAGCCCTGATATGTGATCGTTAATGTTGCGCCAGACTTAGCCTGATTGACCGTGATCGGGACAGTCAGCTGTTTACGGTAAATCTCACTTTTGCCGTAAAACTCATCTTCATGCCAGACGCCTGGCGGCAGTTTTACCTCAGCAATATCGGCCTGAGATGGCGTAATGCTTATCTGTTTGCGATACAGATAGTAGCCATCTTTAACCTGCCATGTGAGGTTCAGATCGTGTTGGTTTTGCTGAAAATCAAAAACAAACGCCCGATCGGCAGGAACAAACTGCGAGCGGCCAGGCGCGTCAAATAATCCGGCAAAGGTAGATGTGCTGCACAGCAGCAGGATCAGCGTAAGGATGCGTTGAGCCATGAGCGGTAATCAAAGTCTCCGTGAGTGACGGGTAAAACCAGAAGTTCAGGCGTTTGATACGGATGATGTGACTTCAGGCAATCGAGAAGGGCTTGCTGGTGTGTGACGGTGGTTTTTAAAATCATCTGGACTTCATATTCCTGTTCCAGTTTGCCTTCCCAATAGTAGAGGGAGGTCGCACCGGGTAGCAGGGTCACGCAAGCAGCCAGCTTTTCCGCCAGCACTTTGGCGGCGAGATCCTGGGCGGTTGCTTCATCCGGGGCGGTACAGAGCACCACAACGGTATCGGGGATGGAAATATCCTGACTCTTTACATCAAGCATAAACACCTCGAAAGAACAGAGTAACCAGCAAAAGAATGGTCACTATACAACGGACGAGGGAAGGATGTTAGCTAAAGCGGGGTGGGGAGGAGGAACTGCAGGGCGCCCAGGCACCCTGCAGGAAAAACTTACAGCATGAAGCTGCCCAGCAAGAAGCCGAAGCAGACAGCCAGAACCACACCCAGAGTACCCGGGATGAAGAACGGATGGTTAAAGACGAATTTACCGATGCGAGTTGTACCGGTGTCATCCATCTGAACTGCCGCAACCAGAGTTGGGTAGGTTGGCAGAATGAACAGGCCAGAAACCGCGGCGAAAGACGCAACAGCAGTCAGTGGGGAAACGTTCAGAGCCAGAGCCATCGGCATCAGTGCTTTAGCGGTTGCAGCCTGAGAGTACAGCAGTGCAGAAGCAAAGAAGAAGATGACAGCCAGCAGCCACGGATGACCCTGAATTACGCTACCTGCAGTATCTTTGATCCAGTCAATGTTGTGAGATACGAAGGTATCACCCAGCCATGCAACACCCAGGATACAAATACAGGCGCTCATACCGGCTTTGAAAGTGCTGGAGTTCAGGATGGAGTCAGTTTCAACGCGGCAGATGATCGTGGTCAGCGTCGCGATGCTCAGCATGATGATCAGGATTGCGTTGGTGGTGTTCATCAGCGGCTTAGCGACCAGACCGAGGCTTGGGCTGTTGACGATCGCATATACGACGACACAAACCACGCCCAGCAGGAACAACCAAACAGAAGTTTTTGCGCCCGCTTTGATTTCAACTTGTCTTTCACCACGCAGTTCAACCAGGCCTTCTTCCAGACGCTTACGATAAATCGGGTCGTCAGACAGTTTGGAGTTGAACAGCGCAGTTACCAGGAAGGACATGACCAGAACAGCCAGCAGGGTGGACGGAATGACCACGGACAGCAGGTGAATGTAGCTGATGCCATGACCTTCCATTACGGAAGACATGTAAACCACGGCTGCGGAGATTGGAGAAGCCGTAATCGCAATCTGTGCAGAAACCACTGCAGTAGAGAGCGGACGGCAAGGTTTGATCCCTTGTTCCTTCGCAACTTCAGCGATAACTGGCAGCGTTGCCAGAGAGATGTTGCCGGTACCTGCGAAGATAGTCAGGAAATAGGTCACGATAGGTGCAAGGATCGTGATGTATTTCGGGTTTTTACGCAGCAGTTTTTCAGTTTGATGAACCAGATAGTCCAGACCACCTGCAATCTGCATAGCTGAAATGGCAGCGATAACCGCCATGATGATGGAAATAACATCGAACGGGATATTACCGGGTTTTACGCCGATAGCGGCGAGAACCAGAACACCCAGCCCACCTGCAAATCCAATACCGATACCCCCAAGTCTGGCACCTAAAAAGATTGCCAGCAAAACGATGATAAGTTCTAAAACTATCATATTAGCCTTCCTTGTTGTTTAACAAGTTGATATTAAATTGTTGTTTTTAAGTAACTTCGAGTAAGAAAAAAGGCACGTCATCATGACGTGCCTTCTCCGGTACTACCCTACACGATTACTGTTCGCTTTCATCAGTATAACGTTTTGCTTTATAAGCAGGGTGCATCAGGTTCTGTGCAGAGAAGATATCGTCCAGTTCAGACTCGGTCAACAGACCGCGCTCCAGGACAACTTCACGTACGCTCTTACCGGTTTCGGCACAAATTTTACCGACGATGTCGCCGTTGTGGTGACCAATGAACGGGTTGAGGTAAGTAACGATGCCGATGGAGTTGAATACAAACGCTTCACAGACTTCTTTGTTAGCAGTGATACCACTAACGCATTTTTCCAGCAGGTTGTAGCAAGCATTGCTCAGAATGTGAATGGATTCAAACATTGCCTGACCAATGACCGGCTCCATTACGTTCAGCTGCAGCTGACCAGCTTCAGATGCCATGGTTACAGTGATGTCGTTACCGATGACTTTGAAGCACACCTGGTTTACGACTTCCGGAACAACCGGGTTCACTTTAGCTGGCATGATAGAAGAACCAGCCTGCAGTTCCGGCAGGTTGATCTCGTTCAGACCCGCACGCGGACCAGAGGAGAGCAAACGCAGGTCGTTACAGATTTTGGACATCTTCACAGCCAGACGTTTCAGTGCGCCGTGCACCATAACGTATGCGCCACAGTCAGAAGTTGCTTCAATCAGGTCTTCTGCAGGAACACAGGCGAAGCCGGTGACTTCAGCCAGTTTCTGTACTGCCAGCGGAGAGTACTCTTTCGGCGTGTTCAGACCAGTACCGATTGCTGTCGCGCCGAGGTTAACTTCCAGCAGCAGCTCAGCGGTACGGCTAATGTTTTTCACTTCTTCTTTCAACAGTACGCTAAAAGCATGGAATTCCTGACCGAGGGTCATCGGTACAGCATCCTGCAGCTGGGTACGACCCATTTTCAGGATGTCCTGGAATTCAACAGCTTTTTTCTCGAAGCCTTCGCGTAGCTGGTTCAGTGCATCAACCAGTTTGATGATGGATGCGTATACAGCGATACGGAAGCCAGTTGGGTATGCGTCGTTGGTAGACTGACATTTGTTAACGTGGTCGTTCGGGTTCAGGTACTGATATTCACCTTTCTGGTGACCCATCAGTTCCAGACCGATATTGGCCAGAACTTCGTTGGTGTTCATGTTGACGGAGGTACCCGCACCACCCTGGTAAACGTCTACCGGGAACTGATCCATGCATTTTCCGTTATTCAGGACTTCATCACACGCCGCGATGATGGCATTTGCCACACTCTTAGGAATGGTTTGCAGCTCTTTGTTGGCCATAGCCGCTGCCTTTTTAACCATTACCATACCGCGAACAAATTCAGGAATATCGCTGATTTTGTTGTTGCTAATGTAGAAGTTTTCAATCGCTCTCAGAGTGTGGACACCGTAGTAGGCGTCCGCTGGAACTTCCCTGGTACCCAACAAGTCTTCTTCGATACGAATGTTGTTTAACATGTGAACCTTCTTTTTCAAGCTGCCAATGATTTGACTAAACACACAGGATATATGTGATTTCGATTGTTTCTCGACCGACGATTATCCCCTGCATCGGTCTGATACCCGAGATCATATGCTGGTTCAGGATTTCTACCGTAATCTGGATCACTTAAAGCGTGGAATTTACCCCTTATTTATTATTCTGTGAAATGGATCACCCCTTTGTGATTAACCCCAAATATTAGTGTACAAGCCACTTGAAATTTTGCTAACCACCACAATATCAAATCGATGCGATTAACATAATTTTTCGAACAGAAGTTGAACAAAACGGCTGTTATTAACAGGAGATCCCTTTGCGCTGGATACCATTACTTGCCATTTTTCTCTATGTTTACATAGAGATATCTATTTTTATTCAGGTTGCCCATGTGATGGGCGTCCTGATGACGCTGATTTTGGTTATTTTTACATCGGTTATCGGTATGTCTCTGGTTCGTAATCAGGGATTTAAGAACTTTTTACTGATGCAACAGAAAATGGCGGCAGGTGAAAGTCCGGCTGCAGAAATGATCAAAAGCGTATCGCTGATTATTGCCGGTCTACTGTTGGTGCTGCCCGGATTTTTCACCGATTTCCTCGGTCTTCTTCTTTTATTACCCCCGGTGCAAAAACATCTGACGATGAAACTGCTGCCACATTTGCGTTTTTCGCGTATGCCTGGCGGTGGTTTTAGCGCCGGAACGGGTGGCGGTGAGACTTTTGATGGTGAATTTCAGCGCAAGGATGACAAGCGCGACAGCATCGAACATAAAGACGATCGTCGGGATTAAGCATCAGTATGTAGGCCGGATAAGCGTTAGCGTCATCCGGCAAAAGTGTTTATAGGCCGGATGGTGGCGTCAACGTTGCCTTATCCGGCCTGCGGGGTAAAAACAGCCACAGTCCTGCCAGCATAATCAACGCGTACAGACTCTTCCAGCCGACCATCGCCAGTAGCAGTAGGCACAGCAGACCGCCAATGATCGCCAGTGCGCGATAATGCCCTTTCAGTAATCGACACCCCGCCAACATGCACAGCAAATAAATCATAATAAAGATGCCGTTGGCGTAGACGATTAACGCATCGAGATTGATTTGCAGCATATAGATGCACAGAGTACTGATTACGCAGCAGCCCAATACGGCGTTTAGCGCATTGCGCGGAAGGCGTCGGGGGGACAGACGAGCCAGATAACTCTCCGGCTTATACTGCGCTTGCGACCAGACCAGCCGGGCGAAGCTTTGTATATAAATGTTGAGGCTGGCAAAACAGGCCAGATAACCAATGATGCAGGCGACCCACAGAGCTTGTACGCCAAACAGTTGCACGACGATCTCTGGCAGCGACGCTGCGGCCGCCATTTGCTCGCCGTAGGCACCAAAATGGAGAACGACAACGGTGCATGCCCAATAAACAGACCCTGCCAGCAGCAGGCCGATCATCAGTGCGCGTGGGAAGTCTCGCTCCGGATTTTTGAATTCAGACGCCAGGTGAGCAAACGCTTCAAGGCCGACAAAGCACCAGAACATGACCGACAACGCGGCGAACAGGCCGGGAAGCTCAATATCGGTAATCGCAGGGAAGGGGATTTCGCCAGGTGTCAGATCGCCCGCCCACCAGATAGCAACAATCAGGGCAACAATCAGTCCTGCAATGACCGTTTGTAGATTCGCGCTGGAGCTTGCGCCGCGAGAGCCGATGTACCAAACCAATGCCAGCGTACCGAGTTCAGCCAGCAAAAGCTGCTCGTCATGCCAGCCAAACATCGCCTGACCGAATCCGGCGGCGATATGCAATGCCGCAGGCAAACCGACAGGAATGACCGACAAAAATAGCCATCCGGTAACGCGCTCCAGGCGCGAACCAAAGGCCATGCCGACAAAATGCGCCACACCGCCTGCGCTGGGAAAATGACGACCCAGTACGGCGAAGACAATCGCTACGGGAAAGACCAAAACAATCAGCACCGGCCATGCCCACAGGCTGTTGTTGCCCGCAACCAGTGCGGCCAGCGCGGGGACGGCAAAAACGCCTGTACCTAACAATGATGTCGACAACAGGCCAACGCCCTGAGCCAGTCCCAGCTCTTGTTTCAGTCCGCTCATAAGTTGTTATCCGGTTATGCCCATTGACCGGGCTACAGCGCAGATTTTTGATGGTATCACAATCAGATTTGCTTATGACGACGTGACTGAAATCGTTATGAAATGTGAGGTGCGTCGGCGTTTTGACGGGATTTTCTGCTGATAAAAATTTTTTTTCGCTTGCCCCCTTGAAGGCACAAAACCCCATCCCCATCTCTCTGGTCACTAGCCGGGAAACCGTTTACGGGCCGGCGTCACCCATAACTGATAAAGACTTTCTCAAAGGAGAGCTATCAATGAGTATTCGTCCGTTACATGATCGTGTGATCGTCAAACGTAAAGAAGTTGAATCCAAATCTGCTGGCGGCATCGTACTGACCGGTTCTGCAGCAGGTAAATCAACTCGTGGCGAAATCATCGCTGTCGGTAAGGGTCGCATCCTGGACAACGGTACCGTACAGCCGCTGGACGTGAAAGTCGGCGATATCGTTATTTTCAACGATGGCTACGGTGTTAAATCTGAGAAGATCGACAATGAAGAAGTGTTGATCATGTCTGAAAGCGACATCCTGGCGATTGTTGAAGCCTAATCCGCGAACGACACTGAACATACGAATTTAAGGGAAAGAGAAAATGGCAGCTAAAGACGTAAAATTCGGTAACGACGCTCGTGTGAAAATGCTGCGCGGCGTAAACGTACTGGCAGATGCAGTGAAAGTTACCCTCGGTCCAAAAGGCCGTAACGTAGTTCTGGATAAATCTTTCGGTGCACCGACCATCACTAAAGATGGTGTTTCCGTAGCACGTGAAATCGAACTGGAAGACAAGTTCGAAAACATGGGTGCGCAGATGGTGAAAGAAGTTGCCTCTAAAGCGAACGACGCTGCAGGTGACGGTACCACCACCGCAACCGTACTGGCTCAGTCCATCATCACTGAAGGTCTGAAAGCCGTTGCTGCGGGCATGAACCCGATGGATCTGAAACGTGGTATCGACAAAGCTGTCGCTGCTGCTGTTGAAGAACTGAAAGCACTGTCCGTACCGTGCTCCGACTCTAAAGCTATTGCTCAGGTTGGTACCATCTCCGCTAACTCCGACGAAACCGTAGGTAAACTGATCGCTGAAGCGATGGACAAAGTCGGTAAAGAAGGCGTGATCACCGTTGAAGACGGTACCGGTCTGCAGGACGAACTGGACGTGGTTGAAGGTATGCAGTTCGACCGTGGCTACCTGTCTCCTTACTTCATCAACAAGCCGGAAACTGGCGCAGTAGAACTGGAAAGCCCGTTCATCCTGCTGGCTGACAAGAAAATCTCCAACATCCGCGAAATGCTGCCGGTTCTGGAAGCTGTAGCGAAAGCAGGCAAACCGCTGCTGATCATCGCTGAAGATGTTGAAGGCGAAGCGCTGGCAACTCTGGTTGTTAACACCATGCGCGGTATCGTGAAAGTCGCTGCAGTTAAAGCACCTGGCTTCGGCGATCGTCGTAAAGCAATGCTGCAGGATATCGCTACCCTGACCGGTGGTACCGTTATCTCTGAAGAGATCGGTATGGAGCTGGAAAAAGCAACTCTGGAAGATCTGGGTCAGGCGAAACGCGTTGTTATCAACAAAGATACCACCACCATCATCGATGGCGTGGGCGACGAAGCTGCAATCCAGGGTCGCGTGACTCAGATTCGTCAGCAGATCGAAGAAGCAACTTCTGACTATGACCGTGAAAAACTGCAGGAGCGCGTAGCGAAACTGGCAGGCGGCGTTGCGGTTATCAAAGTTGGTGCTGCGACTGAAGTTGAAATGAAAGAGAAGAAAGCCCGCGTTGAAGATGCCCTGCACGCTACCCGTGCTGCGGTAGAAGAAGGCGTGGTTGCTGGTGGTGGTGTTGCGCTGATTCGCGTAGCGTCTAAAATTGCCGGCCTGAAAGGTCAGAACGAAGACCAGAACGTAGGTATCAAAGTTGCGCTGCGCGCAATGGAATCCCCACTGCGTCAAATCGTACTGAACTGCGGCGAAGAGCCGTCTGTAGTGGCTAACACCGTGAAAGCTGGTGACGGTAACTACGGTTACAACGCTGCAACTGAAGAATACGGCAACATGATCGACATGGGTATCCTGGATCCAACCAAAGTAACTCGTTCTGCTCTGCAGTACGCGGCTTCTGTTGCGGGTCTGATGATCACCACCGAGTGCATGGTTACCGACCTGCCGAAAGGCGATGCGCCTGACTTAGGTGCTGCCGGTATGGGTGGCATGGGTGGAATGGGCGGCATGATGTAATTGCCCACACCCTGCATCCTTCAGGCTGCAGATGCGTTGGCTGCGTTTGCTAACCCCAGTCACTTACTTGAGTAAGCTCTTGGGGATTAACAAACTGGCCGCCTTCCTGCAACCAGAATGATTTGGGTACTCATCTCCCAGAATTGAGAAACCCTCGGGCAGAAATGTCTGGGGGTTTTTCTTTTGGTCATCTTTTTAGTATATGATTCAGCTACGGACATAAGGTCCAACTAATTGATTATGGGGAATGACATGCACGTGAAATATTTAGCAGGGATCGTTGGTGCCGCGCTACTGATGGCGGGTTGTAGCTCCAGCAACGAACTGAGTTCTGCCGGGCAAAGCGTACGTTTTGTTGAAGACAAGCCTGGCGCAGAGTGCCAACTGATAGGCACCGCAACCGGTAAGCAAAGCAACTGGCTTTCAGGCCAGCACGGCGAAGAGGGCGGCTCAATGCGTGGCGCAGCAAACGATCTGCGTAACCAGGCTGCGGCAATGGGCGGTAACGTGATTTATGGCGTCAGCAGCCCATCGCAGGGAATGCTGTCCAGCTTTGTTCCTACCGCCAGCGAGATGATTGGACAGGTTTATAAGTGCCCTAATTGAGAACTGCTGCTGATGCCGGATGGCGACGCTAAAGCGTCTTATCCGGCCTACGGTACGAATGATCGTAGGCCTGATAAGCGCAGCGCCATCAGGCATTCTGAGTCTTATGCGCAGACTGAACGCGTAAATGATGCAATGCGCGCAGGCACTGATCCTGATTGAGCTTTTGCGTCTTATCACCCGTCAACGTTCTGACAAACACCTGGCACGGTACACCGGCAAGTTTTTTCAGCCGCGGGCTGAAGTCGAGAAGACGGCGAGTAATGGCTTCGGCTTCTTTGCTACCGGAAAGGGCGCGAGTTTTCACTACCGAACCACAGAACTGGGCTTTTCCTTTATCATCTGTATAGCGGTAAATAATCGCCAGATAATGATTAAACAGGTTATGTTTCCATTCGGGTTGTGTATAAGAGTCGTATTCCAGATTGTCGTTTTGCTGACAATCAACATCGTACAGCGGCAGGAAATCCAGCAGCGATGTTATTCGTAGCGCGAGTTCTCTCATGCCAGCATTATTTATTGCGTGAATAATTGCATGCGCCAGCACCTGAATCTGTAATTCATTAACCAGTAATTCGCATTTTTGTCCGTCATGCAACGTCAGAGAAAATGTTAAATTCTCGCCTTTGTCATCCACTAACATCAGCGAATTTATGCGGCGGTTAATATCCGCATTTTTTAGTTCATCTTCCTGAATTGACGGAATATTCTCGTGCATTTTTTGCTGGCTTTATCACATGTCTTTTCATATTGCATACGCTCGTCTGTGTTTAGCTGTGAAATGGCGTACAGCCGGCTCTCCAGCGCGATAAGCAGGTCTCTAAGTCCAAGTGGAGAGAGAAAAAAGAGAGATTCTTTGTTTCTTGGTTCTTTTATTTTTAATGCCATGGCAACAAATTCATTCTTTTGGCGAATAATGCCAGTATTAACGCCCTTAATACTTATAGCCATAAAAGGTTCTCCCTAACCATATATTTATTAATATTCTGCATTTGAAACTATTGATAAAATTTACGAATGAATAATTGAACTGCGCTAATTAAAATAGCACAGATTAAAAGCGAGGCTCCACTTGTGGGTATTTAAATAATAAGTAATCGTGGTGAGTGTCCGGAATCGGACACTCAGTAATAGCTATTGTTGACGTAACTGCAGATCCAGCGGTGTTTTACTTGGCTCTCCACCAATTTCACGCGCCAGTTTGGGGACCATATAGCCGGAAACTAGCGTCAGAAGCTCACGCATAATGCGACGCGCTTCATCGTCGCTGACCATAAAGTGTGCGGCACCCTGCACTTTATCCAGCACGTGCAGGTAATAGGGCATCACACCGGCATCAAACAGTGCGTTGCTAAGGTTAGCCAGGGTTTGCGCGTTATCGTTCACGCCACGCAGCAATACGCTTTGGTTGAGTAACGTAACGCCCGCGGCGCGCAGACTGCTCATCGCCTGGCGAAACGTCTGATCAATTTCATTGGCATGGTTAATGTGATTGACCAGCAGAATCTGCAAGGAGGAGTGCGCAAAGCGCTCGACCAGTCCTTCTGTAATGCGCGCCGGGATCACTATCGGCAAACGGCTGTGAATACGCAGACGCTTAATGTGCGGGATAGCTTCCAGTTGCGTGAGCAACCAGTCCAGTTCGTGGTCCTTGGCCATTAACGGATCGCCACCAGAGAAGATGATTTCATCCAGCTCAGGGTGCGCGTTAATGTAGTCGAGGGCGACCTGCCAGTTGCGCTTATTGCCCTGATTTTCGGCGTATGGGAAATGCCGGCGGAAGCAATAGCGACAATTTACCGCGCAACCGCCTTTAACCAGCAGCAGTGCCCGATTGCGATATTTATGCAGCAGACCGGGAACCACGCTGTGCTGTTCTTCCAGTGGGTCGGTTGAGTAGCCTGGCGCGGCCACAAACTCTTCCTGGGCAGTCAGTACCTGACGTAAAAGCGGATCGTCCGGGTTGCCTTTCTCCATGCGGGCAATAAACGCACGCGGCACGCGCAGGGCGAAAAGCCGTCTCGCGTCGCGTCCGGCCAACAGTTTTTCATCTGCATCTATGTTCAAAAGATGCAGAAGTTCATCGGGATCGGTCACAACATCGGCAAGTTGCGATAACCAATCTTCTCTGGATGGGGTATTTAGGGTTACAATATGCGCCATTTTGTGGCTTAGCTACCAGTTAACAATTTTCAGAGGGCCTTATGGCAACGTACTATAGCAACGATTTTCGTGCTGGTCTTAAAATCATGTTGGACGGCGAACCTTATGCGGTTGAAGCCAGCGAATTCGTTAAACCAGGTAAAGGCCAGGCGTTTGCGCGCGTTAAGCTGCGTCGCCTGCTGACCGGTACTCGCGTAGAGAAAACCTTCAAGTCTACTGACTCCGCTGAAGGCGCAGACGTAGCCGACATGAACCTGACCTTCCTGTATAGCGACGGTGAGTTCTGGCACTTTATGAATAACACCACTTTCGAACAGCTGGCTGCAGACGAGAAAGCGGTAGGCGATAACGCTAAATGGCTGCTGGACCAGGCTGAATGCATCGTGACCCTGTGGAACGGTCAGCCGATCTCCGTAACTCCGCCGAACTTCGTTGAGCTGGAAGTTGTTGAAACCGACCCAGGTCTGAAAGGCGATACCGCTGGTACTGGCGGCAAACCGGCTACCCTGTCTACCGGCGCAGTCGTTAAAGTTCCGCTGTTCGTACAGATCGGCGAAGTGATCAAAGTGGATACCCGCTCCGGCGAATACGTTTCTCGCGTAAAATAAGTCTTCCATTTGATCTTATGGCGCAGGTTGCTGCGCCATACTTTTTCCAGGGCAGGAATGATGAAACGTCTTCTCGGTCTTGTAATGCTACTCCTTTTCACCAGCACCCTCCTGACAGGATGCAATACCGCGCGCGGCTTCGGTGAAGACATCAAACATCTTGGCAATTCAATTTCTCACGCCGCCAGCTAATCCTTTCATATAGTCTTAAAAACGGTTGTTTATCCATCACACTCCCGGATCTTGTCTATTATTAAGTAGCTATACACAAACAATATTGGCTAGAAAAGGAAGACGTTATGGTTAAGAAGACAATTGCTGCGATCTTTTCTGTGTTGGTACTTTCTTCCGTTTTAACCGCGTGTAATACCACACGAGGCGTAGGACAGGATATCTCTGAAGGCGGTAGCGCAATCTCTGGTGCAGCGACAAAAGCTCAGCAATAGCAATAATGAAGAACGGTACGACGTACGTGTCGTACCGTTAATCTCCCTTCCCTGGGAGTGAAAGGAACGGCGAGAAGCGGTTCCCCAGGTGCAGTTTCATACGGATATTCCGCTTATAGGTGTAGACCGTTTTGCCATGAATGCTGAGCGCGGCGGCAATGGCATTGTTACTCACACCATCCATCCACATTGATAATACTTTCTCCTCCTGCGGCGTAAGCAAAGGCGTGGCGTTTTTGGCTATTTCTAATGCGGGGCGAACCTGAAGCGCTTCCTGAATTGTGTTGGAGAGTGTGTTCAGCGTGGTGTGCTTGGTTAAGACCGAATGGGCTACGGATTGAGAGGGCACGATGGGGGCATGCTGTCTGTCTGCTGATTGCAGTAAAATCAGTGGGATGACGCCACAACTCATAAAAAAAGGTTTAATTGGCGGACTGGAGTGCGTCTCGCTAATAAAACTGTATAAATCCGCGATCACCAGATGCGGTTTCCATTGCAAAATATGCTCTTTTGCTAACAGGAGATTATTGATTCCTGATACCAGAAATGAGGAGCTGAACCTGCCAGAATGATTAAGCAAGGCCTCTATCCCTGTGCGGGTAAAGTGGCACCGGTCAATCACTAAAATTTTAAGCATAAACGTTTCGCATTCAGAAGAGGGGCAATCGAC
Source organism: Citrobacter sp. Cpo015 (assembly GCF_030333035.1). NCBI lineage: Bacteria > Pseudomonadati > Pseudomonadota > Gammaproteobacteria > Enterobacterales > Enterobacteriaceae > Citrobacter > Citrobacter sp. Cpo015. The sequence continues at coordinate 16,221 of NZ_JAOWGS010000027.1, read as the reverse complement.
TTTCTGGTTTCAGAAAGCCCTTCATCATAGAGAACTCCGATGAGTGCCAAATGCGGGAACTACGCCGCTAATTATGCTTAATTCTTGCTTTTAGCAGGCGGTGAATAAAAAGGTTGAAATTCATTTTCTTCCGGGCAAAAATGCCATTTCACACATTAGCTTTGCAGGACGACCTGCAAACGCTTCTTTCACCGGGGACGGCCCCATTGTTCTGGAGCCTGATATGTCCTGGATCGTTTTATTAATTGCAGGTTTGCTCGAAGTTGTCTGGGCGATTGGCCTGAAATACACCCACGGTTTTACGCGTCTTACGCCAAGCATTATCACTATTGCGGCGATGATCGTCAGTATCGCCATGCTCTCCTGGGCAATGCGCACGTTGCCTGTAGGAACCGCTTATGCGGTCTGGACCGGTATTGGCGCTGTTGGGGCGGCCATTACAGGGATTTTGCTGCTGGGTGAGTCTGCCAGCCCGGCACGTTTGCTGAGCCTTGGGCTGATCGTTGCTGGCATTATTGGTCTGAAGCTGAGCACTCACTAAGCGCCAGGCTGTTTCACCCAAATCAGTTTATTCACTTCAAACCCTTCCCGGGTCGCGATGGCTAACATTTGCTGTTTCATTTCATCTGAAATAGTAGGGGTCCGTGAAAGGATCCACAGGTAGTCGCGACCCGGGCCACAAACCAGCGCGTGACGATATTCCCGGTCGAGTGCAATTACGTTATACCCGCCATAGAAGGGGCCGAAAAAAGAAACTTTAAGCGCGGCTCTGCTTGGGTCGCCGGTGAAATAGGCTTTCCCTTCCGTTTTCTGCCACATCTCCCTGTCAGGGTTATAGCCCTTGTTAATAACGTTGATGCCGCCGTCGTCGCGCAAGCTGTATGTTGCGGTCACTTTATCCAACCCGCGCTCGAAACGATGGTCGAAGCGTGCAATTTCATACCAGGTTCCCAGATAGCGTTTGGCATCAAAGTTATTTACCACGGTAACGCCTTTGGGCGGTGTCGGGGAGCTACACGCGACAACCAGGAATGCAGCCGTAACTGCAGCAACGACGGGCAAAATGCGCATGGGATTTTCCTTGCTGTATTTTTGTTAAGTGTAGATGACAACAGGAAAAAAAGAGAAAGAAAGGAGGCCCAATATCCTGGGCCTCATCGTCAGTTATTGCAGCTTTTCAAGAATGCGCCAGGCCGCCTCGACACGGACAGGGTTAGGATAGCTTTTGTTTGCCAGCATCACGATGCCAAGGTTTTTTTCTGGAACGAAGGCAACGTAGCTGCCAAATCCACCAGTGGATCCCGTTTTATGCACCCATGAGGCTTTCACTGCCGGGGCGGGCGGGTTTACCTCAACGGCGGGAAGCGCTGCCAATGCCACTTTGCTGTCGCTACCGTTGATGATCGAATCAGCCTTCAGCGGCCAGTTCAGCATCTCCCAGCCTAATCCCTGGTACATATCGCCAATACGCCAGTAGCGAGACTGCGCAAGCGCAATGCCCTGCTGGAGCGTTTTCTCCTGAACGCGGCTGGCGTCCATGTTGACCTGAACCCAGCGTGCCATATCGGTAACGTTGGATTTCACGCCATAGGCTTCGGCGTCAAGTTGTCCCGGAGAAACGTGTACAGGCTTCCCTTCGCGATAGCCCCAGGCATAATCTTTTTGTTCGCTTTGCGGAACTGTAATCCAGGTATGCGCCAGTTTTAATGGCTGCAGGACGCGTCTGGTCATTGCCTCTTCGTAGCTCATACCTGAGGGTTTCACCGCCAGCGCGCCAAACAGACCAATGCTTGAGTTAGCGTAAAGACGCTTAGCGCCCGGGGCCCATTGCGGCTGCCAGTTTTGATAAAAACGCAGTAATGCGGCTTTATCCGTAACGTCATCGGGGATCTGCAGCGGCAGGCCGCCTGCCGTGTAGGTGGCTAAGTGCAGCAGGCTGATACCCTGCCACTGTTTGCCTGTCAGTTCTGGCCAGTATTTCGTGACCGGATCGCTGAGCTTAATTTCGCCGCGGGCGATAGCATCGCCGCCCAACACGCCGTTAAACGTCTTACTGACCGACCCTAGCTCAAACAGAGTTTGCTGCGTGACTGGGTGGTTATTGGCGATATCGGCTTTACCCCAGGTGAAATAATAGGGTTTTCCCTGGTAGATAACGGCAACGGCCATACCCGGAATAGCCTGCTCCTGCATCAACGGGGTGATGGTGCGATTAACGATATCGGCAATCTGTTGTTCTGCTTTGGCGGTGGCAAACGTGGAGAATGAGGCTGTCAGCAGCAGAGCGCAGCATAACGATTTTTTCATCATGAAATCAGTTCCGTAATTAAAAGCAAAAGGGTGTCCGGGCCCGTCAGACGCAATCAGTGTGTTTGATTTGCACCGTGTTGACAAACGGTTAAATTTAGCAGCAGATATAAGTTTTTCTAACAGGCCGGATGATGACGCGTAGCTATATCCCTCTTAACTCGCTGCGGGCTTTTGAAGCCGCGGCCAGACATCTCAGTTTTACCCGCGCCGCGATTGAGCTCAATGTGACGCATTCTGCCATCAGTCAGCATGTAAAAGCGCTGGAGCAGCAGCTAAATTGTCAGCTTTTTGTGCGCGTTTCTCGTGGATTAATATTGACGACTGAAGGGGAAAGTCTGTTACCTGTACTTAATGACTCTTTCGATCGTATGGCGGGGATGCTGGATCGTTTTGCCACCAAACAGACCCAGGAAAAACTTAAAATTGGCGTGGTGGGGACCTTTGCGGTTGGGTGTCTGTTTCCTCTACTGGGCGATTTTACGCGCAGTTACCCGCATATTGATTTGCATATTTCTACCCATAATAACCGCGTGGATCCCGCTGCCGAAGGGCTGGATTATACCATTCGCTACGGAGGGGGAGCCTGGCACGATACCGACGCGCAATATTTATGTAGCGCGTTGATGTCTCCACTGTGTTCGCCAACATTGGCTTCGCAGATTCAAACGCCTGCGGACATCCTGAAATTTCCGTTATTACGATCGTATCGGCGGGATGAATGGACGCTTTGGATGCAGGCCGCCGGAGAGGCGCCCCCGTCACCGACGCACAACGTGGTGGTGTTTGATTCGTCCGTCACCATGCTGGAAGCCGCGCAGGCGGGGATCGGTGTGGCAATTGCACCAGTCAGAATGTTCACGCATTTACTCAGTAGGGAACGAATCGTTCAACCGTTTTTAACGCAGATTGATTTGGGAAGTTACTGGATAACGCGTTTGCAATCGCGTCCGGAGACACCCGCGATGCGTGAATTTTCCCGTTGGTTGACAGGAATGCTGCACAAATAAAAAGGCCCGCCAATGGCGGGCCTGATAATTAACGCATGTACTTAGATGGTCAGAATACCAATAGCCGTTACAACGGTCAGGATTGCTGCCAGTCCATAGAATACCCATTTGCCAGCAGGCACGTGGATTTTCAGGTCATGCATCGCGTGGTGCATACGGTGTAAACCACACCACAGCGGCAGAACGATCATCAGGAACAGAAACGCACGTCCGATGAAGCTCTGAGCGAATGCCAGTACGCGTTCATAGCTGAAAGCATCAGGAACAAAGCCCAGCGGCAGCATAATGCCTACCAGCAGGATCATTACCGGCGCAATGATTGCGCTCCACATACCGCCTGCACCAAACAGGCCCCAGAATACGGGTTCGTCAGAGCGTTTTGGATTTGGATTAATCATTCCGGACTCCTTACCAGAACAGGGCAACAAACAGTATGACTACTGTCGCAACCACAGTAACTGCCCAGAGACCTTTGATGATCGGCTCTGGCCCCATTTTTTCGTCTTTTACGATGATGTTGGCTGCTTTTGGCGCCAGCTCAAACCAGGTTTTGGTATGCAGCAGCGCTGCTGCCAGGGCGATAATGTTAAGGATTACCACCACCGGGTTTTGCAAAAAGGCGACAAAGCCCATCCAGGACTCTGCACCATGCTTGAGTGCAAACAGGCCGATAATCAGTTCAATGCTGAACCAGACTGCCGGAACTGCCGTGCCTTCACGCAGCATGTAAAAACGATAAAATGGCAGCTTTTTCCACCAGGTGGACGTCATTGGCCGCACATAGGCTTTACGTTTAGTCGTCATCGTGCACTCCTTAGCGTGGTTTCAGGGTAGCGATAAGAAAGTCTTTTGAACTTTCAACTTTACCCTGCTGAATGGCCGCAGCCGGATCGACGTGTTTCGGGCAGACTTCGGAGCAGTAGCCCACGAAAGTACAGGTCCAGACGCCGTTCGGGCTGTTCAACTGAGCCATACGCTCCTTCTTACCGTGGTCGCGGCTATCTTCGTTGTAACGATGCGCCAGCGTAATCGCAGCCGGTCCAATGAACTCAGGGTTCAGGCCGAACTGCGGACACGCGGCATAGCACAGACCACAGTTGATGCAACCGGAGAACTGATGATACTTCGCCATCTGCGCCGGAGTCTGGGTGTTTGGACCCTGATCCGGTGTACGCGGGTTACCGATAATGTACGGTTTGATCGCTTCCAGGCTTTCGATAAAGTGCGTCATGTCGACGACCAGATCGCGTTCAATCGGGAAGTTGCCCAGCGCTTCAACCTTCATGCCGTTGGTGTAATCACGCAGGAAGGTTTTGCACGCCAGTTTCGGTACATTGTTGACCATCATGCCGCAGGAGCCGCAGATCGCCATACGGCAGGACCAGCGGTAGCTCAGGTCCGGTGCCAGGTTATCCTTGATGTAGCCCAGCGCATCCAGCAGTGACGTGGTTTCATCATAAGGAACTTCGTAGAAAGCACTGTGCGGCGCGGTATCGGTTTCCGGGTTATAGCGCACCACCTCAACTTTCAGGTTTTTCATCTCAGCCATTCGCCTTCTCCTTCTTATCGGCTGCTTCCGCTTCGCCACCGTAAACACGTTTAGCCGGTGGCAGAGTGGTGATTTTCACGTCGCTATATTCCAGGCGAGTCGTGCCGTCAGCATCGCGGAAGGCGAGGGTGTGTTTGAGGAAGTTCACATCGTCACGCTCGGTGCAGCCTTCATCCAGACGCTGGTGCGCGCCGCGGGATTCTTTACGCGCCAGAGCAGAGTGCGCCATACATTCAGCAACGTTCAGACCGTGACCCAGTTCGATGGTATACAGCAGGTCGGTGTTGAAGACGCTGGAGGTATCAGTGATACGTACGCGCTTGAAGCGTTCCTGCAGTTCCGCCAGTTTATCAACGGTTTTCTGCATGAGTTCCGGCGTACGGTAGATACCGCAACCTTCTTCCATGGACAGGCCCATTTCGTCACGGATCTTAGACCAGTTTTCGTTACCTTCCTGGTTAACCAGATCTTTCAGACGTTTTTCAACGCCAGCAACCTGTGCATCAAGAGCGGCACTGTTTGCAGCGCCAGCCGTTGCAGCGCGTTCTGCTGCCTGCTCACCGGCCATACGACCGAAGACCACCAGTTCTGCCAGGGAGTTAGAGCCCAGACGGTTAGCGCCATGCAGACCAACAGAGGAACATTCGCCGACAGCGAACAGACCTTTAATGCGGGTTTCACAGTGCTGATCGGTTTCGATACCGCCCATGGTGTAGTGCGCGGTCGGACGTACCGGGATCGGTTCTTTAACCGGATCGACACCCACGTAAGCTTTCGCCAGTTCGCAGATGAACGGTAAACGTTCGAGCAGTTTTTTCTCGCCGAGGTGACGCAGGTCGAGGTGAACCACATCGCCACGCGGAGTTGAAATGGTGTTGCCTTTGCGCCATTCGTGCCAGAACGCCTGAGAAACTTTGTCGCGCGGACCGAGTTCCATGTATTTGTTTTTTGGCTCGCCCAGCGGGGTTTCCGGACCCATGCCGTAGTCTTGCAGATAACGGTAGCCGTTTTTGTTGACCAGAATACCGCCTTCACCACGGCAGCCTTCAGTCATCAGGATACCGGATCCTGGCAGACCTGTTGGGTGATACTGAACGAATTCCATATCACGCAGCGGAACGCCGTGGCTCAGCGCCATGCCCATACCGTCGCCGGTTACGATGCCGCCGTTGGTGTTGTAACGGTAAACACGACCTGCGCCGCCCGTTGCCATCACGACAGCGTTAGCACGGATTTGCACCAGCGTGCCTTCCATCATGTTCATGGCAACCAGGCCGCGAGCATGACCGTCGTCAACCAGGATATCCAGAACGAAGTGTTCGTCAAAGCGCTGAATCTGCGGGAACTGCAAAGATGTTTGGAACAGCGTATGCAGCATGTGGAAGCCGGTCTTATCCGCGGCAAACCAGGTACGCTCGATTTTCATGCCGCCGAAGCGACGTACGTTGACGCTACCGTCTTCACGACGGCTCCATGGGCAGCCCCATTGTTCCAGTTGCGTCATTTCAGTTGGGCAGTGGTGGACAAAGTAATCCACGACATCCTGCTCACACAGCCAGTCTCCGCCTGCTACCGTATCGTGAAAATGGTAGTCGAAGCTGTCATGATCCTGCGCGACAGCAGCAGAGCCGCCTTCGGCAGCAACGGTATGGCTGCGCATTGGGTACACTTTTGAGATCAGTGCGATTTTAGCGTTGGGATTTGCTTGTGCGGCAGCAATTGCAGCACGTAATCCCGCGCCACCGGCGCCTATAATGGCAAGATCGGCTTGAAAGGTTTGCACGACATTCCTCCAGATTGTTGTTATTTCATCCCTGCCTGAAATCAGATGCTTCATCGGCTTCAAACAGGTTATGAACGCGTTTCCACTGCTCCTTTATAGGTACAATAGTATAGTCTTAGGGATGTGCGGGAAATTTGACGTGTTCGATTTTTTTAGCGTGTCATAGGGGGGAATTATCATTGAATTTGATTAATTTAATTACTAAACCACCCTAAGTCGCTTTTTTTATCCAATTGCCAGTGATGATTAGTGCTGCCTGAAATTTGTCTCGCTAGCGCGATACGAGTAGACTTCGTGCCCTTGTCATAAATCGGAGAAACAACCATGAGCGAAACGGCAACCTGGCAGCCGAGCGCGTCCATCCCCAATCTGTTGAAACGTGCAGCAATTATAGCGGAGATTCGCCGCTTTTTTGCCGATCGTGGCGTGCTTGAGGTTGAGACCCCTTGTATGAGTCAGGCAACGGTAACGGACATCCACCTGTTCCCGTTCGAAACGCGTTTCGTTGGCCCTGGACACTCCCAGGGAATGAATCTCTATTTAATGACCAGCCCTGAATACCATATGAAGCGCCTGCTGGTGGCAGGATGCGGCCCGGTGTATCAACTGTGCCGCAGCTTCCGTAATGAAGAGATGGGGCGCCATCATAACCCTGAATTCACCATGCTTGAGTGGTATCGTCCGCACTACGATATGTATCGCCTGATGAATGAAGTGGATGATTTGCTCCAGCAGGTGCTGGACTGCTCACCTGCGGAAAGCCTTTCTTACCAGCAGGCCTTCCAGCGCCATCTGGAGATTGACCCGCTGTCTGCGGATAAAACCCAACTGCGGGAAGTGGCGGCGAAATTGGATCTCAGCAATATCGCTGATACCGAAGAAGACCGGGATACCTTACTGCAACTGCTGTTTACGATGGGTGTTGAACCGCATATTGGTAAAGACAAGCCGACGTTTGTGTATCATTTCCCGGCCAGCCAGGCATCACTGGCGCAAATCAGTACCGAAGATCACCGCGTGGCTGAACGTTTCGAGGTTTATTACAAAGGTATTGAGCTGGCGAATGGTTTCCATGAATTGACCGACGCGCGCGAACAGCAGCAGCGGTTTGAACAGGATAACCGCAAACGTGCCGCACGAGGCTTACCACAGCAACCTATCGATACCAACCTGCTGGAAGCGCTGAAAGTCGGCATGCCGGATTGCTCAGGCGTGGCGCTGGGCGTTGACCGTCTGGTGATGCTGGCGCTGGGCGCAGAGAGCCTGGCCGAGGTAATCGCATTTACCGTCGATCGCGCATAACTTACTCTTCTGCAATGCAAAGTGGTGGCTTAATCACCACTTTGTAGCATATTTTTTCATTTCCCCTCTAATAGCCACAATTTACACCTGGATATTTGATATCGTTTAGGTATCAATTCTGTGTTGTTTTTTTTATCGCTGAACTCTGCAAAGAGAGCAGTGCCAACCGGTGAGCGGCGTTTGTTAAACGCTTGCCAGAGTAAGGGATGGTTTAATGACCCAAACAATAAAAAAGATGAGCCTGATAGGTCTCATTCTCATGATATTTACGTCAGTTTTCGGTTTTGCTAATAGCCCCTCCGCGTTCTATTTAATGGGGTATAGTGCAATACCGTGGTATATATTTTCTGCATTATTATTCTTTATTCCATTTGCTTTAATGATGGCGGAAATGGGTTCTGCCTATCGGAAAGAAGAGGGGGGAATCTATTCGTGGATGAATAATAGCGTTGGACCACGCTATGCGTTTATCGGCACGTTTATGTGGTTTTCTTCTTATGTGATATGGATGGTTAGTACTGCGGCGAAAGTCTGGGTACCTTTTTCAACCTTCTTGTTTGGCGCAGACATGACGCAGCACTGGCGTATTGCAGGGCTTGAGCCTACGCAGGTTGTCGGACTGCTCGCAGTCGGTTGGATGATCCTGGTGACCTGCGTGGCATCCCGGGGTATTAATAAGATTGCGCGTATTACGGCTGTAGGTGGAATTGCCGTAATGTGTCTTAATTTAGTTCTGTTGTTAGTGAGTGTCGCTATTTTGTTATTAACTGGTGGCCACTTTGCACAGGATATTAATTTCATCTCTTCGCCTAATCCCGGATATCAGTCTGGACTGGCAATGTTGTCATTTGTTGTGTTTGCCATTTTTGCTTACGGCGGAATTGAAGCTGTAGGGGGACTGGTTGATAAAACAGAAAAACCAGAAAAGAACTTTGCTAAAGGCATTGTCTTTGCCGCTATCGTCATTTCTGTTGGTTATTCACTGGCCATCTTTTTATGGGGCGTTAGCACTAACTGGCAGCAGGTATTAAGTAATAGCTCAGTTAACCTCGGGAATATTACCTATATCCTGATGAAAAGCCTCGGAATGACGTTGGGTAACGCGCTACATCTTTCCCCTGATGCCGCAATGGTGATGGGCGTATGGTTTGCACGTATTACCGGGCTTTCCATGTTCCTTGCCTACACCGGCGCTTTTTTCACCCTCAGCTACTCACCGCTGAAAGCGATTATTCAGGGCACGCCGAAGGCGTTGTGGCCCGCGCCGATGACCAAACTGAATGCCGTAGGGATGCCGACGACGGCAATGTGGTTACAGTGCCTGCTGGTGAGCCTGTTTATCCTGTTGGTTTCATTTGGTGGCGATACGGCTTCAGCGTTCTATAACAAACTGACGCTGATGGCGAACGTCTCGATGACGCTGCCGTATCTGTTCCTGGCGCTGGCGTTTCCGTTCTTTAAATCCCGTCCGGGTCTGGAAAGGCCGTTTGTTGTCTTTAAAACCCGAGCGGCGACGCTGCTGGCAACGGGAGTGGTCGTGCTGGTGGTGACGTTTGCTAATGTGTTCACCATCATCCAGCCGGTAATTGAAGCCGGAGACTGGAACAGCGCACTGTGGATGACCGGCGGTCCGATCTTCTTCTCACTGCTGGCGATGGCGATTTATCAGAACTACAGCCGTCGCACGACCAACGAGCCTGAGTGGGCGGTGGAATAAAGGCCATCTGGCGTTTATTGCCTGTTGCCGATCCGGACGCATATTAAGCTCGAAAATGTCTGTAATCGGCGATGAAATGCCCGATGGCGCAAGCTTATCGGGCCTACAGGTTAATTGCAGACCCGTAGGCCGGATAAGACCCAACGGGTCGCCATCCGGCATTTCTTGCCTGCATTGTGCGTTACAAACTCCCTGCCGGGCGACTGCCTCTTCCTGCAGAACTTAATGTTCTCCCTGTTTGCTTACCGCCGAGGCTCTCCAGACGCATCTGGAACGGAGGGAACGGCATATCAATACCGTGCTCGCGGAAGCCTGCCAGAATCAGTTGATGGATTTCATGGCGCAGCGGCATGCGATGTCCCATCTCTGCGGCATAAATACGCAGTTCGAAGATTTGAATCCCCTGCTGCAAGTCAACCAGGAAGACTTCAGGTGCCGGATTATCGATAACCAGCGAACAGCGCTGCGCGGCAGTCAGCAGGATCTGCGTAACCTCCTCGCTATTCGCCTCAGACGGTGCCGGGATGGTTAACACTACACGGGTAACGGAATCGGATAACGACCAGTTGATAAACTGTTCGGTGATAAAGGCTTTGTTGGGCACGATGATCTCTTTGCGGTCCCAGTCGCTGATAGTGGTGGCGCGGGTATTAATTTTCGTCACGCTACCGGTAAGATCGCGAATCGTCACCGTGTCGCCAATGCGGATTGGTTTTTCAAACAGGATAATCAGGCCGGAAATAAAGTTGGCGAAGATCTCCTGCAAACCAAAGCCCAGACCGACACCGAGAGCCGCCACCAGCCATTGCAGTTTGGACCATTCAATACCGATCATCGAGAAACCAACCAGACCGCCAATCAGCATCAGCAAATACTTGGTAATGGTGGTGATGGCATAACCGGTGCCGGGGGTTAAATCCAGATGTTGCAGTAGTGCCAGCTCCAGCAGTGCGGGTAGGTTGCGCACTAACTGGGTGGTGATGATAAATACCAGAATCGCGATAAGCACCGCGCCCAGCGTTATCGGTTCTAAGCTTTCCACGCCCTGAACCGTGGAGGTGACATCCCACAACGAGATGTTTTCCAGGAAGCCGAAAGCGGAATGAATTTCTGACCACAGTACAATGACCGAGAGCAGGGCGATAAGCATCAGGATAGAACGCACCAGGCGCAGCGATTGCGCGCTGATAGCATCCAGATCCACTTCGCTTTCATCAACGTCAATCGCGCCTTCAAGGCTGGTGGAATGCGGTGGTTCTTCTTCGCCCCGCGCGCGCTGCGCCAGCATTTCAGCGCGTCGATGCTTGGCGCGGTCAAACGCCAGGCGGCGACGCTGAATCAGCATCCAACGGCGGATAACGTGATACACCACCAGTAATAAGAACCAAATCGCTACAGACGTTTCCAGACGTGCCAGCAGGGCTTGTGACGTGGCGAGGTAGCCTACTGCCGCGGCGAGAATGGCAATCAGAGGCGCACCCATCAGCATATTCCACAGCATGCTGTTGACCATGTTATCGCTGTTGCCCTCTTTATCGAGGTACAGCGGTATCCCGGCGCGTTTCAGGCTCAGGGTTACGACCGCCAGCGCACCGCAAATCAGAATAAAGCACAGACGTCCCAGTGAGGCGGAGAATTCCCGGTCATTGAGGTTATCAAACATAATCACCGCCATGATCAACGGGACAATCAGCCCGATGCTCATCAGGTAATAGTGCATGGCTTTCGCGACGCGGTTCCGCGGCCAGCCAAAGTGGGCAATGAACAGACCGTTGGGGCGTGCAAAGGTGGCGCAGATCATTACCGCCCACAGCATGGGCACCGTGGCGGTAACGCCATCGCCGATCGCGACAGCCAACGGATAAGGCCAGGCTTCCTGCAATCCGTAACCGAGCGTTGCCCACAGCACTGGCAACGGCGAAGCGACGAGTATTGACCAGAATACCGTGCGTATTGTCAGCCAGAAGTGATCCTGGGTGACTTTCCCGACCCGCGCGGACGAGCGTTCAAGGAAACGGGTGAAGTGCTTGCGCGAAGAGAGGCTAAAGCCAACTAACACCAACGCCGCGAACAGCGGTAGCAGCGTTTCTTTGCTGGTCAGCATCATGATGCTGGCTTTGCCCAACTGATTAAACGTATCTAATGAGATCAGACGCCGCAGATCCTGAACGATGTCGACAGGCCAGGAGAGCGAGATAGGGCTAACGTCTGACGTCCAGAACAGGTAGCGGTGTGTCGCTTCATTGACCTCTTTTAGCGCATCTTCCAGTTGGCTGTTGGAAACTTTGAGCTTGGTCAGCTCAAGGATCAGCGTATCGCCGCCCTGTAACAATGAGTTCAGCAACTCACGCTGGGTGCGTAGCTGGGCGTTGAGGATGCTGCTCTGTTCAGCGGTGAGAGGTTGTCCATCGGCCTGATGAATTTGACGCAGCTGCGGCTGTTTGTTGAGGAGATCCTCATAGCGCATGCGGTGTACGCGAAGCTGCGCCATTTCGGTATCCAACTGCTGAGGTTTGGGCATTTCCGGCAGACGGGATACCTGCGCTCGCAGCGCTTCTCCCAGCATATTTGAAACCCCAAGCCACTGAGACTGCTCTCGCAGCGTATTCAATGCCTGACGCACCTGCAGCGTTTGGCTGGCGGCCTGACGCTGCTGCGAAGCGACCAGGTCCATACGCTGCGCTTGCTGGTTTAAGGCCTGAGACAGCTCGCGGTTCACCTTGAACTGGTCGACAATGCCTTCCGGCAGTCCCGCGCTGTTTTCCGCCAGCAGTTCAGTGCTTTCCAGCGCTCGCTCAGCTTCACGCTGACGTTGACTGTTAAGCTGGTTGCGCAAAGCCTGTAGGTAAGCGTCGAGTTGTTGACTCTGTTTTTCCGCCAGTTCGGAGCGCATACGCGCCAGTTCCTGACGGTTATTGGCGGAAAGCTGCGCCAGCTCCAGTTCATCGACCTGGGCTTTAAGTTTGGCGGATTCAGCCTGCATCGCCTGATTCTGTGCGGAATTGCCGTTGGCCGTACCAATGCGTCGCTCAAGCTCATTGAGCTGGCGGCGGGCATCGGTTTGCTGTTGAGGAAGCTGGCTTAACGAGTCGGCGATTTCCCGGGCGCGATCCTGCTCCTGCTGGGCTTGACGACTCTTTTCCAGCAGTTGGCTGCTAACCTGGAGGATCTCCTGGTTTAACGCATCGGTAGTGAGTCCGGTTGGCACATTGCGCGGTTCATCACGCAGGTTGCTAAGCTGTGCGCGTAACGTTGCGGACAGCTTGGGGAAGTTATCAATAACCTGCTGATATTGTTGGGCGCGCTCGAGAGAGCCCTTACGCTCCTCAAGAGCATTTAGCGCGGACTGGAGCGCCTCGACGGTTTCTGGCTGAGCGGGTTTTGCCGCTTTTGCCTGCTCCAGTTCCTGGGTGAGTTGTTTGGCATCGGGGGCCGTCGCAGCGTACGCCCCCAGGCTGAGGCACCAGGCCATCAGAAAAGTGATAATCAGGCGCACAGCAGCGATTCCTATGTTTAACTTTCGTCTTTTTTGTCGTCAACCAGCGGGCTGGCGTCGTGTTCTGCTTCGATCTCTTCTTTCGCCAGCGGGGCCGGTTCTGCCTCTGGCGTCACGAAAGTCTCGGTTGAGATGGCCATTGGTTGGCCGATTTTGGTCACGGACAGATCCTGCAACTGCTCAACCAGGTTAACTTTGCCAGGTGCGAACAGGTTGATGACGGTGGAACCGAGCTTAAAGCGGCCCATTTCCTGACCTTTCAGCAGCGCCACCGACCCTTCGCTTTCGCCTTCCGGCCAGGTCCAGCGCTTGATGACGCCTTCACGCGGTGGGGTAATGGTGCCAGCCCATACGGTCTCAATGCTGCCGACGATGGTCGCGCCGACCAGAATCTGCACCATCGGGCCAAATTCGGTATCAAACAGACAGATTACACGTTCGTTGCGGGCAAACAGGTTCGGTACATTTTGCGCAGTCAGGATGTTTACAGAGAAGAGATCGCCCGGCACATACATCATTTCACGCAGGATACCGTTACACGGCATGTGTACACGGTGGTAATCGCGTGGAGACAAGTAAGTGGTTACAAACGTACCGTTGCGGAATTTGTCCGCCATCTGATAGTTGCCAGCCAGCAGCGCTTCAAGGGTATAGCTGTGCCCTTTAGCCTGCAGCAGTTTGTCTTCCTCGATGTTGCCTAACTGGTTAATCACACCGTCAGCGGGCATGACCAGTACGTTTGGATCGGTATTAATCGGGCGAGCATCATCGCGCAGCGGGCGAACAAAGAAGTCGTTGAAGGTGCGATAGCTGGCGGTGTCCGGCTTTTGCGCCTCTTTCATATCGACCTTGTAATATTTCACGAACAGATCGATAACCAGTTTGGTCAGCCATCCCGCTCGTTTGCTCGCACCCCAACCCGCCAGGCGAGTGAGCCATAGTTTCGGCAGAATGTATTGTAGCGAAAGCTTAAATGAGTTTAACAAGGTAGCCTCCAGGCCATAATTTGTTCCCGATCCGGCATACGGGCCGGATCCTGAAAAAAGGGGGACGATTCTAGCGATGCTTAGCTTAGTTGTCAGTTGTCTGTATCAGAAAAGTTTTTACGCGTTTTTACCTGCGCCATGCTTTCCAGGATGCGGTGATAATTTTCAAACCGGGTTTCGGCTATGACCCCTTTTTCTACAGCCTCACGGATAGCGCAGCCTGGATCGGTATCATGCTTGCAGTCGCGGTATTTGCAATGGCCCAGGTAGTCATGAAATTCGACAAAGCCATGCGTGATTTGTTCCGGCTCCAGATGCCACAGTCCAAACTCACGTACGCCAGGGGAGTCGATAACGTCGCCGCCGTGCGGGAAGTGATACAGGCGAGAGGCCGTGGTGGTGTGCTGTCCAAGGCCGGAGTTGTCAGAGACATCATTGGTCAGGATCTCTTCCTGCAGGCCGAGGAGATTATTGAGCAGGCTGGATTTACCTACGCCCGATTGACCGGCAAAAATGCTGATGCGATCGGTTAATGCTTCTTCAAGCGGTTTCAGGCCGTCTTTAGTGCGGCTTGATACCATCAACACCTGATAGCCAATGTTGCGATAGATATCCATCTGTTCGTTAACGAAGGCCATGCCTTCATCATCCAGCAGATCGATCTTATTCAGCACGATAATCGGTTCAACGTGTAGCGTTTCGCAGGCTACCAGATACCGGTCGATAATATTGAGTGACAGCTCGGGTAAGATGGCTGAGACAATAACGATCTGGTCGATGTTGGCGGCAATAGGCTTTACCCCGTCGTAAAAGTCGGGGCGTGTCAGTACCGAAGTACGATCGTGTACCGCTTCAACGATACCTTTGACATTCACGCCTTCAGCTGCCGCTTTACCCGGGCGCCAGACTACGCGATCGCCAGTAACCAGCGAGCGAATTGTACGGCGGATGTTGCAACGGTGAATTTCACCGTCAGCAGACTCTACGTCGGCATGCATGCCAAAACGGCTGATAACGATGCCTTCAGCGGTTTCGCCAAACAGGTTGTCGTCGTAGTCGGGCTTCTCCGTGGACGTTTTAAGACGACGCTGGTGATTGGCGTTCACACGGCGCTGTTGGCCTTTGGAGAGTTTATTCTTACTCAATCGGACTGGCTCCTGGTCGCCCATGATGGGCAAAACATTTATGATACACACAATTTTAGATCAATGTAGTCACACTGAATGTGACGCTGAAGGGTGGAAAATAGCATGAGTGCCAATGAAAACAACCTGATTTGGATCGATCTGGAGATGACAGGTCTGGATCCCGAGCGCGATCGCATTATTGAGATCGCCACGCTGGTGACGGATGCCAACCTGAATATTCTGGCTGAAGGACCGACAATTGCGGTGCACCAGTCCGACGAACAGCTGGCATTAATGGATGACTGGAACGTACGTACGCATACCGGAAGTGGGCTGGTGGAGCGCGTGAAGGCGAGCACCATGGGCGATCGTGAAGCTGAACTGGCCACGCTGGCTTTTTTGAAAGAGTGGGTTCCGGAAGGGAAATCACCTATCTGCGGCAACAGCATCGGGCAGGATCGTCGTTTCCTGTTTAAATACATGCCGGAGCTGGAGGCGTATTTCCATTATCGCTATCTGGACGTCAGCACGCTCAAAGAGCTGGCGCGTCGTTGGAAGCCGGAAATCCTTGCGGGCTTCACCAAGCAGGGAACACATCAGGCGATGGACGACATTCGTGAATCTGTTGCTGAGCTTGCTTACTATCGCGAACATTTTATTAATCTTTGATTTTGTTCTCCGGTGGCTTGCGTCACCGGTTTTTTGACGCTAAATTGTTCAGCTTGATTGTAAATTAATCACTTGAACGAATTTTCGAAAAAAACGCTTTCAGGGGGGTTGCAGCTAAACGGATTTCTCGTATAATGCGCCTCCCGTAACGACGCAGAAATGCGAATTACGACAGCAACAAAAGCAGTACAGATTTGCGGGAATAGCTCAGTTGGTAGAGCACGACCTTGCCAAGGTCGGGGTCGCGAGTTCGAGTCTCGTTTCCCGCTCCAAAA
>NZ_JAOWGS010000026.1:0-5498 GCF_030333035.1 Citrobacter sp. Cpo015 | reverse complement strand
GGGTGGATCAGGGTAACAACCATTTTGATGTTGTCGCCCGGCATTACCATCTCTACGCCTTCCGGCAGTTCGATGGTACCAGTCACGTCAGTAGTACGGAAGTAGAACTGCGGACGGTAGCCTTTGAAGAACGGAGTATGACGGCCGCCTTCGTCTTTGGACAGAATGTACACTTCAGATTCGAACTTGGTGTGCGGCTTGATAGAGCCCGGCTTAGCCAGTACCTGACCACGTTCGATTTCTTCACGTTTGATACCACGCAGCAGAACACCAACGTTCTCACCAGCACGGCCTTCGTCCAGCAGTTTGCGGAACATTTCAACGCCAGTACAGGTAGACTTAGCAGTCTCTTTGATACCAACGATTTCAACTTCTTCACCAACTTTGATGATACCGCGCTCTACACGACCGGTAACAACGGTACCACGACCGGAGATGGAGAATACGTCTTCGATAGGCAGCAGGAACGGCTTGTCAATCGCACGCTCTGGTTCTGGGATGTAAGAATCCAGGAAGCCAGCCAGTTCGATGATTTTCGCTTCCCACTCTGCTTCGCCTTCCAGCGCTTTCAGAGCAGAACCACGAACGATCGGAGTGTCGTCGCCCGGGAAATCGTACTGAGACAGAAGTTCACGAACTTCCATTTCTACCAGTTCCAGCAGCTCTTCGTCATCAACCATGTCGCATTTGTTCAGGAACACGATGATGTACGGAACGCCTACCTGACGACCCAGCAGGATGTGCTCACGAGTCTGCGGCATCGGGCCGTCAGTCGCAGCAACAACCAGGATCGCGCCGTCCATCTGCGCAGCACCGGTGATCATGTTTTTAACATAGTCGGCGTGGCCCGGGCAGTCTACGTGTGCGTAGTGGCGAGTCGGGGTGTCATATTCAACGTGAGAAGTGTTGATGGTGATACCACGAGCTTTTTCTTCCGGCGCGTTATCGATCTGGTCGAATGCGCGAGCAGCACCGCCGTAGGTTTTAGCCAGAACGGTAGTGATTGCAGCGGTCAGCGTTGTTTTACCATGGTCAACGTGGCCGATAGTACCGACGTTAACGTGCGGTTTAGTACGTTCAAATTTTTCTTTAGACATCGATTGTCCCTCTAAGACACGGATAAATCGGTGATATCACCACATCAACCAGGCAATATACCTGAGCTGTTGAATGCTTTTAAAAGTAAACAGAGAGAAACGGGAAGGAGAAGTGAAGTGGTGCTGATACCCAGAGTCGAACTGGGGACCTCACCCTTACCAAGGGTGCGCTCTACCAACTGAGCCATATCAGCACGTCTGGAGCGGGCAGCGGGAATCGAACCCGCATCATCAGCTTGGAAGGCTGAGGTAATAGCCATTATACGATGCCCGCATCCTGAAACTCGGCTACCCAGTTCTTTCTGCAACAAAAAAGAGATTTCTCTCTTTTCTGTTCGAGCTGATTAATTTTTTAATCAACTCAGGCGGCGATAACGCTGCCAGAAAGTGGTGGTGGGGGAAGGATTCGAACCTTCGAAGTCTGTGACGGCAGATTTACAGTCTGCTCCCTTTGGCCGCTCGGGAACCCCACCGGACTTGATGGTGCCGACTACCGGAATCGAACTGGTGACCTACTGATTACAAGTCAGTTGCTCTACCTACTGAGCTAAGTCGGCATCAAGTAGCGCGCATTTTATGGAGACATGCGCACTCATGCAACTAAAAAATTGCATAAAATGTTCTATCGCTCACATTTTGCACTATACGACCGATAAATAATCTATTTCCTCTTTGGATTGGACAAATTTCCAACGTCAGGTGCCTCCTCTGGGAGGAATTTTGCTCCGGCAGGTACGCTTTGATAGAGAGAAAGCACATCTTTATACATCTGGAATACCCGTCACATTGCATTTCAGAGGATGATTTTTTCTTATTATTCCCCCCCATCTGGTGTTACCCTCCTGCCCATTGTCCAAATTAACTGAAATGTGCGTGCCATTGCGTACCGGGATGATTTCGTTTTTTACCGCAGACCTGATATAGCAATGACAGCCAGACCATGCGTATGAGTATAAAAGAGCAAGCGTTAACGTCGCCTTACCTACAGTTTGATCGCAACCAGTGGGCTGCGCTTCGTGATTCCGTGCCGATGACCCTGACCGAGGAAGAGATTGCTCGTCTTAAAGGCATTAACGAAGACTTATCGCTGGAAGAAGTTGCCGAGATTTATTTGCCTCTCTCGCGTTTGCTAAACTTTTACATCAGTTCGAACCTGCGACGTCAGGCCGTGCTGGAGCAATTTTTAGGCACGAATGGCGAGCGTATTCCTTATATTATTAGCATTGCTGGCAGCGTCGCCGTCGGTAAAAGTACGACTGCGCGTGTTTTGCAGGCTTTGCTCAGTCGCTGGCCCGAGCATCGCAAGGTTGAGTTGATTACTACCGATGGCTTTCTCCACCCTAACCAGGTATTGAAAGATCGTGGACTAATGAAGAAGAAAGGCTTCCCCCAGTCCTATGATATGCATCGCTTGGTTAAATTCGTTTCCGATCTGAAATCAGGCGTACCTAACGTCACGGCGCCGGTCTATTCCCATCTCATCTATGATGTGATCCCTGATGGCGACAAAACCGTTGCCCAGCCCGACATATTAATACTCGAAGGGCTAAATGTATTACAGAGCGGGATGGACTATCCTCACGATCCGCATCATGTATTTGTTTCTGACTTTGTCGACTTTTCTATTTATGTTGATGCGCCAGAAGAATTACTCCAGACGTGGTATATCAACCGTTTCCTGAAATTCCGTGAAGGGGCGTTTACCAACCCGGACTCTTATTTCCATAACTATGCAAAATTATCAGAAGATGAGGCTATCAACACCGCCACATCGTTATGGAAAGAGATTAACTGGCTGAATTTAAAACAAAATATATTACCAACTCGTGAACGAGCAAGCTTAATCATGACGAAAAGTGCCAATCATGCCGTTGAGCAAGTCAGGTTGAGAAAATAAATAAAAAAGGGGAGCAACAGCTCCCCTTCTTATTACTCAGCGCTTCTTAGCGATATTTCTCCACCCATCCAGGGTTTGATCTCGCCATTTTGTTCAAGCAATAATGCACCTTGCGCGTCTATTCCACGAGAGATGCCAAATATTTCTTTATCGCCAATAATAAGTTTGACCGGGCGGTCGATAAAGTTATCCAGTCTCTTCCAGCGAGACAGATACGGCGCTAAACCTTCGTGCTCAAAGAGCACTAACGCAGCACGCAACTCACGTATCAGTCGGGCAGCAAGGGTATTGCGATCAATGTTAATGCCCGCTTCCTGCAAGTTAATCCAGCCTTGATTAACCACATTTTCTTCAACCCGGCGCATGGACATATTAATACCCGCACCGATAACAATCTGCGCGGCATCCCCTGTCTTACCGGTCAGTTCAACCAGGATCCCTGCTAGCTTACGGTCGAGCAAATAGAGGTCGTTGGGCCATTTTACACGTACCTTCTCTGCGCCCAGATCGCGTAAAACCTCAGCCATGACGATACCAATAACCAGACTCAGGCCAATCGCGGCAGCCGGTCCTTGTTCCAACCGCCAGAACATTGAAAGGTACAGGTTGGCACCAAACGGTGAAAACCATTTGCGACCACGGCGACCACGCCCGGCTTGCTGATATTCAGCGACACAGGCATCCCCTGACTCCAGTTGACCTATTCGGTCCATCAGGTACTGATTGGTTGAGTCGATAACCGGCAGGACTGTGATATTTCCACCATCCAGTTGAGAATGAATAAGTGAGGCATCTAATAGTTGGATAGGCTCCGGTAAGCTGTATCCTTTACCTGGAACAGTAAAGACATCAACCCCCCAGTCGCGTAACGTCTGGACATGCTTATTGATTGCGGCACGGCTCATTCCCAACTTTTCACCGAGCTGCTCACCGGAATGAAATTCGCCATCAGCGAGTAATGAAATAAGCGTCAGAGGGACGGTATTATCCTTCATACAATGATCTCCACAGCATTCATTTCACCCTGCGGGCCAATAAACCGGACCTCTGGTTCGAGCCAGACATTAAATTTCTCACCGACTTTTTGACGTACATGATGTGCAAGTTGCACCACATCCTGACTCGTCGCATTGTCTGCATTGATCAGCACCAGTGCCTGCTGTTGATGTACCGCTGCGCCACCAATGCGCTTACCTTTTAGCTGACACTGGTCGATAAGCCAGCCGGCTGCCAGTTTCACAGAACCATCAGCCTGCGGGTAATGAGGTGCTGTTGGGAATTTTGCCAGGAGCTCCTGCGCAATCTCTGCGATGACAATCGGGTTTTTAAAGAAGCTTCCTGCATTACCGTTTACTTTCGGATCGGGCAGTTTTGTCGTGCGCATATGGCAGACAGAATCAAAAACCTGCTGAGGCGTCACCGTTGTAGGATCCAGGCGCGTCAGATCGCCATAGGTCAGTACCGGATGCCACTGTTTAGACAAGCGTAAACCAACAGCAATAATTGCGAAGCGATCCTGGTATTCATGTTTGAAGATGCTGTCACGATAACCAAAACGACATTCTGCTGCACCAACGCGCAGATGTTTGCCAGTCGACAGCTCAACGCAGTCTACGTATTCGCAGACGCGCTTTAGCTCTACGCCATAGGCACCAATATTCTGGATTGGCGATGAACCCACGCAGCCTGGGATAAGCGCCAGATTTTCCAGCCCAGGCATGCCAAGCTGCAACGTATGCTGGACCAGATGATGCCAGTTTTCACCCGCACCTACGTGCAAATGCCACGCATCAGGTTGTTCTGTAATCTCAATACCCTTAATACGATTGACGATCACCGTACCCTGGAAGGTATCAAGAAACAGGACGTTACTCCCTTCGCCCAGGATCAGTACAGGATGATGCGATGCATTGGCTGATTGCCAGGCATTCAGTAATTGTTGTTCATTTTCGGCGCAGACAAGTTCATTCGTTTGCTGATCGATACCGAAGGTGTTCCAGGCTTTAAGGGAGTGATTCATAGACGCTTTCCTGATGCAAAATCGCGCCTAGTTTACCGCATATACCGCAGGATGGCTTGTGTTATGGAGGTTTTGGATATTGCTTTGCACCCGATGGTGCGGTGTTGTGATGTGCCTGATGCGCTGCGCTTATCAGGCCTACAAAATACATTCAGCCCTGCCTCTGTAGGCCGGATAAGGCGATACGCCGCATCCGGCAATGTACCGCCGCGTTGCCTGATGCGCTGCGCTTATCAGGCCTACAAAATACGTTCAGCCCGGCCCCTGCAGGCCGGATAAGGCGGCACGCCGCATCCGGCGGTTTTCATCCCGCACAGACGCAAAAAAGCCCATCCGGCAGGATGGGCTTCTTCACTTTATTTGATGCCTGGCAGTTTATGGCGGGCGTCCTGCCCGCCACCCTTCGGGCCGTTGCTGCGCAACGTTCAAATCCGCTCCCGGCGGATTTGTCCTACTCCGGAGAGCGCTCACCGACAGACAACAG
>NZ_JAOWGS010000025.1:0-13233 GCF_030333035.1 Citrobacter sp. Cpo015 | reverse complement strand
GGCACTGTTGCAAATAGTCGGTGGTGATAAACTTATCATCCCCTTTTGCTGATGGAGCTGCACATGAACCCATTCAAAGGCCGGCATTTTCAGCGTGACATCATTCTGTGGGCCGTACGCTGGTACTGCAAATACGGCATCAGTTACCGTGAGCTGCAGGAGATGCTGGCTGAACGCGGAGTGAATGTCGATCACTCCACGATTTACCGCTGGGTTCAGCGTTATGCGCCTGAAATGGAAAAACGGCTGCGCTGGTACTGGCGTAACCCTTCCGATCTTTGCCCGTGGCACATGGATGAAACCTACGTGAAGGTCAATGGCCGCTGGGCGTATCTGTACCGGGCCGTCGACAGCCGGGGCCGCACTGTCGATTTTTATCTCTCCTCCCGTCGTAACAGCAAAGCTGCATACCGGTTTCTGGGTAAAATCCTCAACAACGTGAAGAAGTGGCAGATCCCGCGATTCATCAACACGGATAAAGCGCCCGCCTATGGTCGCGCGCTTGCTCTGCTCAAACGCGAAGGCCGGTGCCCGTCTGACGTTGAACACCGACAGATTAAGTACCGGAACAACGTGATTGAATGCGATCATGGCAAACTGAAACGGATAATCGGCGCCACGCTGGGATTTAAATCCATGAAGACGGCTTACGCCACCATCAAAGGTATTGAGGTGATGCGTGCACTACGCAAAGGCCAGGCCTCAGCATTTTATTATGGTGATCCCCTGGGCGAAATGCGCCTGGTAAGCAGAGTTTTTGAAATGTAAGGCCTTTGAATAAGACAAAAGGCTGCCTCATCGCTAACTTTGCAACAGTGCCGGATTGAATATAACCGACGTGACTGTTACATTTAGGTGGCTAAACCCGTCAAGCCCTCAGGAGTGAATCATGACCGTAGTCACGACCGCCGATACCTCCCAACTGTACGCACTTGCAGCCCGACATGGGCTCAAGCTCCATGGCCCGCTGACTGTCAATGAGCTTGGGCTCGACTATAGGATCGTGATCGCCACCGTCGACGATGGACGTCGGTGGGTGCTGCGCATCCCGCGCCGAGCCGAGGTAAGCGCGAAGGTCGAACCAGAGGCGCGGGTGCTGGCAATGCTCAAGAATCGCCTGCCGTTCGCGGTGCCGGACTGGCGCGTGGCCAACGCCGAGCTCGTTGCCTATCCCATGCTCGAAGACTCGACTGCGATGGTCATCCAGCCTGGTTCGTCCACGCCCGACTGGGTCGTGCCGCAGGACTCGGAGGTCTTCGCGGAGAGCTTCGCGACCGCGCTCGCCGCCCTGCATGCCGTCCCCATTTCCGCCGCCGTGGATGCGGGGATGCTCATCCGTACACCGACGCAGGCCCGTCAGAAGGTGGCCGACGACGTTGACCGCGTCCGACGCGAGTTCGTGGTGAACGACAAGCGCCTCCACCGGTGGCAGCGCTGGCTCGACGACGATTCGTCGTGGCCAGATTTCTCCGTGGTGGTGCATGGCGATCTCTACGTGGGCCATGTGCTCATCGACAACACGGAGCGCGTCAGCGGGATGATCGACTGGAGCGAGGCCCGCGTTGATGACCCTGCCATCGACATGGCCGCGCACCTTATGGTCTTTGGTGAAGAGGGGCTCGCGAAGCTCCTCCTCACGTATGAAGCGGCCGGTGGCCGGGTGTGGCCGCGGCTCGCCCACCACATCGCGGAGCGCCTTGCGTTCGGGGCGGTCACCTACGCACTCTTCGCCCTCGACTCGGGTAACGAAGAGTACCTCGCTGCGGCGAAGGCGCAGCTCGCCGCAGCGGAATGAGCGAACGTCGATATAGCCCGCTCGCGACGCTGTTCGCGGCGACCTTTCTCTTCCGGATCGGCAACGCGGTGGCGGCCCTCGCGCTTCCATGGTTCGTCCTGTCTCATACAAAGAGCGCGGCCTGGGCGGGCGCCACGGCCGCTAGCAGCGTCATCGCGACCATCATCGGCGCGTGGGTTGGTGGTGGCCTCGTCGATCGGTTCGGGCGCGCGCCCGTCGCATTGATCTCGGGTGTGGTGGGCGGCGTGGCCATGGCGAGCATCCCACTGCTCGATGCCGTTGGCGCCCTCTCGAACACTGGGCTGATCGCTTGCGTGGTGCTCGGTGCCGCGTTCGACGCACCCGGTATGGCCGCGCAGGACAGTGAGCTGCCCAAACTCGGCCACGTCGCCGGGCTCTCCGTTGAGCGCGTCTCGTCACTGAAAGCGGTGATCGGGAACGTCGCGATTCTAGGTGGCCCGGCCCTTGGGGGGGCCGCAATCGGCCTGCTTGGCGCTGCGCCAACGCTCGGGCTGACGGCGTTCTGCTCCGTCCTTGCAGGTCTGCTCGGCGCGTGGGTGCTTCCCGCGCGTGCCGCTCGGACGATGACCACGACGGCGACTCTCTCCATGCGCGCCGGCGTCGCTTTTCTCTGGAGCGAACCCCTGCTGCGCCCTCTCTTTGGTATAGTGATGATCTTCGTGGGCATCGTTGGCGCCAACGGCAGCGTCATCATGCCTGCGCTGTTTGTAGATGCAGGACGCCAAGTAGCAGAGCTCGGGCTGTTCTCCTCAATGATGGGGGCTGGTGGTCTCCTTGGCATTGCCATTCATGCGTCGGTCGGCGCCCGGATATCAGCGCAGAACTGGCTGGCGGTGGCATTTTGTGGCTCTGCGGTGGGCTCGCTTCTGCTTTCACAGTTGCCAGGCGTGCCGGTGCTGATGTTGTTGGGCGCGCTCGTGGGACTGCTGACCGGCTCAGTCTCTCCCATTCTCAACGCTGCCATCTACAACCGCACGCCGCCAGAACTTCTCGGCCGGGTACTCGGCACGGTCTCGGCGGTGATGCTGTCAGCCTCGCCCATGGTTATGCTTGCGGCCGGCGCGTTTGTCGACCTTGCTGGTCCGCTCCCTGGCCTCGTTGTATCGGCCGTGTTTGCGGGGCTCGTGGCTCTACTCTCGCTCCGTCTTCAATTTGCTACAATGGCGGCGGCAGCCACAGCCTCCGCCCCAACCCATACAGAAGGTGAACACTGATGCCCCGCCCCAAGCTCAAGTCCGATGACGAGGTACTCGAGGCCGCCACCGTAGTGCTGAAGCGTTGCGGTCCCATAGAGTTCACGCTCAGCGGAGTAGCAAAGGAGGTGGGGCTCTCCCGCGCAGCGTTAATCCAGCGCTTCACCAACCGCGATACGCTGCTGGTGAGGATGATGGAGCGCGGCGTCGAGCAGGTGCGGCATTACCTGAATGCGATACCGATAGGCGCAGGGCCGCAAGGGCTCTGGGAATTTTTGCAGGTGCTCGTTCGGAGCATGAACACTCGCAACGACTTCTCGGTGAACTATCTCATCTCCTGGTACGAGCTCCAGGTGCCGGAGCTACGCACGCTTGCGATCCAGCGGAACCGCGCGGTGGTGGAGGGGATCCGCAAGCGACTGCCCCCAGGTGCTCCTGCGGCAGCTGAGTTGCTCCTGCACTCGGTCATCGCTGGCGCGACGATGCAGTGGGCCGTCGATCCGGATGGTGAGCTAGCTGATCATGTGCTGGCTCAGATCGCTGCCATCCTGTGTTTAATGTTTCCCGAACACGACGATTTCCAACTCCTCCAGGCACATGCGTAAACGGAGGTGTGCAGAGTCCCTGCGGCAGGCGACGAACACGACCGTCGTCGATTAGTACCGGTACGGTCGGTGGTATCGAAGTCTTGATCACCACTCAGGTCTACGGCTTACAAATGGTGACCATCCCGATACTTGCGTCAGAGCACCGGGCCGATTCTTTGACAGTGAATCACTCCCGTAAGGTTGTGCCGGTGTGGGTGTCCCGGGTCGAGACGATACTCCGCCAATGCGCCCAGCAAACAACCTGGCCATCGCAGGTGGTGGGGAGCGGTGTGGCGGATGAGTTGGACAAGTTGGTGTAGCAGCACGAGCACGGCGAGATAACATCGCAGGAGTTCGACATGCTCAAGAGACAGCTGATTGCGAATCGCGATGCAGATTCATAACCCGATTGCGGGTTGGCTTCACTCCACCATCACCGAGCAGACTAGCACGGCGGGCTCTGTTGCAAAGATTGGCGGCAGTCAGAGGTAGGCTGTCGCTCTGCGCCGATCAGGCGGCTGCTGCGAAATGGTGGTTGAGCATGCCCATGGCCTCCGTCAGCGCCGAGGGCCCAATGCCAAAAGCTCTCTCCACAAGGCGCACCTCGCCCCTGATGCCGGGCTGCAGGCACCAGGGGCGAGCCTGTCCTTTGCGCAGGGCTCGCATGACTTCGAATCCCTTGATCGTGGCATAGGCCGTGGGGATCGATTTGAAACCGCGCACCGGCTTGATCAGTATCTTGAGCTTTCCGTGATCGGCCTCGATCACGTTATTGAGATACTTCACCTGCCGGTGGGCCGTCTCCCGGTCCAGCTTTCCTTCGCGCTTCAATTCGGTGATCGCTGCACCATAGCTCGGCGCTTTGTCGGTATTGAGCGTGGCAGGCTTTTCCCAGTGCTTCAGGCCTCGCAGGGCCTTGCCCAGGAACCGCTTCGCTGCCTTGGCGCTGCGGGTCGGCGACAGGTAGAAATCGATCGTGTCGCCCCGCTTGTCGACTGCCCGGTACAGGTAGGTCCACTTGCCCCGCACCTTGACGTAGGTTTCATCCAGGCGCCAGCTCGGATCAAAGCCACGCCGCCAGAACCAGCGCAGCCGCTTCTCCATCTCCGGGGCGTAGCACTGGACCCAGCGATAGATCGTCGTATGGTCGACCGAAATGCCGCGTTCCGCCAGCATTTCCTCAAGGTCGCGATAGCTGATCGGATAGCGACAATACCAGCGCACCGCCCACAGGATCACATCACCCTGGAAATGGCGCCACTTGAAATCCGTCATCGTTCCGTCCGTCCAATCTCCGCCAAGCATGCTCAAGCTTCACGATTTTTGCAACAGAGCCCACACGAGTATTGAGCATAGTCGAGATTGGTGCAGATCACTTCTGATATTGAACTGTCAGGAGCTGGCTGCACAACAGCCATTACGCCCAATCAACTGGTGCAGTCGTCTTCTGAAAATGACAATCCAGTTAGGGTATAGCTCAACCTGACATAGAAGCAAAAACTCAACCACCTTCTACCAACTCTCCGAACAGCTCCTTGACCTTTGTTTTCGCATCAGCAAGTGCAGTTCTGCCTTGTTCAGTGATGTCATAAACACGCCGTTCACGTCGCCCGGTGCGTTCGTGGCGTGAGGTCAGATAGCCTTTTTTTTCCAGGCCGTGCAGCATCGGGTACACGGTGCCAGCGCTCATCTCGTAGCCGTGTCGGCGTAGCTCTTCGATGATCCCCAGCCCAAAGACAGGTTCCTCGGCTGCATGGTGAAGGATGTGCAGGCGGATCAAACCGCCGTAGAGGTCTTTGTCAGTCATTTTTTGTGCCTCACAGAGCGACGCTCAACAGCCACCCAGCTGCACCGCTACCGAGGACAACCAGCCACGGCGGGAGCTTCCAGAACATAAGTGCGACAAGGGCAACTAATGCCAAGCCGAAGTCTTGCGGCTGAAAGATGGCGCTAGTCCATACAGGCTGATACAGCGCGGCCAGCAGCAAGCCGACTACAGCGGCATTGATCCCGGCCAGCGCAGCTTGGATGCCTGTATTGCGGCGCAAACGCTCCCAAAATGGCATTGATCCGACGACCAGCAAGAACGAGGGCGCGAAGATAGCCAGCAGACACACAATGCCGCCGATCCAGCCCGACGGGGCGGTGTTCATCGAGGCACCAAGAAACGCGGCGAACGTGAACAAAGGGCCGGGCACCGCTTGAGCTGCCCCGTACCCCGCGAGAAAGGATTCATTGTTGACCCAGCCGGAGGGCACCACTTCGGCTTGCAGTAATGGCAGCACAACGTGACCACCGCCGAACACCAGTGATCCGACACGATAGAAGGAATCCACCATTGCCATGGTTTGACTTGGCATCAGTTCGGCCAACACCGGCAGGCCAATCAGCAAGACAAAGAACAGCGAGAGCCAAAGCACGCCGGCCCGGTGACTGACCGTGATAGGTAGGGGGTCATGCTCAACAACTTTCGCTGGCTTGAACAATAACCGGCCTGCGATGCCTGCGATAGCAATCACGCCAACCTGTCCCCACGCGGACGGCACAAGTAAAACGACGCAGGTAGCAATTGCCATGATGGTGACTCGCAGCCCATCCGTGCATAGGTTACGCGCCATGCCCCATACTGCTTGAGCGACCACGGCCACAGCCACCACTTTTAAGCCATGCAACGCGCCCTGCGAGACGTAATCGCCATAGCTGGAGATGCCGAGCGCAAAAAGGATCAAGGCTATGGCAGACGGCAGCGTGAAGCCAGCCCAAGCAGCCAGCGCCCCGCTGTATCCAGCCCGAGACAGTCCTACCGCTATGCCGATCTGGCTGCTTGCAGGCCCTGGCAAGAACTGACAAAGCGCGACCAAGTCAGCATAGCTCCGTTCGGAGAGCCAGCGCCGCCGTGTGACAAATTCGGCGCGGAAGTAGCCCAAGTGCGCAATGGGGCCGCCAAAAGATGTCAATCCAAGCCGCAGAAAAATAAGAAAGACCGACCATGGTCTGCTGTCATCGGTAGGGTTATTCGTCATACTTTCGCCTTCATGATCTGCAACGAGTTGATCAATAATAAGCGAAATTCGATAACGAAATTCGATATAAATCTAGAAAAAAATACCTCTATGTGTACTACGCAGTTTTAGCTGTGGCTTTCACAGGAGCACGCTTACTTACGGCTTAGCGTGCTTTATTTTCCGTTTTCTGAGGCGATCCCTAGGAGCTCGGATCTCAGGACGAAGGTCTCCGCGAATGTCCGGTCGATCCGCGCGACGTCCCAGGCGGGCGTTCCCTTGGCGGACATCCACGCCGCAGCGTCGTGCATCAGCCGCACAACCTCGTCGATATCACCCGAGCAGGCGACCCGAACGTTCGGAGGCTCCTCGCTGTCCATTCGCTCCCCTGGCGCGGTATGAACCGCCGCCTCATAGTGCAGTTTGATCCTGACGAGCCCAGCATGTCTGCGCCCACCTTCGCGGAACCTGACCAGGGTCCGCTAGCGGGCGGCCGGAAGGTGAATGCTAGGCATGATCTAACCCTCGGTCTCTGGCGTCGCGACTGCGAAATTTCGCGAGGGTTTCCGAGAAGGTGATTGCGCTTCGCAGATCTCCAGGCGCGTGGGTGCGGACGTAGTCAGCGCCATTGCCGATCGCGTGAAGTTCCGCCGCAAGGCTCGCTGGACCCAGATCCTTTACAGGAAGGCCAACGGTGGCGCCCAAGAAGGATTTCCGCGACACCGAGACCAATAGCGGAAGCCCCAACGCCGACTTCAGCTTTTGAAGGTTCGACAGCACGTGCAGCGATGTTTCCGGTGCGGGGCTCAAGAAAAATCCCATCCCCGGATCGAGGATGAGCCGGTCGGCAGCGACCCCGCTCCGTCGCAAGGCGGAAACCCGCGCCTCGAAGAACCGCACAATCTCGTCGAGCGCGTCTTCGGGTCGAAGGTGACCGGTGCGGGTGGCGATGCCATCCCGCTGCGCTGAGTGCATAACCACCAGCCTGCAGTCCGCCTCAGCAATATCGGGATAGAGCGCAGGGTCAGGAAATCCTTGGATATCGTTCAGGTAGCCCACGCCGCGCTTGAGCGCATAGCGCTGGGTTTCCGGTTGGAAGCTGTCGATTGAAACACGGTGCATCTGATCGGACAGGGCGTCTAAGAGCGGCGCAATACGTCTGATCTCATCGGCCGGCGATACAGGCCTCGCGTCCGGATGGCTGGCGGCCGGTCCGACATCCACGACGTCTGATCCGACTCGCAGCATTTCGATCGCCGCGGTGACAGCGCCGGCGGGGTCTAGCCGCCGGCTCTCATCGAAGAAGGAGTCCTCGGTGAGATTCAGAATGCCGAACACCGTCACCATGGCGTCGGCCTCCGCAGCGACTTCCACGATGGGGATCGGGCGAGCAAAAAGGCAGCAATTATGAGCCCCATACCTACAAAGCCCCACGCATCAAGCTTTTGCCCATGAAGCAACCAGGCAATGGCTGTAATTATGACGACGCCGAGTCCCGACCAGACTGCATAAGCAACACCGACAGGGATGGATTTCAGAACCAGAGAAAGAAAATAAAATGCGATGCCATAACCGATTATGACAACGGCGGAAGGGGCAAGCTTAGTAAAGCCCTCGCTAGATTTTAATGCGGATGTTGCGATTACTTCGCCAACTATTGCGATAACAAGAAAAAGCCAGCCTTTCATGATATATCTCCCAATTTGTGTAGGGCTTATTATGCACGCTTAAAAATAATAAAAGCAGACTTGACCTGATAGTTTGGCTGTGAGCAATTATGTGCTTAGTGCATCTAACGCATAGTTGAGCGGCGGGCGCAGCCCGTCCGCTTGAACGCCGAGTTAGGCATCAGATGCCCTCGGCGCGGGTCGATGCACTTTTCGCACATGCCGCTCAACGCAAGATTCTCTCAATCGTTGCTTTGGCATATCGAACGAACGCGGCCGTCTCTTCGACGCGCATTGCTAGGTCGTCGTCCTCGCTACCCAGGTACGCCGCGCGTGCCTTGCAGATGAGGGGCCGATGCTCGGCAGGCAAACGCTCCGATACCCATGCGGCAGCAACGTCCTTAGGAGCAATGAGACCAGTTGAAGCGCTGTACCAAATGCGAGCAAGAGCAAGAACGACGTTCCGCTCGTCACCCTTCCAATCCGACTCTGCATTCCACTGGGCAATAGTGTCGAAAAGCGCCTTGGAGAAATGCTCCTTCGGCACCGGCTCGAAAAACGTGGCTGCGGATGGGCCTAGAAGCGCAAGGCTGTGTTGCCTCGCCTTGGTCAGCAAAATCGCAAGATCGTGATCCAGAACGGCAGGCTCGAACGTTCCGGAAAGGATGTCGTGGCGGAGCCACTCACCGAACTGAAGCTCACGCCGCGCCGGATAGCGCCAAGGCACTACTTCGCTTCGAGCGACAACAGTTAGCTCCAGCGGTCGCCATGTTCCGCCATCGCCTGGCGGTGATGAGACTTTCAGCAAATCGAGCATTAGCGCCTGCCGGAGCGAATCGTTAGGTGCGGCGCTGACGGTCACGAGCAAGTCTATGTCGCTGTCCGGCTTCAGCCCTCCATCGATCGCAGATCCGAACAGGTGGATTGTGTCCAGTGTCGCAGCCAGATGGCGCTCGATCACCGCGCGAGCGTGGGACAGCTGCTTGAAAACTTGTGCAGGGAAAAATTCACCCATGATGCCTAACGTTAAGTTCAGCGGCAGCTTTTAAGTTGCGGCTTTGTGGAATACTTTTGCGCAGCAAAACCACAAAGACGCGACTTAAAAGCTGTCCAAGGAGCGAAGCGACTGGTGCTGCAACGCATTGTTAGCCTTTTTTCCAAATCTGGTATGTATAATTTATATTAGACATAAAAAACTGTTCAAAAACCAAATTGAAATTCTCAGGCATTATAGGGAATTTGATATCACCTTCGACTTCAACGTGAACAGTAGACAAATGAATTATATCTGCTTTTTCAATAAGGCTATTATAGATTTGACCCCCGCCAGAGACATATACATGATCTGTAACTTTTGATAGCTCTTTCAAAGCATTTTCTATTGAAGGAAAAACTAGGACGTTTTCATTTGAGCTTGAAATTCCGTTCTTTGACACTACTGCATATTTGCGATTTGGAAGAACACCCATAGAGTCAAATGTTTTTCTTCCGACAAGGAGCCATTGATTATATGTGAGCGCTTTAAAGAGTAGTTGCTCACCTTTTACTGACCACGGGATATCAGGACCACTACCGATTACGCCATTTTCTGACACTGCAGAAATCAATGATATTTTCAATTTAACTCCCTTAATGGCTAACTTTGTTTTAGGGCGACTGCCCTGCTGCGTAACATCGTTGCTGCTCCATAACATCAAACATCGACCCACGGCGTAACGCGCTTGCTGCTTGGATGCCCGAGGCATAGACTGTACAAAAAAACAGTCATAACAAGCCATGAAAACCGCCACTGCGCCGTTACCACCGCTGCGTTCGGTCAAGGTTCTGGACCAGTTGCGTGAGCGCATACGCTACTTGCATTACAGTTTACGAACCGAACAGGCTTATGTCCACTGGGTTCGTGCCTTCATCCGTTTCCACGGTGTGCGTCACCCGGCAACCTTGGGCAGCAGCGAAGTCGAGGCATTTCTGTCCTGGCTGGCGAACGAGCGCAAGGTTTCGGTCTCCACGCATCGTCAGGCATTGGCGGCCTTGCTGTTCTTCTACGGCAAGGTGCTGTGCACGGATCTGCCCTGGCTTCAGGAGATCGGAAGACCTCGGCCGTCGCGGCGCTTGCCGGTGGTGCTGACCCCGGATGAAGTGGTTCGCATCCTCGGTTTTCTGGAAGGCGAGCATCGTTTGTTCGCCCAGCTTCTGTATGGAACGGGCATGCGGATCAGTGAGGGTTTGCAACTGCGGGTCAAGGATCTGGATTTCGATCACGGCACGATCATCGTGCGGGAGGGCAAGGGCTCCAAGGATCGGGCCTTGATGTTACCCGAGAGCTTGGCACCCAGCCTGCGCGAGCAGCTGTCGCGTGCACGGGCATGGTGGCTGAAGGACCAGGCCGAGGGCCGCAGCGGCGTTGCGCTTCCCGACGCCCTTGAGCGGAAGTATCCGCGCGCCGGGCATTCCTGGCCGTGGTTCTGGGTTTTTGCGCAGCACACGCATTCGACCGATCCACGGAGCGGTGTCGTGCGTCGCCATCACATGTATGACCAGACCTTTCAGCGCGCCTTCAAACGTGCCGTAGAACAAGCAGGCATCACGAAGCCCGCCACACCGCACACCCTCCGCCACTCGTTCGCGACGGCCTTGCTCCGCAGCGGTTACGACATTCGAACCGTGCAGGATCTGCTCGGCCATTCCGACGTCTCTACGACGATGATTTACACGCATGTGCTGAAAGTTGGCGGTGCCGGAGTGCGCTCACCGCTTGATGCGCTGCCGCCCCTCACTAGTGAGAGGTAGGGCAGCGCAAGTCAATCCTGGCGGATTCACTACCCCTGCGCGAAGGCCATCGGTGCCGCATCGAACGGCCGGTTGCGGAAAGTCCTCCCTGCGTCCGCTGATGGCCGGCAGCAGCCCGTCGTTGCCTGATGGATCCAACCCCTCCGCTGCTATAGTGCAGTCGGCTTCTGACGTTCAGTGCAGCCGTCTTCTGAAAACGACAATGGAGGTGGTAGCCGAGGGTGTGGAAACACCCGACTGCCTTGCGTGGTTGCGGCAGGCGGGTTGCGACACGGTGCAGGGTTTCCTGTTCGCCAGGCCGATGCCGGCGGCGGCCTTCGTCGGCTTCGTCAACCAATGGAGGAACACCACCATGAACGCCAATGAACCGAGCACCAGTTGCTGCGTGTGCTGCAAGGAAATCCCGCTCGATGCCGCCTTCACGCCGGAAGGGGCCGAGTACGTGGAGCATTTCTGCGGGCTGGAGTGCTATCAGCGCTTCCAGGCGCGGGCCAGCACTGCGACCGAAACCAGCGTCAAACCGGACGCTTGTGATTCGCCGCCGTCAGGTTGAGGCATACCCTAACCTGATGTCAGATGCCATGTGTAAATTGCGTCAGGATAGGATTGAATTTTGAATTTATTGACATTCGATCATCAACGTTAAATCGGGTGGTCGCGGACGTTTATCATCCTTCGCTGCAGGCGTTTTTTTACTTGTGATGGTGGTGTTTTTAGGAGAGTGGTTAAAGCTTATTCCTATGGCGGCACTGGTTGCCGTGATGATCATGGTGGCTATCGGTACATTCTCTTGGGATTCAATCCGTAATCTTAAGCATCATCCTATGTCAACCAACCTTGTGATGGTGGCGACGGTTGTGGTCGTGGTCGCTACCCATAACTTAGCAATTGGGGTATTTGTAGGTGTATTACTCGCGTCCCTATTTTTTGCTAATAAAGTGGGACGTTTTATGGTGGTTAAGAGTACAACGACTGCTGCTGACACTGGTCGCCATTATCAGGTTATTGGACAAGTCTTTTTTGCTTCATCAGATAAGTTCAGTAATTCATTCGATTTTAGGGAAGTGGTTGATAAAGTGACTATCGACTTATCTCAAGCACATTTTTGGGATATTACCGCGGTATCGGCCCTCGACAAGGTAGTGATTAAATTCCGCCGCGAGGGGACTGAGGTTGAGTTGATTGGCCTTAACGAAGCCAGTGCCACCATAGTCGATAAATTTGGGGTACACGATAAGCCAGAAGAAGTTGAAAAAATGATGTCTGGTCACTAAGCCATTAGCAACACAACAACAAAGGAATAAAACGATGACAAATGTGATTGCTTGTATTGACGGTTCAAATGTGACATCCGCTGTATGTGATGCCAGTGGCTGGGCCGCCTTTCAACTGAATGCCCCTGTAATCCTAGGTGATGCTGCCAACTTACTGATTTAGTGTATGATGGTGTTTTTGAGGTGCTCCAGTGGCTTCTGTTTCTATCAGCTGTCCCTCCTGTTCAGCTACTGACGGGGTGGTGCGTAACGGCAAAAGCACCGCCGGACATCAGCGCTATCTCTGCTCTCACTGCCGTAAAACATGGCAACTGCAGTTCACTTACACCGCTTCTCAACCCGGTACGCACCAGAAAATCATTGATATGGCCATGAATGGCGTTGGATGCCGGGCAACCGCCCGCATTATGGGCGTTGGCCTCAACACGATTTTCCGCCATTTAAAAAACTCAGGCCGCAGTCGGTAACCTCGCGCATACAGCCGGGCAGTGACGTCATCGTCTGCGCGGAAATGGACGAACAGTGGGGATACGTCGGGGCTAAATCGCGCCAGCGCTGGCTGTTTTACGCGTATGACAGGCTCCGGAAGACGGTTGTTGCGCACGTATTCGGTGAACGCACTATGGCGACGCTGGGGCGTCTTATGAGCCTGCTGTCACCCTTTGACGTGGTGATATGGATGACGGATGGCTGGCCGCTGTATGAATCCCGCCTGAAGGGAAAGCTGCACGTAATCAGCAAGCGATATACGCAGCGAATTGAGCGGCATAACCTGAATCTGAGGCAGCACCTGGCACGGCTGGGACGGAAGTCGCTGTCGTTCTCAAAATCGGTGGAGCTGCATGACAAAGTCATCGGGCATTATCTGAACATAAAACACTATCAATAAGTTGGAGTCATTACC
>NZ_JAOWGS010000005.1:0-358 GCF_030333035.1 Citrobacter sp. Cpo015 | reverse complement strand
CAGGTGAAACACCTGCGGAAAACAAGAGCCAGTAAAGATATTCCAAAACTGAAAGATCAACTGGACGGTATATTACCACCTTGATGGTGGTTTGCAGGACCGGTTTGCTACTTCAGTGTACCAAAGTGTGAACACGGTTGAGTGATTCTGCTTACTTGTGCAGTAGCTAAACGCAATTTCTGTAAATGTATTTTATTCAATAATAACCATGAATGATATTTGTGGTGCTGGAGTTGTGATTATTTATGCAACCTACGCATACCGTCTATGGGATGAGCGAATTTATTAAGGAGTAATGATGGAAAGGTATTATGACTGGATAGGGAATCACCGTGAAGATATTCTTAGAGGAAATAAC
>NZ_JAOWGS010000024.1:0-288179 GCF_030333035.1 Citrobacter sp. Cpo015 | reverse complement strand
CAGGTTTCGGGGCCGAAGACGGCGCTGGTTTCATAGGTCTGCTGGTCAATATAGGAATCCCAGCAGAAGACAATGTACTGAGGGGGTTTTTTGACTTTGTTGAACTGGTCGCCAAAACCATGAGCATTTTCAGCCCATTCTTTGACGGAATCTGGGTCAGGGGAAGCCTGGTCAAGCGTATTAAACGTATACAGATAACCATCGGTATCGATAACTCTTGCATGGTTGACCATTGAGGGTAATTCTCTGGGGGTGATAAAAGCGAAGATCCACTTACCATAAGGTAGGGTCCAGTCGCCGCTGGCGGCCTGTTTTGACTGTAAAGGGGGCGACTGATGTGGGCTGCAGCCTGCAGCGGCCAGTAACAGCGCAAGCGCCAGGGCATAAGATATTTTCATCGTTTATTTCCATCCATGTTGTAAATGGTTCTGATCCAGTTAGCGTCCGGTCGGTTGACAAAGCTGACGGTTTCCGAGGCTGATGCTCCACCCTGTAACTCCCCGCTCTGTTTGAGATCCACTGCGTTCCAGTGGGCTGAGCAGTGGATATAGCGGCCGGCAATCCGATCCACCTCTTCTGGTGTAAAGCCAGCGGTGCTTCTGTGCTGACGGGCCGCTTTTCCCATTTCCCGGGCTTGTTCGCACAACGGCTTTAGCGCATCCGGCAGGGCGTGTCTTTGAATTTTATCGACGTCAGCCAATAACGCCCCAGCCTCAACCGCCGCATCGACCATCACCCGCAACGCCACCTTCGACCAGTCGGAAAAGACCGTCCGCTGGCGCAACGTCAGGGCGGTAAAGGTGCGTTTTTGTGGCTGGGTGTAACGGTCAGTAGGTGCCCGCGGGTCCTCCCAGACCTCCGGGGTGATCTCATGGGTGCGTATAATGGGCATGATAGCCGGTGAATGTTCGAGCACACGCAACTGCGCCATCGTCTGCGCGTATATGTGAGACTGCGCCCCGGGCTGGTTCTGCGGCAGGGTTTCCACCTGCGGACGGGTGAGAAAGAGGTCTTCGCGTAGTTGCGGCATATAGCCGCCGCCGATATCGGAGTGCACGCCGGGGAGTGCCAGCTCTGGCCAGGCGGGGGCCACGCTGTTAAGGGCGAAGTTGTAGCGGCACTCGTTCTGGGCGGTAAGATGAAACACCTTTTGCGCCACGCCCGGACGCAGCCGGAGGGTAACGTTGCCGGTGTCGGCGCTGTGTGGGTCGAGTCCGTTGGTTACCGTACCGACAGCCGCCACGGTGTCCATGATGCCGAGAAAACGGGTGTTGCCTGCGGGAGCACCAC
The DNA here is from genome assembly GCF_030333035.1 of Citrobacter sp. Cpo015. NCBI lineage: Bacteria > Pseudomonadati > Pseudomonadota > Gammaproteobacteria > Enterobacterales > Enterobacteriaceae > Citrobacter > Citrobacter sp. Cpo015. The sequence goes on along the minus strand of NZ_JAOWGS010000024.1, from coordinate 286,889 downwards.
GATATTCATACTCCATCATTCCTGTATTAATGGCGTTGATAATGGCCTGGTCTTCTGCCTGGACACGGTTAGCGAAGTGGCGGGCTGCGGCTGCGCCGCGGCTGAAGCCGAAGATATCAAACAGCAGTGTGTCGACGATAAACGCCCCTTTCAGTAAAGCAAGCGCGGCATCAATGGCTGTCGCCAGTTGCGCCACCGCATCATCGGTTTTGGCAATAATCCCGGTTTCTGCGGTGCCCAGTCCCAGACCTATCGGGTTATCGGGTTCACCCGCCCGGGTGCCAATGCCCTCGACATAGACTGCACTTTGTACGTAACGACTCTCTGGCGGAAATTTTTGTTTATATAACTCATTCAACCAGTGAATATTCGTGTAATACCCCAGATAGCTGGTCGCTCCTACCCCGCTGATCCCCATCTTCTCCTGTGCATTTCTGGCAAGAATGCTTTGGGCATCTGGACTCTCAATATCAAAATGCTGCGCGGTGAGCGCCTCAAGCATGTTGCGGGTATTCACGGCGTTATTGCCGGTACCGTCGAAGAATATCCCCAGTACCAGCGTCACCTTACGCACCGGCTGCTCTGCGGGCAAAATGCTCTTTTGCACCACCGGGAAAAGCCGATCGTAATTGTCCGGTGTCAGCAGGTAATCAAACTCGGTGCAGGCGATCAGATGGCGACACAGAATATAATCGTAATTTATCGATATATATTCATAATCCATATCGTTCATCTTGGACTCCTGGTGAATAGCCTGCACCGTCGCACCACGAAGTTCGATTAAGTAATATTTTTCCATGCGACCGTATCGATTGATGCGGTATATATCAAACGTCATTTTAAGACGTTCATTATTATTAATAGCATTGCAGAATAACGGAGAGCTTTTATCCAGGAGTTTGCAAAAGCGCAGGCCGAGGTGCTTAACGCCGCCTTGTATGCTGCTTTGCGCCTGCGTCAGGCTGAAGACAAAGATACTATCTTCATGCGCTGACTGATAGCGATTGCCCACTGAGGCCTGCGAGTTACAGCCTGCAGAAATCGGTCCCTGAATATCACCCTCAAGCGTTAAATAAATAAGGCTGCTCATTTATTTTCCTTTAAGGAGGTTTTTACTCAGGAAGAAGCGTAATGATAAAACGGATAAAATAACCTGCCATCAATCAAATTAAGTCGCAAATTTAGTTTATTATTTAATCGTAAAAGGAAGCGCTAATAGAAAAAATAGCCTGCCTTCTCTCTGCCTGTGATGGCGATACTGCCGCATTCGCGGCCCTTTTCTTTGTGACTCAACACGTCAGATAGGGTAGTATCTGCGGCAATATTGCCCTTCAATAGAGGGGTACAAAGTTGAGGAACCACGATTAATGAGCGATATGGCAGAGCGCCTGGCGCTGCATGAATTCACGGAAAACGCCTATCTGAACTATTCCATGTACGTCATCATGGACAGGGCGTTGCCGTTTATTGGCGATGGTTTGAAACCCGTTCAGCGTCGCATCGTATACGCGATGTCCGAACTGGGGCTGAATGCCAGCGCCAAATTTAAAAAATCCGCCCGTACCGTCGGTGACGTGCTGGGTAAATACCATCCGCACGGCGACAGTGCCTGCTATGAAGCGATGGTGCTGATGGCGCAGCCGTTCTCTTACCGTTACCCGCTGGTTGACGGGCAGGGGAACTGGGGGGCACCGGACGATCCGAAATCCTTCGCGGCGATGCGTTATACCGAATCCCGTCTGTCTAAATATGCGGAAGTCCTGCTGGGCGAACTCGGTCAGGGAACGTCGGACTGGGTGCCAAACTTCGACGGCACCATGCAGGAGCCGAAGATGCTGCCTGCGCGTCTGCCAAATATTCTGCTGAACGGCACGACCGGTATTGCCGTTGGTATGGCAACGGACATTCCGCCACATAACCTGCGTGAAGTGGCAAAAGCAGCGATTACTCTGATTGAGCAGCCAAAAACGACGCTGGATCAGTTGCTGGATATCGTGCAAGGGCCGGATTACCCGACCGAAGCGGAGATTATTACTTCGCGCGCGGAAATTCGTAAAATTTACGAGAACGGACGCGGCTCCGTACGTATGCGTGCGGTATGGACGAAAGAAGACGGCGCGGTGGTGATTTCCGCGCTGCCGCATCAGGTTTCCGGGGCAAAAGTGCTGGAGCAGATCGCTGCTCAAATGCGCAATAAAAAGCTGCCGATGGTAGACGACCTGCGCGACGAATCGGATCACGAAAACCCGACCCGTCTGGTGATTGTCCCGCGCTCTAATCGTGTGGATATGGAGCAGGTGATGAACCACCTGTTTGCCACTACCGATCTCGAAAAAAGCTACCGTATCAACCTGAACATGATCGGTCTTGATGGTCGTCCGGCGGTGAAAAACCTGCTGGAGATCCTCACCGAATGGCTGGCGTTCCGCCGCGATACCGTACGTCGCCGCCTGAATTATCGTCTGGAAAAAGTGCTCAAGCGCCTGCACATCCTTGAAGGTTTGCTGGTGGCGTTCCTCAACATTGACGAAGTCATCGAAATTATTCGTCATGAAGATGAACCTAAGCCTGAGCTGATGTCGCGGTTTGGCATTTCTGAAACCCAGGCTGAAGCCATCCTTGAGCTGAAATTGCGCCATCTTGCCAAACTCGAAGAGATGAAAATCCGCGGTGAGCAGGATGAGCTGGCGAAAGAGCGCGATCAGTTGCAGGCCATTCTGGCTTCCGAACGTAAAATGAGTAACCTGCTGAAGAAAGAGCTGCAGGCCGATGCAGACGCCTATGGCGATGATCGTCGTTCTCCGTTGCAGGAACGCGAAGAAGCGAAGGCGATGAGCGAGCACGACATGCTGCCATCTGAGCCGGTGACCATTGTGTTGTCCCAGAGTGGCTGGGTGCGTAGCGCGAAAGGCCACGACATCGATGCACCGGGATTAAGCTATAAAGCGGGCGACAGCTTTAAGTCGGCAGTGAAGGGTAAGAGCAACCAGCCGGTGGTGTTCGTTGACTCGACCGGACGCAGCTATGCCATCGACCCGATTACGCTGCCGTCGGCGCGCGGTCAGGGTGAACCGCTGACCGGGAAACTCACGCTGCCGCCAGGCGCGACGGTTGAGCACATGCTGATGGAAGGCGACGATCAAAAACTGCTGATGGCCTCCGATGCGGGCTACGGTTTTGTCTGTACCTTCAATGACCTGGTCGCACGTAACCGTGCTGGTAAGGCATTGATTACGCTGCCAGAAAATGCGCGCGTGATGAAGCCGGTGGTGATTGAAGATGAAACCGATATGCTACTGGCTATTACTCAGGCTGGTCGCATGTTGATGTTCCCGGTGAGCGATTTACCGCAGCTGTCGAAAGGCAAAGGGAACAAGATCATTAATATCCCTTCAGCGGAAGCGGCGAAAGGCGAGGATGGTCTGGCGCAACTTTACGTGCTGCCGCCGCAGAGCACGCTGACCATCCACGTCGGTAAGCGCAAAATCAAACTACGTCCTGAAGAGTTGCAGAAAGTGACCGGTGAGCGCGGCCGTCGCGGCACGCTAATGCGTGGTCTGCAGCGTATCGACAGCATTGAGATTGACTCGCCTCGACGCGCCAGTCACGGCGACAGCGAAGAATAACGCTACCGTCCGGCTCTCCCTGTTAAAGCCCAGGGAGAGCCAACGTTAAAAATTCCCGTGAAACCGTTGTTTATTCGTGCGTTGCGATTAACAATACGCTTTTCCAGAGAGCCGCCCTTAACAAAGCCCTAACCTGATACCGCGTGATGAATCAGGTGACGTAAAATGCCAGGCTCTTAGGCCTTAGAGGTTGTTATGCTATATATTTTTCGTTTAATTATTACTGTTATTTACTGCGTTCTGGTCTGTATTTTCGGTTGCATATACTGTCTGTTCAGCCCACGAAATCCAAAACACGTTGCAACGTTCGGCCATATGTTTGGCCGCCTGGCTCCCCTTTATGGCCTGAAGGTCGAGTGCCGCATGCCGGCAGACGCGCAGAACTATGGTAATGCTATCTATATTTGTAACCATCAGAACAACTATGACATGGTTACCGCTGCGAATATCGTTCAGCCGCCGACGGTGACGGTAGGTAAAAAAAGCCTGCTGTGGATCCCTTTCTTCGGGCAGCTGTACTGGTTAACCGGTAACCTGTTGATTGACAGAAACAACCGCGCTAAAGCGCACAGCACCATTGCTGCCGTGGTGAATCATTTCAAAAAACGCCGCATTTCTATCTGGATGTTCCCTGAAGGGACGCGTAGCCGCGGTCGCGGTCTGCTGCCGTTTAAAACCGGCGCGTTCCATGCAGCGATTGCTGCTGGTGTCCCGGTCATTCCGGTGTGCGTTTCCACAACCTCGAACAAGATAAAACTCAATCGACTCAATAATGGTCTGGCAATTGTCGAGATGTTGCCACCGGTGGATATTAGCCACTTTGGGAAAGATCAGGTTCGTGAACTGGCAGCGCATTGCCGCACGCTGATGGAACAAAAAATCGCAGAACTCGATAAAGAAGTTGCTGAGCGGGAAGCCGCCGGTAAGGTTTAATCCGCGCAATTCGGGTTTTTTACAGGAAATGACTTCCTGCGTGTTAATAGCCAGTTTTTTATGGAGTTTATATGTCATTCAGTCGGCGTCAGTTCATTCAGGCATCGGGGATCGCACTGTGTGCAGGTGCTGTTCCGCTGAAGGCTAATGCTGCCGGTCAGCAACAACCGTTACCCGTGCCTCCGCTGCTGGAATCCCGCCGGGGGCAGCCGCTATTTATGACGCTGCAACGTGCGCACTGGTCCTTTACGCAAGGCACGCGCGCACCTGTATGGGGAATTAACGGCCGCTATCTGGGACCGACAATCCGTGTCTGGAAAGGGGATGACGTCAAGCTTATCTACAGCAACCGTCTGACTGAAAATGTCTCGATGACCGTCGCTGGGTTGCAGGTACCAGGCCCGCTGATGGGCGGCCCGGCGCGCATGATGTCCCCGAATGCTGACTGGGCGCCGGTGCTACCGATTCGCCAGAATGCCGCCACGTTGTGGTATCACGCTAATACGCCAAATCGTACTGCTCAGCAGGTCTACAACGGTCTTGCCGGGATGTGGCTGGTTGAAGATGAAGTGAGTAAATCACTGTCTATTCCCAACCACTATGGCGTGGATGATTTTCCGGTCATTATCCAGGACAAGCGGCTGGACAACTTTGGCACGCCGGAATACAGCGAGCCCGGCAGCGGTGGCTTTGTCGGTGATACGCTGCTGGTCAATGGGGCGCAAAGCCCGTATGTCGAAGTCTCCCGCGGCTGGGTGCGCTTGCGTTTGCTGAATGCTTCAAACTCGCGTCGTTACCAGCTGCAAATGAGCGATGGCCGTGCGCTGCATGTGATTTCCGGCGATCAGGGTTTTTTACCTGCGCCTGTTTCGGTGAAGCAGCTCTCGCTGGCACCGGGCGAGCGTCGTGAGATCCTGGTGGATATGACTAACGGTAATGAGGTCTCTATCACCTGTGGTGAGGCGGCCAGTATTGTCGACAGGATCCGCGGGTTCTTTGAGCCCTCCAGTATTCTCATCTCCACGCTGGTATTGACGTTGCGCCCGACAGGTCTTCTGCCGCTGGTGACTGACAGCCTGCCAATGCGCCTGCTGCCAACGGAAATCCTCAGCGGTTCGCCGATTCGCAGCCGTGATATCAGCCTGGACGACGATCCTGGCATCAACGGTCAGCTGTGGGACGTCAATCGTATGGATATTACTGCCCAGCAGGGCTCCTGGGAACGCTGGACGGTGCGGGCGGATATGCCCCAGTCCTTCCATATTGAAGGTGTTTCGTTCCTGATCCGTAATGTGAATGGCGCGATGCCGTTCCCGGAAGACAGAGGCTGGAAAGATACTGTCTGGGTTGATGGCCAGGTTGAATTACTGGTTTATTACGGACAGCCTTCCTGGGCCCATTTCCCGTTCTACTTTAATAGCCAGACGCTGGAAATGGCGGATCGTGGCTCAATCGGACAGATGTTGGTGAACCCGGCGCCGTAATGCGCCGGGGTATTCGTTACGCCCGCCAGAACATGCGCGAGAACAGGATCAGAATGGGGTAAATCTCCAGACGCCCCATGATCATGGCCGCGCACATCAGTAGCTTTGCTTCCTCGTTTAAGGTGCCAAATGTCGTGGCGGTGACGCCAAATCCTAGCCCCATATTGTTGATGCAGGCTGCAACGGTGGCGAAAGAGGAGAAGAGATCGTAGCCCATCAGATTGAGCGCCCAGATAAAAAAGCTGGTGAACAAAACGTAGAGAAAGAAAAAGCTCCATACCGAACGCACCACCCGGTCGCTTACCACGCTATTGCCCACTTTGATGTTAAGCAGGGCACGGGGATGCGCGAGCTGGTGTAACTCCTGACGGCACTGCTTGAACATAATCAAAAAGCGTAGCACCTTAATCCCCCCGCAGGTCGAACCCACACAACCGCCGAAGAAACTGGCGCTGAGCAGCATGAAGATCGTGTGCGAAGGCCACTGCGCGTAATCCGCCGTCGACAGGCCATTATCTGTCAGCATCGAACTGGCCAGAAAAAAAGCATGCACCAGGCTGTCCGTTAATCCGTACATGCCTGCCCGCCAAACTTGCCAGGTGGCGATCAGAGTGACCACCAACGCAATAAGCAAAAAGAAACGCAATTCGGCATTACGACGAAAGGGTTTGAAGGTACGTTTCACGATAGCAACGTACCAGAGGGTGAAGTTAAACGCAGACAGCAGTGAAAATATCCCGGCGACAAGCTCAATGGCATGGCTGTTATAAAAGCCGATGCTCTCGCTGCGAGTAGAAAATCCGCCGAGAGAGACCGTCGACAGCCCGTGGCATAAGGCGTCGAAAAACGACATCCCGGCAGCCCAGTAGGCCAGAGTACAAATAAGACCCAGAATGACATAGGTCATCCACAGCGTGCGTGCAGTATCAGCAAGTCTTGGCGTGAGGCGTTCTTCTTTAAAAGGGCCCGGCATTTCAGACTGATACAGCTTCATGCCACCAATACCCAGCAGCGGCAATACCGCCACGGCGAGGACGATAACACCCAGACCGCCAATAAAATTGAGCTGAGCCCGATAGTACAGATACGACTTCGGCAAGGCGCTGACGTCATCAATCACCGTTGCACCTGTAGTGGTAATCCCAGAAACTCCTTCAAACAGGGCATCTGCAAAAGAGAGGTTTAAGCCATCGTCCATCCACATCGGCATCGCGCTGATAAGCGAAAACAACAGCCAGAACAGGACGATAATGACGAAACCATCCCGGGTGCGCAGTTGAATCCCCGCATGTTTGGTTGCCAACCACGCCCCGCCGCCGAGGGTGAAGAAAGTCATAAACGTGCTGAAAAAGGCGAACAAGCTCCGCTCTTTGTTTAACAAAGCGATGAGCATCGGTGGCAGCATAGAAAAGCTGTAGAGAAGAACCAGAAATCCGCACAGGTGAACAACAACCCGTAACTGGGAAATATGCAGTGAATCGTTGAGTCGCAATGAAAAATCCCCCGCCGAAAAAGAGTTATCTCAGCTGGCCGGCATGGTCTTAATTATGATTGATAAAAATGATCGTCGTAAAATTTAACAATTTATATAACTTTCTACTGGTCTGGTTCAGACTCCACTTCATTTCTTGCCGACATACAGCGTATAATCCTCGGCCTTTGATTATTTTTTTACCATTTTTGGAAGCATTATGAGCGCAATATCCCTGATCCAGCCGGACAGAGACCTTTTCTCCTGGCCGCAGTACTGGGCTGCCTGTTTTGGCCCGGCACCGTTTTTGCCGATGTCACGCGACGAAATGGACCAACTTGGCTGGGATAGCTGCGACATCATTCTGGTTACCGGCGATGCATACGTCGATCATCCCAGCTTTGGCATGGCAATTTGCGGACGTATGCTGGAAGCACAAGGCTTTCGCGTAGGGATTATCGCCCAGCCGGAGTGGAACAACAAAGACGATTTTATGCGTTTGGGTAAACCGAACCTGTTCTTTGGTGTGACCGCAGGCAACATGGACTCGATGATCAACCGTTACACCGCCGATCGCCGACTGCGCCATGACGATGCCTACACACCGGACAACGTTGCGGGCAAACGTCCGGACCGCGCCACGCTGGTCTATACCCAGCGCTGTAAAGAAGCATGGAAAGATGTGCCGGTTATTCTCGGCGGTATTGAGGCCAGCCTGCGCCGTACCGCGCACTATGACTACTGGTCCGATACCGTTCGTCGCTCTGTTCTGGTGGATTCCAAAGCCGACATGCTGATGTTCGGCAACGGCGAACGTCCGCTGGTGGAAGTGGCGCATCGTCTGGCGATGGGCGAAACCATCGATCAGATCCGCGACGTGCGTAACACTGCGATTATGGTTAAAGAAGCGCTGCCGGGCTGGAGTGGGGTGGATTCCACGCGCCTCGACACGCCGGGTAAGATTGACCCGATCCCGCATCCGTATGGTGAAGATCTACCGTGTGCTGACAACAAGCCGGTCGCACCGAAAAAGCAGGAAGCGAAAGCGGTAACCGTACAGCCGCCGCGCCCGAAACCGTGGGAAAAAACCTACGTGCTGCTGCCGTCCTTCGAAAAAGTGAAGGGCGATAAAGTGCTGTATGCGCATGCGTCGCGTATCCTGCACCACGAAACCAACCCAGGCTGTGCGCGTGCGCTGATGCAAAAGCACGGCGATCGCTACATCTGGATCAACCCGCCAGCCATTCCGCTCTCTACCGAAGAGATGGATAGCGTCTTTGCGCTGCCGTACAAACGCGTGCCGCATCCGGCGTATGGCGACAGCCGCATTCCGGCCTATGAGATGATCCGTTTCTCGATCAACATTATGCGTGGCTGCTTTGGCGGCTGTTCGTTCTGTTCGATCACCGAGCACGAAGGTCGCATCATCCAGAGCCGCTCTGAAGACTCGATCATCAATGAAATCGAAGCCATTCGCGACACCGTTCCAGGTTTTACCGGCGTGATTTCCGACCTCGGCGGCCCAACGGCGAACATGTATATGCTGCGCTGTAAGTCACCGCGCGCGGAGCAGACCTGCCGTCGTCTGTCATGCGTCTACCCGGATATCTGTCCGCATATGGACACCAACCACGAACCGACGATTAACCTTTATCGTCGTGCGCGTGATTTGAAAGGCATTAAAAAGATCCTCATCGCTTCGGGCGTGCGTTATGACATCGCGGTTGAAGACCCGCGCTATATCAAAGAACTGGCGACACACCACGTTGGCGGCTATCTGAAGATTGCGCCAGAGCATACCGAAGAAGGCCCGCTGTCGAAGATGATGAAGCCGGGGATGGGCAGCTACGATCGCTTTAAGGAATTGTTCGATACCTACTCTAAACAAGCGGGTAAAGAGCAGTACCTGATCCCGTACTTTATTTCCGCGCACCCGGGTACGCGTGATGAAGATATGGTGAATCTGGCGTTGTGGTTGAAGCAACGTCGTTTCCGTCTGGATCAGGTGCAGAACTTCTATCCATCACCGTTGGCGAACTCCACAACCATGTATTACACCGGGAAAAACCCGCTGGGTAAAATTGGTTATAAGAGTGAAGATGTGGTGGTGCCGAAAGGTGATAAGCAGCGTCGTTTGCATAAAGCCCTGCTGCGTTACCACGATCCAGCAAACTGGCCGTTAATCCGCCAGGCGCTGGAAGATATGGGTAAAAAGCATCTGATCGGCGGTCGTCGCGAATGTCTGGTCCCGGCGCCTACGCTGGAAGAGATGCGAGAAGCGCGTCGCCAGAACCGTCATACTCGCCCGGCATTGACCAAGCACACACCGGTGGCGCATCAGCGCCAGACGCCAGCCGCAAACAAAAAACGCGGGAAAGTGGCAGGGCGCTAATCTGCCTTGCCCGGTGGTGAAACGCTTATCAGGTCTACGAATAGCACGATTTTGTAGGCCGGATAAGGTGCTTGAACCGCCATCCGGCAGAGAGACTCAGTATTTATGCTTCACGAATTCTGGCCGCTAATGCGGCCAGTTTTGCATCATCCGCCCGTTCATGATCGTGTGAAGAAAGATATCCTTCATACTGCTCGAAAAATTTGTTCTGCCGCGCTTCAATCGGTTTCCAGTGGGTTAGATCGCCAGTGCCATGCATGGGGCTTAATTTGCTGTGCACATGGTCTACGCCGAAACCTTCGAAGAACATCCCCGTACGACTGACATCCGGGAAAGCCTTATCCAGTTTCTTAGCCACTTTTTGGGTCGCCAGCATCAGATCAGCCAGTGCCTGCGGCGGCATATCGAAGGCATAGCTGGGATAATGCTTTTTCGGGATCACCACGGTAAAACCGTCGGTGTTCGGGAAAATCGACAGAAAAGCCAGATGATGCTCGTCTTCCCAGACCTTATGGCAGGGTGCTTTACCTTCAACTATTTGACAGAAAATACAGGTCATTCCTTTTCTCCGCAGGTAAGGTGATTCGTCAGGACGCAGTCAGTTTAGTACAGACCCAACACCTTCCACCACATCAGACCCACGGTGATAAACACCGCCTGGTTAAACAAGCTGATGATAAATCCTGTACGCCACCAGACGCCCGTTGGAACGTACCCGGCACCAAACAGGATTGGACCGCGAGCATGGGTGTACTGGGTGAGCGAGCAGTACAAACTGCTGGTGAAGGCCAGCATTAATGCCGTGGGGGCTGCTGGAATATTCAGATGCAGGCCGACACCAAGGAAAACGGCGTACAGCGCGGCAATCTGTGCATTACCGCTGGCAAAAAAGTAGTGGGTATAGAAGTAGGCAGCGTTCAGCAGCAGCAGGACGATCACCCAACTGGTACCGTGCATAGTACTGCTCAGGCTATCGCCGATCAGATTGCCAAACCAGGTGGTGAAGCCCAGTTTTTTCAGTTGGTTCGCCATCATCAACAGCGCGGCAAACCAAATCAGTGTGTCCCATGCGCCTTTCTCGCTCTTCACATCTTCCCAGCTCAGAACGCCGCTTAGCAATAAAATGGACAGTCCCACGAACGAGGCAGTGGTGGCGTCGACGCCTAACGTATCGCCAAAAATCCACAGCACCAGCAGTACGCCGACGGTAGCCAGCATCAGCCATTCGCCGCGAGACATACTGCCCATTTCCGCCAGCTCTTTGCGCGCCAGGTTAGGGGCATCCGGCGTGTGTTTAATTTCCGGGCGCACGATCCAGTAGACCAGCAGTGGAACCAGCAGTAAGGACACCAGGCATGGCAGCAGCGCCGCCATAAACCAGCCGCCCCAGGTCAGCGTGACGCCCGCATTGGCCGCCAGCTTCACCGCCAACAGGTTGCCGGTATAGCCGGTCATAAAGAGCGCGGCGGTGACGTCGTTGACGTTGCCAATACAGGTGATAAGAAAGGTACCGATTTTACTGCGGGACTCATCTTCCGGGTTCGAATGGAAACTGCGTGCCAGAGAGTCAGCAATCGGATAGATGACGCCGCCGCAGCGTGCTGTATTACTCGGCATTGCCGGGGAGAGGATCAGATCGGCAAAGGCCAGACCATAGGCGAGTCCCAGCGTGCGCTTGCCGAGCAGACGGATCATCTGCAGCGCAATGCGTCGTCCGAGGCCGGTTTTGATAAACCCGCGGGCAATCATAAAAGCCACGACGATAAGCCAGATAAGTGAACTGTTCAGCTCACTCAGTGCCGTGGTGATAGCGCCGCTGGCGGTTTTATCCCCGGCGGCATAGGCGAGTGCAAAAACCGTAATCCCAATAATGCCGACCGCGCCGATGGGTAAAACTTTTGCCACGATAGAGGCAATAGTCGCGACGAAAATGATTGCCGAATGCCAGGCTGGCGCACTTAGCCCGGAAGGTGGAGTAAGCTGCCACAGTCCGGCAGAAATGAATATTATAAGAATTAATGGGAGCCATTTGACTCCGCTACTTTTTTTCTCAGTCACGTTTACGCACCTATGGATATGGTGAATGTATTCATCAAATAAATATATTTATTTAATAATTAACAGGTTATATTGCGTAATGCTGCTCCAGCGACTGCAAGAAATACATCAATATATGTGTGTGAATTGTTTCCTGATATTTCAAATCAGTAAAGGCCCGACGAGAGTGTCGGGCTGGAGGGAAGGGGTTAACCGCCGAACTGATCCGGGTCTGGCCCCAGACGTTTGCCCTGATCGAGTTTCGCGATTTCGCCTAATTCGTCTTTATCCAGGCGGAAGTCCCAGACGTTAAAGTTTTCTGCGATACGCGCAGGGGTGACCGATTTTGGAATCACCACCAGCCCGCTATCTAGGTGCCAGCGGATGACAATCTGCGCCGGTGATTTGCCATATTTCTCAGCGAGGTCACGGATGATCTTTTGATCAAAGACGTCTTTGCCGCCCTGCGCCAGCGGGCTCCAGGATTCGGTCTGGATTTTATGCGTTGCGTTCCAGGCGTGCAGTTGGCGCTGTTGCATAAGCGGATGAAGTTCGATCTGGTTAATCACCGGAGGTACGCCGGTTTCATCCATCAACCGCTGGAGATGATTGATCTGAAAGTTGCACACGCCGATGCTCTTAATCAGCCCTTCTTTTTGCAGGTCGATCATGTTTTCCCACGCTTCAACGTAGTGGTCGATCGCCGGAACCGGCCAGTGCATCAGGTATAGATCGAGGTAATCAAGTTGGAGTTTTTCCATGCTTTCGAGCAAGGCTTCCCGGGGGCGTTTTTGGTCATCATTCCACAGCTTGGTGGTGATGAATAACTCGTCCCGTGGTACGCCAGCATCGCGTATTGCTTTGCCGACACCTTCTTCGTTTTTGTACGCCGCAGCGGTATCAATTGAGCGATACCCTACTTCCAGCGCTTTATGAATGGCGGTGATGACTTCTTCGTTGCTTGCCTTCCAGACCCCCAGGCCCAGTTGTGGCATGACGTTACCATCCTGTAGCTTGATAATGGTTGGACCGGTCATAATTCCCCCCCACACTTAATCCTTCAGGCTGCCTCTTTGTTGGCTGCTTGCGTTTACCCCGGTCACGTACTTATGTACGCTCCCGGGGATTCACTTAATTGCCGCCTCGATGCATCATGAATGATTGGGTGTAAATTGAGTTCACCGGAGCAAGCCCCGGTGAGTTAGGTGTGACTTAAGCCTGGTATAAATACCCAAAAACGAAAGGCGGAGGTTAAAAAACCTTAGCGGGCAGCTTCGTAAATCCGACGGCTGACTTCAAGCGTAATATCCTGATGTTCGCCCAGTTGCGTACCCCCGTGTGCTTCCAGTTTTTCCAGCAATGCCGGGATGGAGCTACCGTCCAGGCCATAGTCAGACAGGCGAGTGGGTACGCCCATTTGTTCGAAGAAAGCACGGGTAGCGGCAATGGCAGCGTCGATGCGCTGGTCGTCGGAACCTTCGGTGATATTCCAGATACGCTCTGCGTATTGCAGCAGTTTGGCACGCTTGGTATCACGTTTTTCATTCCACAGCGCTGGCAGAACGATGGCCAGCGTTTGAGCATGATCCAGACCGTGCATTGCGGTCAGTTCATGGCCCAGCATATGCGTTGCCCAGTCCTGCGGTACGCCTGCGCCAATCAGGCCGTTCAGCGCCTGGGTTGCCGCCCACATGACGTTCGCACGCACGTTGTAGTTTTCCGGCTCCTGCAAGGCTTTCGGACCTTCTTCTACCAGCGTGAGCAGAATGCCTTCGGCAAAGCGATCCTGAATTTTCCCGTCTACCGGATAAGTCACATACTGTTCCACGGTATGAACAAAAGCATCCACAACGCCGTTTGCAACCTGACGCGGCGGCAGGGTGTAGGTGTAAACCGGATCCAGAACGGCAAACACTGGCTGCACAAACGGGGTCATAAAGGCCAGTTTATCGCCGGTGGTTTTACGCGAAATTACCGCGCCGGAGTTAGATTCAGAGCCGGTTGCAGGCAGGGTTAATACGGATCCCATCGGGATGGCGCTTGTTACGTCGTTGCCATGGGTTTCCAGAATGCGCCATGGATCGATGCCGTCAGCGTACTGTGCCGCTGCCGCGATGAATTTGGTGCCGTCCAGCACTGAACCGCCACCTACCGCCAGCAGAAACGTCACTTTCTCATCACGCACGATTTTTACTGCGTTCATCAGCGTTTCGTAAGACGGGTTTGGCTCGATACCGCCAAACTCCAGCACATCCAGGCCTTTCAGCGCGTCCTGAACCTGTGCCAGGACGCCAGTTTTTTTCACGCTGCCGCCGCCATAGGTAACCAGTACGCGAGCGTCCTGAGGAATTTGATCGCGCAGCTCAGCAATCGCGCCTTTACCAAACAAAATACGTGTTGGGGTATGGAGATTAAAGTTGTTCATTGCTCGTTCCCTTTGGTGGGTAATAAAAGAGGGCAGGTGAGTGTCTGCCGGATGATGAACATTGTGGTCGCCCGCCGCGCTGCTCTCAATGCTCATTTCTGCCGATGTCTTGCCCATTTCTACAGACTGCTGGAGAAAACGGATAAATCTGCGCATTATGTCAGGGTCGAAAACCGATGATGAAATGGTGCCCCATGAACCGTGATGAGATCTGTCTTCTGCTGACAGATAAAATTAAGCAGCTGAAAAACAATGAAAATAGACTTAACGAACTGCTGCCAGATGTCCGCCTGCTACACGGTACGGAGCCGGCGGCGCGTACACCGGTCATGTATCAGCCAGGCATCATATTTCTCTTTTCGGGACATAAAATTGGTTACATCAATGAGCGCGTATTTCGCTATGACGCCAACGAATACCTGCTGCTAACCGTACCTTTACCCTTTGAATGTGAAACCTATGCGACGCCGGAGGTTCCTCTGGCCGGTATTTATCTGAATGTCGATATCCTGCAATTGCAGGAGCTGTTGATGGACATTGGGGAAGACGAGCTGTTCCAGCCCGCCATGGCGGCCAGCGGGATTAACTCTGCAACGCTCTCTGACGAAATTCTCTGCGCTGCTGAGCGCCTGCTGGATGTGATGGAGCGACCGCTGGATGCGCGCATCCTGGGGAAACAGATTATTCGCGAGATCCTCTACCATGTGCTGACCGGACCGCGCGGCGGCGCGTTACTTGCGCTGGTCAGTCGCCAGACGCATTTCAGTTTGATAAGCCGGGTACTGAAGCGGATTGAAACCAAGTACACCGAAAACCTCAATGTAGAACAGCTGGCGGCAGAGGCGAACATGAGCGTGTCGGCGTTTCATCATAATTTTAAAGCGGTGACCAGCACGTCGCCGCTGCAATATCTTAAGAGCTATCGCCTGCATAAAGCACGGATGATGATGGTTCACGATGGGATGAAGGCCAGTGCGGCTGCCATGCGCGTCGGCTATGAGAGCGCATCGCAATTCAGTCGGGAGTTCAAACGTTTCTTTGGTGTAACGCCGGGGGAAGATGCGGCAAGAATTCGTATGATGCAGGGGAGTTGATTTCTTGTAGGCCTTAAAGCCGCGCGCCATCAGGCATAATGCCGGGAATTACCCCGGCTACGGATAATACTCAGGCGCTACAGTATTTTTTTTTAATCACCACGAACAATGTTCCCAACAATCCTGCGGTTAACAGGGCAATCGGCAGGATCATTAGAAAGGTCATCACCTGATCTTCATGGCGTTTAACGAACGGGATCATGCTCAGCGCATAGCCGAAACTGGTGACGACGGTGACCCACAGCAGGCCACTCAGCCAGTTAAAAAACTGGAACCGACGGTTAGGAAGCCCTGAAATGCCCGCCATCGTTGGCAGCAAGGTGCGAACAAACGCCAGGAAACGCCCTGCCAGCAGCGCCATCAGACCGTGTTGGTCAAACATGCAGGTCGCGCGCTGATGGTATTTTTCCGGTAATTGCGCCAACCAGCCTTTCACCGTGCGCGTGTTGCCTAGCCAGCGTCCCTGAATATAACTCAGCCAGCAGCCCAGACTGGCTGCGGCCGTCAGAATAGCTATGGTAGGTAAAAAACTCATCACGTCCTGAGCGATCAGCGCTCCTGCCAGTAATAACAGGCTGTCTCCGGGTAAAAAGGAGGCGGGCAGCAGGCCATTTTCTAAAAACAGCGTGGCGAACATGACGAAGTACACCACGCTCACAACGTGCGGATCCGCCAGTGCGGCAAAATCGTGTTGCCAGAGCGCGGAGACAATATCTTGAATGACTACCATGGACTTTCCTGTGGAACAGCGTTTATGTGTGGATTGTACTCCTGAATTGCCCGGGATGCCTTGATCCCGGACGCAACAATTGCAGACTTTTCCACCAGAAGTGTCTGCATATATGTCCATCTGTGGCAATTTTACTCGATTCGGGCAAATCCTGCGGCCAAATCGGCAATCAGATCGTCAACATTCTCTAAACCGATATGTAAACGGATGAGCGTTCCGCTGAAATCCACCTCGCCTTGCGGACGGATTGCCGCAATGTGTTCCGGCTGGTTGGCGAGAATCAGCGACTCAAAACCGCCCCAGGAGTAGGCCATACTGAACAGGCTGAAGTGATCCAGATACGCAGCAAGCTCCTCATTATTGAGCTTCTTATTCAATACAAAGGAGAACAGGCCGCTGCTGCCGGTAAAATCACGCTTCCAGAATTCATGCCCTTTACTGCCGGGCAGTGCCGGGTGGTTCACGCGGGCGACCTGCGGATGGCTGGCCAGCCACTCGGCGACCTTTAAGCTGCTTTCATGGTGCTGACGCAGGCGAACGCTCAGCGTACGCAGTCCACGGCTGGTCATATAGGCGGTATCGGCGTCCAGCATTTGCCCCATCAGATAGGCATTTTCGCGCAGTTGATCCCAGCAGCGGGCATTAGATACCGCCGTGCCGACCATGCCGTCAGAATGACCAATCAGATATTTGGTGCCTGCCTGAATAGAGATATCAATGCCAAAATCCAACGCTTTGAACAGCACCCCGGCAGCCCAGGTGTTATCAATCATGATGATTGCATCCGGCGCGACGCTTCTGACGGCGGCAACAATAGCTGGAACATCATGCACTTCCATAGTGACAGAGCCGGGAGATTCCAGAAATACGACTTTCGTGTTCGGCTGTATGTGCTTAACGATATCGGCGCCAACCAGCGGATCGAACCAGCCGGTGGACACGCCGAGCTTGCCGAGAATTTTGGTGCAGAAATCCTGACTGGGTTCATAGGCGGTATTGGTCATCAGCACATGATCCCCTTGCTCCACAAAGGCAAGGATGGTGTTGGCAACGGCCGCCGCACCGCAGGGGAAGAGCGCGCAACCCGCACCACCTTCCAGTTCGCACATCGCTTCCTGCAGAGAGAAATGCGTCAGGGTTCCGCGACGCCCATAGAAAAGCGCACCGTTCGCCCGGTTGTGCGTGGCCTGTTTTTTGGCCTCTACGGTGTCAAATACCAGCGAAGAAGCGCGCTGGATCACGCTATTTACCGAGCCCAGCGTGTACTTTTTACTGCGTCCTGCGTGAACGAGTTTGGTTTCAAGTTGTTTATCTGCCATGTTGTCTTACCTGTTTTTATACGTCTGGATGTCTAAACTACCATGAATCAAAGATGACGCATCCTGCAGAACGGTCATACAGTAGAAAATAATCTCAAAATGCTTCTGGTGACTTTTTTACTGCGTAAGCGCAAGGAAAAGAAACCAAAGGTGCGGCAATATGTAAATAGTAATGAGAACGACTATCAATTCGACGTCGTTTTGATATGATTACGCTCAGATTTTGTGATTTGCGTCCTGGAGATACAGAGTGGGTAATAATTTGATGCAGACGGATCTTTCCGTCTGGGGTATGTATCAGCACGCCGATATCGTGGTTAAGTGCGTGATGATTGGGCTGATTTTGGCGTCAGTGGTCACCTGGGCTATCTTCTTTAGTAAGAGCCTTGAGTTCTTTACTCAGAAACGCCGCCTTAAGCGTGAACAGCAACTGCTGGCGGAAGCCCGCTCTTTAGATCAGGCAAGTGAAATTGCCGCAGGATTCGATGGCAAAAGCCTGGGCGCACAGTTGATTAACGAAGCGCAGAACGAGCTGGAACTGTCAGAAGGCAGCGACGATAACGAAGGCATTAAAGAGCGTACCGGCTTCCGTCTGGAGCGTCGTGTGGCGGCGGTAGGTCGTCATATGGGCCGCGGTAACGGATACCTGGCCACCATCGGGGCTATCTCTCCATTCGTCGGTCTGTTCGGTACCGTATGGGGCATCATGAATAGCTTCATTGGGATTGCGCAAACCCAAACGACCAACCTCGCCGTTGTTGCGCCGGGTATCGCAGAAGCGCTGTTAGCGACCGCAATTGGTCTGGTCGCAGCAATTCCAGCGGTTGTTATCTACAACATTTTCGCACGTCAGATTGGCAGCTATAAAGCGATGCTGGGCGACGTCGCGGCACAGGTGCTGTTGCTGCAAAGTCGCGATCTGGACCTGAATGCAAGCGCATCCGCGCATCCGGTACGTGCAGCGCAGAAATTACGTGTAGGATAATGTTCCATGGCAATGAGCTTTAATGAAAACCTGGACGATAACGGTGAAATGCATGAAATCAACGTGACGCCGTTTATCGACGTTATGTTGGTTTTATTGATCATCTTTATGGTTGCCGCGCCGTTGGCAACCGTAGATGTGAAGGTGAATCTCCCTGCCTCCACCAGCACGCCGCAGCCGCGTCCGGAAAAACCGGTTTACCTGTCAGTTAAAGCCGATAAGAGTATGTTTATTGGCAACAATCAGGTGACGGATGAAACCATGATTAACGAGCTAAATGCGTTAACTGACGGGAAGAAAGACACCACGATTTTCTTCCGGGCAGATAAAACCGTTGATTATGAGACCATGATGAAGGTGATGGATACGCTGCATCAGGCGGGCTTCCTGAAGATTGGTCTGGTTGGCGAAGAGACAGTGAAAGCGAAGTAATCTTCCTCATTGCCGGGTAATGGTTGCCGCCTTACCCGGCGTGTCTCTCCTGATTCAACTCCCTCGCACACTTGTTCTTATCTGTTCTCATCTAACGCGACCGTAGTTATCCTGGTGGGTTCGTAGTTCCCTTCAGACAGCTTTCGCGTCAGGCGTAAGGTGGCCGTTTCCCGCGCGAGTATATGCTGGTAGGTGCTTTCCAGTCGGGCCATGATTTTGTCCCGCAGTTCTGGTTGCTGCTCCATAATGGCTTCGATCGCGGCACCGTAGATCTCTTCTTTAGCCTGTAGCGAGTAAATTTCACGGCGATTTTGCCATTTCATCCGCACCAGTGCAGCGGGAATAGAGACTATCTCCTGAGCAACGCTTTCCAGTGTCGCGTTTTTATTGGCAATCAACACGGCTAAATTTTGCTTTAAGACAAACTCATCGCTTTTATGGTTATCTAAAGCCAAATAAACATTATTATCCTCAACATCTTTCATTTTATTTCTCTTCCAGAGAATAAAAAATAGGGTCGCTGGTTTCACGGGTAATTAAATTAAGCCAAATTTTGTTGCCCTGTTCATTTATGATGGCTGTTTTTTGAGTCAAAATTTTACTTAATTCTTGTGCATTAATGTCGCCTTCTGCCTGTAGTGAATTGAGTAGACGAGAGAATGACTCAATTTTTGCTGCACGAAATAGACGCTCTTTTAAATGGCGGTCGCACTCTTCAAATAGCATATTTCGTGACTGGCCGGTAGCAGCAGAGCTAATCAAAATATCGGATTCGTAATCGCTTAATGTTATCTTCCCCTGAGTCAAATTTTCACTGTTATCTGTGGAGGTGGTATTGTCAGGTGAGCTGGATAAGTGAAAACGCGAGGGAACAAGATGCTCGGGAAGCATGTTGAAATATCCTTTGATGCCAATGATATGTTGTTTTAAATAAACCATGCCGCGTTGACAATAGCATGGCGTAATTTTAAAATCAAAAAAAATGGAGCCAGTATATGAACAGTATATTTTATTCTGTTATTACCCTGCTATTGCTGACCTGCGGGGTACTTTTGTTGATGCGCAGTGCAAATAAAAACCGTAATGCAGAAAATGGATACGCTGAAAACCAGCCGGAAATACTGAGTAAAGAAGAGGGTGAAGATCATTTCTCGGTACTGATGAATTCGATTACTCCGGTTTGGTATTGGCGTGTCAATCACGAATATATCGATTTTATCCACTCGACGATCAAACGGATGACAATGGTGGAGCTGAATGAGACGCCAGGGCTATTTGATGCACAGCGGCGTTGCAGCGATCTTAACTCTGCGGTGTATAAATATTACGACAATATTAAAAAACGCTGCCTGAGTGGCGAGAAAGTCCCGCATGCCGATCTGGACGTGCTTAACTTACGTCAGTGCTTCAGGGAGTTCAGCCTGGAAGCCTATCCTGCACTTGTCGCGCTGGTGTGGCCGGAATATCAGCGCCCAGAAATCAAAGCAGAAGAGGTGTGAGGGACTGGCTGGCCCGTATTACGTACCGGGGAGGCTAACGCCGCCACCCGGCACGGTGTTACCTACAGTTATTTGTCAGATGAGGCCTGCCACAGGTTCAGCTTACCGTCCGCGACGTGCTTATCGATCTGCGCCAGTTCTTCGGCGCTGAACGTCAGATTCGCCAGCGCCTGAACGTTTTCTTCCAGCTGCTCCGGTCGACTGGCGCCAATCAATACCGACGTTACCCTGTTGTCTTTTAGCAGCCAGCTTAAGGCCATTTGTGCCATCGACTGTCCACGCTGTTGCGCCATCTCATTAAGCAAACGCAGGCTGGTAAGGTTTTCTTCCGTCAGCATGTTTTCCGTTAATCCACGAACCTTTTTCCCTTCACGCTGCATGCGTGAACCTTCCGGAATACCGTTAAGGTATTTCCCCGTCAGCAGTCCCTGAGCCAGCGGCGTAAATGCGATGCAGCCTATGCCGTTGGATTCCAGCGTATCCAGCAGGCCGCTGCTGTCTACCCAGCGGTTAAGCAGGTTGTAAGACGGCTGATGGATCAGCAATGGAATTTTCCATTCCCGCATCAACTCGGCCATTTTCTGCGTACGTTCCGGAGAATAGGATGAGATGCCGACATACAGTGTTTTACCGCTTTGCACGGCGTGGGCCAGCGCCGAGGCGGTCTCTTCCATTGGCGTATTTTCGTCAACGCGGTGAGAGTAGAAGATATCGACATAGTCGAGACCCATGCGTTTCAGACTCTGGTCGAGGCTGGCGAGCAGGTATTTGCGCGAACCGCCAGAACCGTATGGCCCAGGCCACATGTCATAGCCTGCCTTGGTGGAGATAATCAGTTCATCGCGATAGTGTGCAAAATCCTCGCGCAGCAATCGGCCAAAATTCTCTTCTGCGCTGCCTGGTGGCGGCCCATAGTTATTGGCTAAATCAAAATGCGTGATGCCTAAATCAAACGCTTTACGCAACAGGGCGCGCTGTGAATCCAGCGCCTGAACGTTCCCAAAACTGTGCCATAAACCCAGCGATAGCGCGGGTAAACGCAAACCGCTGCGCCCACAGTAGCGATAGAGCATCTGCTCGTAACGTTCAGGATTGGCAAACCAGGCCATGAGATCTCCTTAGTGCAGGTGAATTTCGAAACAACGTTTCTATTCTAGCGGGTTCACGGTGAATATCCCGTTCACCAGGTCACACTGAGATGAAAAACTGGGCAAAAACAGGTCACTGTGCTTTGCTTAAAAAAACATCAATCAGGAGTGCGACGATGCCGCGTTTGACTGCCAAAGATTTTCCGCAAGAACTGCTCGACTACTATGACTATTACGCGCATGGCAAAATAACGAAACGCGAGTTTCTCAATCTGGCAGCGAAATATGCAGTGGGTGGCATGACGGCGTTGGCTTTATTCAATTTATTGAAACCCAACTATGCCCTCGCAACGCAGGTAGAATTTACCGATCCCGATATTCTGGCGGAATATATTACCTATCCTTCGCCTGAAGGGCATGGTGATGTGCGGGGGTATTTAGTTAAACCTGCGAAGGTGACAGGGAAAGTTCCGGCGGTGGTGGTAGTGCATGAGAATCGTGGGCTGAATCCGTATATTGAAGATGTGGCGAGACGGGTGGCGAAGGCGGGCTTTATGGCACTTGCGCCGGATGGATTAAGTTCGGTAGGGGGATATCCTGGCAATGATGATAAAGGTCGGGAATTGCAGCAGCAGGTTGATCCCGTAAAGTTGATGAATGATTTTTTTGCCGCCATTGAATTTATGCAACATTATTCAGGGACGACGGGAAAGGTAGGTATTACCGGATTTTGCTACGGTGGTGGTGTGTCGAATGCCGCTGCTGTGGCTTTCCCTGAACTGGCCTGCGCGGTGCCTTTTTATGGGCGGCAGGTTCCTGCATCAGATGTCCCTAAAATAAACGCGCCTTTATTACTGCACTATGCGCAATTAGACACACGTATTAATGAGGGATGGCCTGCCTATGAAGCGGCGCTTAAGGCCAATAAGAAAGTCTATGAAGCCTATATCTATCCCGGTGTTAATCATGGCTTTCACAACGATTCGACCCCCCGTTATGATAAAGCTGCCGCTGATTTAGCCTGGGAACGTACTCTTGCGTGGTTTAACAAATATTTGCGATAGAAAACAATAGATTATTTAATGCTTATAACTAATTACCTGAATAATAATGCTACCTAATTTCATTAGCATTCATATTGATATAGTGTGGAGAGAGAGTGGATGTACTTAAGAAAGTAAAAAAATAAAGAACGCATTATATCTTCTCTACTGCCTGCCGATAACAAGGATAAGTATCGCCTGATGGCGAATTCCTCATCAACGGCAAGGAAATTATTATGCGTTTGCTGAAAAACTTCACTATTCGTATTGTCATGTTGGCAATACTGGGACTTTTTTGCCTGCTCTGGTCGGGCGTGGGTTTATTCAGTCTTCATTCGTTATCAAAAATATCTGAAGGCAATGATATTGACCGTCATCTTGTCCATCAGATGACGGTTCTCAGTCAGGGTAACGATCAGTACTTTCGCTTCGTAACGCGCTTAAGTCGCGCCATGGATGTCAAAATGAGTGGCGGAACGCCTGATTTTGCGCCAGCGCAACAGTCCCTGGAGAATATGAGCAAAAAACTCCAGGAGATGAAAACGTTGTCTCCGGGACCAATGGATCCTGACGTCGCTAACGCAGTACTGACGAAGTGGCAGGCGCTGCTGGACAACGGCGTGATCCCGCAAATGCAACTGGCGCAGCAGGGCACGCTTACGGCCTTTGCGGAGCATGCCAGCACTATTACACCCGCGTTGAGCCGTGAATTTGGCGCCAGTGCCGAGCGTTTTAACGCCACGGCAGGTGAGCGACTCGATACCACCCGCGTGATGGTCGATGGCAAAACCTCTATCATCCGGACGCTAATTATCACCGCCGTTATTCTTGGGATTGCCCTCCTTTTCTTTACCGACCGCTACCTTGTTTCCATGATGGTGAAACCGCTGGGACGTATTCGCCAACAGTTCCAGCAGATTGCGCAGGGCGATCTCAGCCATCCCATCGAAGATTTTGGTCGTAACTGTGTGGGTCAACTGGTGCCGTTATTGTGCGCGATGCAGGATAGCCTGCGTGAAGCCGTCAGTACCATCCGTTCAGGTAGTGACAACATCTGGCGAGGGGCGACGGAAATTTCGACCGGCAATAACGATCTCTCCTCACGTACTGAAGAGCAGGCTGCGGCTCTGGAAGAGACCGCTGCCAGCATGGAGCAACTGACCGCAACGGTAAAACTGAACGCAGAAAATGCACGTGAAGCCAGCCAACTTGCCGATACGGCCACAGAAACGGCAGGCAAAGGGAGCACGCTGGTTTCAGAAGTGGTTGAGACGATGGACGGCATTGCCGCCAGCTCTAAACAGATCGCGGAAATCACGTCAGTTATTAATAGCATTGCTTTCCAGACCAACATTCTGGCGCTGAACGCGGCGGTTGAAGCAGCCAGGGCAGGCGAGCAGGGGCGCGGTTTTGCCGTCGTCGCCGGTGAAGTACGCAACCTTGCCAGTCGCAGCGCCGGGGCGGCGAAAGAGATTGAGACACTGATTGGCGAGTCATCGCGTCGTGTTGATCAGGGCGCTCGTCTGGTTAAAGAAACAGGATTAACCATGGAGGCGATTCTGCGCGGCGCCACCGAAGTGACTGTCATCATGAAGCAAATTGCCTCTGCCTCGGAAGAACAGAATAAGGGTATCTCGCAGGTGAGCGTGGCGATCACGCAGATGGACAGCGTAACGCAACAGAACGCTGCATTGGTAGAACAAGTTTCCGCCGCGGCAGTGGCGCTGGAACGACAAACAGAGGAGCTGCAACGCTCGGTGCAACAGTTCCGCCTTTCCGCTAATGATGTGCAATACGCAGCCAGCCAAACCACTTCCTCTTCAGCAGACAGCAAAACGTCTGCGGCCGCTAAAACGGATGAATGGGTGTCCTTTTAAGCCGTTATAAAAAGTTCGTGATACCTCTGGTCATTGCTTAAAAAATCGCTATATAATTTATTATATAGCGATTGGAGGTTATGCATGGACAACCATTTTGGTAAAGGTCTGATGGCCGGATTAAACGCCTCAAGTGCGGACAGTGCACGCTCGGTGGCGAATTTTTGTGCGGATTATAAGCGTGGTTTTGTGCTGGGATTTTCACATCGAATGTTTGAAAAAACGGGCGATCGACAGCTCAGCGCGTGGGAAGCGGGGATCCTGACGCGCCGTTATGGGCTGGATAAAGAGATGGTGATGGATTTCTTTAAAGAGAACCAGTCCAGTACAACAATTCGGTTTTTCATGGCTGGCTATCGACTCGAAGCTTGATCCGAAAGGGGTATTATCTTGCTTTAATTAATTACACTATTGACCTACGCCTTCGTTTTGTTGCTCCGCCGAAGTATTATAATGCACATAACCATATAAAAAGTGTGGTAATGGCGCGCCGATCGCAATATGCAACATGCGAATGGTGCAAAATAAAAGCCAGGTCTTCGCAACGGAATAACTATAAAATGACTGGAGATAACTCTCTCATCAATTCGAGCGGCATTAATCGCCGTGATTTCATGAAGCTTTGTGCAGCACTGGCCGCTACCATGGGGCTCAGTAGCAAAGCCGCCGCAGAAATGGCCGAATCAGTTTCTCGTCCTCAGCGCCCACCGGTTATCTGGATTGGTGCTCAGGAGTGTACGGGTTGTACTGAATCGCTGCTTCGCGCGACACACCCTACAGTGGAAAACCTCGTTCTGGAGACAATCTCTCTGGAATACCATGAGGTGCTCTCTGCCGCCTTCGGCCATCAGGTCGAAGAGAACAAACATAACGCTCTGGAGAAGTACAAAGGGCAATATGTTCTGGTAGTAGATGGTTCTATCCCACTGAAAGATAATGGTATTTACTGTATGGTTGCCGGCGAGCCGATCGTGGATCACATCCGCCGGGCCGCAGAAGGCGCAGCCGCTATCATTGCCATCGGCTCTTGTGCCGCGTGGGGTGGTGTTGCTGCCGCTGGCGTTAACCCAACGGGTGCCGTCGGCCTGCAAGAAGTTCTGCCAGGCAAAACCATCATCAACATCCCCGGCTGTCCGCCGAACCCGCATAACTTCCTCGCAACGGTCGCGCATATCATCACTTATGGTAAGCCGCCGAAGCTGGATACCAAAAACCGTCCGACATTCGCCTATGGTCGTTTGATTCACGAACACTGCGAACGTCGCCCGCACTTCGATGCTGGTCGTTTTGCTAAAGAGTTTGGTGATGAAGGCCACCGTGAAGGTTGGTGCCTCTACCATCTGGGCTGTAAAGGACCAGAAACCTACGGCAACTGCTCAACGCTGCAATTCTGCGATGTGGGCGGCGTGTGGCCGGTGGCTATCGGTCACCCTTGCTACGGCTGTAACGAAGAAGGCGTCGGCTTCCATAAAGGTATTCACCAGCTTGCTCACGTGGAAAACCAAACGCCGCGTTCCGAGAAACCTGACGTCAACATGAAAGAAGGCGGCAATGTTTCTGCCGGAGCGATTGGACTGCTGGGTGGCGTAGTAGGACTGGTTGCCGGCGTCAGCGTGATGGCGGTTCGTGAACTGGGGCGTCAGCAGAAGAAAGATAACGCTGACTCACGGGGAGAATAACCGTGAACAGACGTAACTTTATTAAAGCAGCCTCCAGCGGGGCATTGCTGTTGGGCGCAGCGCCGTCCATCAGCCATGCGGCTGCAGAAAACCGTCCGCCGATCCCAGGTTCTCTTGGGATGCTCTATGACTCGACGCTGTGCGTAGGCTGCCAGGCCTGTGTAACCAAGTGTCAGGATATCAACTTCCCGGCGCGTAACCCGGAAGGCGAGCAAACCTGGTCGAACAACGACAAACTGTCGCCGTATACCAATAACATCATTCAGGTGTGGCGTAGCGGAACAGGCGTTAACAAAGACCAGGAAGAAAATGGTTACGCATATATCAAGAAACAGTGCATGCACTGTGTTGATCCGAACTGCGTTTCCGTTTGCCCGGTCTCCGCGCTGAAGAAAGATCCGAAAACCGGCATCGTCCATTATGACAAAGATGTCTGCACGGGCTGTCGTTACTGCATGGTCGCCTGCCCGTACAACGTGCCTAAGTACGATTACAACAACCCGTTTGGTGCGCTTCACAAATGTGAACTGTGTAACCAGAAAGGCGTTGAGCGTCTGGACAAAGGTGGTTTACCGGGTTGTGTTGAAGTGTGCCCAGCCGGTGCGGTGATTTTTGGTACGCGTGAAGAGCTGATGGCTGAGGCGAAAAAACGTCTCGCGCTGAAGCCTGGTAGCGAATACCACTATCCGCGTCAGACGGTGAAAGCAGGCGATACCTATCTGCATACGGTACCGAAGTACTACCCGCACCTGTACGGTGAGAAAGAAGGTGGTGGTACGCAGGTTATGGTACTGACGGGTGTTCCTTACGAGGATTTGGATCTGCCGAAGCTGGATGATCTTTCAACTGGTGCGCGTTCCGAACATGTTCAACATTCCCTGTACAAGGGCATGATATTACCCCTGGCTGCGCTGGCGGGCTTAACCGTGCTGGTTCGTCGTAACACGAAAAACGACCATCACGATGGAGGAGACGATCATGAGTCATGATCCTAAACCGCTGGGCGGAAAAATAATCAGCAAACCGGTCATTATTTTTGGGCCGCTTATCGTCCTGTGTATGCTCCTGATCGTGAAACGTCTGGTCTTCGGACTGGGCTCAGTCTCCGATCTGAACGGCGGTTTCCCATGGGGTGTATGGATCGCGTTTGACCTGTTGATTGGTACTGGCTTCGCGTGCGGTGGTTGGGCGCTGGCGTGGGCGGTGTACGTTTTCAACAGAGGACAATACCATCCATTGGTTCGTCCGGCGCTGCTGGCGAGCCTGTTTGGCTACTCGTTGGGTGGTCTGTCGATCACCATTGACGTCGGTCGTTACTGGAACCTGCCGTATTTCTACATTCCGGGCCACTTCAACGTGAACTCGGTACTGTTCGAAACGGCGGTCTGTATGACCATCTATATCGGCATCATGGCGCTGGAATTTGCTCCGGCTCTGTTTGAACGTCTGGGGTGGAAAGTTTCCCTCAAACGTTTGAATAAAGTGATGTTCTTTATTATTGCCCTCGGCGCGCTGCTGCCAACCATGCACCAGTCTTCAATGGGTTCATTGATGATTTCTGCGGGTTATAAGGTGCATCCGCTATGGCAAGCTTATGAAATGCTGCCGCTTTTCTCGGTATTAACTGCCTTTATTATGGGCTTCTCGATCGTCATCTTTGAAGGCTCGTTGGTACAAGCCGGTCTGAAAGGTAACGGTCCGGACGAGAAAAGTTTGTTCATCAAGCTGACGAATACCATCAGCGTGCTGCTGGCTATTTTCGTCGTTCTGCGCTTTGGCGAACTGATCTATCGCGACAAGCTGTCCTATGCGTTCTCAGGCGATCTTTACTCCCTGATGTTCTGGCTTGAAGTCGTGCTGATGGTCTTCCCGCTGGTGGTGCTGCGCGTCACTAAGCTGCGTAATGACTCGCGCATGCTGTATCTGTCTGCGCTGAGCGCATTGCTGGGTTGTGCAACATGGCGTCTGTCCTATTCGCTGGTGGCGTTCAATCCTGGTGGTGGCTACCACTACTTCCCGACCTGGGAAGAGCTGTTGATTTCTATTGGTTTTGTGGCTATTGAGATTTGTGCATACATCGTACTCATTCGTCTACTGCCGATACTTCCTCCTTTAAAACAAAACGATCAAAATCGTCATGAGGCGAGCAAAGCATGAGCCAGAGAATTACTATTGATCCGGTAACCCGTATTGAGGGTCATTTACGCATCGACTGCGAAATCGAAAATGGCGTGGTATCTAAAGCATGGGCTTCCGGGACCATGTGGCGCGGCATGGAAGAGATCGTGAAAAACCGCGATCCGCGCGATGCCTGGATGATTGTGCAGCGTATCTGTGGCGTTTGTACTACCACTCACGCTATCTCTTCCGTTCGTGCAGCAGAAAGCGCGCTGAATATTGATGTTCCGGTGAACGCACAGTATATCCGTAACATCATTCTGGCCGCGCACACCACGCATGACCACATTGTTCACTTCTATCAGCTGTCTGCGCTGGACTGGGTGGATATCACCTCTGCCCTGAAAGCTGACCCAGCGAAAGCGTCTGCCATGCTGAACGGCGTGTCCTCCTGGCACCTGAACAGCGCAGAAGAGTTCACCAAGGTTCAGAACAAGATCAAAGATCTTGTTGCCAGCGGTCAGTTAGGCATTTTTGCTAACGGTTGCTGGGGTCACCCGGCAATGCAACTGCCGCCGGAAGTGAACCTGATTGCGGTCGCACACTACCTGCAAGCGCTGGAATGCCAGCGTGATGCCAACCGCGTTGTGGCACTGTTGGGCGGTAAAACGCCGCACATCCAGAACCTGGCGGTAGGTGGGGTTGCTAACCCAATTAACCTTGACGGTCTCGGCGTGCTGAACCTTGAACGCCTGATGTACATCAAGTCCTTCATCGATAAGCTGAGCGACTTCGTTGAGCAGGTGTACAAGGTTGATACTGCGGTTATTGCTGCGTTCTATCCTGAGTGGCTGGAACGTGGTCAGGGTGCGGTTAACTATCTGAGTGCGCCGGAATTCCCGACAGACGGTAAAAACGGCAGCTTCCTGTTCCCGGGCGGTTATATCACCGATGCTGATCTGTCGACCTATCGCCCGATCACCTCTCACTCCGATGAGTACCTGATCAAAGGGATTCAGGAGAGTGCGAAACACGCGTGGTACAAAGACGAAGCGCCGCAGGCTCCGTGGGAAGGCACAACGGTTCCTGATTACACCGGTTGGTCAGACGACGGCAAATACTCCTGGGTTAAAGCACCGACCTTCTACGGTAAAACGGTTGAAGTGGGTCCGCTGGCCAACATGCTGTGTAAACTGGCGGCCAAACGCGAGTCTACCCATGCCAAGCTGAATGAAATCATCGCGATTTACACCAAGCTGACCGGTAAAACTATCGAAGTGTCGCAGTTGCACTCTACGCTGGGCCGTATTATTGGCCGTACTGTTCACTGCTGTGAACTGCAGAACGTTCTGCAGGATCAGTACAACGCGCTGATTGTGAACATCGGTAAAGGCGACCACACCACCTTCGTGAAACCGGATATTCCGGCAACAGGCGAATTCAAAGGTGTTGGTTTCCTCGAAGCGCCACGCGGTATGCTGTCTCACTGGATGGTGATTAAAGACGGCATTATCAGCAACTACCAGGCGGTTGTACCGTCAACCTGGAACTCTGGCCCACGTAACTTTAATGATGAAGTGGGACCGTATGAGCGCTCGCTGGTAGGTACGCCGATTGCCGATCCAAACAAACCGCTGGAAGTGGTTCGTACCATTCACTCCTTCGACCCTTGTATGTCATGTGCGGTGCATGTGGTGGACGTTGACGGGAACGAAGTGGTCTCAGTTAAGGTTCTGTAATGCGGATATTAGTCTTAGGGGTCGGCAATATTTTGCTGACCGACGAAGCCATCGGGGTACGTATCGTTGAGGCATTAGAGCAACGATACATCCTGCCAGACTTTGTTGATGTTCTGGACGGTGGTACGGCTGGGATGGAGCTTCTCGGCGATATGGCGAACAGAGATCATCTGATCATTGCTGACGCCATTGTGTCGAAGAAAAACACGCCAGGAACGATGATGGTCCTGCGGGATGAAGAGATCCCAGCGCTGTTTACCAACAAAATATCACCGCACCAGCTTGGCCTGGCCGACGTATTGTCGGCCCTGCGTTTTACCGGCGAGTTTCCGAAAAAGCTGACCTTAGTCGGCGTTATTCCGGAATCGTTGGAACCGCATATCGGGCTAACGCCAACGGTTGAAGCGATGATTGAACCTGCGCTGGAGCAGGTTCTTGCCGCGCTTCGCGAATCAGGCGTTGAAGCGATCGCTCGGGAGGCGGCTCATGTCTGAGGAGTTTGTCGGTTTTCAGACGGCCCCGAAGACGCAGATTCAGGCAGCGTTTGAAGAGGTTGCCCGGCGTTCGATGCACGATCTCTCTTTCTTGCATCCGAACATGCCGGTATATGTTTCTGATTTTACGCTGTTTGAAGGACAGTGGACGGGGTGTGTTATCACACCCTGGATGCTCAGCGCACTGATTTTCCCCGGACCGGACCAGATCTGGCCGGTGCGTAAAGTCAGCGAAAAAATCGGGCTGCGTCTGCCGTATGGCGAGATGACCTTTACCGTTGGTGAACTGGAGGGCGTATCGCAATACCTTTCCTGTTCACTGATGTCGCCGCTTTCGCACAGTATGTCGGCGCAAGAAGGTGTGCGTCTGACTGACGATTGCGCGCGCATGCTGTTATCGCTGCCGGTGAGCGATCCGAATGCGCCGCAGCTAAATCGCCGTGCGCTGCTGCTGGGTCGTCGGAACTGCGAAAATGCATGAGCTGTCCCTTTGTCAGAGCGCGGTTGAGATTGTTCAACAGCAGGCAGAGCAGCACGGTGTCAAACGTGTAACCGGCGTTTGGCTGGAAATCGGAGCGCTCTCGTGCGTTGAAGAGAGCGCCGTCCGTTTCAGTTTCGACATCGTCTGTCAGGGCACGCTGGCGCAAGGGTGTGAGCTGCATATTGATTACAAACCAGCCCAGGCATGGTGCTGGGATTGCAGTCAGGTTGTGGAAATCACCCAGCATGATGCGCAGTGTCCACTATGTCAGGGCGATCGTCTGCGGGTTGATGCAGGCGATTCACTGAAAGTGAAAAGTATTGAAGTCGAATAACCCATAGGTTGCTATGGGGCGGAGTCAGATATGTGTATTGGAGTCCCTGGTCAGGTTCTGGCCGTTGGTGAAGATATTCACCAGCTTGCGCAGGTTGAAGTGTGCGGCATCAAACGTGATGTCAATATTGCCCTGATTTGTGAAGGTGATACCGCTGAGCTGGTCGGGCAATGGGTGCTGGTGCACGTAGGGTTCGCCATGAGCATCATTGATGAAGATGAAGCTAAAGCCACGTTAGACGCACTTCGCCGCATGGAGTACGACGTCACCAGCGCGTGACAATCGGTTAGTGCCTGATGGCGTTACGCTTATCAGGCCTACGCCTTCTATGTAGGCCGGATAAGGCATTTATGCCGCCATCCGGCATCTTGCGTTAACCCTGGCGCTTATCTTCGGTATTGGTGTCGAAGTTGCTGGTGTCATGACGTTCATGAAGCTGCTCGTTGAGCGGCCCGTTAGTGCGGTTTACAATACGACCTCGCTTAACCGCCGGACGCGCGGCAACCTCTTTTGCCCAGCGCTGCACGTGCTTGTAACTTCCTGCGTCAAGGAATTCTGCCGCGTCGTACACGTTGCCCAGCACCACATTGCCAAACCACGGCCAAACCGCCATATCGGCAATGGTGTATTCATCTCCTGCCACAAACTGATTCTGTGCTAACTGCTTGTCCAGTACGTCGAGTAAGCGTTTGGCTTCCATCGTGAAGCGGTTGATCGCGTACTCGATTTTTACCGGCGCATAGTTATAGAAGTGACCAAAACCACCGCCGAGGAACGGCGCCGCACCCTGTAACCAGAACAACCAGTTCAGCGTTTCAGTACGTTTTGCCAAATCCTGCGGCAGGAAATAACCGTATTTTTCCGCCAGATAGAGCAGGATTGCGCCAGATTCGAACACGCGAACCGGCGGGTTTTGCGAGTGGTCGCGCAGTGCCGGGATCTTCGAGTTCGGATTCACCTCAACAAAGCCGCTGGAAAACTGATCGCCATCGCCAATGCGGATAATCCAGGCATCATATTCCGCGCCCTTCACACCCTGCGCCAGTAACTCCTCCAGCATAATCGTCACTTTCTGCCCGTTTGGCGTCCCCAACGAATAGAGCTGTAGCGGATGCTTGCCAACCGGCAGCGTCTTCTCGTGGGTGGCGCCGGAAATCGGGCGGTTGATATTGGCGAATGCGCCGCCGTTCGATTTTTCCCACGTCCAGACTTTCGCGGGCTGATAGGTATTGTCTGACATATTGACCTGCCTTCTGAGTGGTTGTGTTGATGCAGTGTAGCAGTTAGGTAGAACTCAATTTAACAGATTGGGACTTTATGTCGCTTTGTGCTGAAAGGGGAAGATAAATCTAACCCATTCATTGTACCTGGCCCGTACTCCATGAAGAGGAAATCAATGTTGGACGGAAATTGCTACCGTATTCACCATCAAAAATTGGCGGTGAATAAGCAGTAATAATGAAAAATGGTGTTCCAGGAGTAAGCGGTTATCAGGGCCCTGCGGGTGGGTGGGGTGCGGTAAAAGCCGTCACTGCTTCGGTGTTTTCGCAAAAGGCTGTCGCGCGCGACATTATCGCGATGTTCAAAATGAACCAGGTGAAAGGGTTCGACTGTCCGGGCTGTGCGTGGCCGGACCCCGGGCATCGTGCGCCAATGGAGCTGTGCGAAAATGGCGTTAAGGCGGTCTCCTGGGAGACAACCAGTAAGAAAGCGTCACCGGAATTTTTCAGCCGTCACCCGGTTTCCACACTCTGGCACTACAGCGATTATGAACTGGAAAACATTGGTCGTTTGACGCATCCAATGAAATACGATGCAGTGTCTGACACCTGGCAGGCGGTGGATTGGGATATCGCCTTTCGGGAGATCGGCGAGTGTCTGCGCAGCTATGACTCAGCACAACAGGTTGAGTTTTATACCTCCGGCAGAACGTCAAATGAGGCGGCGTTCCTGTATCAGCTGTTTGCCCGCGAATATGGTAGCAGCAACTTTCCTGATTGCTCAAACATGTGCCACGGACCGACCAGCGCAGGGCTAACGCCGGCCATTGGCCTTGGGAAAGGGACCGTTGAACTTGATGA
Organism: Citrobacter sp. Cpo015; assembly: GCF_030333035.1. Taxonomy (NCBI): domain Bacteria; kingdom Pseudomonadati; phylum Pseudomonadota; class Gammaproteobacteria; order Enterobacterales; family Enterobacteriaceae; genus Citrobacter; species Citrobacter sp. Cpo015. The sequence goes on along the minus strand of NZ_JAOWGS010000024.1, from coordinate 253,528 downwards.
TTTTGACCACTGCGATCTGGTGATTTGTATCGGGCATAACCCTGGTACTAACCATCCACGCATGCTGACCACCTTACGCGACGTTGCCAAACGTGGTGCCAAAATTATCTCCATCAACCCGCTGAACGAAAGGGGGCTTGAGCGCTTTAGCTTCCCGCAAAGCGCGAAAGAGATGTTCACCGGACAGGCGACGGAGCTGAGCAACGACTACTACCAGGTAAAAATGGGCGGTGACGCCTCGTTGCTCAAAGGCATAATGAAGGCGCTGATCGAAATGGACGAAGCGCGGATCCTACTGGATCAGCAGCCGACGCTCGATCATGCGTTTATCGACCAACATACCGCGGGATATGCAGCGCTGTATGACGACTTACGTCAGCATAACTGGGCTGAGCTGGAACAGGACTCGGGTCTGACGCGTAGTCAGATGGAAGATCTGGCGCACAGCTACAGTAAATCCAGCGCCACGATTGTTTGTTATGGTCTGGGCATCACCCAGCATAAAAACGGCACCGAGAACGTCCAGCAGCTGGTAAATCTGTTGCTGCTGAAAGGCAATATGGGTAAGCCGGGGGCGGGGATCTGCCCGTTACGCGGCCATTCTAATGTGCAGGGCGATCGTTCTGTAGGGATCAACGAAGCGGCGTCCGAAGACTTCCTGCAACGACTTGAGAAGCATTTTTCTATCCGTGTTCCGCGCAAACATGGACGCTCCAGCGTGGAGAGCATTCGGGCCATCGAGCGGGGAGACGCAAAAGCGCTCATCTGCATGGGCGGCAATCTGGCGGTAGCGATGCCCCAGCCGCAGCGTACATTTGCGGCGATGAAAAATCTGGATCTGCAGGTCCATGTGGCGACCAAACTGAACAGATCGCATCTGCTGCTGGCAAAGCATAACTACCTGCTACCTGCATTAGGCCGAACGGAGCGCGACATGCAGGCGACGGGGATCCAGTCAGTGACCGTCGAAGATTCTATGTCGATGGTTCACGCTTCCTGTGGCGCGCTGAAGCCGGCTTCCCGCTGGCTAAAATCGGAACCCGCGATTGTGGCGGGCATGGCGCGTGCCACGCTGCCGCATTCTCCTATCAACTGGGAAGCATTTACCGGGGACTACGCGCTGATCCGTGACGCCATTGAAGCCGTGATCCCGGCGTTCCACGATTACAACGCACGTATTGCCGAGCCGGGCGGATTTCGTATGGATACACCTGCTTCGCGCCGTGAATGGCGAACGGAGAATGGCAAAGCCAACTTTATCGTCAGCCATCAGCGGGCGGTAGAGCGGGAACATCAGCCTGCTGATGCACTGGTTCTGGCAACGCTGCGTAGCCACGATCAGTACAACACCACGATTTATGGTATGAACGATCGCTATCGTGGCATTACTGGCCGTCGGGATGTGGTGTTTTTAAGCGCCGAAGAAGCGACGAGCCGCGGTCTGAGCCAGGGTGATGTGGTCAACGTTCAGGCGCTGGACGACAACGGTCAGCCCTGCGCGGATCGCATCATGTACGGCTTAACGGTGGTGATTTACAACATGGCGGCTGGCTCAATTGGCGCTTATCTGCCTGAAGCGAATGTCCTGCTTTCGCTGGATGCAGTAGATACACAAAGTTTGACTCCGGCGTATAAAAGCATACCGGTCACCCTGACTAAAGCGTAGTTCCTGCTGTGAATTTTTCGCCTCTGAGCGCCAGCCGCTGCGTTGAGGTGTATGATGATGTCGACCTCTGTCCGGTTAGTGTCGCAGAGCAGGCAATCAGAGCGAAAAATTCACGCCAACCTGCTCAGGCTGTATTGTTTTGAGGTAAGGTGCATGAGCAAAGGAACGACCAGTCAGGATGCCCCATTCGGGACATTATTGGGCTATGCCCCAGGTGGCGTAGCAATCTACTCTTCAGATTACAGCTCCCTCGACCCACGGGACTACGACGATGATGCAGCATTTCGCAGCTATATCGACGATGAATACATGGGCCACAAATGGCAGTGCGTAGAGTTCGCACGCCGCTTTCTCTTCCTTAACTATGGCATGGTCTTCACCGATGTGGGTATGGCCTGGGAGATCTTCTCCTTACGCTTCCTGCGCGAAGTAGTGAATGACAACATCCTACCGTTACAGGCATTTCCGAATGGTTCGCCCCGCGCGCCGGTAGCAGGCGCACTGCTTATCTGGCAAAAAGGCGGCGAATTTAAAGATACCGGGCATGTGGCGGTCGTCACCCAGTTGCTGGAAAACAAAATCCGTATTGCCGAACAGAACGTGCTCCATACGCCGCTGCCTCCCGGACAGCAGTGGACCCGCGAACTGGAGATGGTGGTTGAGAACGGTTGTTACACCCTGCGTGATACCTTTGACGACACGACCATTCTTGGTTGGATGATCCAGACCGATGATACCCGTTTCAGCCTACCGCAGCCGGAGATCGCCAATGACTCGCTGAAAATTGGCGGCGCGCGACTGGAAGATAACGGGCAATTTGATGATAAATGGCTGAATGAGCAGGACCCGCTGCAAAAAGCCTACGTGCTGGCGAACGGCCATGTGATTAATCAGGACCCGCATCAATATTTCACCATTACCGAGAGCGCCGAGCAGGAGCTGATTAAAGCCACCAACGAGCTGCACCTGATGTATCTGCATGCGACCGATAAGGTGCTGAAAGACGACAACCTGCTGGCGCTGTTTGATATCCCGAAAATCCTCTGGCCGCGCCTGCGCCTTTCCTGGCAGCGTCGTCGGCATCATATGATTACGGGGCGTATGGATTTCTGTATGGATGAACGTGGACTGAAGGTGTATGAGTACAACGCCGATTCCGCATCGTGCCATACCGAAGCCGGTTTGATCCTCGAAAGATGGGCCGAACGGGGCTACACAGGGCAGGGACACAACCCGGCTGAAGGGTTGATCAACGAACTGGCGGGGGCCTGGAAGCACAGCCGCGCACGTCCGTTTGTCCACATCATGCAGGATAAGGATATCGAGGAGAACTATCACGCGCAGTTTATGCAGCAGGCGCTGCGTCAGGCCGGGTTTGACAGCAAAATTCTGCGAGGTCTGGATGAACTGTGCTGGGATGATGCCGGTCAGCTGATTGACGGTGATGGCCGTCTGGTGAACTGCGTCTGGAAGACCTGGGCGTGGGAAACCGCAATTGAGCAGGTGCGCGAGGTCAGCGAAACGGAGTACGCCGCGGTGCCAATTCGTACCGGGCATACGAATCAGGAAGTGCGTTTAATCGACGTGCTGCTGCGCCCGGAAGTGTTGGTCTTCGAACCTCTGTGGACGGTTATCCCTGGCAACAAAGCGATTCTGCCGATCCTCTGGCAACTGTTCCCGCACCACCGTTATCTGCTTGATACGGATTTCACTGTTAATGAAGAGCTGGCGCAAACCGGTTATGCGGTGAAACCTATTGCAGGACGTTGTGGCAGCAACATCGATCTGGTGAGTCATCAGGAAGAGCTACTGGATAAAACCAGCGGTAAGTTTGCCGAGCAGAAGAACATTTTTCAGCAGCTTTGGTGTCTGCCAAAAGTTGCCGGTAAATATATCCAGGTTTGTACCTTTACCGTAGGTGGTAACTACGGCGGTACCTGCCTGCGTGGTGACGAGTCGCTGGTGATTAAAAAAGAGAGCGATATTGAACCGCTGATTGTGGTGAAGGAATAACCGCTCACCCCCTGTGATGGTGATGTTGCCATCACGGGGGCTTTTGACCTGCGCTGATTTTTGCTCATGCCAAATCGATAGCATTGGAAATACGCCAACTTAGTATCATCAAATAAGTCAGCGCTTTCGCTGATTCAGGCTGATTGTAAGCCTTATTATAAGGGTCGCAAAATCCAGGGCAAGATTACGAAACCCCGCAAGGATTGACGCGAGGTACTCTCTGTCCATTGCCGCTCTTTCGTGATCTTGCCCTAAGCTGCCACCAGGTCCGGAAGCCCGCTGGCGATGTCCACTTTGAGGGCAAAAGGAGTGGAATGTGGCTGGTAAAGGCCGAAGCCCACCACTGCGGTGGCTGTCTCCGGCAGTCCGTCCACGTTCAGCGTAAAACGCAATTCTTTTAATGACATGTTGTTCTCCCTGGTGTTTACAGGAATAAAGACATTCCGCTGTTCAGCGGCAGTACAGTGTTACGCTTGTGTTCAGGCACGCTACCTACTCTGCTAAATTATTGGGTCTATTGAGTGTTATATCAATGCTCAATATAAAACTGATCTTCATACTCTAAGTCGTAGTTATTAAGTGAATTTAAGATAATATCTATTGCTCGTTTTCCCGCGGCCCAGGAACCGAAATGTTGTTTTTGTAGAGCAAATGACCCAATTATATAGAACCAACTTTCCTGAATCTTTCCGGAAAAAACAACTAACATGCCTTCTCCATTTCTTGCATTCTTTACTTTTAACTCACCAGTCCATAATTCCGTAATGTTCTTATTGAAGATATCTTTGCGTTCTCTTAGTGAAATTTCATCAATTTCAAGGTGATTATTTTCTTTTAGTTGACTGACAATTAGTTTACAAACCTGTTCTTTATTGATTGCCGCATCATGGTATAAAAAATAGCCATCAATAATGCCATGAACGTTACTTTCTTCTTTTAAAGATAACGAATAGTAGCTCATCTTTTCGTTATTATATCGTTCTGAATATAGCCATGAGGCAGGGTAATAAAAGGAATGGTTTGCAGGTACATCCAGATTTATACTCTTTAGTTCTTCTGCCAAATGCCATTTTGAGTCATTAATTAAAGTGAAAAAATTCACACAATGAAAGAGATCCTCAGCCAGCGATTCATAATCCTTCCAGTTGCAACAGGCTTTTACCATTATCACATTGGCCCTGTTGTTTTCAAAATCATAATTTTTAAATACTCTGATTCTTGATGTGATGGTTTCGTTATCGATATCTTTTTTTGTCAAAAAATCAGCATATCGACCACTAACGCTATAATAATATTTACAGTAAAGGATTTCTTCACCTAAAAGGTCTAATATATATTCTCCCCAGTCACTGGCATCGATGTCGTTATTTATATGTTCATAGACTACATCAACTTCTGTAAAGGGGGATTTTGCTCCAGAAATGGTCTGATAGCAGCCAATAGCATAGAGGTTATTGGTTCCTGCGATTAGCTCAGGTTTAATGCTGACCGGTTTTACATCTAGTGGGAGTAATATCTTGTAATATAAGCTTGTTACTTCTGAGGATGTATAGCGGCATCGCCAAAAATGCTCTTTTTGGTATTCAAAACTATATGTCACTGCCCTTGGGATGGATGGTTTGTTATTGCTTTCTCTCATTATAATAACTCTCTCTGGATTATCTACATTTCGTTTTTTAACATAAAATACATCACAACTAGAAAACCCAAATTAAAAGCCAATTTATATCCTTTAGATACCAGATTCTCTCCTTCAATGAAATTTTTAAGAAATGATTTTTTGATATTTTCTTGGTTATATTTTTGATGGAACGATACTATATTATTGACGCCAGCATCAATAAGAGAAAATACAAAAAAATACAAAAACAGATAACAGCCGATAAGAAAGCATATAGTTGACAATCGAGTGTATTGTAAATCATCATTTAACATAACACTAATGCAGGAAAGTAGTAAAAAAGCTACAACCCCAAATAACATTCTAAACATTCTATTGTATTGGTTCATTTAACCTCCAATGATAACAGTTGCTACACCTGAATGGAATAATTCCACATTACCGATAGTTGAATCGATAAGAGAAAAAAGTAACAACCAATAAAAACAAGCGTTCGCCAAGCCAGTGTCCATTGGCATAGTGCCAACTTGGGTTAATAATAAAAACCATCTTTCTAGGTGATGTTTTAAAAATTTTGTCACATTGGCTAATTTAAATCTGAAATATTCATTGTTTATTATAAAATGTTTTTAATATTTAAGTATTATGAAATTAAAAACCATGTAAATATAAAATAAAAACACACAGCTTCAGAGAGATATTTATTGTGTATTTATGCCTCGCGAATGAAGAAATTAGCTTTTTATTAATATTATCATTGTTAAATTTGATATGGAAGGAGTATATTTTTCAATCCCAATGTCGACTAATGAAAATGCGCTATAGTAAAAAACATAAATCCTGATAACGCCACAAGAAATTTAACAAGTATAATGCTATGTACATGATGTATGTTTTTAATCAATAAAAAGCAAATCAGAGATGACAATGCAATACCAAAATAAAATCTAAAAATTTGTTATGATACACCTTGATAATATTGCTTAAAGTTTCATAGAAGAACAATACTAACCTCCAATGATGACGTTTGTTTTTCCAGTCAATATAACACCTGATGTTGAAATTGCCAACCCCAGTAATACAGGCCAAGGGGTTTCAGTGAAGGGGCCTATTTGTATATCTTCCTCCCAATCAATTCCAATAACCAGTGCAAGCTTTCATGCCAGCTTTACTCTGAACATGAGATTATCTGTATCCCACCAAACCCCACTTTTCAGGCCTCCCCCTACTGAGCCAGCACTTACAGCAAGGGAACTTTTTTGTTTTAAATATTTAGATTCCAGAGCACTTGATAATTCGCCTTTTGCGGCAGCTGCTTCAGCCCGCAATTCAAAGGCAGCGCCTCCTTGATGCTCATCCTCACCATTAATTAATGTTTCAGAGGCTTTTGCTTCAGCAGTTCCAAATGTTCCTTCTATTTTTATATCTTTAAAATCACCCGAATTTTCCTTTCCAAAACTAACCCCCGTATTTATAGAAAAACCGGTAGCCTTTACACCATATGTTCCTGATAACTGTTTATCGTTTGAGATAGTACCTGCATTCATTTCTACTTTACCAACAACAGTTCCTAAATTTTCTATCTTATCATTTTTTTCATAATAATATTTCTGAGTTGTCTTGGTTGTATTTATAAAGTTTGATGTGCAGAATGAATAAGGATTTAAAATTAGCCATTGCTTAAATGTTGCTATGAGTGGTGGTTGTCAATTATGGTATGTACATAAGATACATGAAACACGCATATATATATATAAAGACAAATATGAGCTTAAGGAATCTTGATATGTTAAATTGATTGGATAAATACCATTTTATTGGTTGTCTGTCGATGTTGGTACTATTATTTTTTATATGAAATGCAGCTAATCGTTTAGCACCACCATCTATCATTGAAAAAATAGTATAGTAAAAAAAAGCATAAATACCAAGTAGGTGTACTATTTTTAATGATGTTATATTTCGAACGTGATGAAATATAATGTATACTGAAAGGAGGTATAGGGCAATACCTAAAAAAAATCTAAATACAAGATTATTGTATAATGGAAAGACAGATTCTGATATGCGAATAATTTTACTCATATTATCCCCCAATAGTAACAGTAGATGCACCTGATAGCACTATACCAGATTTGGAAGAGGTAAATCCAAGTCGCTCTTGAATAGGGACGCTAGTAAATGGTCCAAGCTGGATATCAATATCGCCCCCTAATCCTAATATAAATGCTATTTTCCCTGACAATTGAACTTTTACCATTATATTATCAAAATCCACCCATGCCCCTTCTCCCAATCCTAAACCTGCCGACCCAGCAGTTCCATCAACGGAACCTTTCAATTTAAAATATTTTGAGTCTATAGCACCTGAAAGCTGCCCTTTTGCAACAGCTGCCTCTGCTCCAAGTTCAAAGGCGGCACCAACTCTTGCTTCGTCAAGATCGTGTGTTAAATTATAGTTGCCTTTTCCTTCAGCTAACCCGATTGTACCTTCAGCTTTTGCCTCCACATAGTCACCAGATCCTGCTTTTCCTGAACTGAGGTCTACATTCCCAGAAATACCCTCTAACTTTGCATCAACCGAGCTGGAATGTACATCCTCATTTGCAACTGTCCCTGCCTTCATTTCAGCCTTGCCAACAGTACCTCCGAGACTAATGTTCGTCCCACTTTCTCCAATCGGATGATTTAGTTGAAAATCTATAATGCCTGCTTTTAAGTCACTCGTATCATATTGACCATCACCATCACCATCACCATCACCATCACCATCCGTTAGAGCTGACACTGCGTATCCAGTATATAATTTAAACTCATCTGAGCCATTTGGATTTTTTACCGAGCCATCTTCATTTCTATTTTTAACTATTGTTATAGAATGATATTCAGGAAGTTTAGGTCCTGTTGTCGGTGGTAATGATTTTTTACCACAAACTACCTTATCCCCTTTTCTGGCGGCAGGTATTCCATTTATTGTAACTGTTTTAGAACCTTCACTGATTACACCGGGCCCATGCTCTTTACAAACAAAAGTATCCCCCATTCGAGCAGCCGGAAAACCTCCTGTTGAGACATTACTACTGCCTGATGTTATTGGCCCATCATGTCCGGCTGTATCTGCCGTTTGTCTTGCTGCATCCTTACCCATATCGCATTCTCTTATGTGGCAATTAACTAATTTAATTATGGATTTAATTTTAACATGCCACCGGTCAGCACCTGTTCCTCGCTACCATCTGCTGATAATTTTTTGGTATTGACATGATATTCATCTTTCGCAGTATTCTTAATTATTTTTCCACTAATCGTAATTTCTCCATTCTCCAACAAGGTAATGCTCGACTCTCCACAAATAAACTCGATCTTCTCTTCTGAAGAAACGCTGATGGTTTTTTTTACCTTTATTGTTTGCTTCCCTTCATGAAGGGTAATTTCCTGATCTCCTTTATCTATATCGGTTATTTTATTTCCTTCAGTAACTTCGGTGATCTGATTATTAACTACCGTTGTTTTTTGATCATTAGCTACCGTCACCGTCTGGTCATGACCACCTGCCTTTTTACTGCCCACCTTCACTGTTTGCCCCACAACCACCGTCTCCGTATGGTTGTTGTTTACCGTCGTGGTCCGGTCGTGCAGCACCTCCGTATCCATGTTCTTCTGCGCATGGATATACACCCGCTCCTTTCCGGTGGCGTCATCAAACGTCAGCTCGTTAAATCCGCCGCCTTTATAGGTTTTCGAGCGGATGGTCATCTGCGTTTTCGTGCCCGGCAGACTGCCCGGTGGGCGGTTGTCCTGGTGGTAGGTGCGTCCCATGATGATGGGCTGGTCCGGGTCGCCGTTGAGGAAGTCCACAATAACCTCCTGGCCCACACGCGGAATGGCGAGATTGCCAAATCCCGTTCCCGCCCACGCCTGCGATACCCGTACCCAGCACGAACTGTCCTCATTCCCCGGACAGTAACGGTCCCAGTGAAAACGTATCCGCACCCGGCCATGTTCGTCACAGAAGATTTCTTCCCCGGCCGGGCCGGTGACGATGGCGCTCTGTGGGCCGTCTACGGAGGGCTTCGGCAGGGGAGGGACACGCCATGTTCTGTCGGCCGGGATAACCTCGAAACGATTGCTGAGAGTGGTTCCTGTTCCCTGACTGCCATGCAGTGCCTGCGGCTGGTCTCCTGCCAGTACGCTACCCACAATCTGCCATTCCCTGTTCAGCGATACTGATGGATGTCCTGTCAGGGTAAAGCGCTTCCCCGGCCACATTTTTGGTGAGTTACTGTAACCTGTTGCTGTCTCTGCATTATGTCTCCGGCCCTCAATCTGGTAGCGGGCAAACGCCTGTCCGTGGGATTCGTCTTTGAAACGTCCGGGATAATCGAAGATTTCATACTGCGTGAGTTGGCCGTTCAGGTTCTCAGCAGCGCGGTTGTAATAGCCGGGCCAGGCGGGCGTTTTGAAGGTGTAGTCCTGAGTTTCGACGGATGAAGGCCGTATCTGCGCATGATATCTGAACTGGCTGATGTGTTCGGTGGATGCCTCGGCCGTCGTATTCGGATTAAATGGCATGGATCCCAGTGACGATACTCCTGCCACATCATCGCAAAGTACCAGCTTTTGCTCTGTCCCTTCCGGAGTGCACCAGTCAAAATAAAAGATGCCTTCTTCTGACCACAGGCGGTTCAGGAAGGCAAGGTCAGTCTCACCGTACTGCACGCAGAACTCGCGTGCCGGGTGCGGCTCATAAAATACCGGGGTCCACCCGGTGATACCATTTTCACTGAGCAGGGTGGAGGAGATGGCTTTGATATCCTGCTGCTGGAAGATGCGGAAGTTCTGGCGTAAACCGCTTCTCCAGAGTGGTGGTGAGATAATTATATGGTATCCCATCTGCCAGTGATTGTTTTCACTGAGGGTTACGGCAGAGACAATACCACTGATATAGCGTAATGGCTCCATTCCCTGCCAGATGGTCAGTACGGCATTTTTTTCCAGGAAATCAGTTGCGGTCAGGTCAGAAAGACCGCTGGCAATATCCACTATTAGCTGGAAAGGTTTTGAGTAATGCTGAGTAAGTCGAAAACTGACCACCGCGGTGGTCATTTCCGACAGACCGTCCACTGCCAGTGTGAAGCGCAGTCCTTTTAACGACATATTACCTCCTGATGGTGATTGTCAACGGATTTACCTCAAATTCTCTTACAATGCTTTTATTAATTTGGTTGTTTAGTAGAGGAGTGAAACATCAGATAACTATATCCTGTAAGTTTAATTTTTCATCAATGTTTATTCTGTAACTCATGTTAATTCTTATCTTGCATTTTGTTAGCAGAAAATACATGTCTCCTGGATTTATCTGGGCCGTTATATTAGACGGTCGTATCATTCAGTCGGGTATATAGAATCCATTAGTAAGAAGTTTTTTCTTTATTGTTTTTCTACATTCCGATAGTTGTTTTCCATACCTTACTTGGCAGTAATTATACAATTTATCATTCTCATTTTTGGTTGTTGGTGAATCTCTTAGAATGTCAGAAGGCGAGACAGGTAATTCAAAAAATAAAGTTGATGATATGGTGTGTTTAATGAAAGGAATTGGTATCCAGGGCATGTCGCCTTCTTCATAGTATAGCTGTTTATCTATTCCAAGTAGAAAATATAAAAAAATAGATAAGATGATAAATTTATGGAATGAATGGGATCGCATATATAATATTGTACTCGAGAAAAATTTTCATTCGAAAACAAGTGTTAATTTCAGGGGGCACTTAACTTGAACTTTGTTCTGAGATTGGCAGCAATCTGAAGACCATAAGTTCCTGGACAAGCACGACCTAAGCCATTTAAAGAGGCAAACTCCCTATGTCCTCCTAACTGTGTGATTGGGAAAAATTTTATAAGAGTCCTAACTAAGACGTTAATAGCATTTTTCTGTTTATCGGTAGGTATATCAACGGATATATCCCAGTCATCCTTAACTTGTCCGGCAAACTCACTTAATGATCCCCATCGGGATGGTCCAAATTGTGAGGCTTCACCTGGTAAACTAAAATCTGATAAAAAAACTATACCAATTTTTCCTGTGTTTGCCCCTTTTAGGTGAGCGCCTTTTTCTCTTATATCCAGAGCTTCATAAACTACACCTGTGCAATCTATAGCATAATGATAACTTAAGTGATTAAAACTTTTGATGTCGGTTTCTTCAGCCTGGCGCATTTTAGCTTCCCCATCTTTAGTACATGAGTAACTATTTCCAGCATGATGTATTACAATTGCAGGATAGTCCCAGTCTTCACCATCACTTCCTGGGGTGGTTTTTGCTTTCCAATCACTTCGTTTTCTGACAGTTATTCCTGCTTCATGCAAGTCAGAAAATATAGATTCCCTTACCTCGTTCTTTTTTTTACGTTCTTTTATGGACTTTGATATTGCATCAAGCCCTGTATGAATCAACTCTTCAGTTACTTTATAATAATCGTTTTCCATATTAAGACCGTTTGAATGTAATTGATGACTAAATGCTCATGAATTTATAAATTAACGTGTTGATTTTATTGTGAATTTTATGATGACCATCGTGCGGGAAATATACTTCTCTTATGTGTTCACACTGCAAAATCATCACAGCCATAGGTCTACGTGCGTTACGTACTACCCGGCCTGCTTTCCCTTTAATTACTCTACTATTTGGCACTGCTATCTATTCTGCTTCCATTGTAAAACTCTGTCCTTTTAACGACATATCAACCTCCCTAAAGTATGACTCTCGCTGTTTAGTGACTGTGACGGTACGTACAGTGTTACGCTTGCGTTCAGGCACGCTACCGCCGAAGTTTCCGGCGTCCGCCATCTCCCGTAAAAACGTAATTCCTTACTGACAGCCTTCTTCTTTATTGATTGCCTGTGGCGCAATACAAAAACAGCACCCTGCCCGTGAGGGCCGGATGCTGTGGTTTTAACTTATGCTTCCAGCGGTGCACGCCAGTCGTCAGCACCGGAAGTACCGGACTTGATGTGTTCCCACTCGACTTTACGGTACGCCAGTGATACGGCGAGCAGTTGAGTGAACTCACGCTGTGTCGGGTCCTGGCAGTGCGGCATATGCAGGTTCATATCCACAATCGTTGAGTCCGTCAGGCGGGTAGTGAAGTAATGTTCCTGCTTACCTTCGACAGAAGTGCGCCACCAGTGCAGTTCAACTTTTGGCAGCATCTCACCGGACGCCAGCGCGTTATACAGTAGCGGAACGGCTTTATTCAGCGCCACGGTAAAGATGAATGGCTTGTGGGCACGCTGGCCTGCGGGCTGACCGGACTGTGGGTCGGTTGGCACGGTGACGTTGTGCAAAAACTCCTGCACCAGCATTTCGTCTTCGTGGCCCTGCACATAGATGTTACCGACAGAATCGGCGGTGAATGCGCCAGCGGTGATATTGCCCTGAGTCTGGCCTGTTATTGAAATGTAACATGGGGTTGGCATTTGTCGTGCTCCTTGTGGGTGTTGTTAACAACTATTTCCGGTGGTCTGCCGTTAATTCCCGACAGGCCGATAATAATGCGGCTCACTCCAGGAGTCGCATTATGCTTCTGCATCCGGCTTACGAACAAACCGAAGATGTGGTAACTCGATGAATGATATTTAATATTTATTAATTATGTTTTTAATTTAATCTAAATATATATTATCAACTATTGCAATTCATTTTCTCAGATGCCTATGTCTGGAAATGGACATTGGTTAATCATGAATAATATTATATTCGCTGCGCTTTATTGAGAAAAGTCTGTGAGGTGTTTCTTAATATGTTTCATCCTTTTATCCATAAGTTTTATACATAGCAATCCACTATAATTATTCCTGATAATGCATAAAATAAATTCATTTAAATTCAATTTGTTATGGTTTTGCATTGTGCGATTTGTGTTGCTTTTGTTTCTTCTGTACTTATATCTATCGAGCGGATAATAAAATCATACCCTTCTTTCAATTGAAGAAAAAGATCTTTTAAAATTTATCATTGAGCGTAAAATGCGGAGCATGAAGGGTGTGGAATTTATCTTTTACTGCCACTGGAACGGCATTGTTAGTAATTTTTTGTAGTAACGAAAATGCTGTGTTCATGGCTCGAGCGACAATCTTACGGACTATTTTTATGAGCGGCAGAAAAAATGACAGCAGTGGCAGTATTGCCCCTAAAGAACGTGTAAATATTAAATTTCAGCCGAAAACGGGAAACCAGACAGCAGAAGTGGAACTGCCGCTTAATTTATTAGTAACCGGCAATCTGACAGGTGGAACAGATGACACTCCGCTGGACGAACGCCAGCCTGTTGCTATTAATCGTAACAATTTTAACGCCGTGCTGGATCAGGCGGATATCGGGCGTGATTTTACGGTGCCCTCTGCGCTTAGCGAAGCTTCTGATGTACGTATGAACGTCAATCTGAAAGTGAAATCACTGGCCGATCTGTCACCGGACAATATTGCCGCCCAGGTTCCGGAGATGCGCAAAATGCTGGAACTGCGCGAAGCGCTGGTTGCACTCCGGGGGCCAATGGGCAATATGCCTGCCTTCCGTGCGCAACTTCAGGCTCTGCTTGCTGACGAAAAGAGCCGCGAACAACTGATTGCGGAGCTGGGCCTCGCTGGCCGGAAATAACTTGTACAAGGATTTCAGTATGTCAGAAACCACCTTACCGGAAGCGCTTGCTTCCACTGCATCTGTCGCCGCACCCAGCCTGCTGGATGAGATCATGGCGCAGACCCGTTTTAAACCAGAATCAGAAAGCTACGATATCGCCCGTCAAGGTGTGACTGCCTTTATCACCGCAATGTTGCAGGATGATGAGGCAGAATCAGTCGATATCCTGGCCGTTAACGGCATGATTGCTGATATTGATGCGCGTATGGGCCGCCAGATGGATCTGATCCTCCATGCCCCGGAGTTTCAAGAGATGGAGTCGTTCCTACGCTCACTGAAGCTGCTGGTTGACCATGCCGATCCGCGTGAAAACATCAAAATTCACATCATGCACGCTACTAAAGAAGAGCTGTTGGATGACTTTGAATTTTCAGCGGAAATAACCCAGTCTGGGTTCTATCGGCATGTCTATTCCAGCGGTTTTGGTCAGTTTGGCGGTGAGCCGTTTGCCGCAGTGATTGGCAATTACGCTTTTAACAATACCGCTGCTGATATGAAGCTGCTGAAGTATGTTAGCGCCGTCAGTGCGATGAGCCACTGCCCATTTCTGTCTTCCGTATCACCGGAATTCTTTGGTCTGGATTCGTTTACCGAACTTCCTGGCATTAAAGACGTTGCTGCTATTTTTGAAGGCCCGGCCTACACCAAATGGCGTTCGTTGCGCGAGTCCGAAGATTCCCGCAATCTGGGCCTGACAGCACCGCGTTTCCTGCTGCGTCATCCTTATGCACCGGATGAAAACCCGGTTAAGAGCTTTAACTACCATGAAAACGTCAGCAAAAATCATGAGCATTATCTGTGGGGAAACACGGCTTTTTTGCTTGCGGCAAACATGGCTGAAAGTTTCATGTCCACCCGCTGGTGCCCAAATATCGTCGGTCCGCAGAGCGGTGGCGCGGTAAAAGATTTGCCGGTGCATTTATATGAAGCCATGGGCCAGCTTCAGGCCAAAGTTCCGACCGAAATTCTCATTACCGACCGGCGGGAGTATGAACTGGCGGAGCAGGGCTTTATTACTCTGACAATGCGCAAAGGCTCTGATAATGCGGCATTTTTCTCTGCCAATTCGGTTCAGAAACCCAAAGTGTTCCCTAACACGGTGGAAGGGAAGGAGGCTGAAACCAACTACAAACTTGGTACGCAGCTCCCTTATCTTTTCATCATTAACCGACTGGCGCACTACATCAAAGTATTGCAACGCGAACAGCTTGGTTCATGGAAAGAAAGAGGGGATCTGGAGCGTGAGCTGAACGGCTGGATACGCCAGTACGTAGCTGACCAGGAGAACCCGCCTTCTGACGTGCGCAGCCGTAAACCGCTGCGTCAGGCGAAGATTGAAGTCTCTGATGTGGAAGGTGAACCAGGCTGGTACCAGGTTGCTCTGAGCGTCCGTCCGCACTTTAAGTACATGGGGGCATCATTTGAGTTGTCCCTGGTCGGGCGTCTGGATAAAGAGTAGTCACCATGATAATGGAGCGGGAGTCTGGGGGGAGTCTGTTTGAACGTATCGGGGAGTCTGTTTGAACGTATCGGGGAGGCGGCAAAACCATCTTCACGCCAGCGCCCAAAGACGGCGCTGTTGCATTCTATACGCGATAACCTGCGCAATATCCTCAACACCCGTTCCGGTAGCTGTTATGGCTCACCGGAGCTGGGGATCACGGATTTTATCGACAGGCCACCCGAGCGCCAGAACATCCGGGAATGGATGGTTCAGGCGATCCAGAACTGTATTCTGCGTTACGAACCCCGGATATCGGATGTGGCGGTGACTGCTGCCACAGAGGATAGCCATGCGCCACTGAACCTGCGTTTTCATATTGTGGCATATATGGATTTCAGCGACAGGCAGGATGTCCTGGAGTTTGACATTCTGCTGGATAACCACCAGCACTGGTGCGTGGAGTAAACCTGATGGCCTTCGAAGAGCGTTATTACCGCGAAGAACTGGACTATCTGCGTCAACTGGGCAAACTTCTTGGTCGTGAAAAACCCCATCTTGCCCGTTTTCTGGCCGAGAAAGAGGGCGATCCTGATGTGGAACGCCTGATGGAGGCATTTGCTTTCCTTTCTGGTGGCCTGCGGCAAAAGCTGGAGGATGAGTTCCCGGAGTTTACGCACAGCCTGATTAATATGCTGTGGCCCAATTATTTACGTCCTGTGCCGTCAATGGCCGTGGTTGAATACAACCCTGTTGCGACACAGTTTTCTGCGCCCGTTCAGGTTTGTCGTGATGAACTGATTTGCTCAGGCCCGGTTCGCGTGACGTCTTCGGGACGTAAGATTCTGGCCGGGGATGATGCTACCCAGTCTCCTGTATGCCATTTTACTCTGGCACGCGATACCTGGCTGCAACCGTTACATATTCGCGATGTGCGTAACACCAGCACGCTGAAAAAAGGGTACGTTGACATTGATTTTTTCACCGAAGGTAGTGTTTCTCCCGACACATTGGATCTGAATAAACTTACTTTCTGGCTGGGAAACGGAGATGACTATACCCGCCAGCAACTCTATTTATGGTTCAGTGAGCGGTTAATGGATGCGGAACTGGTGGCTGGAGAGCGGCGTATTCCCCTACCGGATTTGTGGCTGAACGCAGCTGGGTTTAAACGGGAAGATGCACTATTGCCGTGGCCGAAAAACGTCCATAGTGGCTATCGCGTGCTTCAGGAGTATTTTTGCTACCCGGAGAGCTTTTTCTTCTTTCATTTACAGGGGGCCACGTCGCTACCGGCAGACTTCCCGGTCGGCGCGTTTACACTGCGTTTGCATTTTAATCTGCCATTACCTGTGGATATCAAGCTTCGCAAAGATTCACTGCGCCTGTACTGTACGCCGGTGGTGAATTTATTCGCTCACCATTCTGAGCCTGTCAGGCCGGACGACAGTTCACCGCAATATGCGTTACGGGCCAGTCAACAGAACCCGGAACACTATGATGTTTTCCAGGTGAAGACGGTTTCCAGTAAGGTTGCAGCGTCGGATAAAACTCCCGGTCCTGATGAAGCAATACATATCTGGCCTGAGTTTGAAGGGTTTCAGCATCAGATCGAGTTCAGCCGTCAGCGTGAAGTTGTCTACTGGCACCACCGCACCAGAACCTCCCTGTTTCATCGTGGTCTGGAACACGCCATTGCCTTTGTTCACGCCGATGGCAATCAGCCCGACCCTTCCCGACTGAACGGTGAAGTATTCACCGCTTCGCTGGTGTGCACTAACCGAATGTTACCTGCGTCACTGCATACCGGCGATATCTGCGTTCCTGTTAACAAAAATCCAGCGGTGGCATCGTTCAGCAACGTTACGCGCCCGACCCGTCCTCTGTATCCAGTAACGGATGGCGATATGCACTGGTCGCTGATTTCCTGCATGAACCTGAACTACCTTTCGCTGTTGGACCGGGAGGCGCTGATCCAGGTGTTGCGTACCTTCGATATGCCAGGTATCCACCATCCACAGCAGGCACGGCTTTCCTCACAGAAGCTCGATGCCATCGAAAAAATGGAATCCCGCCCGGTTGACCGTCTGTTTAAAGGCGTCCCGGTTCGCGGTCTGTCCACCACGCTGTGGATCAATCCCGCCCCCTTTGTCTGTGAAGGCGAGATCTACCTGTTGGGTACCGTACTGTCATACTTTTTTGCGCTGTACGCCAGCATCAACTCATTTCACTGTCTCAAAATTATTAACACGGAAAGTCAGGAGTCCTGGGAATGGCAACACACAGGCCAGCACGCCCTGATGTAGGGGAAACGCTACCGCTCCCGGATGTGCGCGGGATGAATTTTTATGTGCTGATGGAGTCACTGTACCGCCAGTATGGTGAGCCGGGCTGTGAACCATCCCTGCGCACCGAACCGGAGCATGAAGTGGCGCTGTTCAAATCTGATGCCAGTATTGCCTTTCCGGGCAGCGATCTGAGTACGCTTGAACGCAGTGACAGCGGGCAGTTTATCCTGACGACAAAATTCCTGGGCTTCTCCGGCAGTCAGTCGCCGCTGCCCGGCTATTACCTGGATCGGATGGCGCGCGAATCTGCGCAAAATGAAGAGGGGCTGAAAGCGTTCCTCGATCTGTTCAGCCACCGCTGGACGCAGTTTGCTTACCATGCCTGGCGCAAATACCGCTATTACGTCTGTTTTCGCAACGGTGGAACTGATGTCTTTTCACAGCGGATGTATGCGCTGGTGGGCCTGGGCAATCAAAGCGTGCGAGACAAACTCGCCATCAATCACAGCAAAATGCTGGCCTACGCCGGGATACTGGCAACACCTGGGCGCTCGCCGGACGTGGTAAGTAACCTGGTCAGCCACTGCTTCGATTTACCTGATGTCAGCATCGAAAATTGGCAGTTGCGTAAGGTAGTCCTTGAACCCGCGCAACAAAACCGGCTGGGCGTGCGTAATCCTAAACGGAAAACGGCCGGGTATGTGCCGGGCCGCTCGGTGATCGGCGTTAATTTTACCCTCGGTGCCAGAGTGCCGGATCGCAGTGGAAAATTTCTGTTGCGGATCGGTAATCTCTCGATGGCGCGCTACCTCTCTTTTTTACCGGAAGGCGAAAACCACCAGGCGCTGACGATGTTTGTCTCCTTTCTGCTACGCGATCAGTTCGCCTGGGATCTGCGGCTTGATCTCGCACCGGACCAGGCGAAGGGAATGCGGCTGGGCGATCGCTCTCGATCCTGTATCGGACGCACGGCGTTTATCGGCCAGCCGAAAATGCCGCCAACCGTCACCCTCCATATTAGGGATTAATTTAATGGAAACGCAAATGGCTGAGGAAATAACGCACGCTCCCGTACTCTCACTGACGCTACAGGTGATGAACGGTAACGAACTGGAGAGCGGACGCGCCGCAAAATGTCTGTTTACCGCCGATGGCGGGGAAATTGGCAACGCATCCACCTGCCACTGGCCGGTGCAGGACAGGGCGGGTTCTGTTGCCGAACGCGCCTGTCAGGTGGTGATGCATGACGGCACATTTTGTCTGAAAAGCCTGGTATCGGGGCTGATGATTAACCTGGCACCGATGTCCACGGAGACCGGGCTGGTGCGCCTGCGGCAGGGCGATGAGGTCGTTCTGGGGGCGCTGGCGCTGAAGGTATTTATCCACAATGGACAGCTGGTCAGCTACAGCGAACAGATGGCGGCACCGGAAACCATCGTCACCAACCGTGACCGCCTGGCAGACGCGCTGCTGACGACGAACGGTCAGCCTGCGTATCCGGGCATGCCCCGAATGCACCAGCTTGCGGATACCGTGGTCAACAGCTTTTCCGCCGATCCGCTTCAAGCACTCCAGATGGAAAGTCTGACAGTGGCAGGCGATCCGCTTGCGGGGGTTGTCCCTGTCCGCTCTTCTGTTCCTGACAGGGATGGCGTGATCGACACCCCGTTTATGGATTTACCGCCGCGGTATTCCGATCAACAGACTCGCTACGAGGATGCGGCATCACCGACAGATACTGCCCAGCTCCATCTTGCCGTGACCCCGCTGTTGCGTGGGCTGGGCGGCTCGCTTGCCGTGCGTAACTCACAGGATGCCGATGATTTTCTGGAAGAAGCAGGGCGGACGTTGCAGGCGGCGATAAAAGGTCTGCTTGAGCTACAACAGCGCCGCAACAGTCTGTCGGACAAGCATCTGCGCCCGCTGGAAGATAACCCGCTGCGCCTGAATATGGACTATACCACCGCCCTTGACGTGATGTTTGCCGAAGGCAAAAGTCCAGTGCATCTGGCTGCACCCGCTGCCGTTGGTGAGAGTCTGCGCAATATCCGTCATCACGAAGAAGCCAACCGCGCCGCGATTGTCGAATCGCTGCGCGTGTTGCTGGATGCGTTCTCGCCGCAGAGCCTGATGCGTCGCTTTGTGCAGTACCGGCGCAGCCATGAACTGCGAAAGCCGCTGGATGATGCCGGTTCCTGGCAAATGTACTGCGATTACTACGACGAACTGGCCTCCAGCCGCCAGCAGGGTTTTGAAATGCTGTTTAACGAAGTCTATGCCTAGGTGTATGACCGGGTACTGCGCGAAAAACAGCGGGAGCCGGAAGCATGACAGGACGTTTTTTTCGTTTCTGCATGGTGATGTTGCTTTTCAGCCTCACCCTGACAGGCTGCGAAATGGTGAAAAAGCTCGGCCAGGTGATTAAGAACCCGGATGTTCAGGTCGGGAAACTGGCAGATCAGTCATCGGAGGTAACGGTCACGTTACTGACCGAGCCTGACACGAATATCAATGCGGACAGTGAGGCGGCTGCGGTCGATGTGCAACTGATTTATATGAGCGATGACTCGAAGTTGCAGGCGGCTGACTACGACATGGTTGCCAGCACGCCGCTGCCGGAGGTGCTGGGGAAAAATTATATCGACCACCAGGACTTTAACCTGCTGCCGGATACCATAAAAACGTTGCCGCCAGTGAAACTGGATGAAAAAACGCAGTTCATTGGTGTGGTAGCGTACTTCTCTGATGACCAGGCCACTGAGTGGAAGCAAATCGAACCAGTAGAAGGGGCGGGTCATCACTACCGTCTGCTGGTGCATGTACGACAGGGCAGTATCGAAATGAAGAAAGAGGACAACTGAGAATGGCGACCATGAAAAACAGGGTGATCTGGCAGGAAGGTCTGTTTGCCCTGCCGCAGCACTTCCAGCAGCAGCAGCGTCATCAGGAATATTTGCTGAACCAGCGTATGAGTGCGCAGGATGATTTTGCCTGGGGATTCACCTCGTTGTCGATCAATACCGAGCTGCTTGCCCAGGGGAAACTGATGCTGGACTACGCGACGGGTTGTATGCCGGATGGCACGGTGTTCAGCATTCCGGAGCAGGATCAACTCCCTCTGCCGTACCAGCCGCTCGATCTCTCCCGATCCGGCAGCAATGACATTTATCTGGCATTGCCCGTTATCAGTGATATCACCTGTGAAATCGAAGGTCGCCGGAGTGCTGGGCAGGGAACAGAGCGTTACCGCCTGACCCAGGCCGATACCCGCGATTTGCATTCCGATGATGGCGACGTGCAGCCTATCGTGCTGGGACAACTGGCACCGAAAATCGTCAGCGGCGCGGACGATCTCAGCGCCATGGTCACGCTGCCGCTGTGCCGTATCCGCAGCCAGCAATCCGGTGGCGCACTGGTGCTGGATGACAGCTTTATCCCGACCAGTCAGGCCATCCGCGTAAGCCCCGTGCTGAACGGATTTGCTGGCGATGTGCAGGGGCTTCTCAGCAACCGCGCCAGCGAGCTGGCAAAACGTATCGGTTCGCCGGAGCAGAGCGGTATCGCAGATGTGGCTGAGTTCATGATGTTGCAGATGCTTAACCGCAGCCAGATGCACTTTACTCATCGTACCCACCTACACACCCTGCACCCGGAAACGTTTTATCTGGATCTGGTCCGCTTACTGGGGGAACTGATGACCTTTACGGAAGACAGTCGTCTGCCCTGTCCGGTGGAGCCCTACGACCACCGTAATCTTACGCAGTCGTTTAATTCCGTAATCCCGGAGCTGCGCCGGGCGCTCAACACCGTACTGATGCCGCGTGCGCAGAATCTGCCACTCGTCTTCTCTGACGGGTTTTATGTTGCCACGGTTAACGATCCGACCCTGTTGCGCTCCGGCACATTCATTCTGGCGGTGCGCTCACGGATGCCGCACAGCCAGCTTATTCACCAGTTTACCCAGCAGTCAAAAATCGCGGCCACCAACAAAATCCGCGATATGGTCAGTGTGCAGGTACCAGGTGTACCGCTGACGCCGCGAACTGCCGCCCCGCGCCAGTTACCGTACCACGACGGTTTTGTTTACTTCGAGCTGGACAAAGGTGCTGCTGCCTGGCTGGACGTGGTGAAAGCCGGTGCGCTGGCGCTGCATATTTCCGGCACCTTTCCGGATCTGGGGATACAGTTGTGGGCGATAAGGGGTTAAACCATGAATGAGTCGTTCGTTCCGTCCATTGACAGTCTGACCACAGGGAACCCGTCGGGAAAGGTCAATACTGCGCCGCAGCTCGCGGACGAAAGTCTCTCTGGTCGCCAGTACCGATTGGCTCTGCGCGGCAACAGCATAAACCCGATGATTGACGCCGCCACACCCCTGCTGGGGATGGTGATGCGCGTGGACGGGATGAACAGCCAGAGTATGCCGGAACACCTTTTTGCGCAGGTGGTGACGGACGTTCAGGCTGTGGAGCAACTGCTACAGGAACAGGGCTACGAGCCGGGCGTGATTGTCTCGTTTCGTTATGTTCTCTGCACCTTTATTGATGAAGCTGCACTGGGGAACGGCTGGTCGAACAAAAACGAATGGATCAAACAGTCGTTACTTGTGCATTTCCATAACGAAGCCTGGGGCGGTGAAAAAGTGTTCATCCTGCTGGAGCGCTTGATTCGTGAGCCAAAGCGCTATCAGGATCTGCTTGAGTTTTTATTTCTGTGCTTTTCGCTGGGGTTTCGCGGGCGCTACAGGGTGGCTGCGCAGGATCAAGGGGAGTTTGAACAGATATATCGCCGCCTGCATCACGTTTTGCATCAGCTTCGTGGCGATGCGCCTTTTCCGCTGCTGCATCAGGATAAAAAAACGCAGGGCGGACGCTATCAGCTTATCAAACGATTGACCATCCGACATATTCTCTGCGGCGGCATCGTCGTGCTGGCGCTGTTTTATTTCTTTTATCTGCTGCGGCTGGACAGCCAGACGCAGGATATTCTGCATCAACTGAACCGGCTGCTTGCCAGGTAAGGACACGACATATGATCCAGATTAATCTGGCCTCTCTGGTTAAGCATCTTAACCCGTTTTCCCGCCAGGCGCTGGAGGCGGCGGCAGCAGAGTGTATGAGCCAGCAGGCAATGGAAATCACCGTGGCACATGTGCTGTTGCAGATGCTGGCAGCGGTGCGCAGTGACGTGAGGGTGATTGCTGACCGGGCAGAAATTGATACAAATGCGCTTCGCCAGGCACTGAAGGTGGAAAATTACACGACGTCGCGAGCGACAGACAGCTACCCGGCATTTTCGCCGATGCTGGTCGAGTGGCTGAAAGAGGGCTGGCTGCTGGCCTCTGCCGAGATGCAGCATAGCGAGCTGCGCGGTGGAACACTGCTGCTGGCTCTGCTGCATTCGCCGCTACGCTATGTCCCGTCTGCCGCTGCCCGGTTGCTCATCGGCATCAACCGCGATCGCCTGCAACAGGACTTTGCTGAGTGGACGCGCGAGTCGGCGGAGTCAGTCGTACCGGATGCTGGCGGGCGGACCGTCAGTACTAAAAACGATACCGGCGACAGCCTGCTTGGCCGCTACGCCAAAAACATGACCGCAGACGCCCGTAACGGCAAACTCGATCCGGTCCTGTGCCGCGATAATGAAATCGACCTGATGATCGATATTCTCTGCCGTCGCCGCAAAAATAACCCGGTCGTGGTCGGTGAGGCGGGCGTCGGTAAGAGTGCGCTCATTGAAGGACTGGCGCTTCGTATTGTCGCAGGCCTGGTGCCGGACAAGTTGCGCGATACCGATATTATGACGCTCGATCTTGGCGCATTGCAGGCGGGCGCATCCGTTAAGGGTGAGTTCGAGAAGCGTTTTAAGGGGCTGATGGCAGAAGTCATTCAGTCACCCAACCCCGTCATTCTGTTTATCGACGAAGCCCATACGCTGATTGGCGCGGGGAATCAACAGGGCGGGCTGGATATCTCTAACCTGCTCAAACCGGCGCTGGCACGCGGCGAGCTGAAAACCATCGCCGCCACCACCTGGAGTGAGTACAAAAAATATTTCGAGAAAGACGCCGCCCTGTCGCGCCGTTTCCAACTGGTGAAAGTCAGTGAACCCACGGCTGCAGAAGCGACTATTATTCTGCGCGGTCTGTCGGCGGTATATGAGCAATCGCACGGCGTATTGATTGATGATGAAGCCTTACAGGCAGCGGCGACGTTAAGCGAGCGTTACCTCTCTGGTCGTCAGTTGCCGGATAAAGCCATCGACGTACTGGACACAGCCTGTGCCCGCGTGGCGATTAACCTCTCGTCGCCGCCGAAGCAAATTTCGGCGCTGACCACCCTGCGTCACCAGTGCGAGGCGGAAATGCGCCAGCTTGAGCGTGAAATCCGCATCGGCCTGCGGTCGGATACCTCACGACTGACTGAAGTTATCGTCCAGTATGACGAAACGTTGACCGAACTGGATGAACTGGAAGCGGCATGGCACCAGCAGCAGGCGCTGGTCCAGGAAATTATCTCGCTGCGTAAAGGGTTGCTGGAAGAAACCGACGCCAGCAGCAGTGAAGACATCACGCTACCGGACGCTGACGATAACGTCGTATCAACGGATGAACCCGAGGCCGAGCAGACGGGCGCGGAACCTGAAATCCCTCCTGCTGTTCGTCTCGTGCAGTTAACTGCTGAACTGGAGGCGTTGCACCATACGCAACTGCTGATTTCCCCGCACGTCGATAAAAAACAGATTGCCGCCGTGATTGCCGAATGGACTGGCGTGCCGCTTAACCGCCTGTCGCAAAACGAAATGTCAGTGATTACTGACTTACCTCAGTGGCTGGGTGAGACCATAAAAGGCCAGGATCTGGCGATCAGGCACCTGCATAAACACCTGTTGACCGCCCGCGCCGATCTGCGCCGTCCGGGACGACCGCTTGGCGCATTCCTGCTGGCTGGTCCCAGCGGCGTGGGTAAAACCGAAACCGTACTACAGCTGGCAGAACTGCTTTATGGCGGTCGCCAGTACCTCACCACCATCAATATGTCGGAATTCCAGGAGAAACACACCGTTTCGCGCCTGATTGGCTCCCCTCCGGGCTATGTCGGCTACGGTGAGGGTGGCGTACTGACCGAAGCGATTCGCCAGAATCCCTACTCTGTGGTGCTGCTTGACGAGGTGGAAAAAGCGCACCCAGATGTGCTCAATCTTTTTTACCAGGCGTTCGACAAGGGCGAGATGGCCGATGGTGAAGGCCGGTTGATCGACTGCAAAAATATCGTCTTTTTCCTGACGTCTAACCTCGGATACCAGGTGATTGTCGAACATGCCGACAATCTGGAATTAATGCAGGACGCGCTGTACCCGGTGCTGGCGGACTTCTTCAAACCCGCGCTGCTGGCTCGTATGGAAGTGGTGCCTTACCTGCCGTTATCTAAAGAAACGCTCTCGGTCATTATCGCCGGGAAGCTGGCAAGGCTGGATAACGTGCTGCGAACCCGCTTTAACGCGGAAGTGGTGATTGCATCGGCTGTCACTGACGAAATCATGCAGCGCGTCACCCGCGCCGAAAACGGTGCGCGAATGCTGGAATCGGTTATCGACGGCGAGATGCTGCCGCCACTGTCCCTGTTGCTGTTGCAGAAAATGGCGGCGAGCATCGCCATTGCCTGCATTACGCTGGACGTAGTGGACGGCGCATTTACTGCTGACATTGAAGATGTGCCGGATGAGGATACTCAGCCCGAAACCAAAACAGAGGACGAAGCTGTTTTATGAGCAGAATGCAGACGCTCCGGCAAACCGGACTGCTGATGGCTGGCCTGCTGGCGGGATTGTCTGCGGGTATTTCGTTCGCGAAAACGCCACCCGTACCCGGCGTCGTGGCCGCGCTGAGCAGCACCACATCCCCCGAGCCGGATACACAGGCCACGCTGAAAGCGATGCAGTCCTGTCGCCAGGAGCCTGCGGCGCTGGAACGACTCGACTGCTATGACCATATTTTGGCTCCGGGGCAATCCAGTTTTGATGGCGCGCTGGTAAAGGCCCGTTATGAAGGTGAGGCCTGGAAACGGGCTTTTGCTCAGGAAAAACAGCGTCCGGACAACTCCACCGCATTGATGATAACGCAAAGCGACGGAGAACATCCGACGGTGATTATCACCACGCCCGCTATCGGCAACGTCCCGCCGCGTCCGGTACTGATGTTCAGTTGCGTGGACAACATCAGCCGGATGCAGGTGGCGCTGACACATTCCATGACGTCCAGTGATATCGCCGTGACGCTGACTACTGATCACGGGCGCTTTCAGTCTCGCTGGTTTATCCGTGAAAACGGCACCCTGCTGGAGTCCAGCCGGGGATTATCCGGAATCGACGAAATTAAACAGCTTTTTGGTGCAAAAACGCTGACCATCGACACGGGCACGGACAGTGCGGCCGGGAAACTGACCTTTAATATTGACGGGCTGGCGAAAACCATCGCGCCGCTGCGCGATGCCTGTCACTGGGCGGGAGAATAATAAAATGGTAATGGACTTACGTAACCCGGATATCTGGATATCGCATCTGCTGGAAAATCTGCCGGAAGACAAACTGACCTCTGTGCTGAAAGATGATAATCCTGACTGGGAATATATTGACGGCGACATGCTTAAACTCGGCTCTCTGGCTCACAGCCAGCTTGATATCCCGGAAATTCAGCGCCGGGGGTTGACGCTCCTGGCCTCTAAAAGCAAGGATTTTCGCCTGCTGACCCATCTTTTACGTACCCTGCAGCACGCCGGTGATCCGCTGCTGGCGCTGCGTTTGCTGGCGCTTTACGTGGAGCATTACTGGACGGTGGCAGCACCGGGAATGGCGCATAAAAAACGTTTTGCCGCCCAGGTCATAAAGCGTTTTGAGGCGGGCATTTCCGGTTTTGCAGAGAATGCTGCTGCGACGCAGCGCGATCTGTTGTTGGGTGAACTGGCAAAACTGGCGCTACTGTGGCAGGACAATAACGCGACTGAACTGGCGCAGGCAACGGATGATGTTGCTGCGCTGTACATGCGGGCATTTCGCGACAGCGAACCTGCCGAAACGCCCGTTGCAGCACAATCTGCCGTCGCTTCTGTACCGCTTTCTACTGTGCCGGTCGCATCTGCACCTGCGCCATCTTCGGTAGCCCCCGCACCGGTGATGAATATTGACAGCCATGACGACAAAGCCTGGCGCGATACGTTGCTGAAAGTCGCTGCCATTTTATGCGAACGCCAGCCGGACGTGCCGCTTGGCTACCGTCTGCGTCGCCATGCGCTGTGGCTGGCAATTACCTCCGCGCCGCAGGCTGAAAGTAACGGACGCACACCGCTGGCCGCGTTCCCTGCCGATATGATGGATGATTTTCATGCGCGTCTGAACAATGCCGACATGACGCTGTGGCAACAGGTAGAGAAAAGCGCACTTCTGGCGCCCTACTGGTTTGACGGTCATTACCTTTCAGCGCAGGTTGCGCAGCGGCTGGGCTACACCGCCGTGGCAGAGGCTATCCATGAAGAAGCTATCGGTTTTCTTACCCGTTTGCCCCAGCTTTCCACTCTGCTGTTTAACGACCATACGCCCTTTATCAGCAGTCAGACAAAACAGTGGATGACCGCCTCGCCGTCCTCCGCTCAGCCCGTATCAGCACAGCAATCCGGCGAGGAATGGCAGAACGCCTTGGCCTGTTTTACTGAACAGGGGCTGGAGGCTGCATTACGGTATCTGGATACGCTGCCCGAAGGTTCCCCCCGTGACCAGTTTTATCGTCAGTATTTTGGCGCACAACTGATGGACGATGCTGGAATGGCAAAAATGGCGCAGCAACAGTTTCGGATGCTGTTCAACACCGGCTTGCGAATAGTGCTGGCAGAGTGGGAACCATCACTACTTGAGCAGCTTGAACAGAAGTTCACGGCAGAACAGTAAGAGATAACAGGAGTTTTTGTGAGAATACCGACCCCCCGACTGTTTAGTGGCATGAAATCAGTTTTGCGACCCGCGATGCCACGGTTTAAGGTCTCCGCGTTCTGGCTGCTGGTGCTGGCATGGGTTTTCCTGCTGGTGTGGATCTGGTGGAAAGGCCCGTCATGGTCGTTGTATGACGAGCTGTGGCTTAAACCGCTGTCCAATCGCTGGCTGGCGACGTCGGCATGGGGGATTATCGCCCTGGGGTGGCTCACCGTCCGGGTGATGAAGCGCCTGCAACAGCTTGAGAAACAACAAAAACAACAACGTAAGGAAGCGCAAGACCCGCTGAGCGTCGAGCTGAATGCGCAACAGCGTTACCTCGACTGGTGGTTACTGCGCCTGCAACGCCATCTCGACAACCGTCGTTATCTGTGGCAACTACCGTGGTATATGGTCATCGGCCCTGCCGGGAGCGGTAAAACCGCACTGTTACGTGAGGGATTTCCGTCCGATATCATTTATACGCCGGAAACGGTTCGTGGTGCAGAACAACGAGTGTACCTGACGCCGCATGTCGGAAAACAGGCGGTGATTTTTGATATTGATGGCTCGCTCTGTGAACAGCCGGATGCTGATGTCCTGCACCGTCGATTATGGGAGCACGTTCTGGACTGGCTGGTGGAAAAACGTGCCCGCCAGCCGCTGAACGGGATCATTATCACTCTCGACTTACCTGACCTGCTGACGGCTGACAAACGCCGTCGTGAGCATCTGTTGCAGACGCTGCGCAGCCGTTTGCAGGATATGCGCCAGCACCTCCACTGTCAGCTACCGGTTTACGTGGTGCTGACGCGGCTGGATTTGTTACACGGCTTTGCCGCCCTGTTTCAGTCACTGAACAAAAAAGATCGCGATACGATTCTGGGTGTTACCTTCACCCGCTGCGCTCATGAAAACGAGGACTGGCGCGCGGAGCTGGATGCTTTCTGGCAGACATGGTGCGATCAAATGAACCATGCCTTGCCGGATCTGATGCTCTTGCAGACGCATATGCGCAGTTCCCTGTTCAGTTTTTCCCGCCAGATACAGGGAAGCCGGGACTACCTGGTCGCCCTGCTCGACAGCCTGCTGGACGGTGAAAATATGGATGTGATGCTGCGTGGGGTATACCTCACTTCGTCACTGCAACGGGGCCAAATGGATGACATCTTTACGCAATCTGCCGCCCGGCAGTATCGGCTGGATGGCAGTCCACTGATCGCCTGGCCGCTGGTGGATACCGCATCTTACTTTACCCGCAATCTGTTTCCACAAGCGCTGCTGGCGGAGCCAAATCTGGCTGGAGAAAGCCGCACCTGGCTGATAAACAGCCGTCGCCGTCTTACGTCTTTTTCCGCAGTGGGTGGGGTGGCGGCATTACTGCTCATCACCGGATGGCACCATTATTATAATAATAACTACGCCTCCGGCGTACAGGTGCTGAAACAGGCGGAAGCCTTTATGGCGATCACGCCTCCGCAAGGGATTGATGACTACGGTAATATGCAACTACCGCTGCTTAACCCGGTGCGCGACGCGACGCTGGCCTATGGAAACTGGGATGACCGCAGTCGCCTGGCGGATATGGGATTGTATCAGGGACGGCGCGTCGGACCGTATGTCGAACAAACCTATCTGCAACTGTTGGATCAGCGCTTTTTGCCTGCGCTGTTTAACGGTCTGGTGAAAGAAATGAATGCTGCACCGCCAGAGAGCGAAGAAAAACTCGCCGTGTTGCGTGTGATGAGAATGCTGGAGGATAAAAGCGGACGTAATCATGAAGTGGTTAAGCTGTACATGGCGAAGCGCTGGAGTGACGAGTTCCACGGCAAGCAGGACATCCAGGCGCAACTGATGTCGCACCTCGACTACGCGTTGAAGCACACCGACTGGCACGCAGAGCGTACAGCGGGCGACGGGGATGTCATCAGCCGCTGGACACCGTATGACGGTCTGGTGGTGGCTGCACAGAAAGAGTTAAGTAAACTACCTGTTTACCAGCGTGTTTACCAAAGTCTGAAAACACGGGCGCTTGGTGTCCTGCCTGCCGATCTGAACCTGCGCGATCAGATTGGTCCGACGTTCGATCAGATCTTCGTTGCCCCTGATGACAACAAACTGGTGATTCCGCAGTTTCTCACCCGCTATGGCCTGCAAAGTTATTTTGTGAAGCAACGTGATGCGCTGGTAGAACTGACAGCGATGGATTCCTGGGTGTTGAATCTTACCCAAAGTGTCAAATACAGCCAAGCCGATCGTGCTGAAATTCAGCGCCAGTTGACCGAGCAGTATATCAGCGACTATACCGCCACCTGGCGGGCGGGGATGGACAACCTCAATGTGCGCGATTATGAATCCATTGTACAACTGACCGGCTCACTGGAGCAGGTTATCAGCGGCGATCAGCCGTTGCAGCGTGCGCTGACGGCGCTGCGGGATAATACGCAGCCAGCCATTCTCTCTGAAAAGCTCTCTGATAAAGAGCGAGAAGATATGCAGGCAGAGCCGGATTATCGCCTGCTGACGCGTCTCGGACATGAGTTCGCACCGGAAAACGCTACCCTGGCAGTGCAGAATAACAAGGAAAATACCTTACAGGCGGTCTATCAGCAGCTAACGGAACTGCATCGCTACCTGCTGGCTATCCAGAATGCGCCGGTACCGGGGAAATCGGCGCTGAAAGCTGTTCAGCTCCGCCTTGACCAGAACAGCAGTGACCCTATATTTGCTACCCGCCAGATGGCGAAAACGCTTCCTGCACCACTTAATCGCTGGGTGGGTAAACTCGCCGACCAGGCCTGGCATGTGGTGATGGTGGAAGCGGTTCACTATATGGAAATTGACTGGCGTGACAACGTGGTGAAACCGTTCAACGAACAGCTTGCAAATAACTATCCGTTTAATCCACGTTCATCCCAAGATGCCTCGCTGGATGCATTTGAACGTTTCTTTAAACCGGACGGTGTGCTGGATACCTTTTATCAGCAGAACCTGAAACTGTTTATTGAGAATGATTTAAGTCGTGACGGGGGGGACGGCGTGATTATCCGTGAGGACATCATCCGGCAACTGGATACCGCGCAGAAAGTCCGTGACATATTCTTCAGTAAGCAGAATGGCCTGGGAACACAGTTTGCGGTGGAGACCGTCTCGCTTTCCGGCAATAAGCGCCGCAGTGTACTGAATCTGGACGGGCAATTAATTGACTACAGCCAAGGGCGTAATTACACCGCTCATCTGGTCTGGCCGAACAACATGCGGGAAGGTAATGAAAGCAAACTGACGCTGGTTAGCACCAATGGTGGGGCACCGCGAAGTATCAGTTTCAGTGGGCCGTGGGCGCAGTTCCGGCTATTTGGTGCAGGCCAGTTAACCAGCGTGGAAGAGGGGACATTCAGCGTGCGCTTTAACGTGGACAGTGGCGCGATGGTCTACCGGATACACGCTGATACTGAAGACAACCCGTTTAGTGGTGGACTGTTCAGTCAGTTCCGGCTAACGGACACGCTGTACTGAGGAAGGAGACCGGGATGAGCAACGACGCACTCATACAAACTATCGTCACTGGCAGTGATCCGCGTAATCTGCCGGAGTTCATCGCTATTCGCGAGGAAATCAACAAGGCTAGCCACCCGTCTCAGCCGGAAATGAACTGGAGGCTGGTGGAATCGCTGGCGCTGACAATTTTTAAGGCTAATGGCGTGGATTTGCACACGGTCACTTACTACACCCTGGCGCGTACCCGCACGCAGGGGTTGGTCGGTTTTTGTGAAGGAGCCGAACTGCTGGCGGCAATGATTACCTATGAATGGGACAAATTCTGGCCGCAGGGTGGATCTGCTCGTACTGATATGCTGGACTGGCTTAACACCCGTAGCGGAAATATCCTGCGCCAGCAGACCTCCTTTGCGGAAAGCGACCTGCCTCTGCTGTACCGTACCGAACGGGCCTTACAGCTTATCTGTGACAAACTCCAGCAGGTGGAGCTTAAACACCCGCCGCGTGTGGAGAATCTGCTTTATTTTATACAGAACACGCGCAAACGGCTGGAGCCGCAACCCCGGAATAATACAGATGCTGTCCCACAGGCCACCGTCAGAACGCTGGTCTATGCCCCGGAAAGTAATGCGCCCATGGTTACTGAGACACTCTCTTCTCTCCCCGAATTGCCGGAGATGAGGGTGGAAGTCCGTGGTCTGGCGGATAATGGGTGTATTGCCGATCAGGGCAGTCCGGTGAAAGGTTTTATGGCCGGTATCGCCGCTACTGCGGTTATCGCCGCAGTACTCTGGTGGTGGCAGGTGTACCCGATGCAACAGCAACTGGCACAGGTCAGGGATACGGCACAGGGCGCGGCAACGGTCTGGCTGACATCACCGGACCTGGACAGTTACGGACAACAGTTGCAACTGCTTCCTGATACGTCGCCATTACAACTGCTGGAGACCGGGATGCAGATGATGCGCACAGCGGACACTCGCTGGCCGGAAAGCCTGCAACAACAACAGGCCTCTGCTCAGTGGAGTGAAACCCTGAAAACTCGAGCACAGAACAGTCCACAGCTACGGGGCTGGTTACAGACTCGCCAGGATTTACACGCCTTTGCTGACCTTGTGATGCAGAGCGAGAAAGAAGGACTGACACTTTCTTATATAAAAAATGTCATCTGGCAGGCCGAGCGTAGGCTGGGGCAGGAGACACCGCTGGAATCATTACTGACGCAGTACCATGACGCTCGGACACAGGGTCAGAACACGCAGGCGCTGGAAAAACAGATTAATGAGCGACTGGACGGCGTGTTAAGCCGCTGGATGCTGCTGAAAAACGGCGAAATGCCGGAAGCGACAACTGAAATCAAATCCGGAAAATAACGACGAAATAAAAGGAGTTTACTATGGCAAATCCGGTTTATATGACATTGAACGGCGACCTTCAGGGGCTGATCTCCGCAGGCTGTTCTTCCATGGCCTCCATTGGCAATAAAGCGCAGATTACGCATACGGATCAGATTATGGTGCTGGGTTTGTCCCACGCACTGACTCGCGCACAGAATGTGAATCATCAGACGCTGGTGATCCAGAAGCCGGTGGATAAATCCTCCCCGTTACTGACTAAAGCCATCAGTGAGAATGAGTGTCTGACCTGCGATTTTGAGTATTATCGTACCAACCGCTTTGGCATTAATGAACTGTATTACAAAGTGAAGCTGATTAATGCCCGTATCGCCAGCATCAAGCATGTTGTGCCGCACACCATTAATAACAGCCAGGGGCAACCGGAAGAATCATTGTCACTGAGCTATGAAAGTATTACCCAGGAGCACTGTATTGCTGGAACCAGCGCCTATAGCTTGTGGGAGGAGCGGCTTTTCTGAGGAATATACATTGTGAAGAGTATTTATTTCGATCCAATCATCATTGCAGCTCTTGTCTGCAAAAATATCTGGGGTCTATAGCAAAAGTCGAAGTTGTCTGGTTAATCCCCGCATAGATATTCTACGCGGTCAATGGCATTATCTGTCAGCAAAAAAGGTGAGCCGTACACCCTGAAATTTTCATATCGATGGCTACCGCCGCAAATTATCGGCGGTAGCCAGGACGGATTACTGGTAACGGTTCACCAGGTCTTTAACCATTGAGGCATAGGCTTTTTGCTTAAGCTGCGAAAATTGCTTTTCAGCAGTTGCTTCTGCGGCATTTTTTTTCCCTGGCAGTGGTAGCAGCATTTTATCTTCATAATTGACCGGCGACCAGGTAGCCCATTCACCTGTTGCCACGTCCACTAGAGTGAAACGCACCAGATAACGTAGTGATGTATTGTCGGTTAGTTTTTCATTTTTATAATCTGACCAGACCATGTTTTTTGTCGCAGCGTCATATTTGCCTGACTGCAATGTATCCTGATAAACGATGATTGCTTTCTGATGACCTTTCGCGGCGACATAACGCAGAGCCTGCATCCAGTTCATGTTTTCTACAACAGCAATATCCTGGCTCTCGTCTTTATTTTTATCTTTATTACAAGTCACGGTCTTTTGCCTGTCCGGGATACCGGAGAAGGTTGCGACGGTATAATATCGACTCATTTCCTGCTGCATGATGGCTTCCGGTGCTCGGCTACCGGACTGTACCAGAATAACAGGGGAATTCAGAGGTACGCGAAATACATTCCCTTCCAGCGCAGCCTGGATCTCCTCTTCGGACACCGCCAGCGTAGTTTCATTGCCGAAAATATCCTTGTCCGTCAGTTGCTGTGCTGAAGCAGTCTTACTTACACCGTTCTCTGTCCGTGCCCCTGCTTTCTTTGCATCAATAGGAGAGTGTGGCGCGCAGCCAGCTAGCAGAAATACTGCTGTACATAAAAATACTGCTGACCTGGAATTCATATTTGCATCCTCAATGGCGTCAGGTGTTTCCTGCAATTATTTATCTGAAAACTCAAACTGAATTATACACATGAAATAAAGACCTAAAAAGAGAATTGCTGTTTATTAAAACATTCGGTTAAATAATAATTGATGGTTTTGTATGTATTATTTAAATATATGCAATCCTATTGCAGAGTACAGTTTATCCGTGTGGGGCTGGCTGGCAGTATTATTGGGAGAATTATAACAGTACGAAGAGTTTTTAGGGGGATGCAATATTCGGGAGTAAAACTATATTATTGCCTTAACACTAATATTGGTTTGTTCTCCTGAATGAATTTAAGCCGGGAATAAATGATGAAAATTCTGGAATATACAACATCAGAGTAAGACAAGAAGCGTCTCCTTCGGATCAGATTTTAAGATTTCGGGTATACAGGTGGGGGGCGGTGTGTCTCAACGTCCTGGATTCACCCATGGTCTTGTGTGTTGCAGAGAAAGGTAGATGCCAGCAGCTTACACGCGACTTCTGCCAATCTAATTTGTGTATAAGAGTAGACGAATTGGAGGTGAGCAGTTGGCTAAGTTCGATGAAGAGTCCGCTTCGCCAAAAGCAAAAAACCAGCCCTAAGGCTGGTTTTTCTAAATAGTGGTGCCCGGACTCGGAATCGAACCAAGGACACGGGGATTTTCAATCCCCTGCTCTACCGACTGAGCTATCCGGGCAACGAGGCGCATTAAAACCGATTCGCTTCGTTTCGTCAACGAAATTTCTTCAAATCAACGCAGACTGCACAATCTATCACCACATTGTTGCTATTGCACGCATTCTCAGGCAAAAAATGCCGTCCACGCGGCAGAAAGCGGCATTGCCAGCAGAAGGGCAGGAAGCATATTCACAACCGCAAACATTTTGATTCCACAAATACGTAAACCGGTTGCCAACAACAGTAGCCCACCTACGGCGCTGAAATCGGCCATCATGGCTGGCGTCGTTAGGGGCAAAATCATTGCCGCGCAGGTGGCAAGCGTTAACTGGATTGCCAGCATTGGTACACAAATTGCCGATACCGCGATACCTAATGAACAGGCGAAGATGATGGCCGTGAAGAAATCAAGAAACGACTTGGCGATTAAAATATTCGGATCGCCGGTCATCCCTTCATGTATAGCCCCGAAGATCCCGGTACCACTGGCGCAAAATAGCACGATGATGGCCACATAGCTCTGGATGAAGGATTCGTGCGTGGTGTTGGCATCCGACCGGGTGAAAAGCTGCTGCGCTTTGGCAACCGCGGTATTGATCCCTTTTTCCAGATAACAGAACTCGCCAATTAATGCACCGACTAACGTAGCCAGGACCATCACCGGTAGGTTAGCGCACTTGATAACCAGCAAAATACCAATCCCCAAAGAGCACAGTCCGAATATGGAGGTCATGGAGGCACGAATGCGTTCCGGTAAATGCTGGCTGAGTAGTGCGCCGAGAACACCACCAAATAAAATGGCGCCAGCATTAATAAAGGGTCCAATTACCACGTTTGCTCCTGCATACCCATTATCGTCTTGATGCTAAAGGCAATTCTCTGGGTAAAATATGTTTTCAGATTGCATTATTATGCCGCGATTGACAGGCGGATTGCTTGTTTATCTGTGAGGTTCAGGCTCCGGATTTTATCTTGCGCCTGAAAGTGAAAGGTGCCATGATTGCGCGAATTTTCTCCTGTCTGAATGGGGCTGCCTGGGATGATATTACTCCCCCTACATCGCCTTCAACATCGCCTTTTTGCGCGACGTTTGCCCCTTCCTGCGACTTATCTTTACGCTCCCACCATGCGGTGAGGGCAGCGCACGCTCACTGCAGGATAACAGTAAAATCAGAGGCTATCTGCTTTTACTGATGTCTGGCGGTCGGGGCTGGTAACCAGTTTGACCTGTCATTTCGTGGGCAAAGCAATATGGCTTTGTCCGGGACTTTTGATTTTCCCGAAACGGGTTATTGCGCTTATGAAATCAATGAAAATTGCCGCCAGTGGAGAACTGGTTTCTCGTCTGTCCAGCCATCGTCAGGTGGTGTCGCTGGACAGTACTGATTTTACTGACGTTGCGGCAGTCGTCATTACCGTTGCGGATAGCCGCAGCGGGATCCTTGCTTTGCTGAAACGCACCGGTTTTCATATACCCGTGTTTCTGTTCGCAGAGTCGGATGTTGATCTGCCGATGGGTGTGAATGCGGTCATTCGCGGTCAGGCGCAGGACTGGCTGGAGCTGGAGTCTGCTGCCTGTCAGTATGAAGAAGATTTGCTGCCGCCGTTCTATGACACGTTGACTCAGTATGTCGAGATGGGGAACAGCACATTTGCCTGCCCAGGACATCAACACGGTGAGTTCTTTAAAAAGCATCCCGCGGGGCGCCATTTCTACGAGTTCTTTGGCGAGAATCTGTTTCGCGCGGATATGTGCAACGCCGACGTTAAGCTTGGCGATCTGCTGATTCATGAAGGCTCGGCGAAACATGCGCAGAAATTTGCCGCGAAAGTTTTCCACGCGGATAAAACCTACTTTGTGCTGAACGGGACTTCTGCGGCCAATAAAGTAGTAACCAATGCGCTGCTGACGCGCGGCGATCTGGTGCTGTTTGACCGTAATAACCATAAGTCGAACCACCACGGTGCGCTGATCCAGGCGGGTGCGACGCCGGTGTATCTGGAAGCGGCGCGTAATCCGTTTGGCTTTATTGGCGGTATTGACGAGCACTGCTTTGATGAGGAGTATCTGCGCCAGCAACTTCGCGAGGTTGCGCCGCAAAAGGCCGATCAACCGCGCCCGTTCCGTCTGGCGATCATTCAGCTCGGCACCTATGACGGTACGATCTACAATGCCCGGCAGGTGATCGACAAGATCGGTCATCTCTGTGATTACATCCTGTTTGACTCCGCATGGGTCGGCTACGAACAATTTATTCCGATGATGGCCGATGGGTCACCGCTGCTGTTGGATCTCGATGCTAACGATCCGGGGATCTTTGTCACCCAGTCGGTACACAAACAGCAGGCCGGATTCTCGCAAACCTCGCAGATCCACAAAAAGGATAACCATATTCGCGGTCAGGCGCGGTTCTGCCCGCATAAGCGTCTGAATAATGCATTTATGCTGCATGCTTCTACCAGTCCGTTTTACCCGCTGTTTGCGGCGCTGGATGTTAACGCCAAAATCCATGAAGGCGAGAGCGGCCGTCGGCTGTGGGCGGAGTGTGTGACGCTGGGCATTGAGGCCCGTAAAGCGATACTTACCCGCTGTAAGATGATTCAGCCGTTTGTTCCCCCGGTAGTTGATGGCAAACCGTGGGAAAGCTATCTGACACAGGTGATTGCCAGCGAGCGTCGCTTCTTTAGCTTCGAACCAGGTGCTAAATGGCATGGTTTTTCCGGCTACGCGCGCGATCAGTATTTCGTTGACCCTTGCAAACTGCTGTTAACCACTCCGGGAATTGACGCACAAACCGGGCAATATACCGAGTTTGGTATTCCGGCGACGATTCTGGCGCATTACCTGCGTGAAAACGGCATCGTGCCGGAGAAATGCGACCTTAACTCGATTCTGTTCCTGCTGACCCCGGCAGAAAGCGCAGAGAAATTGGCGCAACTGGTGGCGATGCTGGCGCAGTTTGAGCAGCATATTGAAGACGATACGCCGCTGGCAGATGTGCTGCCAACCATCTTCAATAAGTATCCGGTACGCTATCGGGATTTCACCCTGCGTGAACTGTGCCAGGAGATGCACTCACTGTACGTCAGCTTTGATGTGAAAGATCTGCAAAAAGCGATGTTCCGTCAGGAAAGTTTACCTGCCGTGGCGATGAACCCACAGGATGCGAACAGCGCTTTTATCCGTGGTGATGTTGAACTGGTGCGGATTAGTGAAGCAGCTGGCCGCATTGCGGCGGAAGGTGCGCTGCCTTATCCTCCGGGCGTGCTGTGCGTGGTACCGGGCGAAGTATGGGGTGGGGCGGTACAGCAATATTTCCTGGCGCTGGAAGAGGGCGTAAACCTGCTGCCAGGCTTCTCGCCGGAGCTGCAAGGTGTTTACAGTGAAACGGATGCAGACGGTATTAAGCGTCTGTATGGATATGTGGTGAAGTAAGCGCAAAAAAAGCGGGTTACCTTTTGGCAACCCGCTTTTCTCTGCGTAAACGTTAGTGCGCGATAGTCTGGGTGCCTGCTGGAACGCGTACGTGTTTGTATTTAAACAGCGCAACGAAGGCAAAAGCCAGAACCAGCGAGTAACCTGCGAAGATCAACCACACGGTCTGCCAGTCGGTAATACCGTTCAGCGTATAGTGTTCAACGACTTTACCGCTCACCAGTCCGCCCAGAATACAACCGAAGCCGTTGGTCATCATCAGGAACATACCCTGTGCGCTGGCGCGGATTTCAGGGCGTACTTCTTTCTCCACGAACACAGAACCAGAGATGTTGAAGAAGTCGAAGGCGCAGCCGTAAACAATCATCGACAGAACCAGCAGCACGGTACCGAACGGCGTTGGATCGCCGTAGGCAAACAGGCCGAAGCGCAGCATCCACGCCACAATACTGATAAGCATCACGTTCTTAATACCGTAACGGCTTAAGAAGAACGGGATGGTCAGGATAAACAGCGTCTCGGAAATCTGTGAAATCGACATCATCACCGATGCGTGTTCCACGATAAAGCTACCGGAGAACAGTGGGTTGTTATCGAAGCTGTGCAGGAAGGTGTTACCAAACATATTGGTAATCTGCAGCTCTGCGCCCAGCATCATTGAGAAGATGAAGAAAATCGCCATACGCTTGTTTTTAAACAGCGCGAAAGCATCCAGACCGAGCATTGATGTCCAGCTCTGGTTTTTCTGCTGATTGGCAACCGGAATATGCGGCAGCGTCAGGGTGAACAGTACCAGTACCAGGGACAATGTCGCACCGATGTACAGCTGCATATGGCTCAGTTCAAAGCCGGAGAAGCTCACTGCCCACATCGCCAGAATAAAGCCGATGGTGCCCCAGATACGAATTGGCGGGAAGTCGGTAACGATATCCATCCCGGCAGATTGCAGGCGATAGTAGGAGATGGTGTTGATTAGCCCCAGTGTTGGCATATAGGCCAGGGAGTTAAGCAAGATCACAAAGAACATGGCCCCTGGCGTGGTGACTTCGGCTGCGGCAAACAGCGTTCCTGCGCCGACCAGGTGGCAAAGGGCGTAAACCCACTTCGCACTGATCCATTTATCGGCCACGATCCCTAACAGCGTTGGCATAAACACGGCGGCGATCCCCAGCGAGCTATACACCGCGCCAATGGATGCACCATCGAATTTAAGGGTGACAAACATATAGGAGCCGAGGGTAGTGAGCCAACTACCCCATAAGCAGAACTGCAGAAACGAGAGAACTTTCAGCTGCAGCTTAAGATTCATGTTAATTTCCTCACACCGTAATGCGGATGAATGTTTTAAAAGGCACATTTGCCGTGGCTATATGATGTGATTCTATCAATGAGAGGCACTCTTTTTTTGTTACCTGTGACAAATATTTGCAAACAATTTCTGATTGCAAAGCAAAAGAGTGATGGAGTTAACATTTTTGGTGCTTCAGGCCCCCGTTTTAGGGGGCTGAAGAGGAATACATTAGCGGCGTCGATAGGATTTTTGTGCGGAATTGACCTTGTAAAGGTATCGGCGTGATTCAGCAGAGGGATGTCGGGTGGTCAGCGTTTGATAAACGTCACCTGGAGACATGCTGTTAATGATATTCGCGGCCTGAATTTTATCGTTCGAGAACACGCGTAGCACGCTGCCCGCGCCGCCGTTATACGCGGTGATTACCGCATAGCGGCGTGAGGTCGGATTATCGATACCACCTAAATAGACATTGTTGAGCATTGCCAGATAGGCCGTGCCGGTATCAATGTTGCTGGCCGGATCAAACAAGAAGCTACGGCTTGGTGTGCCTGAGCGCCCTTGCGAGCGGAACACATCTTTCCCGGCGCTGTGCTGTACCACCTGCATCAGTCCCAGCGCATCGGCATGGCTCACCGCATACGGGTTAAACGAGGATTCGGTTTGCATGATAGCCAGAATCAGCGACTCGTCGACGCCATACTTACGTGAAGCCTGACGCACCATACCGACGTATTTATGCGCGCGCTTATCAAGGTGGTTCGGCACCAGATTGATCGTCACGCTATAGATGATACGCAGGCCATTGCTGCGGCTTTTAAGTCGTGTTTGCAGCAGGTAGTTGGCAAAGTTGGTGGCACGCCCCTCCCAACGAATGGGCTGACCGGTATTATCAACCACCTGTCCGTACAGGAATGGCTCTTTGGAAATCTTAATGTCGTCGACATCGGAATAGAGGTCGATAGAACCCGGATCATCGCCCATCAGCAATGTCTTGATAATCGCCCGACGCAGGTGTCCGGCGGGATCTGTCCCGGCAATGGTCTCGACGGTTATCGTACCGTCATCAAAGTTGATATGGCTGCGGGTTTGATACTGATCGGTATACTTGACGTAGTCCTTCGGACCCGCAATCAGCACTTCCTTAAATCCCCACAAATTCTCAATATTATGGGCAAATTGCCCCATCAGAATATCAAAACCGTTGGTATCCTTGACCCAGGCTTCGTTATAGGAATCGCCTTTTTTGGTCGAACTGGAACAGGAGATGAGCAACGGCGCAATAACGGCAAGCGCGAGAAATTTTTTCATCATTCCGGGAGTGCGTGTTGTGTTTGTTGTTTGCAAGGACCAGATTAAAACGTAGGCCGGATAAGCGCAGCGCCATCCGGCAACGGTTCTTATGACTCTGGCGTATAGCCTTCAATATGCACATCCTTACCTTCAAACAGGAAGTTAATCATCTCCTGTTCCAGTAACTTACGGTGTTCGACGTTCATCATATTGAGTTTTTTCTCGTTAATCAGCATGGTCTGTTTATGCTGCCATTGCGCCCATGCTTCTTTAGAAATCTCGTTATAAATGCGTTTTCCCAGATCGCCCGGGTACAGCTGAAAATCCTGGCCTTCTGCTTCGCGTTGCAGGAAAGTGCAAAAAATCGTTCTGCTCATAAAAAGTCCTCTCTATCGTCCGGTACGTTAAACGTGTGTACCGGCACGTAATTGCTGTAACAAACGCTCCACGGGAGCCGCCAGTCCGACCGACGGCGGTTGCGCTAAGTTATACCAGAGCGCGTTGCCTTCATCCATGCATGAGGTGAATGAAGACACGGGAAGCCACATAGGCACAATATCTAAGTGGAAATGGCTAAAGGTATGGCGAAACGCATTAAGTTGGGTCAGATTATCTGCGTTAATTTGTCGTTGCGCCAGCCAGTTGCGCAGTCCATCTTCGTCGTCAAACTGCGGAAAACAGTATAAGCCACCCCATAAGCCGCTGGGCGGCCGCTGTGAGAGCAGCACTTCGTCATCATGCTGCATCAGTAAAAAATAGCCCGTTCGTTCCGGTAACGTCTGTTTGGGCTTTTTACCGGGATACAGCGCCCAACTTGCATTGGCGCTCGCCACACAGCCATTTTCCAACGGACACAGGGAACATTTAGGTTTTGAGCGCGTACAGACCATGGCGCCTAAATCCATCATCGCCTGATTAAAACGCTCAACACCCTGAGCCGGCGTAACTTGCTCGCTCAGCTCCCACAGCTTCTTTTCGACCTCTTTTTTACCCGGCCAGCCGCTTACAGCATAACAGCGAGCCAGCACGCGTTTGACGTTACCGTCGAGAATCGGAAAATGCTGACCCAGAGAGAGAGAAAGGATCGCGCCTGCGGTTGAACGTCCGACGCCAGGTAGGGCGGCTACTTCATCAAAGGTTTGCGGAAATATACCGTTATGCAGCGTCACAACCTGCTGCGCGGCTTTATGCAGATTACGCGCACGGGCGTAATAACCCAGCCCGGTCCACAAATGCAGAACTTCATCCAGCGGCGCATGGGCCAAATCCGTTACCGTTGGGAAGCGCGCCATAAAGCGCTCAAAATAGGGGATAACGGTCGCAACCTGAGTTTGTTGCAGCATTACCTCAGAGAGCCATACTTTGTAAGGCGTCTTGTCAATTTGCCAGGGCAGCGTTTTCCGCCCGTATTTGTCGTACCAGCTCAAAACCTGAGCCGAAAATTGAGACGCTTGCATGATTACCGTTTCATTATTGCCGGGGGCAAGATTGCAGCACAGCGGCAACGGGGTGTAAACCGGAACTTTCCGCTGCTCACTTTCTTCCTTTACTTGCATCCGGCAACTAACTTTGGATAATGCCCGTTTTCAGAACTCAAACACAGCAGACTAAACTTTTATGAAGAACGACGTCATTTCACCGGAATTTGATGAAAACGGCCGCCCTCTGCGCCGGATTCGTAGTTTTGTTCGTCGCCAGGGGCGACTGACGAAAGGGCAGGAACACGCGCTGGAAAACTACTGGCCGGTGATGGGCGTTGAGTTCAGCGAAGAGCCTGTAGATTTCGCAGAACTGTTTGGCCGTGACGCGCCAGTCACGCTGGAAATCGGTTTTGGTATGGGAGCGTCGCTGGTTGCAATGGCGAAAGCGCGTCCGGAACAGAATTTCCTCGGCATTGAGGTTCACTCACCTGGCGTTGGTGCGTGTCTGGCTTCAGCCCATGAAGAGGGTGTCGAGAACCTGCGCGTCATGTGCCATGATGCCGTTGAAGTCCTGCATAAAATGATTCCTGACAATTCTTTATCTATGGTTCAGCTGTTTTTCCCTGACCCGTGGCATAAAGCACGTCATAATAAACGCCGTATCGTTCAGGTACCGTTTGCTGAGCATATCTTAAGTAAGCTGAAGCTGGGCGGCGTGTTCCATATGGCGACCGACTGGGAAGCGTATGCGGAGCACATGCTTGAAGTGATGTCCTCGATTGACGGGTATAAAAACCAGTCAGAGAGTAACGATTATGTACCGCGCCCGGAATCGCGCCCGGTA
Source organism: Citrobacter sp. Cpo015 (assembly GCF_030333035.1). NCBI lineage: Bacteria > Pseudomonadati > Pseudomonadota > Gammaproteobacteria > Enterobacterales > Enterobacteriaceae > Citrobacter > Citrobacter sp. Cpo015. The sequence continues at coordinate 210,476 of NZ_JAOWGS010000024.1, read as the reverse complement.
ACCAAATTTGAACAACGTGGTCATCGTCTTGGCCACGGCGTATGGGACTTAATGTTCGAGAGGGTGAAATAATGGCAAAGAACCGTAGCCGTCGTCTGCGTAAAAAGATGCACATCGAAGAATTCCAGGAAGTAGGATTTTCGGTTGCATGGCGTTTCCCGGAAGGTACATCTGGAGAGCAGGTCGATCAAATCGTTGATGACTTTATCAATGAAGTCATCGAACCGAACAAGCTGGCTTTTGACGGCAGCGGCTATCTGGCCTGGGAAGGTCTGATCTGTCTGCAGGAAATCGGCAAATGCACCGAAGAACACCAGGCAATCGTGCGTAAGTGGCTGGAAGAGCACAAACTCGAAGAAGTGCGTACCAGCGAACTTTTCGATATTTGGTGGGACTAAGTAGCACAGGGTCGGCAAATGCCGGCCCGATTTGTATTGAGGGAAAGATATGATGCGCAAAACGCTGCTGGCGGCAGTCCTAACGTTCACGGCGATGGCCGCACATGCAGATTACCAGTGCAGCGTCACCCCGCGTGACGATGTGATTTTGAGCCCACAAACGGTGCAGGTGAAGGGCGAGAATGGCGACCTGGTTATTACCCAGGCTGGCGATGTCACCTTCAACGGTAAACAGTACAACCTGAACGCCGCACAGCGTGAGCAGGCCAAAGATTATCAGGCGGCGTTGCGTAGCAGCCTGCCGTGGATCGACGAAGGTGCCAGAGCGCGCGTAGAGAAAGGTCGCGTGGCGCTGGACAAAATCATCGCCAAAGAGGTCGGTGAAAGCAGCAACATGCGTGGCCGCTTAACCAAGCTGGATGCGCAATTGAAAGAGCAGATGAACCGCATCATCGAGCATCGAACTGATGGCCTGACTTTCCATTATAAGGCGATTGATCAGGTCCGCGCGGACGGACAACAGCTGGTTAATCAGGCGATGGGCGGCATTTTGCAGGACAGCATCAACGAAATGGGGGCGAAAGCCGTACTCAAAGGCGGTGGTAATCCACTGCAGGGCGTACTCGGAAGCCTCGGTGGCTTGCAGACCTCAATTCAGAACGAATGGAAGAATCAGGAACAAGACTTCCAGCAGTTTGGCAAAGATGTCTGTTCCCGCGTTGTGACGCTGGAAAACGATCGTAAAACGCTGGTTAGCACTCTGAAATAATCTTCACCTCTTATTAACGGCACAGAAACATTCTGTGCCGTTTTATTTTGTATATTTCTGTTTTTTTGATATCCATCTCTAAGAACGGCAATTTGGTGGAGATATAAATCTGGTTAATTGGAACTCGTCACATTATTCATCTGTAGGATAGACATAATGCTGCAAATTCAAGTAACTGGAGAAATAACATGGAGTTTTTCAAGAAAACGGCACTTGCCGCACTGGTTATGGGGTTCAGCGGCGCGGCGCTTGCACTGCCAAACATCACCATTTTAGCGACCGGTGGGACGATTGCCGGCGGCGGTGATTCCGCGACAAAATCTAACTACACGGCAGGCAAGGTTGGCGTAGAAAATCTGGTTGAGGCCGTACCTCAATTGAAAGATATCGCTGTCGTTAAAGGCGAGCAGGTGGTGAATATCGGCTCCCAGGATATGAATGACGAAGTCTGGTTAACGCTGGCGAAAAAGATTAATACCGAGTGTGATAAAACCGACGGCTTCGTGGTAACACATGGTACGGATACCATGGAAGAAACCGCCTATTTCCTCGACCTGACCGTCAAGTGCAACAAGCCGGTGGTGCTGGTCGGTGCAATGCGTCCGTCTACGGGGATGAGCGCTGATGGCCCGTTCAACTTGTATAACGCGGTAGTAACTGCCGCAGACAAAGCCTCTGCCAACCGCGGAGTGCTGGTGGTGATGAACGACACCGTTATGGATGGTCGTGACGTGACTAAAACCAACACTACCGACGTCGCTACCTTCAAATCCGTTAACTACGGCCCGCTGGGTTACATCCATAACGGTAAAATCGACTACCAGCGTACGCCTGCGCGTAAGCACACCACGTCTACTCCGTTCGATGTGTCTAAGCTGACCGAGCTGCCGAAAGTTGGGATTGTTTATAACTACGCTAATGCCTCCGATCTGCCGGCAAAAGCGCTGGTGGATGCGGGTTACGCCGGGATCGTCAGTGCGGGTGTAGGTAACGGTAACCTGTATAAAACCATTTTCGATACGCTGGCAACCGCCGCGCATAAGGGTACCGTTGTAGTGCGTTCATCCCGTGTACCAACGGGCGCCACTACACAGGATGCAGAAGTTGATGATGCAAAATACGGATTTGTGGCTTCAGGTTTCCTGAACCCGCAAAAAGCACGTGTTCTGCTGCAGCTTGCGCTGACTCAAACCAAGGATCCTAAGCAGATCCAGGAAATGTTTAATCAGTATTAATCGATGAAGGTGGCTGCGCTTACCGCCCTAACCCTGTAGGCCGGATTAGACGCAGCCGCCATCCGGCAATTTTCCTGATGGCGCTACGCTTATCAGGCCTACGTTCACCAGCCATCACTCCGCCAGAAACAGCTCCAGCAGCGAATTCAAGAACAGCTTACCGTGTTGGGTAATCTGCCAGTACTCATCGCATTCACTCAGGTAGCCCTGGGAAATAGCCTCATCGATCTGTCGACGAATAACGTCTTCGGTAAGACCGGTATATTGCGTGAACTCCGCGCGAGGCGCGGCTTCCAGCAGCCGGAAACGGTTCATGAAGAACTCGAACGGCTTATCGGCTTCGGCGACATCGCGCTGGCTTTCGAGATAACGCCCTTGCATATACCCACGCGGATGCCGTGTTTTGGTGGTGCGCAGGATGCGTCCGTCAGGGAATGTGATCTTACCGTGTGCGCCGCAGCCAATGCCAAGATAGTCGCCAAAACGCCAGTAGTTAAGGTTGTGCTGACACTGATAACCCGGTCTGGCGTAGGCTGAGGTTTCGTACTGCTGATATCCCGCGGCGGTAAGTAGCTGGTGGCCTTGCTCAAAAATATCCCACAGCGCGTCATCGTCCGGTAAAACCGGCGGTCGGGAACCGAACAGCGTGTTGGGTTCGATGGTCAACTGATACCAGGAAAGATGCGGTGGGTTGAGCGCGATGGCCTGCTGTAAATCGCCCAGCGCCTCTTCCAGCGTCTGATCCGGTAAACCATGCATCAGGTCGAGGTTAAAACTGCGTAGCCCCAGACCGCTCGCCAGGTGTGCTGCTCGTTTGGCTTCTTCCGGCCCGTGAATACGTCCCAGACGTTCGAGTTTGGCGGAGCTAAAGCTCTGTACGCCAATCGAGATACGGTTGACGCCAGCGCGTTGATAATCCACAAAGCGATCGGCTTCCACCGTCCCGGGATTCGCCTCCATCGTGATTTCTGCATCTTCGGCCAGATTCAGCCGTGCTCGCACGCCGTCGAGCAGCGTTTGCATCGCCGGGCCAGAAAGCAGGCTCGGCGTGCCACCACCGATAAAAATCGTCTTTACTTCACGGCCCTGGGCATGGGCCACCTCAGTATCCAGATCGCTCAGTAGATGCTGCACATAGTCGTCATGAGGGACTTCGCCCTTTAGCGCATGCGAGTTGAAGTCGCAGTACGGGCATTTCTGCACGCACCACGGGATGTGAATATAAAGACTTAGCGGCGGAAGCTTAACCATTACGCAGGGCATCCAGCAGCAGCTTCAGCGCCTGTCCGCGGTGAGAAATTGCACTCTTTTCTTCACGGGTCAGTTCGGCTGCGGTTTTCCCTTCAGACGGCACAAAGAAGATCGGGTCGTAGCCAAAACCACCGTTTCCGGCAGGTTCGCGGGTAATCACGCCCGGCCAGCTTCCGTGGCACACAACAGGCGTTGGATCGTCTGCATGGCGCATATACACCAGCACACAATGGAACTGCGCCTGGCGCTTGTCATCAGGAATATCCTGCAGGGTGTGAAGCAGTTTTTCCAGGTTCTGCTGATCGGTCGCATCTTCGCCGGAATAGCGGGCTGAATAGATACCCGGCGCGCCGCCAAGGGCATTTACTGCCAGACCTGAGTCATCAGCAATGGCCGGTAAGCCGGTAATTTGCGCGGCATGACGCGCCTTCAGAATGGCGTTCTCAATAAACGTCAGCCCGGTCTCGTCTGCAGAATCAACACCCAGTTCCGTTTGGGCAACAACATCAAGACCGAAATCACTCAGAAGAGAGGCGAGTTCACGCACTTTACCGGCATTGCCGGTCGCGAGGACAACTTTTTGCATGGGATACCTAATCAGTTAACGCCGCAATTTCGGGCGGGATCTGTTGCGGATGAATGATTTTAACCTGTTTGTGACGACCAAGCTCGCCCTTCTCAATGACGACCTGGCTTTTTGCCACACGGAACTGTTTGCCGAGAAACTTCACCAGATGGCTATTGGCCTGGCCATCAACCGGTGGGGCGGTAATGGCGACTTTAACTTCGTCGCCATGTAAACCCACAATACTGTCACGGCTGGCTTTAGGCTGAATATAGAGCCGTAAAACCAGACCGTCGTCGCAGGGTGTAACGGCACTCATAGCGCCATCCACAGCCCCGGCAGCAGCATGTTGCCTGTCGCCTGTAACACTTCCGCGATGCCCATGTTAATAACGTAGAGCAGCAGAACCAGAATCATTGGGGAGAAATCGATCCCGCCCATGCCTGGAAGTATGCGACGGATAGGACGCAGCAGCGGATCTGCCAGTTGAATCAGCACGTACTCTACAGGACTGCGGCCCTGGCTGACCCAGCTCATAATCGCCATCACAAGCAGCACCCAGAAAATCAACAGCCCGATAGTCTTCAGGACAATCAGTACGGCGGCGATCCAGATGATCGGCTGGAACGTGACCACCTTAAACAGCACGATTGCTTTGATAAAGCTGAGAACGAGCGCAACTAATGCTGAGGCGCTGTCGATCGGTCCCATCGGGGGAATAATGCGGCGTAACGGCCCAATGATGGGCTGAGTGATTTTCACTATAAACTGCGAGAACGGGTTGTAAAAATCGCAGCGAGACCATTGCATCCACACGCGCAGCAGCAGCGCCATGGTATACAGCTCAATTACCGTTGAGAGCAGGAAGGTCAACGTATTCATGGTGTTCCTTAGTTTTCCTTATTTTTTAGTGTAATCACGAGCACCAAAAATGGCAGTGCCAATGCGCACCATCGTGCTACCCGCCGCGATGGCGGCATCCATATCATCAGACATTCCCAGTGAGAGAGTGTCGATGCCTGGGTAGCGTGTTTTCAACCCGGCAAATGCTACCGCCATTTGCTGTGCAACTTCAAACTGCCTTACATAATCTGACTCTGGAGCCGGAATCGCCATCAGACCACGCAGGGTAATGCGCGGCAGTGCAGCGACTTCAGCGGCCAGTGCATCAAGCTCTGCCAGCGGAATTCCTGACTTACTGTTCTCATCGCTGATATTAATTTGAATCAGTACATTGAGCGGCGGCAGTTCCGCCGGGCGCTGTTCGCTCAGACGGGCAGCGATACGCAGGCGGTCGATCGTATGGCACCAGTCAAAGTGCTCAGCGACCAGACGACTTTTGTTGGACTGCAGCGGGCCGATAAAGTGCCACTGCAGATCGTTGACGCCTTTTTCCTGGAAGTAGCGGATTTTATCCACCCCTTCCTGCACATAGTTTTCACCGAAGGCACGCTGCCCGGCGGCAATGGCTTCTTCGATGGCGCTCGCAGGTTTGGTTTTACTGACTGCAAGCAACGTAACTTCTTCTGAAGACCGCCCGCAACGCGTCGCGGCGGCTGAGATTTTGTCCCGGACATGTGCCAGGTTATGCGCGATATCGTTCATTTTCCGAGGATGTTCATATGAATATGGAAGAAATAGTGGCCCTTAGTGTAAAGCATAACGTGTCGGATCTACACCTGTGCAATGCATGGCCTGCGCGTTGGCGCATACGTGGAAAAGTCGAAATCGCACCCTTTACTACGCCTGACGTGGAGAATCTGCTGATGTGCTGGCTCAGTGAGCAACAACAGGTACAGTGGCAGGAACAGGGGCAGATTGATTTTGCTATTGCGCTGGCCGGTTCCCAGCGGCTGCGCGCCAGTGCTTTTGTTCATCAACAGGGAACCTCACTGGCGCTAAGATTGCTCCCGCTTGATTGTCCATGTTTAGACGATCTCCAGACCCCTGACGTCATACCTGAACTGCTGCGCAGTGAAAATGGGTTAATTCTGGTGACAGGCGCTACCGGTAGCGGTAAATCAACGACCCTGGCGGCGATGGTAGAGTACCTTAATCAGCATGTTGCGGGGCATATTCTGACGCTGGAAGACCCGATTGAATATCGTTACACCAGCCAGCGTTGTCTTATTCAACAACGGGAGGTGGGCGTACACTGCGCTTCTTTTGCCGCCGGTTTACGCGGCGCGCTGCGTGAAGATCCCGACGTCATTTTGCTGGGCGAACTGCGCGACGCGGAAACCATTCGTCTGGCATTAACGGCAGCGGAAACCGGGCATCTGGTGCTGGCAACGTTACATACGCGAGGGGCGGCACAGGCTATCGCGCGGCTGGTGGACACCTTTTCGGCAACAGAGAAAGATCCGGTGCGTAATCAGCTGGCAGACAGCCTGCGGGCGGTACTTTCGCAAAAGCTGGAGGAAGATAAGCTGGGAGGACGCGTGGCGCTATTTGAGCTGCTCGTCAACACGCCAGCCGTGGGCAATTTGATTCGTGAAGGGAAAACGCATCAGCTACCCGGCGTAATTCAAACCGGGCAACAGACAGGTATGCAGACATTTGCACAAAGTCAGCAGCAGCGTCAGGCGCAGGGACGGATTTAGTAACCCTGCTCGAAATAGCTTTCGAGGATGACCACGGCAGAAGCGGAATCTACTTTGCCTTTATTCAACGCCCGGTATCCGCCTTGTTCGAACAGGCCGGAGCGGGCCTCGACGGTGCTCAAGCGTTCATCGTGCAGCGTTACGGTTAAGCCAAAGCGACCGTGAATACGGTTAGCGAACTTACGCGCGCGCGCGGTAAGGGGCTGTTCTGTGCCATCCATGTTGAGTGGTAGGCCGACAATGATTTCATCCGGCTGCCATTCTTTCAGCAGGCGTTCAATCAAACTCCAGTCTGGCGTACCGTCCTGCGCCTTAATGGCGGGCAACGGTCTGGCCGTACCGGTAATGCGCTGACCAACAGCAACACCAATACTTTTCGTACCAAAATCAAAAGAGAGTAATGTTCCGCTCATCAGGCATGTCCCGCCACGCCTGGCATGGTCTGAATATCTATCCCGATAAGCTTCGCCGCATCGCGCCAGCGGTCGGCAATCGGCGTTTTGAATAAGATGTTGAGGTCTGCGGGCGCAGTGAGCCAGGCGTTATCCAGTAACTCTTGTTCCAGTTGACCTTTTTCCCATGATGAATAACCCAGCGCAACCAGCACTTCGGACGGTTGTTCTTGTGTGCCCAGGGTTTCTAGTACATCGCGGGAGGTGGTGATGATGGTGTTATCTGAAATGCGGATACTGGATGCAAAACGTGACGGCGGGGTATGCAGAATAAATCCACGGTCTTCCGCCAGCGGGCCGCCGAGCATCACTGGTTTATCCAGACGAATGGCCGGATCGCGTTCTTCTGGGGTAATCTTCAGCTTTTCCAGAATCCCTTCAATTTGTAAGTTTTCCAGAGGCTTATTAACGATAATCCCCATTGCTCCGTTCTCATTATGTTCACAGATGTACACCACGGAACGGCGGAAAATCGGATCCTGGAGAGCAGGCATGGCAATCAGAAAGTGATGCTGTAAATTCATTGTCAGAGGTTCTGTTTCCTGGTTCAAAAAAGCAACAGAGCCCAGTATGTGGGCAAAGCTCGAAGATGTCACCCTCTGAAGATAGCATTGCCGGATGACGGCTTCGCCTAATCCGGTCTGCGGGGTGCAATTTCAGGCCGGATAAGACGCGATGGCGTCGCTATCCGGCAACGTATTTACTTCTGCAAACGCGCCTCAATGGCATCCATCAGCATACCGGTAATCGAAACCGGGAACTCCGCTTCGATTTCACGAATACAGGTTGGGCTGGTAACGTTAATTTCCGTCAGACGATCGCCAATGATATCCAGACCGACAAAAATCAAACCTTTCGCTTTCAGCGTTGGCCCAATGCGACGTGCAATTTCCCAGTCGCTGTCGGTCAAAGGACGCGGCTCGCCACGACCGCCAGCGGCCAGGTTGCCACGGGTTTCGCCGCCCTGCGGAATACGCGCCAGGCAATAAGGAACGGGTTCGCCATCGACCACCAGGACGCGTTTATCGCCATCTTTAATTGCTGGCAGATAGTTCTGCGCCATGCAGTAGCGGGTACCGTGCTCGGTCAGCGTTTCAGCAATGACGCCAAGGTTCGGGTCGCCTTCCTTCACACGGAAAATAGATGCGCCGCCCATACCATCCAGCGGTTTGAGAATGATGTCGCTGTGTTTTTGCCAGAAGGCTTTCAACTGCGCTTTGTTACGCGTGACCAGCGTTTCCGGCGTCAGGTCGGCAAACCATGCGGTGAACAGCTTTTCGTTGCAGTCGCGCAGGCTCTGCGGTTTGTTGACGATCAGCGTCCCTTTTTCTTCTGCACGTTCCAGAATATAGGTAGCGTAGATGAACTCGGTATCAAACGGCGGATCCTTACGCATCAGAATAACGTCCAGGTCTGCCAGCGGGAGATCCTGCTCGCTCTTGAACTCATACCATTTGTCGTAGTTCTGCTCTACGCTCAGGGTACGCGTATGGGCGCGGGCTTCACCGTTGATCAGATAAAGATCGGCCATCTCCATATAATGAATTTCGTAACCGCGACGTTGCGCTTCCAGCAGCATAGCGAAGCTGGAATCTTTCTTGATGTTGATGCTTGCGATGGGATCCATCACGATGCCGAGCTTGATCATTTTCTTCTCCGTTTATGCCTTAGCCCAGATCGCCAAAACGCACCTGTAGCGCAGTAATGGCGGTGAGCGCGGTTGTCTCAGTACGCAGAACGCGAGGTCCTAACAGAATATCAGTAAACTGATAACGTGCGGTCATGGCAATTTCATCTGCCGACAACCCGCCTTCCGGGCCAATCAGCAAGCGGATGCGTTCCACCGGCAGCGGCAGCGTATTGATGCTGGCGTTGGCGCGCGGATGCAGGTTCAGTTTCAGACCTTCGTCCTGTTCCGCGCACCATGCTTCCAAATCCATTGCCGGGCGAATTTCGGGCACCCGGTTACGACCGCACTGTTCGCAGGCGGCAATGGCGATTTTCTGCCACTGCTGGAGCTTCTTGTTCAGGCGTTCACTGTCCAGTTTAACGCCGCAGCGCTCAGAAAAAAGTGGCGTAATGAGGCTTACACCCAGTTCGATCGATTTCTGGATAGTGAATTCCATTTTTTCACCGCGCGACATCACCTGACCCAGGTGGATGTGCAACGGCGACTCACGATCGTCGAGTTCAGCGTTAAGTACCTTCACGTCCACGCTTTTTTTACTGGCGTGGGTGATTTCAGCATCGAATACCTGATTGCTGCCATCAAACAGCTGTAGCGCCTGGCCCGGTCCCATACGCAGCACGCGGCCGATATGGTTGGCTGCATCTTCACACAGTGAAATTTGGCTGCCGGAAGTGATTGGCTCAGGGTGATAAATGCGAGGAATGCGCATAGTTAAACATCCGCGTCATGGCCCTGGGCTACGAAATGCCAGGGCATGGTTAAAAATATTGACGCTAGTGTAGGTTAGCTCTTTTGCGCCTGGCAAGCGCGTTGCACATATGGGTTATGGTTCCCCTGTACCTTTGCAATGCGTTCGTCGCGCTCACACTCCCAGTCGGTGACCGGATATTGCTTATTCCAGGCGTTAAAAAGCTGAGTTTGCTGGCGGGAGAGCGTTAGATCGTACTGGTCGCGCATGTAAAAATAGGTACGAGCAATGGCACCACGGGCGCGGGCCGGCGGCTCGGCAACTTTCTCTTTGAAGTCGACCTTCATGGCGCATTGCCCATACTGACCCTCGCCACCGTTCCACTGGCTGTACATGAAGTTAGCGCGATCGCCATTTACCTCACCCACCGCAGGTTGCAGGTTATGCATGTCGCTTTCCATCTTACGGTAGACCGGATCTTTGGCGCAGTTTTTACGCCCTCCGTCCTGCCAGCACTGACGCTGATGACCAAATTGCCAGGCGGGGACAACGTGCTCCCATTCAATTCGACTGGCGCGGTTTTCATTTTTTCGCACTTTATAGCCGCAGGATTCGAGGTCAACGACCCCTTTTTTGCCTTGCCAGTTAATTTTACAACCGCAGTAGAAATCGCCCGGCGCATCGGCGTTCACCTTGACGCCTGCTGCTTTTGCCTGAGAAAAACTGTTGATGCCTTCGGCTAAAACCGGGCCTGAAAACGCAGCGGCTAACAGGGCCGCAGCAAAAGAAAAATGACGGTACATCACAAACTCCGTGTCAAAACGAGCCCGCAACGTAGCGAAAGTTATTCCAGTATGCAATCAGTTAGGTCAGAAAAGTTCCTGATAATTCTGAAGATTATTCTGCAACTAGCGGTTCGCCGCAGTGAACACAGCGGTAGGTGGCCTCACCGCGCACAACGCGGTTATGGCGGCGGACGGTCAGTTGGTGCTCCTGACACTTACAGCGGTAAGTAAAAGTCTTGCGCTGCACCGATTGCAGTTCAAACTGATGCGTGCGCCGGGCCGGTACGCCCAGAACGCTTTCCATCATCCATTTCCACTCTTTCCCGTGTGGCGGCACGCGCCCAAAGTGCTTCCACACCAGTAAATGCGCCAGTTCATGGGGCACAACTTCGTTAATGAATGCGTCGACGTTTTCCATCAGCAGGACGGGATTAAGGCGAATTTCATAGGTTTGTAGCCACGCAGTGCCGGCGGCGGTGCCGCGCTGTTGGTAAACCAGCTTTGGCTCCGGATATTGGCGTTCGAGCTTGAGATTGGCCTGGGCGAGTTTTTCCCGCAGGCTACGCATAACGGCTTGTTGGATGGCGATAGGGAGACGGGAGGTTTTCATAACGCCAGAGGATAGTGCGACAGGGAAGGGACTGCAAGAGGAAGGCTTCCTCCGCTGGGGAGGAAGCCTTTGGTGATTAGTCGTGTGCGCCAATTTCGCGCAGTTTACGACCTTTCATCAGGTTACGCTCAATGTGTTCCAGAGAGACGTTTTTAGTTTCAGGGATCAGCCACAGAGTCAGGAAGATGAACAGTACGTTCAGGCCGCCGTAGACCCAGAAGGTGTTGGCGCTGCCCAGTGAGTTCAGCATCGTCAGGAAGGTTGCGCCGACGATCATGTTGGCAATCCAGTTGGTTGCAGTAGAGCAGGTGATGCCGAAATCGCGGCCTTTCAGCGGCTGGATTTCAGAGCACAGTACCCAAATCAGCGGACCGGCGCTCATGGCAAAGCCAACGATAAACATCAGCAGCATCAGTACTGCGAAGTATTGTGCGGATGCCGAGTGAATACCCACGTGCATCATTGTACCCAGCACGCCCATACCAACAGCCATCACGATAAAGCCAAGGATCAGCGTAGGCTTGCGGCCCCAACGGTCAACCAGGCCAATGGCGATAAAGGTTGCCAGCACGTTGGTCAGACCGACGATAACAGTCCCCCACATCTGCTCGGTGGTGTTGGTGTAGCCCGCCAGCTCAAAGATTTTCGGTGCGTAATACATGATGACGTTCATCCCGGTGAACTGCTGCATCACCTGTAACAGAATGCCAAGGAATACCGCGCGACGGAAGTTGCTGTTTTCTTTAAACAGCGCCCAGCCGCTCTGCTTCACCTGCAGACTTTCACGGATTTCATCCAGCTCGCGTTTGGCTTCTGCGCTGGTGTCACGCAGACGCAACAGGACGCGTTCAGCATCAACAAAACGACGTTTAGCTGCAAACCAACGTGGGCTGTCCGGCAGGAAGATAACGCCAACCAGAAGCAGCAGGGCAGGGATGATGATTACACCCAGCATCCAGCGCCATGCGCCGCTGTAGCTAAAGGCTGTATCGGAAAGATACGCGCCCAAAATACCGATGGTGATCATCAGCTGATACATAGAGATCATGCTGCCACGAATCTTTTCCGGGGCAATTTCAGACAGGTACAGTGGCGCGGTATAAGACGCAACGCCTACAGCCAGGCCGAGCAGCACGCGGGAAACCAGCAGGACTTCAACGTTTGGCGCAGCGGCGGAGAACAGTGAACCCGCAACAAACAAGATCGCACCGATCATCAGGCTTTTTTTGCGTCCCAGTTTGAAGGAGAGCCAACCGCTGCCGACAGCACCTACCGCCGCACCAAACATCATGGAACTCACCACCCATTCCTGAGTGTGCGGGGTAATTTGAAACTCGTCGGTGATGAACGGTAAAGCACCGGCAATAACACCGATATCCAGGCCAAAAAGTAATCCAGCCAGGGCTGCCAGAAAGCAGACAAAAAATGTCATGGCTTTGTTGGAACGCCCCGTTTTTTTATTGTCAGGCATGATGCCCTCCGGTTGGGTAGCTAGTTTTGTTGATGTTAAGGGTAGGTGAGTACGGGGTAAAAAAATGCGAATCACATCACATTAGTGTAATCGCTTACACTGTCATTCATGCGGATTATTGGTTAATTCATTGAAAGTTAACATTATTTATTGGGATTAAATAATGTTGGTCGTCTGAATTTAAGACAATGATGAAATATAATGTAACAGTGATGCAAGTGTGCTGGATAAGAGATGTTAATTCAAGGTAGAGGGAAATATGGTGTGATGTAATCGCTTTCATTTTCATTTAAAGCAATAGTAATCAGCGCGGTTTGGTGATGGATGTGGGAGAGGAAATAGGTATAAAAAAAGACCAGCGCGAGGCTGGTCTTCATAAGCGTTAAGTCTGGTTTAAATTACTTCAGACCGGCAGCGTCGCGCAGCAACTGTGCTTTGTCGGTTTTTTCCCATGGGAAATGTTCGCGACCAAAGTGACCGTAAGCAGCGGTTTCTTTGTAAATCGGGTGCAGCAGATCCAGCATCTGAATCAGGCCATACGGGCGCAGGTCGAAAAACTCACGCACCAGAAGGGTCAGCTGCTCTGAAGGCACTTTTTCAGTACCGAACGTTTCCACCATGATAGATGTCGGTTCTGCCACGCCGATTGCGTAGGAAACCTGAATCTCACAACGGTCAGCCAGGCCTGCGGCAACGATGTTTTTCGCTACGTAACGGGCTGCATAGGCTGCGGAACGGTCAACTTTAGACGGATCTTTACCAGAGAATGCACCGCCGCCGTGACGCGCCATGCCGCCGTAGGTATCAACGATGATTTTACGACCGGTCAGACCGCAGTCGCCCATCGGGCCGCCGATAACGAAACGACCAGTTGGGTTGATGAAGAATTTGGTCGAAGCGGTCAGCCATTCAGTCGGCAGTACCGGCTTGATGATCTCTTCCATAACGGCTTCTTGCAGCGATTTCTGGTCGATATCTTCAGAGTGCTGAGTAGACAGAACAACCGCATCAATACCGACGATTTTGCCGTCGTCATACTGGAAGGTTACCTGGCTTTTGGCATCCGGACGCAGCCAGGATAAGGTGCCGTTTTTACGCACTTCAGCCTGACGCTGCACCAGACGGTGAGCATAGGTAATAGGTGCTGGCATCAGCACGTCGGTTTCGTTGGTTGCATAACCAAACATCAGGCCCTGGTCGCCTGCGCCCTGTTCCAGCGGATCGGCACGGTCAACACCCTGGTTGATGTCCGGAGACTGTTTACCAATCGCGCTCAGTACCGCGCAAGAGTTGGCGTCAAAGCCCATGTCGGAATGCACATAGCCAATTTCGCGAACCGTGTTACGGGTGATCTCTTCGATATCGACCCATGCGCTGGTGGTGATCTCACCGCCAACTAAAACCATACCGGTTTTGACGTAGGTTTCGCAGGCAACGCGTGCTTTTGGATCCTGTTCCAGGATTGCATCCAGCACAGCATCAGAGATTTGGTCAGCGATTTTGTCAGGATGCCCTTCTGATACGGACTCGGACGTAAAAAGGTGTTTTGCCATATTTAATTTCACCTAAGGAGAATTTGGTTAGCTCAAACTGTCGAGTGGAATAGCCATGTGTAGAAGATTCTACCATGAGTCTGCAGATGACGGACACTGGCAGTCTGAGTGTTAATCGGTATAGATGGATTAACATCTGGACGGCTATTTTAGGACAGTTCTTCGCCTGATTTCCAGCTTTTTTTGATTGAGGTCGCATTGTACTGAAAATGTAACTGGAAATTTTTCCTGACGGTGCTGGCAATGTGCATATTTATCTTTTGCTTTTTGACTTTCTTATCGGTATAAAACGCGGCGCGCGGCTCATATCCGTCATACTTCAAGTTGCATGTGCGTTGGCTTCCTCGCTCGCCCCAGTCACTTACTCATGTAAGCTCCCGGGGACTCTCTGCGTTGCCGCCTTCCCGCAACTCGAATTATTTAGGATAGACAAAAGCACACGACGTTTTCATCGTGTTGCCACTTCCAGCCGGGTTAAAACTTTAGCTTTGGCTTGTGGGTTCGTTCCGTAAGGAGCAACCGTGGAGGTGATACGAGATAATGAACCGTTGTATTCTGCAGAATCTGTCGCACCGTTCTGGTGTACATATGTCCCCCGCAATCTGCATCTCTGCTTTGCATACCTGTCGATGTTATATACACAAAATCATTTATGCTGCGTCGAGGCGGCAAGTGAATGAGTCTCCTGAACGTACGAGTAGTACGTGACTGGGGCGAATGAGCGTAGCCAACAAAGAGGCTGCATGAAGGATGAAGTGTATACCCATCTCGGCGTATCTCAGGACTCAAGAGCCGGTAACGGTCACTAAGAACTGAACAAGGGCGCTCTTGGTAAACAAGAGTTTTCTCGTGGTTTCGCCGAACCGTCAGCATTAAGTTCGGTTACGTGTTTACATTGATATGAAAAAGAAACCGGTCGCACAGTCGGAGCGTCAGCACTATCTGCTGCAAATTCTGCCTGTATTTGGGTTGTTATCGCGTCTTCGGATTGCGATAGTAGTCAACTGTTTTACACTTGTTAATAAAATTGAGGTTCGCTATGTCTGACGACATTTCTTTGGGTTCGCCTTCGTCAGCAGGCGAACACGGTGTACTACGCTCCATGCAGGAGGTTGCAATGAGTTCCCAGGAAGCCAGCAAGATGCTGCGTACTTACAATATTGCCTGGTGGGGTAATAACTACTACGACGTCAATGAACTGGGTCACATCAGCGTGTGCCCGGATCCGGACGTACCCGAAGCGCGCGTTGACCTTGCTGAGTTGGTGAAAGCCCGTGAAGCGCAGGGCCAGCGTTTGCCTGCATTGTTCTGCTTCCCGCAGATCCTGCAACACCGTCTGCGTTCGATTAACGCCGCGTTTAAACGTGCCCGTGAATCTTACGGTTACAACGGTGACTATTTCCTCGTTTACCCGATCAAGGTCAACCAGCACCGCCGCGTGATTGAATCGCTGATCCACTCCGGCGAACCGCTGGGACTGGAAGCGGGTTCCAAAGCTGAACTGATGGCCGTTCTGGCTCATGCCGGAATGACCCGTAGCGTGATCGTGTGTAACGGTTATAAAGACCGCGAATATATCCGTCTGGCGCTGATTGGCGAGAAGATGGGCCATAAGGTCTATCTGGTCATCGAGAAGATGTCTGAAATTGCAATCGTGCTGGATGAAGCTGAACGCCTGAATGTCGTTCCGCGTCTGGGCGTGCGTGCGCGTCTGGCGTCGCAGGGCTCTGGCAAGTGGCAGTCCTCAGGCGGGGAAAAATCGAAATTCGGCCTGGCGGCAAACCAGGTGCTGCAACTGGTCGAAATTCTGCGCGAGCGCGGTCGTCTGGACAGCATTCAGTTGCTGCACTTCCACCTTGGCTCGCAGATGGCGAACATTCGTGATATCGCCACCGGCGTACGTGAATCGGCGCGTTTCTACGTTGAGCTGCACAAGCTTGGCGTTAATATCCAGTGCTTCGACGTGGGCGGTGGTCTGGGCGTGGATTACGAAGGTACCCGTTCGCAGTCTGACTGTTCCGTAAACTACGGCCTGAACGAATACGCCAACAACATCATCTGGGCAATTGGCGACGCCTGTGAAGAACACGGTCTGCCGCATCCGACGGTAATCACCGAGTCTGGCCGCGCGGTTACCGCGCACCATACCGTGCTGGTATCTAACATTATCGGCGTTGAGCGTAGCGAACACACAGAAGCAACGCCTCCGGCTGATGATGCGCCGCGTGCTCTGCAAAGTATGTGGGAAACCTGGCAAGAAATGCATGAACCGGGAACTCGCCGTTCGCTGCGTGAATGGCTGCACGACAGCCAGATGGATCTGCACGATATTCACGTTGGTTACTCTTCAGGTACCTTTAGCCTGCAAGAGCGTGCGTGGGCTGAGCAGCTTTATCTGAACATGTGCCATGAAGTGCAGAAACAACTCGACCCGAGCAACCGCGCGCATCGCCCGATTATCGACGAGCTGCAGGAGCGTATGGCGGATAAGATTTACGTCAACTTCTCGCTGTTCCAGTCGATGCCGGATGCGTGGGGGATCGATCAGCTGTTCCCGGTAATGCCGCTGGAAGGACTGAATCAGGTACCTGAGCGCCGCGCGGTGCTGTTGGATATCACCTGTGACTCTGATGGCGCTATCGACCACTACGTTGACGGTGATGGCATTGCGACCACCATGCCGATGCCGGAATATGACCCGGAGAACCCGCCGATGCTGGGCTTCTTTATGGTGGGGGCGTACCAGGAGATCCTCGGCAACATGCACAACCTGTTTGGTGATACCGAAGCGGTTGACGTGTTCGTCTTCCCTGACGGCAGCGTAGAAGTTGAGCTGTCCGACGAAGGGGATACCGTGGCGGATATGCTGCAGTACGTGCAGTTGGATCCGAATACCCTGCTGACGCAGTTCCGTGACCAGGTGAAAAACACCGATCTGGATACCGAGCTGCAGCAACAGTTCCTCGAAGAGTTTGAGGCCGGTCTGTACGGTTATACTTATCTGGAAGATGAGTAACGATAAATGCCTGCTGGCGCTACGCTTACCGGGCCTACGAAAGTAGGCCGGATAAAGCGAAGCCGCATTTGTGGCACTTACTTGAATCCGTACAAAATAACGGCGATAATTTGCCGTAAATATGCAGCTACCAAATCAATCCCTTCCTCGTCGGGCTTAACGACGCGGAGGGGATTTTTTTTCATCGATTTTTAAAGAGGTCAGTACATGAGCACCTTAGGTCATCAATACGACAACTCCCTGGTTTCTAACGCCTTTGGTTTTTTACGTCTGCCGATGAACTTCATGCCGTACGACAGCGACGCCGACTGGGTGATCACCGGTGTACCGTTTGATATGGCAACGTCTGGTCGTGCGGGCGGGCGTCATGGTCCGGCGGCGATCCGTCAGGTTTCCACTAACCTGGCGTGGGAGCATAACCGCTTCCCGTGGAACTTCGATATGCGCGAGCGCCTGAACGTGGTGGACTGCGGCGATCTGGTTTATGCCTTCGGTGATGCGCGTGAAATGAGTGAAAAACTGCAGGCGCATGCTGAGAAGCTGCTTTCTGCCGGTAAGCGCATGCTCTCCTTCGGCGGCGACCACTTCGTCACGCTGCCGCTGCTGCGCGCACACGCTAAGCATTTTGGTAAAATGGCGCTGGTGCATTTTGATGCCCACACCGATACCTACGCGAACGGCTGCGAATTCGACCACGGCACCATGTTCTACACTGCGCCGAACGAAGGTCTGATCGATCCGAATCACTCTGTGCAGATTGGTATTCGTACCGAATTCGACAAAGACAACGGCTTTACCGTGCTGGATGCCTGCCAGGTGAACGATCGCAGCGTGGATGACATCACCGCCCAGGTTAAGCAGATTGTCGGTGATATGCCGGTGTATCTGACCTTTGATATCGACTGCCTGGATCCTGCGTTTGCGCCGGGTACCGGTACGCCAGTGATTGGCGGTCTGACTTCCGATCGCGCGATCAAGCTGGTACGTGGTCTGAAAGATCTGAATATCGTCGGGATGGATGTTGTTGAAGTGGCTCCGGCCTACGATCAGTCAGAGATCACCGCACTGGCGGCGGCTACGCTGGCTCTGGAAATGCTGTACATCCAGGCAGCGAAAAAAGGCGAGTAAGTTGTTTTGCCGGATGGCGCTAACGCTTATCCGGCCTACAGCTGGTTGATGTTTGTAGGCCGGATAAGGCGTTCACGCCGCATCCGGCACGATTAACGGTTATTTGATCCCGTCTGCGCTCATGCGATCGCGAATATGTTGCGCACGTTCTGCGGATGCCGGGTGATCGTCAAACATTGAGCTTTGACGTCCAGCTTCCAGTTTGGCAAGTTTCTCAAAGCTGGTGGCTAAACCTGCCGGATTGATCCCGCGTTTGCGCAACAAATCATACGAGTAATCATCCGCCTCGGATTCCTGACGCTGGGAGAACTGCGAGTTCACCAGTTTCTCGCCAAGATCGCCCAATTGCGACTGCGACAGGCTGCCGACAATACCGCCAGCGGATGCCGCCGCTGCACGTACGGCGTTGGTACCCAGCGCAACCTGCATACCTTTTTTCACGTGACCCAGCGCGACGTGGCCCATTTCATGGCCGATCACCGCTTCGACTTCGTTGTCGGTCATCATATCCATCAGGCCGCTGTACACGCGGATACAGCCGTTTGCCATGGCAAAGGCATTCACATCTTTCGCCATATAGACTTTGTAGTTCACCGGCTGGCCGTTAATGTTATCGCCAAGCGCGGCGGCGATTTTGCCAAGACGCGTTGCGTACTCGCTGCTGGCCGGGGCGATAGTAGCCTTGCTGTCCATATCTTTACAGGCCTGATCGCTCAGCGCTTTTACCTGAGCATCGCTCAGACTGTAGGCCTGAAAAGCCTCCGCGCCAGAAGAAAGCAGTCCGTTGGAGTCCATGTTCTGGCAGCCGGTCAATGCCGCAGCCATGCTCGTAGCAAGCAGTAAAGCGCGAATTTTCATTTTTTCTCTTCCGCACAAAGTCAGGATTATTCTAAAAATTACGTCGTTTGCAGGTGAACCGACGCTCGGCCTAAGTATAAAGAAAAGAACAATACGCGGGCGAGAAGATTGCGCAACTTGCGC
Source organism: Citrobacter sp. Cpo015 (assembly GCF_030333035.1). Taxonomy (NCBI): domain Bacteria; kingdom Pseudomonadati; phylum Pseudomonadota; class Gammaproteobacteria; order Enterobacterales; family Enterobacteriaceae; genus Citrobacter; species Citrobacter sp. Cpo015. The sequence goes on along the minus strand of NZ_JAOWGS010000024.1, from coordinate 191,281 downwards.
GCATGATCCAGAGATTTCTGAAGCGGCAAAAGGATGCTCCATGTACATGACACGCGGCTTGGGTTACATTGTTGGCACTTTTTTCCGGCGTAGCCCAAAACGCGCTGTCGTCAAGTCGTTAAGGGCTCAGCCTTCATTATCCGATCTGGAGTCAAAATGTCCTCACGTAAAGAGCTTGCCAATGCTATTCGTGCGCTGAGCATGGACGCAGTACAGAAAGCCAAATCCGGTCACCCGGGTGCCCCGATGGGTATGGCTGACATTGCCGAAGTCCTGTGGCGTGATTTCCTGAACCACAACCCGACTAACCCGTCCTGGGCTGACCGTGACCGCTTCGTGCTGTCCAACGGCCACGGCTCCATGCTGATTTATAGCCTGCTGCACCTCACCGGCTACGATCTGCCGATGTCCGAGCTGCAGAACTTCCGTCAGCTGCACTCCAAAACTCCGGGTCACCCGGAAGTGGGTTACACCGCGGGTGTTGAAACCACTACAGGTCCTCTGGGTCAGGGTATTGCGAATGCAGTGGGTATGGCTATCGCTGAAAAAACGCTGGCGGCGCAGTTTAACCGTCCAGGTCACGACATCGTTGACCACTTCACCTATGCTTTCATGGGCGACGGCTGCATGATGGAAGGTATCTCTCACGAGGTATGTTCCCTGGCTGGTACGCTGAAGCTGGGCAAACTGGTTGCGTTCTACGATGACAACGGCATCTCTATCGATGGCCACGTTGAAGGCTGGTTCACCGATGACACCGCGAAGCGTTTTGAAGCTTACGGCTGGCATGTGGTTCGTGGTGTTGATGGCCACGATGCTGACGCGATTAAGCGCGCAGTTGAAGAAGCACGCGCAGTAACCGACAAACCGTCCCTGCTGATGTGCAAAACCATCATCGGTTTCGGTTCTCCGAACAAAGCGGGTACTCACGACTCTCACGGTGCACCGCTGGGCGATGCAGAAATCGCACTGACCCGTGAACAGCTGGGCTGGAAATACGCGCCGTTCGAAATCCCGTCTGAAATCTACGCGCAGTGGGATGCGAAAGAAGCCGGTCAGGCAAAAGAAGCTGCATGGAACGAGAAGTTCGCTGCTTATGCGAAAGCCTACCCGCAGGAAGCGGCTGAATTCACCCGTCGTATGAAAGGTGAAATGCCGTCTGACTTCGACGCCAAAGCGAACGAGTTCATTGCTAAGCTGCAGGCTAATCCGGCGAAAATCGCCAGCCGTAAAGCTTCTCAGAACGCGATTGAAGCCTTCGGTCCTCTGCTGCCTGAATTCCTCGGCGGCTCCGCTGACTTGGCACCGTCTAACCTGACGCTGTGGTCTGGTTCGAAAGCGATTAACGAAGATACTGCCGGTAACTACATCCATTACGGTGTGCGTGAATTCGGTATGACCGCTATTGCGAACGGTATCTCCCTGCACGGTGGTTTCCTGCCGTACACCTCCACCTTCCTGATGTTTGTGGAATATGCCCGTAACGCGGTGCGTATGGCTGCGCTGATGAAACAGCGTCAGGTCATGGTCTACACCCACGACTCCATCGGTCTGGGCGAAGACGGCCCGACTCACCAGCCGGTAGAGCAGGTTGCTTCTCTGCGTGTGACCCCGAACATGAGCACATGGCGTCCGTGTGACCAGGTTGAATCCGCCGTTGCGTGGAAATACGGTGTTGAGCGTCAGGACGGCCCGACCGCGCTGATCCTCTCCCGCCAGAACCTGGCACAGCAGGAGCGTACCGAAGAGCAACTGGCAAACATCGCTCGCGGTGGTTACGTGCTGAAAGACTGCGACGGTCAGCCGGAACTGATCTTCATCGCTACCGGTTCTGAAGTTGAGCTGGCTGTGGCTGCGTGGGACAAACTGACTGCCGAAGGCGTGAAGGCTCGCGTGGTTTCCATGCCGTCTACCGACGCGTTCGACAAACAGGATGCCGCTTACCGTGAGTCTGTGCTGCCGAAAGCGGTTTCCGCTCGCGTTGCAGTGGAAGCAGGTATCGCTGACTACTGGTTCAAATATGTGGGCCTGAACGGCGCAATCGTCGGTATGACCACCTTTGGTGAGTCTGCTCCGGCAGAGCTGCTGTTTGAAGAGTTCGGCTTCACCGTAGACAACGTTGTCGCGAAAGCTAAAGAACTGCTGTAATTTCGATTACAGGTGAAAACGGGTCGCTCAGGCGGCCCGTTTTTTTTTGCTTTTCCGGAACGCGCCGCGCGTTGCGCAATCGCACGGCGCAGTCTGCTATCCAGAGCGTCTGCGGCATCGTTGAAGGGCTCCGGGACTCGGACCTCGCGCTGGTGATTAGATGCAGGTTAGGGGGCTTTCTGATTTAAATCAGGGTGTGTAACACGACAACGAAATAATTTTGCTAAAGTTATTCGTCATTCTGGAATATGGAATAAATTTAGCGTTGAAGGGCGTTAAAATGTGACGCAAGTCAGATAACTGTGTTCTGTTGCTGGACAATCATTCCTTTTATTCCGCGTTTCGCTTATTCTAGCTGAAGCGTTTCAGTCGATTAAATGTTCGACAATTAACCAATTAGTCGCAGTTTGCGACAGGTAAGGTTTCCCTGAGCGATTTGCTGCATTACTCTGTCTGCCACATCGTTTCTGAGAAATCCTTGCAGGAGACCTATGACCGTACGCGTAGCGATTAATGGTTTCGGTCGCATCGGACGCAACGTGGTTCGTGCTTTGTATGAATCCGGGCGTCGGGCGGAAATCACCGTGGTGGCAATCAACGAACTTGCGGATGCTGCAGGCATGGCGCATTTGTTGAAATATGACACCAGCCATGGACGTTTTGCCTGGGATGTTCGTCAGGAACGTGACCAGCTCATCGTTGGCGATGACGCTATCCGCATTCTGCATGAGCGAACACTCGATGCACTTCCATGGCGCGAACTGGGTGTCGACATCGTGCTGGATTGTACGGGGGTCTTCGGCAATCGCGAACACGGCGAGGCGCATATTGCCGCTGGTGCAAAAAAAGTGCTCTTTTCACATCCTGGTAGTCACGACATCGACGCAACCGTTGTATATGGCGTTAATCAGGATCAGCTGCGCGCTGAGCACCGGATCGTTTCCAACGCTTCCTGCACCACGAATTGCATAATACCCGTCATTAAATTGCTGGATGATGCTTACGGCATTGAGTCTGGTACCGTCACCACGATCCACTCCGCGATGCACGATCAGCAGGTTATTGATGCTTATCATCCTGACCTGCGTCGCACGCGAGCGGCCAGCCAGTCGATTATTCCGGTTGATACCAAACTGGCGGCGGGCATCACGCGAATTTTCCCGCAGTTTAACGATCGTTTTGAAGCGATAGCGGTGCGTGTACCGACCATAAATGTGACGGCGATCGACTTAAGCGTGACGGTGAAAAAACCAGTAAAAGCCAGTGAAGTCAACCAGTTGCTGCAAAAAGCAGCACAAGGTGCATTTCATGGTATAGTTGACTATACGGAATTACCGTTGGTCTCTGTAGATTTTAACCACGACCCGCACAGCGCCATCGTTGATGGTACGCAAACGCGTGTGAGTGGCGCTCACCTGATCAAAACGCTGGTCTGGTGTGATAATGAATGGGGCTTTGCTAACCGTATGCTCGACACTACGTTAGCGATGGCTGCTATTGGTTTCAGGCTCGACGCTTGAGCGTCGACAAAACTTTATGAATCAACGAGAGGATTCACCATGTCTGTAATTAAGATGACCGATCTGGATCTGGCTGGTAAACGCGTTTTTATCCGTGCGGACCTGAACGTACCAGTTAAAGAAGGGAAAGTAACCAGCGATGCGCGTATCCGTGCTTCTCTGCCGACCATCGAACTGGCCCTGAAACAGGGTGCGAAAGTGATGGTAACTTCCCACCTGGGTCGTCCTACCGAAGGCGAGTACAACGAAGAATTCTCTCTGCTGCCGGTTGTTAACTACCTGAAAGACAAACTGTCTGCTCCGGTTCGCCTGGTAAAAGATTACCTGGACGGCGTTGAAGTCGCTGCCGGTGAACTGGTGGTTCTGGAAAACGTTCGCTTCAACAAAGGCGAGAAGAAAGACGACGAAGCACTGTCCAAAAAATATGCTGCGCTGTGCGACGTATTCGTAATGGACGCTTTCGGTACAGCTCACCGTGCACAGGCTTCTACTCACGGTATCGGTAAATTCGCTGATGTAGCTTGCGCAGGCCCGCTGCTGGCTGCTGAGCTGGATGCGCTGGGTAAAGCACTGAAAGAACCTGCTCGTCCGATGGTTGCTATCGTTGGCGGTTCTAAAGTTTCCACCAAACTGACCGTTCTGGATTCTCTGTCAAAAATCGCTGACCAGCTGATCGTTGGCGGTGGTATCGCGAACACCTTCGTTGCCGCTCAAGGCCACAACGTGGGTAAATCCCTGTACGAAGCTGACCTGGTTGACGAAGCTAAGCGTCTGCTGACCACTTGCGACATCCCGGTCCCGACTGACGTTCGCGTAGCGACTGAATTCTCTGAAACTGCACCGGCTACTCTGAAGTCCGTTAGCGATGTGAAAGAAGACGAGCAGATCCTGGACATCGGCGACGCTTCTGCACAGCAGCTGGCTGACATCCTGAAAAATGCGAAAACCATTCTGTGGAATGGCCCGGTTGGCGTGTTCGAATTCCCGAACTTCCGCAAAGGTACTGAAATCGTTGCTAACGCTATCGCAGACAGCGAAGCGTTCTCTATCGCAGGCGGCGGTGACACCTTGGCAGCAATCGACCTGTTCGGCATTGCTGACAAAATCTCCTACATCTCCACTGGCGGCGGCGCTTTCCTCGAATTCGTGGAAGGTAAAGTATTGCCAGCAGTAGCGATGCTCGAAGAGCGCGCTAAAAAGTAAGCATTTAATGGGCAGGGAAACCTGCCCAATTATTAGCGCGCTTTAGAGCGCGCGCCCTTTCCAAGGCCGAAGATACAGGATTCGTAATATGTCTAAAATTTTTGATTTCGTAAAACCAGGCGTAATCACTGGTGATGACGTACAGAAAGTTTTCCAGGTAGCTAAAGAAAACAACTTTGCTCTGCCAGCTGTTAACTGCGTGGGTACCGACTCCATCAACGCCGTTCTGGAAACCGCTGCTAAAGTTAAAGCGCCGGTAATCGTACAGTTCTCCAACGGTGGTGCTTCTTTCATCGCGGGTAAAGGCGTGAAGTCTGACGTTCCTCAGGGCGCTGCAATCCTGGGTGCTATCTCTGGCGCGCATCACGTTCACCAGATGGCTGAACACTACGGTGTTCCGGTTATCCTGCACACTGACCACTGCGCGAAGAAACTGCTGCCGTGGATCGACGGTCTGCTGGACGCGGGTGAAAAACACTTCGCAGCAACCGGCAAACCGCTGTTCTCTTCTCACATGATCGACCTGTCTGAAGAGTCTCTGGAAGAGAACATCGAAATCTGCTCCAAATACCTGGCGCGCATGTCCAAAATGGGCATGACCCTGGAAATCGAACTGGGTTGCACCGGTGGTGAAGAAGACGGCGTGGACAACAGCCACATGGACGCTTCTGCACTGTACACCCAGCCGGAAGACGTTGATTACGCATACACCGAGCTGAGCAAAATCAGCCCGCGTTTCACCATCGCAGCTTCCTTCGGTAACGTACACGGCGTTTACAAGCCGGGTAACGTTGTTCTGACCCCGACCATCCTGCGCGACTCTCAGGACTATGTTTCTAAGAAACATAACCTGCCGCACAACAGCCTGAACTTCGTCTTCCACGGCGGTTCCGGTTCTACTGCTCAGGAAATCAAAGACTCCGTAAGCTACGGCGTAGTGAAAATGAACATCGACACCGATACCCAATGGGCTACCTGGGAAGGCGTTCTGAACTACTACAAAGCGAATGAAGCTTACCTGCAGGGCCAACTGGGCAACCCGAAAGGCGAAGATCAGCCGAACAAGAAATACTACGATCCGCGCGTATGGCTGCGTGCTGGTCAGGCAACCATGATCACCCGTCTGGAACAGGCTTTCAAAGAACTGAACGCGGTTGACGTTCTGTAATTTACGCCGTTCTACGTGACATGAGGCCCGCAAATGCGGGCCTTTTTTATTGCCATTTCAATATGCTGCTGGCAGAGAATTCTGTGATCTGTTTGGCAAAATCCAGGTTTATTGTTTACCCTTGTCAGATTGCCAGTCCCGTTGGGACGGCTTTATTTTTCCCATTTGGGTAAGCAAAAAAGGAATATTGAATGGAAGATTTGAATGTTGTCGACAGCATAAATGGTGCGGGCACCTGGCTGGTCCGCAATCAGGAGCTGCTGTTAAGCTATGCCGTCAACATCGTTGCGGCCATCGCCATTGTCATTATCGGTATGATTGTGGCGCGAATCGTATCAAACACCGTTAACCGCCTGATGGTGGCACGTAAAATTGATGCAACCGTTGCTGACTTCCTCTCCGCACTGGTGCGCTACGGTATTATCGCGTTCACGCTGATTGCCGCTCTGGGTCGCGTTGGGGTACAAACCGCTTCTGTGATTGCCGTTCTCGGTGCAGCAGGTTTAGCCGTTGGTCTGGCGCTGCAAGGTTCGCTGTCCAACCTCGCCGCTGGCGTGCTGCTGGTGATGTTCCGTCCGTTCCGCGCAGGTGAGTATGTAGACCTCGGCGGCGTAGCGGGAACCGTACTCAACGTGCAGATTTTCTCCACGACTATGCGTACCGTAGACGGTAAGATTGTTGTGATCCCAAACGGTAAAATCATTGCCGGGAACATCATTAACTTCTCTCGTGAGCCGGTTCGTCGTAACGAATTTATCATCGGCGTGGCTTACGACTCCGATATCGATCAGGTGAAAAAAATCCTCACCGATATCATTCAGTCTGACGAGCGTATCCTTAAAGATCGTGAAATGACGGTGCGCCTGAATGAGCTGGGCGCTTCCTCGATTAATTTTGTGGTACGCGTCTGGAGCAACAGTAGCGATCTGCAAAGCGTCTACTGGGACGTACTGGAGCGTATTAAACGCGAGTTTGACGCCAACGGTATCAGCTTCCCGTACCCGCAGATGGATGTGAACTTCAAGCGTGTGAAAGAGAGCGCGGCAGAGTAATCGCGTGCCCGGTGGCGCTATCGCTTACCGGGCCCACAGGTTTTGTAGGCCGGATAAGGCGTCAGCCGTCATCCGGCATTTCCCCACCCTTGGTATTAATTCTTCTTATCCCTGATTAAAATTATCCATTTCCGCTAATGTTTTCCCCGCGCTATAGTCTGCTCCTAAGAGAAACAGTTCGGGATGATTAACGTGTTATCGTATTATTTTCAAGGGCTTGCACTTGGTGCGGCTATGATACTTCCGCTCGGTCCGCAAAACGCCTTCGTGATGAATCAGGGGATCCGTCGCCAGTATCACATCATGATTGCTTTACTCTGCGCTATCAGCGACTTAGTGCTGATTTGCGCGGGGATCTTTGGCGGTAGCGCCTTGCTGATGCAGTCACCATGGCTGATGGCGCTTGTCACCTGGGGTGGGGTGGCATTTTTACTCTGGTACGGTTTCGGGGCGTTAAAAACGGCGATGAGCAGTAACCTGGAACTGGCCAGCGCCGAGGTGATGAAGCAGGGACGCTGGAAAATTATCGCTACTATGCTGGCGGTGACATGGCTCAATCCCCATGTTTACCTGGATACCTTTGTGGTGCTTGGGAGTCTGGGAGGCCAACTGGACGTTGAGCCTAAGCGCTGGTTTGCGCTGGGCACCGTCAGCGCTTCGTTCCTGTGGTTCTTCGGCCTGGCATTGCTGGCGGCCTGGCTCGCTCCGCGTTTGCGCACTGCTAAAGCACAGCGGATCATCAATACCCTGGTAGGATTGGTGATGTGGTTTATCGCTTTTCAGTTGGCAAAAGAAGGTGTTGCGCACGTTCATGCGTTGTTCAACTAAGTGTTGTCTGATGGACAACGCAGCGAGATCGGCTAAGCTTGCCTGCATGTGCCCTGAGTTTCGGGGTAATTAATGAAACATGGAGGAACGACCGTGAAGTTCAAAATAATGGCCCTGGCGGCATTAGTCGGATTCAGCGCACTATCGGTACAGGCAAATGAGTTGCCAAATGGACCGCACATCGTGACTTCCGGAACGGCAAGCGTGGATGCGACACCAGACATCGCTACTCTGGCGATTGAAGTGAATGTAGCTGCAAAGGATGCGGCTTCAGCGAAGAAGCAGGCTGATGAGCGCGTGGCGCAATATCTGTCCTTCCTTGAACAGAACCAGATAGCGAAGAAAGATATTAGCGCGGCAAACCTGCGCACCCAGCCGGACTACGACTACCAGAATGGTAAAAGCGTCCTTAAAGGCTATCGTGCGGTACGTACCGTTGAGGTCACGCTGCGTCAGTTGGACAAACTTAATGCGCTGCTCGATGGTGCACTGAAGGCCGGTCTGAATGAGATCCGTTCGGTATCGCTTGGCGTTGCCCAGCCGGATACTTACAAAGATAAAGCGCGTAAAGCAGCAATTGATGATGCTATTCATCAGGCTGAGCAGTTAGCTGCGGGCTTTAACAGCAAACTGGGGCCCGTTTACAGCGTGCGTTACCACGTTTCCAATTATCAACCGAGCCCGATGGTACGGATGATGAAAGCAGATGCAGCACCTGCGACATCCGCTCAGGAAACCTACGAACAGCCGGTTATTCAGTTTGACGATCAGGTTGATGTGGTCTTCCAGATTGAGCCGACGGCGGGGCAACCAGCAGCAACGCCAGCCAAAACCCAGTAATCATTGCAGACCCGGCTTTCCAGCCGGGTTTTTTCTGTGAGCAACTGTAAAAATGAGACCCCACATCCAGTCTTTTTTTTCGCCGTAATGAGGATAGGCCATAGCGATTTTTAAGGGGACGCTATGGATATTTTTATCTCGAAAAAGATGCGCAATTTCATTCTGCTGGCGCAAACCAATAACATCGCCAGAGCGGCAGAAAAAATACATATGACCGCATCGCCTTTCGGTAAAAGCATTGCCGCACTGGAAGATCAAATCGGCTATACGCTGTTTACCCGCAAAGATAACAACATCAGCCTGAATAAAGCCGGACAGGAGCTGTATCAGAAGCTGTTTCCCGTTTATCAGCGCCTTTCTGCCATTGATAACGAAATCCATAACGCCTCTCGCCGCTCGCGGGAAATCGTCATCGGTATCGACAATACCTACCCAACGATTATTTTTGACCAGTTGATTAGCCTTGGTGACAAGTATGACGGCGTGACGGCTCAGGCCGTTGAATTCAGCGAGAATGGGGTGATTGATAACCTGTTCGATCGCAAACTGGATTTTATTATCTCGCCGCAGCACGTTTCCCCCCGCGTCCAGGAACTGGAGAATCTGGCGATTAGCGAGCTGCCTCCGCTGCGTCTGGGGTTTCTCGTTTCCCGGCGCTACGAAGAAAAACAGCCGCAGGATCTGCTGCGCGAGCTGCCCTGGCTGCAAATGCGCTTCCAGAATCGCGCCAACTTTGAGGCGATGCTGGATGCATACATGCGGCCCTGTGGGATCAACCCGACGATTATCTACCGTCCGTACAGCTTTATGGCCAAGATCAGCGCGGTAGAGCGCGGGCAGTTTTTGACGGTGATTCCTCACTTCGCCTGGCGGCTGGTGAACCCGTCGACGCTAAAGTATTTCGATGCGCCCGGCAGCCCCATGTATATGCAGGAGTTTCTCTATTCGCTGAAAAACCATCGTTATACCGCCACGATGCTTCAGCATATTGCTGAAGATCGTGACGGTAACGCAAGTTAGCCGAGCATCGATCCAGTCTCGAGAAGATTACGATGCAGATCGAACGCATGGCTGAGATCGTGATGGATATGTCCGCCGGGTGCTTTCTCCAGATAGCGGTGCAGATAATCCCGGTAAAGAGGGTGCGCACAGTTATCGATAATCGTGTGCGCCCGCTGCATCGGAGATAGCCCACGCAGATCGGCAATCCCTTGTTCGGTCACGATCACTTTAACGCTATGTTCGCTGTGGTCGACATGGCTGCACATCGGTACGATGGTGGAGATTTTCCCGCCTTTGGCAATCGACGGCGCCATAAAGATAGACAGGTAGGCATTGCGCTCGAAATCCCCGCTGCCGCCGATGCCATTCATCAGGTTCACCCCCGCAACGTGCGTGGAATTGGCATGGCCGTAGATATCAAACTCCAGACCGACGTTGAGCGCAATAACCCCCAGCCGACGGATGATCTCCGGGTTATTGGAGATCTCCTGCGGGCGCAGCACAATCCGGCTGGCGAAGAAGTCCATGTTGTCGTAAATCTTCTGTAGCGACGGGGCTGAAATGGTCAGGCTGGAGGCGCTGGCACCTGTTATCTTGCCCGTTTCCAGCAGATGCACCACCGACTCCTGCAACACCTCCGAATACATCATAAAGGGCGGGATATCTGGGTTCTCGCCCAGTCGCGCCATTACCGCGTTGTTGATATTGCCCACGCCGCTTTGTAAGGGTAGAAACTCAGCTGGAATACGTTTGTGAGCCATTTCTGCCAGCAGGAAAGTGACGACGTTATCGGCAATTTGCTGGCTGACCGGATTGGTTTTATCCGCCGCATTTCCGGCATCGGGCAGCTCGGTATCCACCACCGCAACCACCTTTTTGGGGTCTATCTGTACGCACTGACTGCCTACGCGATCCATGGTATGAAAAATGGGTACGCTGTTACGCCGCGGCGGTGCGCCGGGTATCACGATGTCGGCAAACTCCGCCACGCGCGGATTATGGTAATGATTCAATTCAATGATCACTTTTTTCGCCCGCAGCAGCCAGGTCGGCGCATTACCAATACCGCTGGAAAGCCAAATCCGGCCATCTGGCGCGATAGCGGAGGCTTCAATGACTGCAACATCGATCTCGCCAAAAAAGCCGTAATTAACCATTTGCGCCACTTCACTCAAATGGAGATCGACAAACCTCACCTGGCCCTGATTAATTTTCTCGCGCAGGCCCGATGACGTTTGATAAGGCGCCCGCCAGGAAACGGCATCCGCCGCGGATAGAACATCATCAGCGGCGGCGCCAATTGATGCTCCGGTCAGCAGGCGGATCTGAAAAGGCTGCCCGTTCTGATGCCGTTCGCAGGCGCGTTGGGCAATTGCGCTGGGTAACGCTTTGGGTGAACCCGCAGGGGTAAAGCCGCTAAACGCCACCATATCATCGTGCTGGATAATTTCTGCCGCCTGTTCGGCGCTCATCCGTTTCATGGCCGTCTCCTTCCTCGGACGTGATTAATGGCCAACAAAATTTGGTTTACGTTTTTCCATAAACGCGTTCATCCCTTCCTGATAATCCTCGCTGTCGTACACCGCGCGGCGCATGCCCTGAATACGCTCGAACTCATCGGAATTCATGGTGTGCGCTTCACCCAGCACGCGCAGTTCTTCTTTGATGACGGCGATGGCCAGCGGCGCTTTTTCCGAGATGTGGTGCGCCATTTGCAGAGTGAAATCTTCCAGTTCCTCGACGGGCACGACATGGTTAAGGATCCCGACCGCCATGGCGCGTTGAGCGGTGATGGGCGAAGCGGTAAAAATCAGCTCTTTCACGATGTGAAAACCAGCGTCGCGGGTCAGGTTGTGGATGCCCACCAGGTTATATGGCACACCGAGGTTGACCGGGGTCATCGAGAAAGTGGAGGTACTGGCTGCAATGATCAGATCGGAACTCATGATCATCTCAAACGCGCCGCCCCAGACGCTGCCTTCGACCATGGAGATCACCGGCTTCGGGTATTTTTGGATCATACGGGTTATCTGACGCAGCGGATCGTCATAAGAGAGCGGATCGCGACGTCCGGTCGGGAGTTCATGAATATCATGCCCGGCAGAAAACACTTTGGCTCCACTCGGAGCGCGCAGAATGATGCAGCGAATGTCTGCACGATTGAGATCGCTCAGCGCCTGCATCAGATCGTCAATAAACACTTTACTCAGGGCATTGAGCTTGCGGGCGTAATTGAACTCAATAACCGCGACTTTCTGGATGATGACCACGTTGACGTATTGATAAGACATAATGTTCTCTTTATTGAAAGTAATGATGCTGAATGAATTCGCTGATGTGCCGCAGACCGGTGCGCGGTGAAAGATCATTGTTTTTGACGGCCTGTAGCGTCTGCTGGAAATAGCGGTCGAAATCAGTGCGGGCAAACAGCAGATGCAGGGCTGCTTCTTCAGCCTGCTGGTGTAACCAGTCCACCGCCTGCTGCTGGCGAACTTTTTCCAGTCGGCCGCTGGCGGTCAGGCACGTTTTAAAGTCGCTAATCGCCTGCCAAACCTCCTCGATACCGCGTTTTTCCAGGGCGCTACAGGTCAGAACCCGCGGCTGCCACTCGTCATATTTGCGGCGCAGAATATGCAGGGCGGATTCATACATATGGCGGGCAATGGCAACGCTGGTATGGTTATCACCGTCGTCCTTATTGATGACGACCAGATCCGCCATTTCCATCAGGCCTTTTTTGATGCCCTGTAAATCGTCGCCACCGCCAGCGATTTGCAGTGAGATAAAGCAATCCACCATGCCTGCGACTTCGGTTTCTGACTGCCCAACGCCGACGGTTTCCACAATCACCACGTCAAAGCCAGCCGCTTCGCACAGCAGCATTAATTCGCGGGCACGCTGGCTGGCACCGCCTAAATGACCGCAGGAAGGGACCGGGCGAATAAACGCAGATTCGGCGCGGGCCAGCTCCGTCATGCGGGTTTTATCGCCAAGAATGCTGCCGCCGCTGACCGGGCTGCTGGGATCGACGGCGATCACCGCCACCCGTAATCCGTGGTGGATGAGCAACATGCCGAATGCTTCCAGGAAAGTGCTTTTGCCCGCGCCCGGCGTACCGGTGATCCCCAAACGCAGGGCGTTACCGGTGAACGGCATTATCGCGTCCAGCAATTGCGTACTCAGTGGCTGGTGGCGCGGGTGGTTGCTTTCGACCAGCGTCATCGCCTGGGCGAGCGTAGCCCGTTCGCCGAGTCGCAAACGGCGGACGGTATCTTCAAGCGTGGCGGCGTTAATCATGATGCTGACTGATACGGGTTAACACATCGCGGACGCTGTCGAGCATTGGCGTGCCGGGACCATAAATGGCTGCCACGCCATGTTCGTGCAGGAAGGCGTAATCCTGTGGCGGAATAACGCCTCCTGCTACCACGCAGATATCTTCACGCCCCCATTTTTTGAGTGCGGTAACCAGTTCCGGGATCAGCGTTTTATGGCCCGCCGCCAGTGACGATGCGCCTATTACATGCACATCGTTTTCTACCGCCAGACGGGCGATCTCTTCTGGTGTGGAGAACATCGGGCTGAGATCGACATCAAAACCGAGATCGGAATAGGCGCTGGCGATTACCTTCGCGCCGCGATCGTGGCCGTCCTGACCCATCTTGGCGATCAGAATACGCGGGCGGCGGCCATTTTCCGCGAGGAATCGTTCGGTTTGAGCAACGATAGCGTCAAACTCATCGGCGGATTTGTCTGACTGATGATAGCTTTGCGCAATCACTCCGGTGACGCAGTGGCTGGGAACCAGATACCGATCAAAAGCGACTTCCAGCGCGTCGGAGATTTCACCCAACGTGGCGCGAACGCGGGCGGCGTTGACGGCAGCAGCCAGCAGGTTTTCATTATGCTGCGCGGCGTGGGTCAGTGCCGTGAGCGCGGCTTTAACGGCATCGTTGTCGCGGGTGGTGCGGATATGTTTCAGCGAGGCAATCTGCTCGTTGCGCACCTTCACGTTGTCGATCTCCAGTACCGACGTCTCGTCTTCTTTATCCAGCTTGTACTTATTGACGCCGACGATAACGCGCTTACCCTGGTCGATCAGCGACTGTTCACGCGCGGAGGCTTCTTCGATCATCCGTTTAGGGAGCCCGGCTTCGATCGCTTTCGCCATGCCGCCTGCCTCGTCAATCTGTTTGATGATCGTGCGTGCCTGCTTCACAATTTGATCGGTGAGTGACTCGACGTAATACGATCCGGCCAGCGGATCAACGGTGCGGCAGATCTCTGATTCTTCCTGAATGATGATTTGCGTATTACGCGCAATACGGGCGGAGAAATCGGTGGGCAGACCGAGCGCTTCATCAAAGGCGTTGGTATGCAGCGACTGGGTGCCGCCAAGCGTAGCGCCGAGTGCTTCAATAGTGGTTCGTACCACGTTGTTATATGGATCCTGCTCGGTCAGGCTCCAGCCAGACGTCTGGCAGTGGGTACGCAGAGCGAGAGATTTCGGGTTGGTCGCGCCAAAGCTGCTGACCGCTTCACTCCACAAATAGCGCGCCGCTCGTAGCATGGCGACGTTCATAAACAGATCCATGCCGATACCGAAGAAGAACGACAGGCGCGGGGCGAAGTCATCAATTTTCAGTCCGGCGGAGAGTGCAGCTTTGATGTATTCAATACCGTCTGCCAGCGTAAACGCTACCTGCTGCACGCAGTTCGCTCCGGCTTCACCCATGTGATAGCCGCTGATGCTGATGGTATTAAAGCGCGGCATGTTGCCGGAGCACCAGGCGATGATGTCGGCGATAATGCGCATGGACGGTTTTGGTGGATAAATGTAGGTGTTGCGGCACAGGTACTCTTTCAGAATATCGTTCTGAATGGTCCCGGTGAGTTGTTCCGGCGTTACGCCTTGTTCTTCTGCTGCGACGATATAAAACGCCAGCACCGGCAGAACCGCGCCGTTCATGGTCATCGATACTGACATCTTATCCAGCGGGATCTGGTCGAACAGTATCTTCATATCTTCGACGGTATCGATCGCCACGCCCGCTTTGCCGACGTCACCCGCCACGCGCGGGTTGTCAGAGTCGTAGCCACGATGGGTGGCAAGGTCAAAGGCGACGGAAAGCCCTTTTTGCCCGGCGGCGAGGTTGCGGCGGTAAAAGGCGTTGGACTCTTTGGCGGTAGAGAAACCAGCGTACTGACGAATGGTCCACGGCTGCGCGGTATACATGGTGGCGCGCGGGCCACGCACGTAAGGCGGCAGGCCGGGAAGGGTGCCCGTGACTTCCAGATTATCGAGGTCTTCTTCGGTGTACAGCGGCTTGATGGCAATCCCTTCCGCCGTCTGTCTTTCCAGCGACTCGACGGTTTTTTCCCGTCGACTGAGTTCTTTATTGGCGAGTGTTTGCCACTCCTGCACGTTTGCCATTTTTTGCTCCGTATTACGCAATAAGTTGAATCTTTGCGAATACGGTGAGCTTTTTCATTTGGCTTGTCGCCAGCAAAAAATAGCCAACAGGGCGTCGTTTTTTGCCGCGTGGCGTGTTTGATTTTGTGATTTATTTCAAAGACGTGGCGGGAATAGCATGAAAAGAGGGTAAAAGGCTTGTTGGCCGGATAGGGCGTTACGCCACCATCCGGCACTCTGAGGTTATGAGCGGTTTAATCCTGACGCAGTACGTTGTGACCATAGGCCAGCAGCGCATCGGTGACGTTGCGCATCATGCGGCTTTCCGGTGCAAAACGGTGCCAGTACAGCATCCGGCGCTGGAACAGGCCCGGTGTTAAGTCGATAAGCTCGCCGCTTTCCAGTTCTTTCTCAATCTGCAAGTGGGGGATCATGCAGCAGGTCGTTCCCTGACGCGCCAATTGAACAAAGGCTTCAGACGAGTTAACGATATGGCACGGCACGCTGCCCGGTGGCAGGTCGAAGTTTTGTTGCAGGAACGCCTGGTGCATATCATCAAGATGGTCAAACGCTACCGCTGGGGCTTTCAGCAGGGCCGAGCGGGTGACGCCGTTAGGGAAATAGCGCTCGGCGAAAGGTTTAGAGCCAACAAACAGGTAGTCCAGCGCGCCGAGTTTATCCACCAGACAGCTTGGCAGCGCCTGATGCTGAATACTCACCGCACCGACCACCTCACCACGACGTAGACGCTCCTGAGTGCGCGTTTCATCCTCAACCTGCAGGTTCAGCCGAATCGGCGAATTGGCCAGTACCGGAGCCAGCGCAGGAAGTAACCAGGTCGCCAGACTGTCGGCGTTCACCGCCAGTGAGAGCAGCAGTGGCGTCGAGCCGGTTTGTTCATCACCCAGCCACTCGTCTTCCAGCAGTTCAACCTGACGCAAAAGCGCCAGTAGTTTCTGCCCCTGTTCGGTTGGGCGTGGTGGTACGGTACGCACCAGCAGCGGTTGTCCGAACATATTCTCAAGCTGTTTTATGCGCTGTGAAACCGCGGATTGCGTGATGCACAGCTTTTGCGCCGCGCGCTCAAATCCTCGTTCACGAATAACCGCATCCAGTGCTTGTAGTGTTCTGTAGTCCGGACGTTTCATTGCTTTGACGCACTCCTGAAAATTTTGCTTGTTCTGCACTATGACACAAATTTAGGTTGGGTAAAGACGAAATCCGCCGCTTGCGAGCGGGTGTGGGGACATTTTTCTGCACAATGTTCTATAATGCGCGTGAATTTTCCCACCATATTCACACCACAGGCGAAACGATCATGACGCAGGATGAACTGAAAAAAGCAGTAGGATGGGCGGCACTTCAGTATGTACAGCCCGGTACCATTGTGGGCGTAGGTACAGGTTCAACAGCCGCACACTTTATTGATGCGCTGGGCACAATGAAAGGTCAGATTGAAGGTGCGGTATCCAGTTCGGACGCTTCAACCGAAAAACTCAAAAGCCTCGGTATCCACGTGTTCGATCTTAACGAAGTGGACAGCCTCGGCGTATACGTTGACGGCGCGGATGAAATCAACGGCCACATGCAGATGATCAAGGGCGGCGGCGCAGCGTTGACCCGTGAAAAAATTATTGCTTCCGTGGCGAAGAAATTTATCTGCATTGCCGACGCGTCCAAAGAAGTCGATATTCTCGGTAACTTCCCGCTGCCGGTTGAAGTGATCCCAATGGCGCGCAGCGCTGTGGCTCGCCAGTTGGTGAAGCTGGGCGGTCGTCCTGAATACCGTCAGGGCGTAGTGACGGACAATGGTAACGTGATCCTTGATGTACACGGTCTGGAGATCCTCGATGCCATCGCGATGGAAAACGCCATCAATGCGATTCCGGGCGTGGTAACCGTCGGTCTGTTTGCCAACCGTGGTGCGGATGTTGCGCTGATCGGTACGCCAGACGGCGTGAAAACTATCGTAAAATGATCTGACGGGAGTGTCTTCTCCCGTTAAAAAAATTTTGGCAGGGCAAATTTGGTGACTTGTGTCACGTTTATAATATTGTCCTGCCGATCTCTCCAAAGAAAAAGTTATCGCCAGTATTTTCCTCTGACATTTCTCTCTGAATGACATTTCTTCAGCACGGCGACGCAAACGTTCATATTGCCGCAATATTATTTTTTGATATGTTGAAGAGACGGATGAAAATCCCACACACAACACATCAGTTTGAACAAAAAAAGACAGGGTCGGGGAAATGGCAAAGGTATCACTGGAGAAAGATAAGATTAAATTTCTGCTGGTTGAAGGCGTGCATCAAAAAGCGCTCGAAAGCCTTCGTGCAGCAGGTTATACCAACATCGAGTTTCATAAAGGCGCTCTGGACACTGAACAACTGAAAGAGTCCATCCGTGATGCCCACTTCATTGGCCTGCGATCCCGTACCCATCTGACTGAAGATGTGATTGACGCCGCAGAGAAACTGGTCGCGATTGGCTGCTTCTGTATCGGCACCAACCAGGTTGATCTCAGCGCTGCGGCAAAGCGCGGTATCCCCGTGTTTAACGCACCATTCTCTAACACGCGTTCCGTTGCGGAACTGGTGATTGGCGAACTGCTGCTGCTGCTACGCGGCGTACCCGAAGCTAACGCCAAAGCACACCGCGGCGTGTGGAATAAACTGGCTACCGGCTCGTTTGAAGCGCGTGGCAAAAAACTGGGGATCATCGGTTATGGTCACATTGGTACTCAGCTAGGCATTCTGGCGGAATCGCTGGGGATGCACGTCTATTTCTATGATATTGAAAATAAACTCCCGCTCGGCAACGCCACGCAGGTGCAGCATCTTTCCGACCTGCTCAATATGAGCGA
Source organism: Citrobacter sp. Cpo015 (assembly GCF_030333035.1). NCBI lineage: Bacteria > Pseudomonadati > Pseudomonadota > Gammaproteobacteria > Enterobacterales > Enterobacteriaceae > Citrobacter > Citrobacter sp. Cpo015. Next base: position 173,244 of record NZ_JAOWGS010000024.1, on the reverse strand, counting down.
CGTGGTCAGTTTGCACGTACCGGAAAATGCCTCCACCAAAAATCTGATGGGCGCGCGTGAGATTGCGTTGATGAAACCAGGCGCGCTGCTGATTAACGCCGCACGCGGTACAGTTGTTGATATTCCTGCGCTGTGCGACGCGTTAGCGACCAAGCACCTGGCAGGGGCAGCAATCGACGTATTCCCAACCGAGCCGGCAACCAACAGCGATCCTTTCACTTCGCCGCTGTGTGATTTCGACAACGTGATCCTGACGCCGCACATTGGTGGTTCAACGCTGGAAGCACAGGAAAACATCGGTCTGGAAGTGGCTGGGAAACTGACCAAGTATTCCGACAACGGCTCTACGCTGTCTGCTGTTAACTTCCCGGAAGTTTCGCTGCCGCTGCACGGCGGTCGTCGTCTGATGCACATTCACGAAAACCGTCCGGGCGTACTGACTGCGCTGAACCAGATTTTTGCCGAGCAGGGCGTCAACATTGCCGCGCAGTATCTGCAGACTTCCGCACAGGTAGGTTACGTGGTTATTGATATTGAAGCGGATGAAGATGTGGCAGAGAAAGCGCTGCTGGCGATGAAAGCCCTTCCGGGAACCATTCGCGCTCGTCTGCTGTACTGATTTCCTCTACATGGGCAGGCGATGACCTGCCCATCTTTCCTCTGATTTCCCGGCCTCAAAATCTCTTCCTGTCACGCATACATTCTGTTTTCGAGCCTTGCCGCAATTGGTAAAAAAGCTACCACTCCCAGATTTTGGACGGCGTCACCACCGCAGGCAGCGGGATATCCCATTCTTCGACAGGTAGCTTTTCCACTCGCTGACAATCGTGCGCGTAGCCTACGGGCTGGATCTTATGCTGCTGCCAGTTTTGAAGCGTCCGATCGTAAAATCCGCCGCCCATACCCAGGCGTTGCCCGACCTCATCAAACGCCACTAACGGCGTAATCAGTACATCCAGCTGTGAGAGCGGCAATACGTCACGTACATCAAGTCGTGGTTCCTGGATCTTTAAGCGATTGGTTACCAGGTCGCTGTGCGGATGATAATGCAGGAACAGCAGGTTGCCAGGGCTGAAGGGATGAAGAACCGGAAGATAGACGCGCTTGCCCGCTCGCCACAGCTGATCTATTAGCGGCTGGGTATCGAGTTCGCCATCGAACGAGAGGAATACCGCCACGGTATGAGCGAGTACAACAGGGGGAAAGCTGAGCATTCGGGTTGCGGCTTGCTGACCGTATTGTCGTTGCTGTTCGGAGGTAAGCGCGCGACGACGCTGCCGAATCAGTTGACGGATTTCATGCCGGGATAAAGGGAGTTCTGAAAGTAATGTCATGGCTGTTGCCAGGTAGAAGGGAATCTCCGAGATGCCGCCGCAGGCTGTAACCCTTGAACCCTTGGTTCAAGGTGAATGCGTCGTCACAGTTTTAAGGCTTCTCGGACGGGCCGAGCATGCTCACCAACCGTGGAGCGCCACATTCTTGTGGTATGAAATATCGGCTCAGGGGACTGGCCCGCTTGCAAACATCTCAGAGAAATTTTGTCTTCACGGTCACTCTACCACAGTAAACCGAAAAGTGTTATTCAAAGTTTTGGCCCGTTTTTTCGGTTATGCGACCCTGATCAAGCAACGCCTGTTCGATGGTCTGTTGTAGCATCCGAATACGTTGTTCCATGCTCGCCGCGTACTCACGCGTCTTCGCTTTTTCCTGAGTTAATTCATAGCTGATGTTCAACGCGGCGATGAAAACCAACTGCTCAGTATTTGTGACTCTAGTGCGAACTTTCAGATCTTGCAATCGCTGATTGAGATCGTCCGCAGCCTGATTCAACGCATCCCTTTGTTCAGGCGGGCAATTCACTCGCAGTGAACGGCCAAATATTTGGATATCGACGGGTTGTGCAGACATGCCACCTTCCTGCTGATTGACTGCGCTGCCTTCGTCTCCAGACCGTGGGTCCGCGAAGGGGCGACACTATAGCTACCCTGGTATCAAGATACAAGCCCTTTTCTGGTCCACCAGGGTCCAAAGTGGTAGCATACCATGAATATTCCTCCCTTTGATGACGAATGCTTATGTCTATACAGAACGAAATGCCTGGTTACAACGAAGTTAGCCAGTTTTTGAACCAACAAGGGGCTGGATTAACCCCGGCCGAAATGCACGGCTTGATAAGCGGAATGATTTGCGGCGGAAACAACGACAGCTCATGGCAGCCGCTGCTGCACGACCTGACGAACGAAGGTCTGGCCTTTGGTCACGAGCTGGCTCAGGCGCTGCTGAAAATGCACTCAGCCACCAGTGATGCCCTCGAAGACGACGGCTTCCTTTTTCAGCTTTATCTGCCTGAAGGGGATGACGTCAGCGTGTTCGATCGCGCCGATGCGCTGGCGGGATGGGTAAACCACTTTTTACTGGGCCTTGGCGTCACGCAGCCGAAGCTCGACAAAGTGACCGGCGAAACCGGGGAAGCGATTGACGACCTGCGCAATATCGCTCAATTGGGATATGACGAAGACGAAGATCAGGAAGAGCTGGAAATGTCGCTCGAAGAGATCATCGAATACGTGCGCGTAGCCGCCTTGCTGTGCCATGACACGTTTACGCGTCAGCAGCCGACCGCGCCGGAAGTCCGTAAACCGACTCTGCACTAAGAACGAAACGCAAAGGAGAGTGTGATGAGCGAGATATCTCAGCAAGAATTCCAGCGTCGTCGCCAGGCTTTACTGGCACAAATGCAGCCCGGCAGCGCCGCGCTGATTTTTGCCGCACCGGAAGCGACGCGTAGTGCGGACAGTGAATACCCTTACCGCCAAAGCAGTGATTTCTGGTACTTCACCGGTTTTAACGAACCTGAAGCCGTGCTGGTGCTGATTAAAAGTGATGACACTCATAACCACAGCGTTTTGTTCAATCGGGTTCGCGATCTGACAGCGGAAATCTGGTTTGGCCGCCGTCTGGGCCAGGATGCAGCCCCGGCAAAACTTGGCGTTGACCGGGCGCTGGCCTTCAGTGAAATCAACCAACAGCTGTATTTGCTGCTCAATGGTCTGGATGCGGTATACCACGCTCAGGGCGAGTATACCTGGGCCGACGAGATTGTGTGCACGGCGCTGGATAAACTGCGCAAAGGCTCCAGACAAAATCTGCACGCGCCTGCCGCGATAATCGACTGGCGTCCGATGGTGCATGAAATGCGCCTGTTCAAATCACCGGAAGAAATTGCGGTCATGCGTCGTACCGGAGAAATCACCGCACTGGCGCATACCCGCGCGATGGAAAAATGCCGTCCGGGAATGTTTGAATACCAGTTAGAAGGGGAGATTCACCATGAATTTACCCGTCATGGCGCGCGTTATCCGTCCTATAACACGATTGTCGGCAGCGGTGAAAACGGCTGTATCCTGCATTATACCGAAAATGAAAGTGAAATGCGCGATGGCGATTTGGTGCTGATTGACGCTGGCTGTGAATACAAAGGCTATGCGGGTGACATTACGCGTACCTTCCCGGTAAACGGTAAATTTACCCCAGCACAGCGTGAAATCTACGATATCGTACTGGAATCCTTAGAGACCAGCCTGCGTCTGTATCGTCCCGGAACGTCCATTCAGGAAGTCACTGGCGAAGTGGTGCGCATCATGATTACGGGCCTGGTGAAGCTTGGCATTCTGCACGGTGATGTCGATCAGTTGATTACCGAAAATGCGCACCGCCCATTCTTTATGCATGGCCTAAGTCACTGGCTGGGTCTGGATGTGCACGACGTCGGCGTTTATGGTCAGGACCGCTCACGTATTCTTGAGCCGGGAATGGTACTCACCGTCGAACCGGGACTGTATATCGCGCCGGATGCCGATGTACCACCGGCCTATCGTGGTATCGGTATTCGTATTGAGGATGACATCCTCATCACCGAGGACGGCAATGAAAACCTGACCGCCAGCGTAGTGAAGAAAGCTGATGACATTGAAGCCTTAATGGCTGCGGCGCGACTGCAATGAGCGTGATTATCGTTGGTGGTGGTATGGTCGGTGCGACGCTGGCGCTGGCCATTTCTCAGCTCAGCCATGGGACCCTGCCGGTTCATCTGATAGAAGCGAGCGAACCTGAAACTGACCGCCATCCTGGGTTTGACGCCCGGGCGATCGCGCTGGCGGCAGGAACCTGCCAACAGCTGGCGCGAATTGGCGTATGGCAGGCGATTGCCGATTGCGCAACGGCCATTAAAACGGTTCACGTCAGCGATCGCGGCCATGCCGGATTTGTGACGCTGGATGCGCAGGAATACCGTATTCCGGCTCTGGGCCAGGTGGTAGAACTGCACGACGTCGGGCTGCGTCTGTTTGCGCTGCTGCGCAAAGCACCGGGTGTCACATTGCACTGCCCCGACCGCGTAGCCAGCGTGTCGCGCACGCAGGAGCGCGTTGAAGTGACGCTGGAGAATGGCGAGATGATTACCGGTCGCCTGCTGGTGGCTGCTGACGGCACGCGTTCCGCACTGGCGACTGCCTGCGGTGTTGACTGGCTGCAACAGCCTTATGAGCAACTGGCGGTGATTGCCAACGTCACGACCTCTGTACCGCACGATGGGCGAGCGTTTGAACGCTTCACGCAATATGGCCCGCTGGCAATGCTGCCAATGTCTGACGGTCGCTGCTCGCTGGTGTGGTGCCATCCGCTGGAGCAGCGTGATGAGATCATGGCCTTGTCCGACGAACAGTTTTGCCGTGAACTGCAAACCGCTTTTGGCTGGCGACTGGGACGTATTACCCAGGCTGGTAAACGCAGCGCTTATCCGCTTTCGTTAACTACGGCGCTGAAAGCGATTACCCATCGTACCGTGCTGGTAGGGAACGCCGCCCAGACGCTGCATCCCATTGCCGGGCAAGGTTTCAACCTTGGCCTGCGCGATGTAATGAGCCTTGCTGAGACGTTGACGCAGGCGCAGAACGGCGCGGAAGATGTGGGTGATTATGCGGTGCTGGCACGCTATCAGCAGCGCCGCGAGCGCGATCGCGAGACGACGATTGGTGTGACCAACAATTTAGTGTATTTGTTTGCCAATCACTGGGCCCCGCTGGTTGTTGGGCGCAATGTCGGGTTGATGGCGATGGAATTATTCACCCCTGCGCGCGATGCGCTGGCGGAGCGGACCCTGGGTTGGGTTGCACGATAAATATGACCTGTAGGCCGGATAAGGCAACGCCGACATCCGGCAAGGGTCCCCGCAAAAATGCCTGATGGCGCTGCGCTTATCAGGCCTACGGATTACAGGTTTCGAGGTACAAACAGTGCAAAGTGTTGATGTAGCAATTGTTGGTGGCGGCATGGTGGGGCTGGCGGTTGCCTGTGGCCTGCAGGGCAGTGGGTTGCGCGTTGCTGTATTAGAACAACATGTTCCGCAGCCGTTGGCGGCGGATGCACCTCCTCAGCTTCGCGTTTCGGCCATTAATGCAGCCAGCGAAAAACTGCTTACCCGTCTTGGCGTCTGGTCCGACATTGTTGCCCGTCGCGCTTGCTGCTACCACGGTATGGAAGTCTGGGACAAAGACAGCTTTGGACGCATTGAATTTGATGACCAGAGCATGGGTTACAGCCATTTGGGCCACATCGTTGAAAACTCAGAAATCCATTATGCGCTGTGGCAAAAGGCGCAGCGTTCAGCGGATATTACGCTGATGGCGCCAGCTGAAATTCAGCAGGTGGCCTGGGGCGAGAACGAGGCATTTCTGAGCCTCAAAGATGGCGCAATGCTGACGGCGCGTCTGGTCGTCGGTGCCGATGGCGCTAATTCCTGGCTGCGCAATAAAGCGGACATTCCGCTCACCTTCTGGGACTACCGTCATCATGCGCTGGTGGCGACTATCCGTACGCAGGAAGCTCACGGTGCGGTTGCGCGTCAGGCGTTTCATGGCGAGGGGATCCTGGCATTCCTGCCACTCAGCGATCCACACCTGTGTTCTATTGTCTGGTCGCTCTCGCCGCAGGAAGCAGAACGTATGCAGCAGGCAAGCGTTGACGAGTTTAATCAGGCGCTGAATATCGCCTTTGATAATCGTCTGGGGCTGTGCAGCCTTGAAAGCGAACGTCAGGCGTTTCCGCTGACGGGACGTTATGCCCGCCAGTTCGCGGCCCATCGTCTGGCGCTGGTGGGGGATGCGGCGCATACCATCCACCCGCTGGCGGGTCAGGGGGTTAACCTTGGCTTTATGGATGCGGCGGAACTGATCGATGAGCTTAAGCGGCTACAGCGTCAGGGCAAAGATATTGGGCAGTATCTCTATTTACGCCGCTACGAGCGCAGCCGTAAGCACAGCGCAGCGCTGATGCTGGCGGGGATGCAGGGTTTCCGTGAACTGTTTGCAGGCGAGAATCCGGCGAAAAAACTGCTACGCGATATTGGGCTGAAACTGGCCGATACCCTCCCGGGTGTAAAACCACAACTCATCCGTCAGGCGATGGGACTGAACGATCTTCCCGAGTGGTTACGTTAGTGTCCGTAAGGACAATCTTAAGAGTTTGAGACCCGTCACACTTTCCTCTCCCGGCCTTCGCGCCGGGGTGCTTCTCTCATTTGAAATAATCTAATTCCACGCCTTTTTTCGCATTAGTTTTTCTAATATTACGTTTTTTTCATAACGCCATTTTTGACATTTTTTCCACATTTAATGTGGATTGATGCTGTATTTTTGCGCTTATCTTTGTTTGTTGTTCTGATTGATTGCTATATGTATGGAGTTTTATTCTGTTGGCGATCTGGCTGTTTTTCGCCATAAGCTAATGTGATGGTTAATTTTGACTTATGGTTTAGCGTCTGTTTCGGTGGTAAGTTCAGGACAAAGAGAACGTTTGCGTCGTAGCCCCTGGAGCGGCTGCGGTGCTGGGTTTCGTGGCGAAAATTTCACCGCGAAAGAGTTGGTAGCCCCGCTTATTCAACGAGGAAAAGATGGCTCAACAGACTCCTTTGTACGAACAACACACGCTATGTGGCGCGCGCATGGTCGATTTCCATGGCTGGATGATGCCACTGCATTACGGTTCTCAGCTCGATGAACACCATGCTGTTCGCACCGACGCCGGAATGTTTGATGTGTCGCATATGACCATCGTCGACCTGCGCGGTAGCCGCACCCGGGAGTTCTTGCGTTATCTGCTGGCAAACGACGTCGCGAAGCTAACGAAATCGGGTAAAGCCCTCTACTCCGGGATGCTCAACGCTTCGGGCGGCGTGATAGATGACCTGATTGTCTACTACTTCACTGAAGATTTCTTCCGCCTCGTTGTAAACTCCGCCACCCGCGAAAAAGACCTCTCCTGGATTACCCAACACGCTGAACCTTACGCCATCGACATCACCGTTCGTGACGACCTGTCGCTGATTGCGGTGCAGGGGCCAAATGCGCAGGAAAAAGCAGCTACGTTGTTTACTGACGAGCAGCGCCATGCGGTTGAAGGCATGAAGCCGTTTTTCGGCGTTCAGGCAGGTGATTTGTTTATCGCAACCACCGGTTATACCGGCGAAGCAGGTTATGAAATTGCCATGCCGAATGAAAAGGCGGCAGATTTCTGGCGTGCGCTGGTACAGGCTGGTGTCAAACCTTGCGGTCTCGGCGCGCGCGACACCCTGCGTCTGGAAGCGGGTATGAACCTGTATGGCCAGGAGATGGACGAAGGTATTTCTCCGCTGGCGGCCAACATGGGCTGGACCATCGCGTGGGAACCGGCTGACCGCGACTTTATTGGTCGTGAAGCGCTGGAAATGCAGCGTGAAAAAGGCCACGAACAGCTGGTCGGGCTGGTTATGACTGAGAAGGGCGTGCTGCGTAATGAACTGCCGGTGCGTTTCACCGATGCTTCTGGCAACCAACATGAAGGCATTATCACCAGTGGCACATTCTCCCCAACCCTGGGTTACAGCATCGCGTTGGCGCGCGTGCCTGCGGGTATCGGTGAGACTGCGATCGTACAGATCCGTAACCGTGAAATGCCGGTAAAAGTGACTAAACCTGTTTTTGTGCGTAACGGCAAAGCCGTCGCGTAATTCATCCTTTTTTGGAGATTGATTGATGAGCAACGTACCTGCAGAACTGAAATACAGCAAAGAACACGAATGGCTGCGCAAAGAAGCTGACGGCTCTTACACCGTTGGTATCACCGAACACGCTCAGGAGCTGTTAGGTGACATGGTTTTCGTTGACCTGCCAGAAGTTGGCGCCACCGTCAGCGCGGGCGATGATTGCGCCGTTGCGGAGTCCGTAAAAGCGGCATCCGATATCTATGCGCCAGTAGGCGGTGAGATTGTTGCGGTTAACGATGCGCTCAGCGACTCCCCGGAACTGGTCAACAGCGAACCGTATGCGGGCGGCTGGATTTTCAAAATCAAAGCCAGCGATGAAAGCGAAATTGAATCGCTGTTGGATGCCACTGCGTACGAGGCATTACTGGAAGACGAATAAGATTGTGCCGGATGGCACTGCGTTTATCCGGCCTACGGTTTTATGTAGGCCCGGTAAGCGTCAGCGCCACCGGGCAATTGAGTTAGAGACCATCACGATTCACTGCACGTTTCAGGAACCATCGCCCATGACACAGACGTTAAGCCAGCTTGAAAACAGCGGCGCTTTCATTGAACGCCACATCGGACCGGACGCCGCGCAGCAGCAAGAGATGCTGAATGCGGTTGGCGCCGAGTCGTTAAACGCGCTGATCGGCCAGATTGTGCCGAAAGACATTCAGCTCGCAACCCCGCCACAGGTGGGCGAGGCGGCAACCGAATACGCTGCGCTGGCTGAATTAAAAGCCATCGCCGGGCGTAACAAGCGCTTCACGTCCTACATTGGCATGGGCTACACCGCCGTGCAGTTGCCACCGGTTATTCTGCGTAACATGCTGGAAAACCCAGGCTGGTACACCGCATATACGCCGTATCAGCCGGAAGTCTCCCAGGGGCGTCTGGAAGCTCTGCTGAACTTCCAACAGGTCACACTGGACCTGACGGGCCTGGATATGGCTTCTGCTTCTCTGCTGGATGAAGCCACTGCGGCTGCTGAAGCCATGGCGATGGCCAAACGTGTCAGCAAACTGAAAAATGCCAACCGTTTCTTTGTGGCGGCTGATGTTCACCCGCAAACGCTGGACGTGGTTCGCACCCGTGCAGAGACCTTTGGCTTTGATGTTATTGTTGATGACGCGGCGAAAGCACTGGATCACCAGGATGTGTTTGGCGTGCTGTTGCAGCAGGTTGGCACCACCGGTGAAGTGCACGACTACAGCAAACTGATTGCCGAGCTGAAATCCCGTAAAGTTGTGGTCAGTGTCGCTGCCGACTTTATGGCGCTGGTACTGCTGACTGCACCGGGCAAACAGGGCGCGGATATTGTTTTCGGCTCTGCGCAACGCTTCGGCGTACCGATGGGTTACGGCGGCCCACACGCGGCATTCTTCGCCGCTAAAGACGAATTCAAACGCTCCATGCCAGGCCGTATTATCGGCGTATCGAAAGATGCGGCGGGCAATACCGCACTGCGCATGGCGATGCAGACTCGCGAGCAGCATATCCGCCGTGAGAAAGCGAACTCCAACATTTGTACCTCGCAGGTTCTGCTGGCCAACATCGCCAGCCTGTATGCCGTTTATCATGGTCCGGTTGGCCTGAAACGTATCGCTAATCGCATCCACCGCCTGACTGATATTCTGGCGGCCGGTCTGCAGCAGAAAGGGCTGAAGCTGCGCCATGCGCACTACTTCGACACTCTGTGTGTTGAAGTGGCCGACAAAGCGGCTGTTCTGGCGCGTGCCGAAGCGGCAGAAATCAACCTGCGTAGCGATATCCATAACGCGGTAGGTATTACGCTCGATGAAACCACCACCCGTGAAAACGTGGTGCAGTTGTTCAATGTTCTGCTGGGCGACAGCCACGGTTTGAATATCGATACGCTGGATAAAGATGTGGCGCTCGACAGCCGTTCCATTCAGGACAGCATGCTGCGTGACGATGCGATCCTCAGCCATCCGGTGTTTAATCGCTATCACAGTGAAACCGAGATGATGCGCTACATGCACTCGCTGGAGCGCAAAGATCTGGCGCTGAACCAGGCAATGATCCCGCTGGGTTCTTGCACCATGAAGCTGAACGCTGCCGCCGAGATGATCCCTATCACCTGGCCGGAATTCGCTGAACTTCACCCGTTCTGCCCGCCAGAGCAGGCAGAAGGTTATCACCAGATGATCGGCCAGCTTTCCGAGTGGTTGGTAAAACTGACCGGTTATGACGCCGTCTGCATGCAGCCGAACTCCGGCGCGCAGGGCGAATATGCGGGTCTGCTGGCGATTCGTCACTATCACGAAAGCCGTAACGAAGGCCACCGCGATATCTGTCTGATCCCGGCTTCTGCCCACGGCACTAACCCGGCATCCGCACAGATGGCGGGGATGCAGGTTGTGGTTGTCGCTTGTGATAAGAACGGCAACATCGACCTGGACGATCTGCGAGCAAAAGCAGAACAACATGCTGCGAATCTCTCCTGCATCATGGTGACCTATCCGTCTACTCACGGCGTGTATGAAGAAACGATCCGTGAAGTGTGCGACGTTGTACACCAGTTTGGCGGCCAGGTTTACCTCGATGGCGCGAACATGAACGCTCAGGTTGGGATCACCACGCCGGGCTTTATCGGCGCAGATGTTTCGCACCTCAACCTGCATAAAACATTCTGCATTCCGCACGGCGGCGGCGGCCCAGGTATGGGACCGATTGGCGTCAAATCACATCTGGCACCGTTCGTACCGGGTCACAGCGTAGTGCAGATTGAAGGAATGCTCACCCGTCAGGGCGCAGTTTCTGCGGCGCCGTTCGGTAGTGCATCCATTCTGCCAATCAGCTGGATGTACATCCGTATGATGGGTGCAGAAGGTCTGAAGCAGGCAAGCCAGGTGGCTATCCTTAACGCTAACTACATTGCCAGCCGTCTGAAAGATGCTTATCCGGTACTGTATACCGGCCGCGACGGTCGCGTGGCGCATGAATGCATTCTCGATATTCGCCCACTGAAAGAAGAGACCGGCATCAGCGAACTGGATATTGCCAAGCGTCTGATCGATTACGGTTTCCATGCGCCGACTATGTCATTCCCGGTCGCGGGTACCCTGATGGTTGAACCGACTGAATCTGAAAGCAAAGTGGAACTTGATCGCTTTATCAATGCGATGCTGGCAATCCGCGCTGAAATCGATCGCGTGAAAGCCGGTGAATGGTCACTGGAAGATAACCCGCTGGTTAACTCACCGCACACGCAAAACGAGCTGGTCGCGGAGTGGAATCACAGTTATAGCCGCGAAATCGCCGTCTTCCCGGCTGGTGTGGCGAACAAATACTGGCCGACCGTGAAACGCCTTGATGATGTTTACGGTGACCGTAACCTGTTCTGCTCCTGCGTGCCGATGAGCGAATATCAGTAACTTTTCCGCGCAGTAAAGCTTTTGTAGGCCGGGTAAGGCGAAGTCGCCTCCCGGCTTTTTCATATCTGGAGGTATCCATGGGAATCGCACTGGTTACTGGCGGCAGTCGCGGCATCGGGCGGGCAACCGCGCTGCAGTTAGCGCAAGAGGGTTACACGGTTGCGGTTAACTTTCATCACAATATCCGTGCAGCAACGGAGGTGGTGAATACCATTGCCGCTACCGGGGGAAAGGCGTTTGCTCTACGGGCTGATATCAGCGATGAAAGCCAGGTTGTGGCAATGTTTGAATCCATTGACCGCGAAGGTGAACCACTGTCTGCGTTAGTGAATAATGCCGGGATTTTGTTTGAACAGAGCACGGTGGAAAGCCTAACCGCCGAAAGAATTAACCGCGTGCTGGCGACCAATGTTACCGGCTATTTTTTGTGTTGTCGGGAAGCGGTAAAGCGCATGTCTTTCAAACACGGAGGGCAAGGCGGGGCGATTGTGAATGTCTCTTCGGCGGCATCGCGGCTTGGTGCGCCATTCGAATATGTTGATTACGCGGCCTCAAAAGGCGCTGTGGACACGCTCACCACCGGCCTTGCGCTGGAGGTTGCGGCGCAAGGGATCCGCGTAAACTGCGTGCGACCTGGTCTTATCTACACTGAAATGCACGCTTCAGGCGGCGAGCCGGGAAGGGTCGATCGCGTGAAATCGATGTTGCCTATGCAGCGCGGCGGACAACCGGAGGAGGTCGCGCAGGCGATTACCTGGCTGCTGAGCGAGAAGGCGTCGTACGTAACGGGCAGTTTTCTGGAACTGGCTGGCGGGAAGTAGGGTTTAATCGCCGGTTGGCGCTACGCTTATCCGGCCTACGGGAATTTAATCTGTAGGCTGGATAAGGCGTTTACGCCGCCATCCGGCAAAAAATCAAAGTTTCTCGCCGTTGCTGGCAATCACCGCTTTGTACCAGTTAAAACTTTTCTTGCGTGAACGCGACATATCGCCGGTGCCGTCGTCGTGTTTGTTCACGTAGATAAAGCCGTAGCGCTTGCTGTACTGACCGGTGGTGAACGAGACACAGTCGATGCAGCCCCACGGCGTGTAGCCCATCAGGTCTACGCCATCATAGGTTACCGCTTTCATCATCTCTTCAACGTGGGCGCGCAAATAGTCGATGCGATAGTCGTCGTTGATGCTGCCGTCTTCTTCCACTTTGTCGTAGGCACCAAATCCGTTTTCTACGATAAATAGCGGTTTCTGATAGCGCTCATACAGTTCGCATAAGGCGTAACGCAGACCGACCGGATCAATCTGCCAGCCCCAGTCGGACGCTTTTACGTGCGGGTTCGGTACGCTGCCCTCAAAACCAGAAATGGCATCGCCGCTGCCGCCTTCCGCTTTTACCGCGTTGGTCATGTAGTAACTGAATCCGAGATAGTCACAGGTGCCTTCACGCAGGATTTGCTCATCTCCAGCTTCCATTCGGATGTTGAATTCGCGGCGTTCCCACTCGTTCAGTACATATGATGGATAGTAGCCGCGCAGTTGAACGTCGGTGAAAACGTAGCGCTCACGCATCGATTCCTGCGCGAACATCACATCTTCAGGCTTACAGGAGAACGGGTACAGCGGCACCATCGCCAGCATGCAGCCGACTTTCATTTCCGGGTTGATGCGACGTGCGGCTTTCACTGCCAGAGCGCTGGCCACGAACTGGTGATGCAGCACCTGGTACATGGTTTCTTCCGGGTTTTCATGCTCGGTATACACCACGCCGGAGCAGCAATAACCAAACAGCGGTGCGCGCCAGTTGCGCTGGTTGTTGATCTCGTTAAAGGTCATCCAGTATTTGACCTTGTGCTTGTAGCGCTCAAAAACGACTTCAGCAAATCGGACAAAGAAATCGACGACTTTACGATTGGTCCAGCTGCCGTACTGTTGAACAAGGTGCAGCGGCATTTCAAAGTGGGAAAGGGTGATGACCGGTTCGATGTTGTACTTCAGCAGTTCATCGAACATGTCGTCGTAGAACTTTAGCCCTTCTTCATTCGGCTGGCTTTCATCCCCTTTGGGGAAGATACGGGTCCAGGCGATTGAGGTGCGGAAGCATTTGAAGCCCATCTCGGCAAACAGCTTAATGTCTTCTTTGTAATGACCGTAAAAATCGACGGCTTCGTGGTTGGGGTAGTACTTACCGGGCTCAACTTCCTGAGTGATTTCTCGCGGAACGCCGTGTGCCCCTCCGGTCAGTACATCGCAAATGCTGGGGCCTTTGCCACCTTTGTTCCAGCCGCCTTCAACCTGGTGCGCCGCAACCGCGCCGCCCCATAAAAAATCTTTTGGTAAGGTAAGTTTTTTCATCTGCGCTCAGTCTCAAATTAATACCATCTGATTTTGAGTCTAACAAAGGAAAGATAAATGTCACGATATAACAAAATAGCGCTAATGTGATTTGTTACATCCAAAAAACAGATTGTTTTTTTACGCTATTCTTTTCGCCAACTTGCGGCCGAGTGATTCCAGAATATAAATAACAGGGATCTGCGTGGTTATATCGTATACCCCGGCAATGCGCGTCTGTGGAACGTGCCAGGAGAGATTAAAGTCAGCCAATTTGGCCAGCCGCGAATGTTCATGACTGGTGACAGACAGAACCTTACAGTTATGCAGGCTGAACTGGCTGGCAAAGCGCAGGATCTCTTCTGTTTCACCGGAAACAGAAAGCACGATCGCCAGCGCGTTTCTGGCCATGTCATTCGTTACCGGGAAATAAGGGTCATCAATGTGATTACTGAATTTTCCAACGTTTGAGAAAAAACGTGCACCATATTTGGCTAAGGCTCCGGATGTTCCCGCCCCAACGAATATAATACGCTCGGAAGATAATATAATATCAACAGCCTGATCGAGCAGATTATCGAACTCATCGTTATTAACGCCTTTAAAGAAGCTGATAATTTCGCTGGCACCGAAATTAGCCTGTTGCGGTTCATTCTGCTCTAAATATAATTTGAAGCGCACGCGAAATTCTGAGTAACCTTCACACTTAAGCTTGCGGCAAAAGCGCAGTACGGTGGTAGTGGAAACACCCACGGCATCGGCCAGTTCGCGAATGGTCATGTACATGACTTTGTCACGGTTTTTGATGACATAGTTGTAGACCAGCATCTCAAGATTGTTGAGACTGGCGATGGCAGCGTGGGAGAACATACTCACAATGGCAAAACTCACTCATCAGACTTCATCTACAGGGAATAATAACATGCAGCCAAATGACATCACTTTTTTTCAGCGTTTCCAGGATGACATTCTGGCCGGACGCAAGACCATCACTATCCGTGACGAGTCTGAATCACACTTCAAAGCCGGGGACATTTTACGGGTTGGGCGCTTCGAAGATGACGGTTACTTCTGCACGATTGAGGTTGTTGGCACCTCAACCGTCACGCTGGATACGCTGACGGATAAACATGCCCAGCAGGAAAATATGACGCTTGAAGAACTTAAACATGTCATTGCCGAGATTTACCCGGATCAGACGCAATTTTATGTGATTGATTTTAAATGCCTTTGATTTTAATGGTACGCATGTTAGCTGAAATTTAAAAACTAACACCATGATTTTTAATGGTAAATATTTATCTGGTAATTATTTTAGCTAACAGGTGTTCACTGGAACCATTCTCAGTTACGCTAGAGGAGCAATCACGATAGGGTTCGTTTCTCGGGAGTAAGTTATGGTTCAGAAGCCATTAATCGCGCAGGGATATTCGCTGGCAGAGGAAATAGCCAACAGCATCAGTCACGGTATCGGGCTGGTGTTTGGGATTGTCGGACTGGTGTTGTTGCTGGTTCAGGCAGTGGATACCAATGCCAGCGCTATGGCGATTACCAGCTATAGCCTGTACGGCGGCAGCATGATCCTGCTGTTCCTCGCCTCAACCTTGTATCACGCGATCCCCCATCAGAGAGCGAAAGTCTGGCTGAAAAAGTTCGACCACTGTGCGATTTATCTGCTGATTGCCGGGACCTATACGCCATTTCTGCTGGTGGGGCTTGATTCGCCGCTGGCTCGTGGGTTGATGATTGTTATCTGGAGCCTGGCGCTGCTCGGTATTTTATTCAAACTGACCATCGCACACCGGTTTAAAATTCTGTCGCTGGTGACTTACCTGACAATGGGCTGGCTTTCGCTGATTGTGGTGTATCAACTGGCGGTGAAGTTGGCGGCGGGAGGCGTGACGTTGCTGGCTGTTGGCGGTGTGGTGTATTCGCTGGGCGTAATTTTCTACGTCTGTAAGCGTATTCCTTATAACCATGCGATCTGGCACGGTTTTGTGCTGGGCGGCAGCGTTTGCCACTTCCTGGCGATCTATCTGTACGTGGGGCAACACGCATAGATTCAGTGCAACCCCGGGGGCGGCGTAAACGCCTCGCCCGGGCTGTATTTTGTTGGCCGGACGAGGCAATGCCGCAATCCGGCGGCCTGTGCCGAATGGCCTAATGGCGCTGCGCTTATCAGGCCTACCAATTACTCTTCGTTTAACGAATATGGCAGCGGTACGATACGCAGCGTTTTTGCGTCGTCACGGACGCGGAACACGCTGTCGGCCTCCATGTCGTTATTCATCACAACCTGCACCAGTACCTGACCATCGGCCAGTTGTACTGCGGCAAGTACGGTACCAGTACGACGCCAGTTCTCGCCCATTTTTAATTCAAGGTCTTCGCCAGCTTCCGGTACTCGACCGGCGGCACCCGCCAAAGTCCACATGGCGCGTTTGTTGGCTCCGCGGAATTTTGCACGAGCCACCATTTCCTGACCGGTGTAGCAGCCTTTTTTAAAGCTGATCCCGCCCAGAGCCTGCAGATTGGTAGCCTGTGGAATAAACTGTGCACTGTTGGCTGTATCAATAACGGGGATACCCGCTTCGATATCCAGCGCCAGCCACTGCTGGCTGTTATTTAACTCTGCTTCGCCACGCAGCTTTTCAACCAAGGTTTCTGCTGTGGTGGCATCAACGATCAGCAGAAAACGTTCGGCAGGGTGTTCGAACCACAATACCGTGGAGGCACCTTCGGTAATGACCTGCTTATCACTGTTCGGTAATTCGCTGAAGATATTGGCCAGCGCTGCACGTGCCTGGAATCCCGCTACGCCCAGCAGGACGCGCTCGTCGTCTGGGGCGATCGCCACCTTCGAGAAGACCGCGTATTTTTTCAGCTCAGTGAGCTGCGCATCACGCAGGCTACGGCGCTCAAGCCATGCAAAACCGTCACCCTGGCGGAACAGACGCAGGTTGCTCCACATTTTACCTTTGGCGTCACAATGTGCAGCCAACAGGTGCTGATGCTCGGTCATCTGGCTGACATCCGCCGTGACCTGACCCTGAATATACTTCTCACTGTCGACACCGGTGATGGTGGCGAGCGCCCAGTCATCGAGCGTCATTAGCGTCAGAGGTAAACGCGTTGACGCAAAAGGCTGGCGAGGAGGAAAAGATGTAAAAGCCATAATAATGTCCTGATTTGCTTAACGCAGTGATGATGACTAATGGTAAAAGAGCTATGGCCCATTGCAAGCGGTTTAAACAGGCTATTTGTGCCATATATTGCGCTTTGCGAGGAGACATCCAAAATTGGTGAATCCTTTGGCTTAATAAGGTTTTATTTAGCGAGCGAGCTTCAGTTTACTGATATTCCCGTAAAAAGAGCGGGAAAAACACGTTACAATAGCGGGATACTTCGTTTTCGCGAGACAGGGAGAAGAACATGGATATTAACAACAAAGCACGTATTCATTGGGCATGCCGCCGCGGTATGCGCGAGCTGGACATCTCGATCATGCCGTTTTTTGAACATGAATATGACAGCTTAAGTGACGAAGAAAAACGTATCTTTATCCGTCTGCTAGAATGTGATGATCCAGATTTATTTAACTGGTTGATGAATCATGGGAAACCAGCTGATGAGCAGCTGGAACAGATGGTGCGACTTATCCAGACACGGAATCGGGAACGTGGTCCAGTGGCAATCTGATTTACGCGTATCATGGCGCGCGCAGTGGCTTTCACTGCTAATTCATGGGCTGGTCGCGGTGTTTATTTTATTGATGCCCTGGCCATTGAGCTACACCCCATTATGGCTGGTTTTACTCTCTCTGGTAGTGTTCGATAGCGTTCGCAGTCAGCGTCGAATCAACGCCTGTCAGGGTGAGATTCGGCTATTGATGGATGGCCGTCTGCGCTGGCAAGGGCAAGAGTGGTCTATCGTTAACGCCCCCTGGATGGTTAAAACAGGCATGATGCTGCGTTTGCGATCTGATGCCGGAAAACGTCAACATTTGTGGCTGGCAGTAGACAGTATGGATGATGCAGAGTGGCGGGATTTACGGCGGTTGATGCTGCAAAAGGCGAAGCAAGGGTAACGCATGACACATGCCTGATGGCGCGCAGCTTGAAGGCCTACAGTTAGGTGCGTCATGCAGGCCGGATAACGCATTTACGCCGTCATCCGGCAAATCGGTTATCAGGACCAGTGCTCGGCCATTTCCCCAAGAATTTGCTCGCACCAGGCCTGAATGCGTTCATCGCTGAGATCGTACTGGTTTGTCTCATCCAGCGCCAGGCCAACAAACAGTTGTCCATCAGCAATGACGGGTTTATCGCTGGTGAATTCGTAGCCTTCGGTGGGCCAGTAGCCGACAAACTTTACACCTTTGGTGATCAGTTTATCGTGCAGCATACCCAACGCATCCAGGAACCATTCGCCGTATCCCAACTGATCGCCCATACCGTAAAGTGCGACAATCTTGCCTTCCAGGTTGAGGTCGTCCAGTTGCTCCCAGACCGCTTCCCAGTCCTCCTGAATTTCACCGAAATCCCAGGTTGGGATGCCCAAAATGAGCACGTCATATTGCTCCATTAGGGTCGGGGAATCGTCTTTGAGGTTGTGCAGTGTCACCAGTTCGGGACCCAGGATATCGCGGATTTTTTCTGCTGCCATTTCGGTGTAGCAGGTGCTGGAACCGTAAAAAAGACCCATGTTCATGACGTAAACATCTCAATTCTGCTGTAGCGTTGCGGGTAGTGTAACAGAATCGCCGCATTCACGGCACAATGAGGCATAATGCATCAAAAATGAGAGTGGAATAAGGGGCGCGAGTGGAACAGGATCTGGCGCGCATCGAGCAGTTTCTTGATGCCCTGTGGCTGGAACGAAATCTGGCGGAAAACACATTAAGTGCGTATCGTCGCGATCTGATCATGCTTGTGGAATGGTTACATCACCGCGGCGCTTCGCTTGCGACCGCGCAAAGTGATGATCTGCAAGCCTTGCTGGCTGAGCGGATGGATGGAGGGTATAAAGCCACCAGTTCCGCACGTTTGCTCAGTGCGACGCGACGTTTTTTTCAGCATCTGTACCGCGAAAAATATCGCGAAGATGACCCCAGCGCCTCGCTTGCATCACCTAAACTTCCGCAGCGCCTGCCTAAAGATCTCAGCGAAGCGCAGGTTGAGCGGCTGCTACAAGCGCCGCTTATTGAGCAACCGCTGGAGCTACGCGACAAAGCCATGCTGGAAGTGCTGTATGCAACAGGCCTGCGCGTGTCTGAACTGGTAGGACTGACGATGAGTGACGTCAGCCTGCGTCAGGGTGTGGTACGGGTGATCGGTAAAGGTAACAAAGAGCGCCTTGTCCCGTTGGGTGAGGAGGCAGTGTACTGGCTGGAAACGTATCTGGAGCACGGGCGTCCATGGTTGCTCAACGGCGTATCGATTGATGTGCTGTTTCCTAGTCAGCGGGCGCAACAGATGACCCGTCAGACCTTCTGGCATCGTATCAAACACTATGCTGTGTTGGCGGGAATCGACAGCGAAAAGCTGTCACCGCACGTCCTGCGGCACGCGTTTGCCACGCATCTGCTCAACCATGGCGCAGACCTGCGCGTGGTGCAGATGCTACTGGGGCATAGCGATCTCTCGACAACGCAAATTTATACTCATGTCGCAACGGAGCGCTTGCGGCAACTACATCAACAGCATCACCCGCGAGCGTGAGTGCTGACAGGATAGGATAGGCTATGAAAAAAAGTTTTATGATGTTCACCCTGCTGGCGACGGCGTTTTCCGGCATGGTACATGCAGACGACGCGGCAATTCGTCAGTCATTAGCAAAGCTGGGTGTGCAGAGCACCGAGATTCAACCTGCTCCGGTTGCGGGCATGAAAACCGTACTGACCAATAGCGGCGTGCTGTACGTTACCGAAGACGGTAAACATATTATCCAGGGACCGATGTACGACGTGAGCGGCGCAAGTCCGGTGAATGTCACCAACCAACTGCTGATGAAGCATCTGAACGCGCTGGAAAAAGAGATGATCATCTACAAAGCGCCGCAGGAAAAACACGTCATTACCGTTTTCACCGACATCACTTGTGGTTACTGCCACAAGCTGCATGAAGAGATGAAAGATTACAATGCGTTGGGGATCACCGTACGTTATCTGGCCTTCCCACGTCAGGGGCTGGACAGTCAGGCTGAGCAGGACATGAAGTCTATCTGGTGTGCTAAGGACAAAAACAAAGCCTTTGACGACGCGATGACTGGCAAGGGCGTGAAAGCGGCGACCTGTGATGTGGATATCGCTAACCACTATGCGCTGGGCGTACAGTTTGGCGTCAGCGGTACACCGGCGATTGTGCTGAGCAATGGCTATGTCGTACCTGGTTATCAGGGCCCGAAAGAGATGAAAGAATTCCTCGACGCACATGCAAAACAGACCAGCGGTAAATAATTCGCGTGAAACAACAGATACAACTTCGTCGGCGTGAGGCCGACGAGACAGCCGAGTTACCTGCCGACTTGCCGCCACTGCTGCGCCGTTTATACGCCAGTCGCGGCGTGCGCAGCGCGCAGGAGCTTGAGCGTAGCGTCAAAGGAATGCTGCCGTGGCAGCATTTAAACGGTGTCGAAAAGGCGGTTGAGATCCTCTACAACGCCTTTCGTGCGGGAACTCGCATCATCGTTGTTGGCGATTTCGATGCCGATGGCGCGACCAGCACGGCGCTAAGCATCCTGGCGATGCGCGCGTTGGGCTGCAGTAACGTTGACTACCTGGTGCCAAATCGTTTTGAGGACGGTTATGGTTTAAGCCCGGAAGTCGTTGATCAGGCCCATGCCCGTGGTGCTCAGCTGATTGTCACCGTAGACAACGGCATCTCGTCTCACGCGGGTGTCGAACATGCCAGAACGTTGGGGATCCCGGTCGTTGTAACCGATCACCACCTGCCAGGGGATACGCTGCCGGGCGCAGAGGCGATTATCAATCCTAACCTGCACGACTGTGAGTTCCCGTCGAAATCGCTGGCAGGCGTTGGTGTAGCCTTCTATCTGATGCTGGCGCTGCGCACTTTCCTGCGTGACAAAGGCTGGTTTGATGAGCGAGGCATTGCACCGCCGAACCTGGCGGATTTGCTCGATCTGGTTGCGCTTGGCACGGTGGCGGACGTGGTACCGCTGGATGCCAATAACCGCATTCTGACGTGGCAAGGCTTATGCCGTATCCGTGCTGGAAAATGCCGCCCTGGTATTAAAGCGCTGCTGGAGATTTCCAATCGCGACCCCCTAAAGCTGGCAGCCAGTGATTTAGGTTTTGCCCTCGGGCCACGGCTGAATGCGGCGGGGCGTCTGGACGATATGTCCGTTGGCGTAGCGCTGTTGCTGTGCGACAACATTGGTGAAGCGCGCGTGCTGGCCAATGAGCTGGACGCACTCAACCAGACGCGCAAAGAGATTGAGCAGGGTATGCAGGCCGAAGCGCTGACCCTGTGTGAAAAGCTGGAACGCAGTAGCGATACGCTTCCGGGCGGCCTGGCAATGTATCATCCCGAGTGGCATCAGGGCGTTGTGGGGATTCTGGCATCGCGCATTAAAGAGCGATTCCATCGTCCGGTGATAGCGTTTGCCCCGGCAGGTGATGGTACTCTCAAAGGCTCCGGGCGTTCGATTCAGGGGCTGCACATGCGTGATGCGCTGGAGCGCCTGGACACCCTTCATCCGGGCATGATCATCAAGTTTGGCGGTCACGCCATGGCGGCGGGGTTATCGCTTGAAGAGGCGCAGTTTGAGCGTTTCCAGCAGCGTTTTGGCGAACTGGTTACCGAGTGGCTGGATCCCGCCTTACTGCAAGGTGAAGTGGTGTCGGATGGCCCACTGAGCGCAGCGGAGATGACCATGGAGGTCGCACAAATGCTACGCGATGCCGGACCGTGGGGACAAATGTTCCCGGAACCGCTGTTTGACGGGCATTTCCGTTTGCTCCAGCAGCGTCTGGTCGGTGAGCGTCATCTGAAGGTGATGGTCGAGCCCGTAGGCGGTGGTCCGCTGCTGGACGGCATTGCGTTTAACGTCGATACCACCTGCTGGCCGGACAACGGCGTGCGCGAAGTTCAGCTTGCCTACAAACTGGATATTAACGAGTTTCGCGGCAACCGTAGTTTGCAGATTATAATCGACAATATCTGGCCACTTTAGCGTCACTAATCGCTATAAAAAAGGGCGTGGATTAGTTACAATCCCGCTCTTATCACCGCATTTTGACTAGTCCAATAAAAGAAATCAGACAATGTTTGAAATTAATCCGGTAAATAACCGCATTCAGGACCTCACGGAGCGCTCTGACGTTCTTAGGGGGTATCTTTGACTATGATGCCAAGAAAGAGCGTCTGGAAGAAGTAAACGCCGAGCTGGAACAGCCGGACGTATGGAACGAACCCGAACGCGCGCAGGCGCTGGGTAAAGAGCGTTCTTCTCTTGAAGCCATCGTTGATACGCTCGATCAGATGAGCCAGGGCCTGGAAGATGTCTCCGGCCTGCTGGAACTGGCTGTAGAAGCCGACGACGAAGAAACCTTTAACGAAGCCGTAGCAGAACTCGACACGCTGGAAGATAAGCTGGCCCAGCTGGAATTCCGTCGTATGTTCTCCGGTGAATATGACAGCGCAGATTGCTATCTCGATATTCAGGCAGGTTCTGGCGGTACGGAAGCGCAGGACTGGGCAAGCATGCTGATGCGCATGTATCTGCGTTGGGCTGAAGCGCGCGGCTTTAAGACTGAAATTATTGAAGAGTCTGAAGGTGAAGTGGCGGGTATTAAATCCGTAACCATCAGAATTGCTGGCGAATATGCGTACGGTTGGCTGCGTACTGAAACCGGCGTACACCGTCTGGTTCGTAAGAGTCCGTTCGACTCCGGCGGACGTCGCCATACGTCGTTCAGTTCTGCGTTTGTTTATCCGGAAGTTGATGATGATATTGATATCGATATCAACCCGGCGGATCTGCGTATTGACGTTTACCGTGCCTCCGGTGCGGGTGGTCAGCACGTTAACCGTACGGAATCTGCGGTGCGTATTACCCACATCCCGACTGGGATTGTGACGCAGTGTCAGAACGACCGTTCCCAGCACAAGAACAAAGACCAGGCCATGAAGCAGATGAAAGCGAAGCTTTATGAACTGGAAATGCAGAAGAAGAATGCCGAGAAACAGGCGATGGAAGACAACAAGTCAGATATCGGCTGGGGTAGCCAGATTCGTTCTTATGTCCTTGATGACTCCCGCATCAAAGATCTGCGTACCGGGGTTGAAACCCGTAACACGCAGGCGGTGCTGGATGGCAGCCTGGATCAATTTATCGAAGCAAGTTTGAAAGCAGGGTTATGAGGAACCAACATGTCTGAACAACACGTACAGGGCGCTGACGCGGTAGCCGACCTTAACAATGAACTGAAAACGCGCCGTGAGAAGCTGGCGAGCCTGCGTGAGCAGGGGATCCCGTTCCCGAACGATTTCCGTCGCGATCATACCTCAGACCAACTGCATGCTGACTTCGACGCGAAAGAAAACGAAGAGCTGGAAGCGCTGAACATTGAGGTATCCGTTGCTGGCCGTATGATGACCCGTCGTATTATGGGTAAAGCATCATTCGTTACGCTGCAGGACGTTGGCGGCCGTATTCAGCTGTACGTAGCTCGCGATGACCTGCCGGAAGGCGTCTACAACGAGCAGTTCAAAAAATGGGATCTGGGCGATATCCTCGGCGCGAAAGGTAAGTTGTTCAAGACCAAGACCGGTGAGTTGTCTATTCACTGCACCGAACTGCGTCTGCTGACCAAAGCGCTGCGCCCGCTGCCGGACAAATTCCACGGTCTGCAGGATCAGGAAGCGCGCTATCGTCAACGTTACCTGGATCTCATCTCTAACGATGAATCCCGCAATACCTTTAAAGTGCGTTCACAGATTATGGCTGGCATCCGTCAGTTCATGGTTGCTCGTGGCTTTATGGAAGTAGAAACCCCGATGATGCAGGTGATCCCTGGCGGTGCGGCAGCGCGTCCGTTTATCACTCATCATAACGCGCTGGATCTGGACATGTACCTGCGTATCGCGCCGGAACTGTACCTCAAGCGTCTGGTGGTTGGCGGCTTCGAACGCGTATTCGAAATTAACCGTAACTTCCGTAACGAAGGCATCTCTGTTCGCCATAACCCAGAGTTCACCATGATGGAACTCTACATGGCTTATGCGGACTACAAAGATCTGATCGAACTGACCGAATCGCTGTTCCGTACGCTGGCGCAGAACGTTCTGGGAACGACTGAAGTGCCTTACGGTGAAGAAGTCTTCGACTTCGGTAAGCCGTTCGAAAAACTGACCATGCGCGAAGCGATTCAGAAATACCGTCCGGAAACTAACATGGCCGATCTGGATAACTTCGACTCTGCAAAAGCGATTGCTGAATCTATCGGCATCAAAGTTGAGAAGAGCTGGGGTCTGGGCCGTATTGTGACCGAGATCTTTGAAGAAGTTGCGGAAGCGCACCTGATTCAACCGACCTTCATTACCGAGTACCCGGCAGAAGTTTCTCCGCTGGCGCGTCGTAATGACGAAAACCCGGAAATCACTGACCGCTTCGAATTCTTCATCGGCGGGCGTGAAATCGGTAACGGTTTCAGCGAGCTGAACGATGCGGAAGATCAGGCGCAGCGTTTCCAGGATCAGGTTAACGCTAAAGATGCGGGTGATGACGAAGCAATGTTCTATGACGAAGACTACGTTACCGCTCTGGAACACGGTCTGCCGCCGACTGCGGGTCTGGGCATTGGTATCGACCGTATGGTTATGCTGTTCACCAACAGCCACACTATCCGCGACGTGATCCTGTTCCCGGCGATGCGCCCGGTTAAGTAAGATGTGAAATGCCGGATGGCGGCTGACGCCTTATCCGGCCTACGATTCGTTATGTAGGCCAGATAAGCGTAGCGCCATCAGGCAATAATTTGTTGGCAGTAATTCCGCAACAGCGCACGCGCTTCTTTGTCTGCAACCTGCATTACCATCCACGGGCTAAAAGCCCACGGCGTCGCGTCAATCCCGCTTAAGACATCCTCAAGACTGCTCCACTGGCAATCCATCACTTCATCTGGGTTTAGCTGTAGCGGACTCACGATATGTGCGGCATAAACCGGGCACACTTCGTTTTCCACAATTCCACTCGGGTCTGTAGCGCGATAACGAAAGTCAGCATACACGGGGCTGAGCGAGTCGATGTCTGCACCCAGTTCGAAGCGAGCCCGGCGGACAATAGCGGCTTCGTGGGTTTCACCCAACTGCGGGTGACCACAGACAGAGTTGGTCCAGACGCCAGGCCAGGCTTTTTTGTGCAGCGAGCGGCGGGTGACCAGCAGTTGGCCCAGCTCGTTAAATATCCAGCACGAGAAAGCGGAATGCAGGGGGGTTGTGGCGGTATGCGCCGCATATTTTTCCAGCGTTCCGCAGGGTTGGTCCTGCTCATTCAATAAAATGACATGTTCCTGTCGCATAGCGTCCACCATCAATCTTAAGCATCCATATTATATGCTTAATTAAGTCAGATTGATTAACAGAGGGTGTGAAATGCCAGGGCCGACGGTTCGTTGCGCGATATGATTTGGCATCCGGTTTCTGGCTGCTATGATAAAGCGTCTGAAAATGTTGCGAGGTATTGTTTTGAGTGCAGGACGCCTGAAGAAAAATGGCCTGGGTATCGTGATGTTGCTGTGCGTCGGTCTGCTGTTAGCAGGGTGTTCCGGGAGCAAGTCGTCTGATACAGGAAGTTATTCCGGCTCCGTGTATACCGTGAAGCGGGGGGATACGCTATACCGTATTTCGCGCGCTACCGGGACCAGCGTGAAAGAGATCGCCCGCCTGAATAATATTTCACCGCCCTATACCATTGAAGTAGGGCAAAAACTGAAGGTCAGCGGTGGCGCGAAAACCAGTTCTAACTCTGGCAAAACAACCAAGAAATCCTCAACCAAAACGGCAGCTGTCAGACCGTCTTCGTCCGTACCGCAGTCTTCCTGGCCTCCGGTAGGGCAACGTTGCTGGCTGTGGCCTGCCAGCGGTAAGGTGATCCTGCCTTATTCAACCGCGGACGGCGGCAACAAGGGCATTGATATCTCGGCTGCGCGCGGTACACCGATTTATGCCGCCGGCGCCGGGAAGGTGGTTTACGTCGGTAATCAGCTACGGGGCTATGGTAATCTCATCATGATTAAGCACAGTGAGGACTACATCACTGCGTATGCGCATAATGACACCATGCTGGTGAACAACGGTCAAAACGTGAAGGCCGGGCAGAAAATCGCGACGATGGGCAGCTCGGATGCGACTACGGTGCGGCTGCATTTCCAAATCCGCTACCGGGCGACGGCTATCGATCCGCTGCGTTATTTGCCGCCGCAGGGCAGTAAGCCAAAATGCTGACGGTGATTTAATCGCCAGTCAGTCGGTTAGTCCCTTGCCAAGAAGAGCGTAAGGTTTATAATCCCTTACGCACTTCGATGCGGGCGTAGTTCAATGGTAGAACGAGAGCTTCCCAAGCTCTATACGAGGGTTCGATTCCCTTCGCCCGCTCCAGATCTCTCCCCTTGTGGCAAAACTTCGATAAAACTCGTTTGCTTTCAACAACTTACTTAACATAAGTTGTCGTGATCGTTCTACCAATGAACGACGATTTACCAACACAAGGTACACTGTTAGTTGTCACGGATAGTTACTATGGAAATGAGAGTATAACTATTCGGCGGCGGCAGTTCCAACCTCACACCGCGATAGCACAACGTGAAGGCAAAGCCTGATCCGGGCATTGATTCTCATAACCTTACAGTGAAGCGCATTTTTGCCGATGCTCCCACATGCCACACGTCGAGATGACGTTGCAGGGAATAAACAGGTTTATGGTGGTGTTCGTACCTGCACACGAAATGCAGGCTCTGCCAGCGGTTCGGCCTCGCTCCTTCGGGTACATGGTCATCCTGATAAACTTCACTGTCTGACATACCCTGATGTTGTCGCCTAACGGCTCCGCGCGTTGTCTTACCACCAACGGGCTTATTGGCTGCTATTCCCTTAATTTAAGTATGGTACTATGTAGGGAAAATCTTAAAAGAAGGGTGGTTTATGGGCTGGTCTTCGTTGGTTAGGATAACCATTGGTACATTTCTATTAGCTGGGTTCTCGTTCTCTACATACGCGAAGAACTGCAAGAAAGGTATACCATGCGGTAATTCGTGCATTGCGGTTGGAAAAACGTGCAGGATTGGATCAAGTACCTCTTCTGCGTATAAAAATTATTCTTACTCTTACCCATCATCTTCTCTTCATAGTTCAATCCCTAACTCCTCTTCACATTCCCCATCAGCGAAGGTTGAGGGAAAAAACACAGCTTCAACTGCGAAAACCTATCTCTGTCAGTACGCTATTGCAGCAGTACAGAATGGTAGAATAGGTGCTTTACGTGTGCTGGGTAGTGCAGAGGTAACGTTGTATGTCGATAGCTTCAAAGCTAACCGTTCAAACGGTACATACCTGCTCTCACCAAAGCTGAAAACTAACGGTAAGTTGATGATGGCAGATGATAAAAGCAAAGTGTATGCCTATGATTCGTCGCTGATGAACTTTGCAATTAGTGACCGCATCGCAAGAAGCACCGAGCAATGGGATAATTG
Source organism: Citrobacter sp. Cpo015 (assembly GCF_030333035.1). Classification (NCBI taxonomy): domain Bacteria; kingdom Pseudomonadati; phylum Pseudomonadota; class Gammaproteobacteria; order Enterobacterales; family Enterobacteriaceae; genus Citrobacter; species Citrobacter sp. Cpo015. Next base: position 145,743 of record NZ_JAOWGS010000024.1, on the reverse strand, counting down.
TAAACTGGTTCACAATTAATAAACTCAATTCGTGGGGATGGAATGAAAAAATTACTAATGGCTTTCGTGATTCTAACTTTACCTCTGCTCTCATTCGCTAAGGGTATTGGTTATGGAAATACTAAATGGGACATGAATCCGTCAGAAGTTATTGCGGCTCAAGGCAATGGCGCACATCTGATCTCACCAGAGAAGTATAAAGATAATTTTGGAAAAGTGCAGATTGATAATGTATCGATCGGTAGCGGTCTTTATACTGTCACATTCCTTTTTAATAGTGCAGATCGTCTTGTACAAACGAATGTAGCCAGTAATGAGAAAAAAAATGAAGGTATCGCTGCGAGTCAATTTGGCACATTGAGTCAATTGTTGACTCAGAAGTATGGGAAACCTGAGTTTTCAGATTCAGATAAAGCAACGTGGAAACTTCCTGACACTACGGTTGAGTTGAGTAAGATGGTCATTTCTGGAATCATGGCCCAAACAGTAGTTCGTTACATTCCAAACAGTAGGGTAACAAGCGATACTTCTAATCTTTAAGCCTTGCTGCATGGTCGAGCGAGCAATAACATAATGAACAGGGGGCATAATGCCCTCTATGATTGTTAACATCTATCCTCTCAACGCTCTTAGTCACATCATTAATAGGCGTAGTAGGATTCGCATAATCTGTTGCTTGGATAAACATTATGAGTGCTTCTTTATTATTCCGATTGTTCTTTGCGTTAGCGATAATTGCGGGATTTTCTTCTAATGTCGTTGCTATGACCGTTAATGATTTTATTAGCTACAAGGCAATGCTCATGTCTGCTAATGATCCTGCGAGTCCGTTAACACAAGAAGAAAGAGCTAAAATCCATGTACTCGAAAAGATGTCAAACCAGAATTTAAGCGGGATAGTAGATGGCGCTATTTCTCTGAATGATCTTTCAACACTTAAAGGACGTAGTAAAATCATTTGTTATCCTGCCGGAGAGCAGCTAAACGTTCAAAAATTTTCAGATGATCTTGCTGATTACTATGATCACATTGAGCCAAGTAAAAAAGCTATTCTGGCCTCTCAGCGTTTAGGATACTTTGCTACAGCATTTCTAATAAAGTCTTATCCGTGCCAGTGATCGCTCTCAGCTTTTCTACTCCACAAACGTGGCTGTGTAGCGGCATTGCTGTGATGGCTTTATCGTTACTGTCTCCGTATAATTAGCGTTGCTGTAGATGCAGATTTTCGCGTTGTCTGTCTCCTGCTCATCAGCCAGTGTTAACGTAATGCGTCCTGCGTGGGCCAAGGCTGGCAGCAGGGCCAGCGTAAGCACAATTAAGCGTTTCATGTTGATCACCATTCTAAAGAGAACTCCTCTGTTAAATCGTCCTGCACGTCCTGACCATACCCGATGTAATACATCGTTGAGCGCGGATCTGTCTGTCCCAGGAAATGGGCGATTGTCTCTATAGCCACCCCTGCATCGAACATCACGCGCCCACGGCTTTTACGTGGTGTATGGCATCCCACATTAGAGAATCCCGCTCTCCTTCCCAACTTCCCAAATTCAGCAAACACGGTGTTACGTGTCACTGGCTGGCCTTTGCTGCGTAATGTGGCAGCACTGAAAATGTAATCTGTAGCTACAGGCATCTTCGCTTGCTCTGCCTTGCGTTGTGCCACTACTGACAGCATGGACGCTGTAACTTTTGGCCTTACCACGTTTCCGGTTTTCTCCTGCTTCACCTTGAGGTGAGATTGCCCCTCTACGTCTTCATACTTGAGCTTGAGCACGTCAGAGATTCGTAACCCGCTCTCATACATAAACACCCACAAGCAATAGAACAGGTTGCTCCTGGCGTTGCGCTGTAGCTCTGCCGCCACTGCTTTAACATGGTCTGCACTCTTTAGCGCCTGGCTAATTCCTTTCATCGTTATTTCTCCTCTTGTTCGTTTCGTTGAAAACATCATTGATCGGAAATTGATCATTTTCAATAGGTTGTACGATACGCGTATTTAAGAAGAGCACGAAATGATCAAAATGTGTGCGCCATTGCGAGAGCAATTGAACGACCTGATCGAGGCCACCCAATTCTGTCAGCCGTCCCGCTCGAATATCGGTAACTGATTGAAAAATAAATAAAAACACACATCACCTCATGATTCATGAAACGGTGGTTCTGTCAAGAGATTTATTTTCGATGACGGGGAGTTACCCCTGTTTGCACCGTAAAGTGATGGAAAAGTGTACTGAATTAGTTAAATCAATAAGTTACAGAATACACTTTACCAAAGTGTATCGAAGTAGGGCGTAATTGCACTGTAGATGAGGCGTTAATGATAACGCCTCTCATTTGTTGCGATGAGATCTGATTTGTTGAGAATTATTCTCAAATGAAGGGGTTTGTGAGCATAAAAAAGAAACATCGTTTCAATTTAGAAAACTCGTTCAGCACATTGCACCTATCGTAAAAGTTCTTTGCCATGACAAACGACTCAGGAAGCCGCACGGCGTAAGGCTTAATCATAAGTGATGAAAGATACTTTGAAAGTGAGAAAGGCGCTCAGAGAGCGTTACAGGTGGATTATTTGGAATAGATTAAGCATCGCTTTACCTTGGTTTTAGCGGGTATTTAGAATGTAATTAGCGTGGGATTTTTCCGGCGCTATGGAGGCGAGTATTCGCTATTAACACGTAATCAGGATTGATGGAGGGTTAATTCTCCATAAAGTGGAATGCACTATTTGGTATGCGCTGATCATGCGCATGAAAGATAGCTTTACAGGAGAGATCAATCTTCACAGAAAGTTATTGTTGAGAAGAGATGCTCCTGTTGAGATAATTTGTCATGCTCGCTTCGCTCACTGACATAAACCAACTACTAACTACCCTTAATTAAATTAAGGTTATTAATTATCTCTCTTATGTTCTCGTATTCCTCGAACATACATCATTGTGCAAGATGGTTATGTGCAGATACTTTTTCATGCAACATTCACCCGCTGATCGCTGGTTCATCGTGAGCCTATACTTACCGAAGGTATCAAAATAAATGTAAAAGGACTTATCATTTAAAATGATACCTCCTCTTACTTGATACCCTCGTAATCAGGTTGATTGTGCAATGTAGCGTAGCTACAAAATCGGCTCACTTGCATGAAGAGCCGGAAATGATACCATAGATGACTAATTATGCACATTTTACTAATTTTATTCATTTTTTTTGCATAAATAGCTTGACAAACGTTAGTGAAATAGTGTATTCTGGTAAGTATGAAGGGGAGAAAACCTTCTGAAACTTTCGGCCCTGGGCGGGGTAATCTGCCTGGGGCTTTTTGCATCCAAAATCCGAAGGAGGTAGTTATTGAAGTATTTCAGCAGTGACCAGGTTTTTAATGATCTGGTGAATGGCAAGGTGAAACGCCACGTTATTTACGCATCCATGCAAGCAGCAAAATCGAGGGAGTATACAGACCGAATGAAAATGTTCGCTGACGCTCTCGCCCGTTATGACCAACACCGAAAGGAAATTAACCAATGATGAACATTCGTTTTAGTCCAGAAGTTTACGAGGCACTCCGCGAAGCCGCCACAATTAAAGGCGTAAGTATTCCGGCCCTGGTTAACTCCATTGTCAAAAATAACATCCTACAACAAGAGGAACCCAATGAAAGAAAAGAAGCAAGTAGTAAAATTCGTTGATGCAATTTGCGGATCTGGAAAATCCACCACATTACAGCACTACATCAAATCAAGTTTATTAACAAATTCCGAAGCAATTCCCCCTCGCTATCTCCTGGTAATGCCAACACATGAATTATGTAATCAAGTTAAGGAAGAACTTGAAGAGCGAAGGGTAAAGAGTTTTCATGTAGACACTGAAACGGAAGCGGTAAATCTCCTAATCTCAACTCTTGAATACGATTTTCAGCATTCGGTGATCATCTGCACACATCAATGTTTCATTCATTATTGTTATCGTGCAGCGCTTGAAACAGAACTTCAAAACCTTCTCCGTAATTTCAGCATCTTTGTTGATGAAATCCCTGATGCAATGTTTGGCGCTTACATCAAAGTACAGCATACAGATCGGACGGAAGAAAATTTCCCATTCCTAAAGTGGCTGGAAGAGCGGGACGGATTGTTATTCCTGCGTGAGGATTGTCAAACGGATTTCTATAAATACTGGCATGAAAAACAGGCGAGTGGTGCTGAGTTAAAGCGCCTACTTTGGGCGATTATGCAAGGTGCTGGACTTCTCTACGAAGAAAATAAACACCTGTTTGCTTTCACTGCATCACCAATTATCAGATCTGTAGAATGGGCTGAACAATTTACACTCTTAGGTGCTGGCTCTTCTCGAAGTTTGTTTGTCTGGGCTGCTGAACATCTGGCGAAATACGAAGTAGAGGAAGCTGGTGAACATTTACAGCCGCCACTTGAAAGACGTAAGCACAAGGGTGTGCCGGTTTCTCTGGTCGCCGTATGTGAGAACAGATGCACCCTAACAGCTTTACAGAAAGTATTTCATGAACATCTACAGGAAATTATCCAACGTGTACCAGGTGAATTTATCTTTGCCACTAACAGAGATAAATCCATCTGCGAATTTAAGACGATTGGAGACGAGATTCTAACCTGTGCTGAACGGGGCAAGCGTGTTTCAATGGCTTCCTACGGACTAAACCATTACCAGCACATGCACAATGCTGTGTTTCTGGGATGCAGTAATCTGGATCGTGATTTCCAGGGTAAATGGCGGCAGTATGCAGAGCTTAACGGATGGGATGTTGAAGAATTTGAACAGAAGCAACGTGCCGCGATGAACTATGAACGGTGCTACCAATTTATTAGCCGTACATCTGTACGTAATGCTGATACTGATCACCCTCTGGTGTTTGTAGTGCCGGATCTGGCAACTGCTGAATACATCAAAGAGCATTATTTCCCTGGAGCAAAGATTGAATGTCTGAAATTTGGGAAAGTCAGAAAGAAACGCGATACAACGAAAGGCGACAACACCCGCGCCGAAGTGCAGAAACATAAAGCCAATGGCCTTACTCAGAAACAAACTCAAGAAGTTATGAATGTTGGAATAGCAACAATCAAACGAAACTGGAACTAATCGGGAGGACTAATTGATACAATACATAAAACTGAACAACACAAACCAGATTCAAATCAACGATAGCGGGAAGGGCGTTTATTACGCGCTTATCTGGTTCTGGAAAGGCAGGAAAACCAAAATTACCTACGACGAGTTGTCCGATAAATCCGGTGTAAGTGATCACGGGATCAGATTCTGGCTTCGTGCTCTGCGCAACATTGGTGTGATTGAGATAGACGATGAAAGCCATTATCTATCATTCACGCTGAAACACATCGAACGAGACAATGTAGAATTTATCTACTCTAATTTCTAAAACACACAATAGGGAAACTTTTATGATAACTGCATTATGGTGGTGGGCTTTGCTGTACGGATTATACGTTATGACAAGACAAGGAGTTTCCCCTCTACGAGGAGTTAATGGGAAAAAGAAAACGTAACGTAGTTACAAAGCTTGAACGAAACGGGTAATGACTCCAACTTACTGATAGTGTTTTATGTTCAGATAATGCCCGATGACCTTGTCATGCAGCTCCACCGATTTTGAGAACGACAGTGACTTCCGTCCCAGCCTTGCCAGATGTTGTCTCAGATTCAGGTTATGTCGCTCAATGCGCTGAGTGTAACGCTTGCTGATAACGTGCAGCTTTCCCTTCAGGCGTGATTCATACAGCGGCCAGCCATCCGTCATCCATACCACGACCTCAAAGGCCGACAGCAGGCTCAGAAGACGCTCCAGTGTGGCCAGAGTGCGTTCACCGAAGACGTGCGCCACAACCGTCCTCCGTATCCTGTCATACGCGTAAAACAGCCAGCGCTGACATGATTTAGCACCGACGTAGCCCCACTGTTCGTCCATTTCAGCGCAGACAATCACATCACTGCCCGGTTGTATGCGCGAGGTTACCGACTGCGGCCTGAGTTTTTTAAGTGACGTAAAACCGTGTTGAGGCCAACGCCCATAATGCGTGCACTGGCGCGACATCCGACGCCATTCATGGCCATATCAATGATTTTCTGGTGCGTACCGGGCTGAGAGGCGGTGTAAGTGAACTGTAGTTGCCATGTTTTACGGCAATGAGAGCAGAGATAGCGCTGATGTCCGGCAGTGCTTTTGCCGTTACGCACCACGCCTTCAGTAGCGGAGCAGGAAGGACATCTGATGGAAATGGAAGCCACGCAAGCACCTTAAAATCACCATCATACACTAAATCAGTAAGTTGGCAGCATTACCCTAAAACGCAGGGAAATAGATCTGTAGGCGGGACTGTTAAACAGAAGGTAGTAAACAATGCACCTAAGAAAACCGAGGGTGATACGGTTACTACGGAGTTTAAGAAATAAATAAGGGAATTTTGCCCCTTTTACAAAGAAGATGATTCGAGCTATACCAACGAATCTACGTTCTCAAATGGGATGGATTTAAAAAGATAACCCTGTACCCCCCAAATGCCTGCTTCACGCAAGATTTCCATGCTTTTTCTATCCTCAATCCCTTCAATAACAATTTTGTCGCAGTGTTTTTTAATGGATGCAATTAACTGGTGGAAGGTTGTTTTTTTCACTTGTTCATTAAAGAAAATTCGATCTATTTTTACTACTTCAAAGTAACCTTCTATCAAACTAACTACATTCGCATTACCTGCCCCAAGGTCATCGAGCCACAGCCCATTCACACCCTGGCTCAGCGACTCTAATAAGGGGCTTTTTAATCCATTATCTAAACCAGGGAAATGCTCAGAAAGCTCAAGTTTGATGAATGGCATCGATTCGAAAGTTTGTCTCAGTATGTAGTCATGACGGATCAGAAAAGCCATTTGCTGATCAATGTTTAATGTGCAAAACAGATTATTACGTTCGAACCACTTTTTTTTATTAGCAATGTTACCGCATTGTTCGTATAGGAAAATCCGCTTCCTATCTAAATCCCAGGATGAAATAACAAATTCAGGATGTTGAGCTTTCTTGGTAATAGAAGTAAAACGAGTGAGAAGCTCAATCCCCATCAATTTCTCGTCAATACTCATTATTGGTTCTGCAATGAATTTTGTGTACATAATAAATTTCTTAATTTTTATATAGATCCATAATGTGATCTTTGTTACAAAAAATCAATTAGAGCTGCTGTTATGTAAATACATAGCTCGCTGAGTATTGGTAACTTATTGTTTTTTAAGGAAGTTTTAGTGTGGGTGGTTTGATCTATTGGTTTTTTTTGCTGCTATTTTAATCATGTTTTACTCGTAAAGCAATCATTGGTGTGTATTATTCATAAATAATAGCTTATTAGCCTAACTAAACTGTTTAAAAATAAGGGGCTTACGCCCCTTTTCCCGCTTTTGGAAAGATCAACTCGGGATAATCTACCATTTCCACATAGTCGGATAGCTCTTTCATGGAACATCCCGCGCTGTATGTCTTAAATGCTTCTGTGGCTGCGGCCTGGGAAGAGTGCCCTGTAATGTAACCAATTCTTTGTTCAGGGATGCCAGCCCGATCCAGGCAAGTGATAAAATGCCCCCTGAGACTGTGGAAACATTGACGATCTGTAGCGGTAGGCAATACACGACGGCGTAGCCTGGTGAACGCTTGAGAGTAGAATGGGCCTTTCTTACCGTCAGCACGGTTAATCTTGTTGGCCTGTGGGAACAGGTATTCTCCATAGCCGTGGCTTAGGTATTCATCGACAATCGCAGATAGTCGGGAGTGAATCGGCACATGCCTGATTCCCGCTTTCGTCTTTGACTTCGAGATGTAGAAACATTGTCCCCCTTCCACCGTCTGGATCTCTGATTTCTTAAGGCTTGCCAGTTCATCAAGGCGGCATCCTGAAAACAGCCCCATGATTATAATGTTCCTGATCTCCGGCTCTGCTGCATCCAATAACTTTTGCATCTGGTCAGGCTCGAATGGTTGGTAACTTTCAATAGTCGCCCTCGCTTCGAGGTTATGGCCGTGAAAAGGGTTATCTGGTGCTATGTCGTCGTAACTCCTCCGCGCATACTCGTACAGACTTCCCAGGCATGTTAGCCAGTTCTGCACGGTTTGAGGGGCTTTCTTGTCCTGCTGGTTGATGAACATTGCAACTTGTGAGCGTCTGATCTCCGTGATCTGAATGTCTGCACGGTTAAGCGAAGTAAGAAATACCTCTACGGCACGAGCAGATTTAGCCAGCGTCGAGAATGAGCGCTTATCTCTGTATCTGTCAGCGTATTGATCGCGGATAGCGGTTAACGTTGGCACTGTCTGGAGTGGGGCGCGTAGCGTGGTTTGCTTATGCAATCCGGCTATGGCGTTTTGTATGCGCCGTTCCTCCGTGTTTGGGGAATACTGTTCCTTAAGTGTCTTCCACTCGATGAGCATGTGATTACGAAAGTGTTTAGCGGCGTTAAGGTCTTTGGTTCCCGTCGATTTCCGGTACAGGCGTTTCCCGCCGAAAATGTGCCGCATGTACACCGGAATGAAGATCTGAAACATCCAGACGCCTTCCGAAGTTGGATAAAGATAAGATTGGCCCTTGATAGACATGAGAATGATCCTCTAAAATCTCCGCCATCAACTACCAATGTTGAGATCTTTCGCGGCTCTTGGGCGTTTCTGTTCGATTCCCTTCGCCCGCTCCAAAAATTCTCTCCCTGTAGTTAATCCTTAAAAACGTTAGATAGCGACACCGGAATCCGGTGGCAGCGTGCTGTTACCTTCACCCAGATTACGTTGTAGCAATACCGTGTCGAGCCATAGCCCATGTTTGAAGCCAATGTTTTTCAGTGTGCCGATTTGCGTAAATCCGGCCTGCTGATGGACTTTTAACGATCCCTGATTATTGCTGTCGCCGACGATGGCAATCAGTTGCCGATAACCCTGTGCTTCAGCCCAGCCAATCACATGACGCAGTAAGGCTTTTCCTACACCCTGACGCTGAGCCGTTGGAGCAATATAAATCGAATCCTCAAGGGTATAGTGGTAGGCATAGCGCTCGCGGTAGCGGGTGAGGTAGCAATACCCGATGACCTTATCTTCCTGCAGAGCGACGACCCACGGCAGCCCGAGGCTGCGGATTTTTTCCAGACGAGCAAGCATCTCGTGTGCATCCGGCGGGTCGGTTTCAAAGCTGCCGGTACCGTGAAGAACATGATGTGCATAGATATCGCGTATGGCGGGGATGTGCTTTTCTTCTGCATTAACGATTTTCATTGACCGGCTCCCATTGGCGTCTTTGCCCAGATTACCTGAAAGTCTGAGGGGAAGGTAAGTGCAAAAAATTATGCTTCTATCAGTTGCTTGTAATGCAAATAGGCTTGCATATTGTAAGGGGAAATAATTGATTGTGGTTGATATTGTCAATAGTACGCAAGGTTGGTAAATATATTAACAGGTAGAGTAATACACAATTATTCACGCACGTATTTGATTGAGTTTCCAAATACCAATTATGGTAGGTTTCGAAAAATGATAAATAAAGTTGTTTGATTTCAACGCATTGTTACTGTATCTAATTCTTCTTGCGCCTGTACCCTTATTTTCATTTCATTGGCCCTGTTTGAGCCCTAAAAATTAAGTTATATTTTGTTGTTAGCAGAGAGCCTATTATCAGATTTTTCTCTATTCACCTCTCAAAATAGTTACCATGCAAACAGTTGCGCGGTGTAGCTATGCTAACCAGCAATAGTAAGCATCGTCACATGATGTCACCGGGCAAACTTTGTTTAAATCCAGAATTCAATCCCAAGAGTATTAGGATTATTTAGTCTAAAATACTTTTTTGCCTAAGACTTTTCTTATTGCGTAGCCACGAACTACATGGAGTGATAAAATTCCCGAGTTTATGCCTCCTGTCCAACGATTAGAGGACGCGGTGCGGGTAGTCAATAAGACGAAAGAATTAATTGCTTCATAACCCTATTACGAAATAAGCGGCAGTGCATCTTACATGGTCGGCAACTGTCAGGGATTGATCGTAACTTATTGAAAACGCTTATTTTTACTCTGATGTAAGATATAAGGGCAGATATGTTCAGTATGCGTCGACATGCCAACTTCATTAAACGTTTTAAGTCTGTAAGCTGTTTATTTACGGCAAGCATTCTTTTCCCTATGCAAATCTCTGCTGCGGTATCAGATTATGATGCTTTGGTTATTGAAGCGCGGGGGGGGAATAGTGCGCCACTATTGCGCTACCTTGAGGATCAGGGAAAGAAAAGTGCGCTAACGCCAAATCAGGTTGCCGACTGGCTGCAAGTTTCTGGTTGGGTTGAGAACAACGATAAAACAACCATTCAAATCTGGCAGCGGTATCGTGGGCAGATGGATGTGCCTGCGCGCGGCAAAGTCGCCGCTGCACGTGCGTACCGTAACCAGAAAAACTGGAATGATTCATTGGCAGTGTGGGAAAGCGTTTTACAGGAAGAGCCTGATAACGTGGATGTACGCACCGGCTGGATAATGACGTTGGCGGATGCGCGCTACAACCAACAAGCCCTTACTGAAGCGAATAAATGGGCGCAGGCGCATCCGGGCGCAGACTCCGACGCACTGCTTGCCTACGTATATCATTCTCAGGGGAAAAACTGGGATGCACTGTTGGTTGCCAGCCTGGCGGATGATGTTGATCCAGGCAACAAAAATGCAAAATCCACGCTGCTATCTGCGCTGTCGGCGAACCGCGTTTCCGGACCCGCTTTAAATATGGCGGAGGTCGTTCCCACTGCTGATCCAGTGAAGCGCCGTCTTGAGCTTGATGCGGCGGCTGAAATGGTACGCTCCTCCTATACGTCCGCACGTAATGAAGAAGAACGGTTTATCGTGGCCGATAAAGCGCTGGCCCGTTATGACCAGTTGCTGGCGGCCTGGAAAGATGAGCCGTCTGCGCAGAATGATGTCCGTCGGGCGAGAATTGACCGTATGGGTGCCTTGTTGGTGCGTAAGCGTACTGCCGAAGTGATTGATGAGTATGAGTCCCTTTCTGCAAGCGGCGAAGTACCAAACTATGCAAAACGCTGGGTGGCATCAGCATGGTTAAGCGAACGTCAGCCGGAAAAAACCGAAGCGATGCTGGCGAGCATTTACTACCCGAATGGACCTATCCCGGTGACGCCGCTCAGTCCTGAGGATCAACAAGATCTGTTCTACGCGCACATTGATAATGAAAACTTCGATGCTGCCAAAAAACAAGTTGATGATTTGATCAAAGAGAGTCCGTATCTGCGGCGTATCTATGGCTCGCCAACGCCGCAGCCTAACGATAACTGGCTGCTCGGACAGTCGCTACTGACGCAATATCATATCGCTGCCAATGAACTGCCAGAGGCAGAAAAGCTCGCAGAGCATCTGGCACGAACAGGCTCTGGTAACCAGGGATTGCGCATATCTTATGCCTCTGTGCTTGAAGCGCGTGGATTGCCGCATGCGGCGGAGAAAGAGCTTAAGCTGGCGGAAGTCATTGAGCCAAGCAACCTGGAGCTGGAACGTCGGCAGGCTTACGTTGCACTGGATCTTCAGGAGTGGAAACAGGCAGATGAACTGACGGATGACGTTATTGCCCGTAGCCCGGATGATGAAGCGACGCTGCGCCTCGCGCGTATTCGTGATGTCCACAAAATGTCGGAAGTGCGCATTAGCGGTACGCAGGGGATCTCGTCCGATAGCCCGGTCAGCGGTAAGAATGACTTCAACATCAACACGGCTATTTACAGTCCGCCAATTAATGACAACTGGCGACTGTTTACCGGATTCAACTTTGCTACTGGTGAATTTGAGGAAGGGAAGGGCATCAGCCGCGATCTGGCGGCGGGTGCAGAATGGACTTCCCGCGATTACTGGGCGGAAATGGAAGTGTCTGGCCGAAATTATGGCGATGGTCAGAAGATTGGCGGGCGTCTATCCGGCTGGCATGACTTTAATGACAACTGGCGCGTTGGTGGATCGGCCGAGCGCCTCTCTCGCAATACCCCGTTGCGCGCGCTGCGTAGTGGCGTGTATGCCAACGGCGGCGATATGTTTGTTCGCTGGTATCAAAACGAACGACGTGAATATCAACTGTCGTTTGCCGCATCACATTTCTCGGACGGTAACGATCGCATCGAATACGGACTCAGCGGAAAAGAGCGCATGTGGACCACGCCGCGCTTCACGCTGGACTTTACACCGGGTATCGGCGGGAGCACCAACACCAAAGAAAATGTTCCGTATTACAACCCGAAGAGTGATTTTTCCGTTGTCCCTGGCTTGAGCGCGGAGCAGGTTCTTTACCGCCACTATGATACCGTCTGGACGCAGCAAGGTCTGGCTGGCGTAGGTGGCTACTGGCAGCAAGGTGAAGATGCAGGCGCTATCGTCCAGGTGGGATACGGCCAACGGCTTAAATGGAACAACGTCGTAGACGGCGGGGTGATGCTGATTTGGGATAAACGCCCCTATGACGGTAAACGTGAGCGGAATATCTCCCTCGCTTTCGATTTAAATGTCAGGTTTTAAGGATTGTTCATGCTGAAAAGATGCCTGTGGCTTAGCGCATTAATCGCTGGCTGGTTGATGATTACCGCGTGCAGCAGCGCGCACAATACAACGCCTCGCTATGTTCCTCCCGCAGAGAGAACGCCGCTGACGGCGGATCATCCGTGGCCGAAAAATAGCTTTCTGGTGCTCGGCTACCATGATGTGGAGGATGGTGCAGCCGACCAGCGCTACCTCTCTGTGCGTACCAGCGCGTTGAGCGACCAAATGGCCTGGCTGCGTGATAATGGCTATCAACCGATCAGCGTGCAGCAAATTCTGGACGCCCATGACGGTAAAATTGTACTGCCGGAAAAAGCGGTACTGCTCACCTTTGACGATGGATATAGCAGTTTTTATACCCGCGTCTGGCCGCTACTGAAAGCCTACAACTGGCCTGCGCTCTGGGCGCCAGTAGGCAGTTGGGTAGATGCGCCAGCCAACAAAAAAGTCGATTTTGGCGGCTTAATGACCGCGCGAGACAAATTCGCCACCTGGAAAATGGTCGAAGAAATGGGCAAGTCGCCGTTGGTAGAAGTCGGTGCGCACACCTGGAACTCGCACTTTGGCGCTGAGGCCAACCCGCAGGGGAGTAAAGAGCCCGCTGTGGCGAACCGCCTGTATGATAAGAAAACCGGCACTTACGAAACGGACGAACAGTACACGCGACGTATAAACACGGATATCTCTCTGATCACTAACAAGATCAAAGCGGTGACCGGCAAATCGCCGCGCGCGTGGGTATGGCCTTACGGCGCAGCCAACGGTACAACGTTAAACCTGGCCAAAGAGCATGGCTATAAGATGGCCTTTACGCTTAATGAAGGGTTGGCAAATGCCGCGTTTCTCGATGATATTCCGCGCGTGCTGATTTCTGATAACCCATCCCTTAAGCGCTTTGCCAGTCAGGTCGCTCAGGTCCGTGAACCACAGACGATGCGCGTGATGCATGTCGATCTGGATTACGTGTATGACAAAGACCCTGCTCAGCAGAAGCGAAATATCGATAAGCTGATCCAGCGCGTTTATGACATGCGTATTTCTCATGTCTTCCTGCAGGCGTACGCCGATCCGCAGGGCGACGGGAATATTCGCGAACTCTATTTCCCCAACCGCTGGCTGCCGATGCGTGCCGATCTCTTTAACTATATCTCCTGGCAGTTACAAACGCGGGCAGGGGTGACGGTGTATGCCTGGATGCCGGTTCTGGCTTTCGATCTCGACGCGTCCATTCCACGCGTAACCGCATGGGATCCGAAAACGGGACGCACTGCTATCAATCACGAGAACTATGTTCGTCTCTCGCCCTGGGACAGCGAAGCGCGCAAACGCATCACTGAAATCTATGAAGACCTGGCGAAGCACGCCAGCTTCAAAGGTATTTTGTTCCATGACGATGCTTTCCTGACGGATTTTGAAGATGCGTCACCGGAGGCGTTAGCCGCCTACCGTGCCGCAGGGCTTCCGGGCAGTATCGAGCAAATACGTAATAATCCTCAGGCGTTCGAGCGCTGGACTCGCCTGAAAAGTAAGATGCTGATTGACTTCACCAAACAACTGACCCGGACGGTGCGTAATATTCGCGGTCCACAGGTGCAAACTGCGCGCAATATTTACGCCATGCCGGTACTGGAGCCTGAAAGTGAAGCCTGGTTTGCACAAAACCTGAATGATTTCCTCAATACCTATGACTGGACGGCGCCGATGGCGATGCCATTCATGGAACAGATCCCGGCCAATGATGCCAACGCATGGCTTGACCGACTGGTGAATGCCGTTGCACAAACCCCTGGGGCGCTGGATAAAACCGTGTTTGAACTGCAGGCACGAGACTGGCGTAAATCCGGGGATCAGGCTGAAATCAGCGGAAAACAAATAGCCGAATGGATGCGCCAGCTGAAATTAAGCGGTGCAGGTAACTACGGCTATTACCCGGATGATTTCATCAGCGACAAACCTGAGATGTCAGAGATTCGCTCGACGTTCTCCTCATACTGGTATCCGCAAAAATGACCGATCGCATTATTGCTTTCCTGATACTTTGCCTGATGTTCAGCCTGCCGTTTGGTGTGGCTGTCATCTTTACAGGTGAAGTGATGTTGAACTTCGTCTTCTTCTGGCCTTTATTCATGTCTGGCTTATGGATAAGCGGCGGAGTCTATTTCTGGTTTTACCGTGAACGTCACTGGAAATGGGGAGATGACACTCCACCACCGACATTGCAGGGGAATCCACTGGTTTCCATTCTGATCCCCTGTTTTAACGAAGGGATCAATGCGCGTGAAACCATTGAGGCAGCACTGGCCCAGCGATATAAGAATATCGAAGTGATCGCCATCAACGATGGTTCGACGGATGACACTCACGACGTGCTGGAACAACTGGCAGTGGAATACCCCAGCCTGCGGGTGATTCATCTGGCTGAAAACCAGGGCAAAGCGCTGGCGCTCAAGACCGGTGCGGCCGCGGCGCGCAGCGATTATCTGGTGTGTATTGATGGCGATGCGTTACTGGAACGCGATGCCGTCGCTTATATGGTGGCTCCGCTGATCCAGTTCCCGCGCGTTGGTGCAGTGACGGGGAACCCGCGAATTCGAACCCGCTCTACGTTAATCGGTCGTGTGCAGGTCGGTGAGTTCACTTCCATTATCGGCTTGATTAAGCGTACTCAGCGAGTCTATGGGCAGATCTTTAGTGTCTCAGGTGTGGTTGCGGCGTTTCGTCGTCGCGCGCTGGCCGAGGTCGGTTACTGGAGCCCGGACATGATCACCGAAGATATCGATATCAGCTGGAAGCTGCAATTGCGCCACTGGTCGGTATTCTTTGAGCCGCGCGCACTGTGCTGGATCCTGATGCCTGAAACCTTAAGAGGGCTGTGGAAGCAGCGTTTGCGCTGGGCGCAGGGTGGTGCAGAGGTGTTTATCGTTAACATGCGTCGTCTGTGGTCGTGGGAGTTCCGCCGCATGTGGCCGCTGTTTCTTGAGTTCTGTTTTTCTACCGCCTGGGCATTTGCCTATGCGATCAGTATCGTGCTGTTCCTTTTAGGACTGATGATCCCGATGCCGGACTCGCTGTATGTACAGCATCTGTTCCCACCGGCCTTTACCGGGCTTATCCTCGGCGTGGTGTGCTTGCTGCAGTTTGCGGTGAGCCTGATGATTGAACGACGCTATGAAAAAAATATTGGCGCTTCATTGTTCTGGATTATCTGGTTCCCGGTGGTGTACTGGATGCTAAGCCTGTTCACCACGCTGGTGTCATTCCCGAAAGTGATGCTCAAACGCAAACGTGGCAGAGCGCGTTGGGTGAGTCCTGACCGCGGTATTGGGAGGATCGAATCATGAACCAGCCACTGATCTTCACGGAGCGGCGTTTGCTGCCGCGCATCATCGATGTGTTGTTGACGGCCATCGCCTGGGTTGGATTTATCTATTTAATCTATAAAGGGCTGATCACAGCCCTGGCGCATTCACCGTATATGGGGGTGCGACCCTTTTTCACCACGCTGGATACGGTCACGTTTTATATCCTTGTCGCCCTGGTCAACGGCCTGGTGCTGATTGGCTGGGCGAAGTACAACCAGTTTCGTTTTCGGGTCGAACGCCGCAGTCGCAGACCCGGGCTTGAAGACCATGAGCTGGCAGAAAGTTTGCGTATTACCCGGGAGCTGGTTACGGAACTGAACAAGGCGAGGGTGCTGACGGTCCACCATCATGAGAATGGCGAAATCAGTCATATCGATGTGGACAGGGATATTGCCGATAACCGCCTCCCGCCGCCGACGCCTGCGATGTTGGAGTATTTGCCGCCAGAGCCGCAGCCGTCGATACAGAAAAAGCCTGAATGATATTTCTGATTTCAGCCGCTTCCTTCAGCCTCGCATAGGTCTATGATTAAACCAGACAATAAAAAAATGCGAGGCAATGTCGTGGATAAGGAACTACTGGATGCAGGTTACCGGGCCTATACCGGCGAGAAGATTGACGTCTACTTCAACACGGCGATGTGTCAGCATTCGGGCAATTGCGTGCGGGGAAGCGCGAAGCTGTTTAACCTGAAACGTAAACCGTGGATTATTCCGGATGAAGTGGACGTTGCCACGGTCATCAAGGTCATCGATACCTGTCCGAGCGGTGCTCTGAAATATCGCCAAAAATGAGTGAGGGAAGCATGGAAATTCTTGCAGGCCACAACAAATTTTATGTCAACGATGCCGAAGGCAATCAGGTTGCCGAGATTGTCTTTGTGCCGACGGGCGAGCATCTGAGTATCATTGAACATACCGATGTTGACCCCAGTCTGAAAGGTCAGGGCGTCGGCAAACTGCTGGTGGCGAAAGTGGTAGAGAAGATGCGCGCTGAAAACCGCAAAGTGATTCCGCTGTGCCCGTTTGCCAAACATGAATTTGATAAAACCCGCGAGTACGACGATATCCGCGCCTGATTATCTTATATGCACTGGAAGGTATAACGGCCATCCGGTGCATCACGCCCGATGCAGTAAATCCTGATAAATCCCCGTCAGTATCCCTTGCGGGCCAAACTCTTTTTTAATCCACTGAGTGACACGACCGGTTGCCGAATGCTGGGTTGCCAACAGCATTCGTGAATCCTGACGTGGGTTGTGGATCTGCCGTGTCACCAGCAACGACTTTTCCATCGCCTCGCGCACCATATAGTCTGGCAGAAAACCGATGCCCTCCCCCAGGATCTGGCACTGGCACTTGGTATTAAAATCGGGAACCAGAATCGACTCTTGACCGTGTAACAGCCAACCGACTTTTTTGTTGATGGTGTGTGCGGTGTCTTCCACCATGATGTTCGGGTACAGGCGCAGTTGGCTTTCAGAGATGGGTTCAGGCATAAACGCCAGCGGATGATCCGGGGCAATCGCGAACGACCAACGGATCGCGCCGATCTCGGTGTAATCAATTCCGCCGCCGTCCAGTAATGTATCGGGCGCGCCAATCGCGATATTGGCCAGGTTATTGATGATCGAATCCCAGACGCCGTTATACACCTCTGTAGTGACGGTTATCTGGCAGGTTGGAAACTGTTTCTTGAGTACCTGCAGCAGCCGCGCCGTATGTTGAGGGGTATACAACAGTTGGTTAATGCAGATGCGCACCCGAGCCTCAATTCCCTGAGCGATGGTATCAATGCTGCGCTTGATTGCGTGGAAATCGTTGAGCAGGTCGGTCGCCTTGCGAAACAGATAGCGTCCGGACTCGGTCAGCTCAATGCTGCGAGTACTGCGGGTAAACAGCACCACGTCGAGACCCATTTCCATGCGCTTAATGGTGTAACTAATTGCCGATGTGGTTAAGCCAAGCTCCTCCGCTGCCTTGCTGAAACTGCTATAGCGGGCAGCCATCGTAAATGCCAGTAGGTTTTCCTCGGTAAATATTGAATTCATCTTTCTTCCCTCCGGCGACAATGCGCATCCGCACCACGATGATTGTTGAATGTATTTGTAATCCTTATACAGAGCAATCAGTTTTGAACAGAATTTAACACTAGTTTTACATTTGATTTGAAGGCAATCACACTTCTGTATTTTAATTGCAGGCCGCTATCCGTGCAGCATACCGCCTGATTTTCCGGACTACTGATTAGTGGCTAAAAGGGCCCCAGCCATAAGGGAAAGATTGCACTACAGCACGTTTTGCTCTCATTGTTAAAATTGATTCAATAATCGATGCGCTAACGATGAATGAAATTTAAGCGGATGTTATTCTCTGCACTCTATTGCTATTCTCAGGTTATCGGATATTTAAAAAGTCTAAAAAACTGCAGGAGAGCGATTATGTCAGAGAAAGAACTCATTACTGAATTTCTGCTGGCGGCAGAGCAGGGCAATGCCGATGGATTAAAATCCTGTCTGGCAAAAAATGTGGATATTAACGCCACCAACCGCCAGGGGCGTACTGCCATTATTATTGCCAGCCTGAATAAACATTATGACTGTGTTTCTTTATTGATTGCTGCGGGTGCCGATATTAATAAACAAGATCAAACTTGTTTTAATCCCTTCCTGATTAGCTGCCTGACTAATGATTTAACGCTGTTGCGTACGGTATTACCGGCTGACCCCGACCTCAATTGCCTGAGCCGTTTTGGCGGCGTTGGTATTACACCTGCCAGCGAAAAAGGTCATGTCGAGATCGTGCGCGAACTACTGCTGCGTACCGATATCAATGTCAACCATACTAATTTTGTTGGCTGGACGCCGCTCCTGGAAGCCATCGTGCTAAATGACGGCGGTGCGAAGCAGCAGGAGATCGTTAAGCTGCTGCTCGACCATGGCGCAAACCCGCACATGACGGATAAATACGGTAAAACCCCGCTGGAACTGGCGCGAGAGAAAGGGTACCACGAAATTGCCGAGCTGCTGATTGCGGCCGTAGCCTGACACAGGAGCGCCATTATCGCTACGCCATCACGGCGATGCGTGCGGGCGCTAACCGCAGACAGCGCGTTTCTCACTTTCCGGGGAACGGGACGGGTTGAACAGGTTTTTTCCCACGCGGTAAACCTGTTGATACCCGAACAGCAGCGGCTGCTGACGTTACTGAGTGAAGATTGTGATAACGCACCTAACAGCTGTCGGTTGGCGCTGACGCATTGTGAAGACCTGTTTCACCCCGGTGAGCGGGTCAATTTTAGCGGGTCGGGAATAGTTGTTGGCAATGATAAATGGATAGAAACCGCCGGTTGCCAGCTGTGGCGAATACCACGGTGGACATCTGATGCAGCAAGCCTTGCCGCAGTCGGCTGGCAGCACTGGGAAGAGGTTATCCGCCAACAGCTAAGAAGCGACGACACATTATTTCTGTACCGGGGTGACAATCCGTTTTATCAGGAAATCACCCGTCAATTACTCAACCGCCGACAAACATTACTGACGGCGTTGCGTACAGGAGAAAATATTACTACGGCGGTCAGCCATTTAATTGGTTTGGGGATAGGGCTGACGCCCTCATCGGATGATTATTTAGTAGGCTTAAGCACCATTTTATTTATTCCCGGACATCCGCTGAGGAAATATAGAGATGATTTTTTAGCGGCATTGCAACGTGCAGGAAATAATACAACGCTACTTAGCCAAATAACGCTAGAGGAAGCATTTAATCAGCGTTATCGGGAAAGCATCGGACGGCTGCTGAACCAATTTATTACTGAGCAACAACTCGTTTCTACGCAATATATTACTGACATTAAAAATATCGGTTCAAGTTCTGGCTGCGACATGCTGTATGGCATGGCGGATGCCTGCGCCCTGAGCCACAGGTCCGGAGGGAATTATGTCGATCAGGATAGTTGTTAAAAAGAACACGTATTTTGATTCTGTCTCACTGATGTCTATCTCCACGCGCGCAAATAAGCTCGATGGCGTTGAGCAGGCGTTTGTGGCTATGGCGACAGAGATGAATAAGGGCGTGCTGAAGAATCTCGGCCTGCTGACGCCTGAACTGGAAGAGGCGAAAAGTGGCGATCTGATGATTGTCATTAAAGGCGCGAGCGACGAAGCAAACGCGCAAACGCTGGTGGCTATCGATGAACTGTTTACGCATAAAGAGCAGGGGGGTCAGCACGAAGCGCGCTATGCCACGCTTGCCAGCGCGAAAAAGCATGTGCCTGACAGCAATCTGGCGGTGATCTCGGTCAATGGCCTGTTTGCCGCGCGTGAAGCGCGTCAGGCGCTGCAAAATAACCTCAATGTGATGCTGTTCTCTGACAATGTCTCTCTTGAGGACGAGCTGGCGCTTAAGCAGCTGGCGCATGAAAAAGGGCTGTTGATGATGGGACCAGATTGTGGAACCGCCATTATTAACGGCGCGGCGCTGTGTTTTGGCAACGCGGTGCGTCGCGGCAACATCGGCATTATTGGTGCCTCCGGTACCGGTAGCCAGGAACTGAGCGTACGCATTCACGAGTTTGGCGGCGGGATTTCCCAGCTGATTGGCACAGGTGGACGCGATCTGAGCGAAAAGATTGGTGGCCTGATGATGCTTGACGCGATTGGCATGCTGGAGGCCGATCCGCAAACTGAGATCATCGCACTTATCTCCAAACCGCCTGCGCCAGCGGTGGCGCGCAAGGTGCTGGAACGGGCGCGCGCCTGTCATAAGCCCGTGGTGGTGTGTTTCCTCGGACGTGAAGCCGCGCCTGCGGATGAAAAAGGCCTACAGTTTGCCCGCGGTACTAAAGAGGCGGCGTTGAAAGCGGTACTGCTGACCGGCGTGAAAAAAGAGAGTCTGGATCTGCATCCGCTCAACTGGCCGCTGATTGAAGAGGTTCGCGCCCGTCTGACTCCACAGCAAAAGTACATCCGCGGCTTGTTCTGCGGCGGCACGTTGTGCGATGAGGCGATGTTTGCTGCCATGGAAAAACATGCCGAAGTTTACAGCAACATTCATCCGGATCCGGCATTCCGCCTGAAAGATCTCAACCGCAGCGTGGCGCATACCTTCCTCGATTTCGGTGATGACGATTTTACCAATGGCAAACCGCACCCGATGATCGATCCCACCAACCGCATTAGTCGTCTGTTACAGGAAGCGCGCGATCCTGAAGTTGGCGTGATCGTGATGGACTTCGTCCTTGGATTTGGATCGCATGAAGATCCGGTTGGCGTGATGCTCGATGCGATCGTTGAAGCCAAAGCGATCGCCACCGCAGACGGTCGTCCGCTTGAGATCCTCGGCTATGTGCTGGGAACCGATCTTGATACGCCGTCGCTGGAAAAACAGTGTCAGATGCTGACCGACGCCGGGGTTATCTGGGCGAGCAGTAGCACCAACACCGGATTGCTGGCGCGTGAATTTATCTGTAAAGGGGAGGAAGCCTGATGAGCCAGACACTGTTTAACCAGCCGCTGAACGTGATTAACGTTGGAATCGCAATGTTCAGCGATGACCTGAAAAAGCAGAACGTACCGGTGACCCAGCTCGACTGGACGCCGCCGGGCCAGGGCAACATGCAGGTGGTAGCGGCACTGGACGACATTGCCGATTCACCGCTGGCAGACAAAATCGCGGCCGCTAACCAGCAGGCGCTGGAACGCATTATCCAGTCGCATCCGGTGCTGATTGGCTATGACCAGGCGATCAACGTCGTGCCGGGCATGACCCGTAATACCATCCTGCACGCCGGGCCGCCAATCCGCTGGGAAAAAATGTGCGGCGCAATGAAGGGGGCGGTAACCGGGGCGCTGGTCTTTGAAGGGCTGGCGAAAGATCTGGATGAAGCCGCGGAACTGGCCGCCTCGGGTGAAATCATCTTCTCTCCGTGCCACGAGCATGACTGTGTCGGCTCGATGGCGGGCGTGACGTCGGCATCGATGTTTATGCACATCGTCGAGAACAAAACCTATGGCAACCGCGCATATACCAATATGAGCGAGCAGATGGCGAAGATCCTGCGTATGGGCGCGAACGATCAGAGCGTTATCGATCGTTTGAACTGGATGCGCGATGTGCTGGGACCGATGCTGCGCGACGCTATGAAACTGGCGGGCGAAATCGATCTGCGCCTGATGCTGGCGCAGGCATTGCACATGGGTGATGAGTGCCATAACCGCAACAACGCCGGGACGGCGCTGCTGATTCAGGCGCTGACGCCGTGGATTATTCAGACCGGCTATCCGGTTGAGCAGCAACGTGAGGTGTTCGAGTTCGTCCTCAGTAGTGATTACTTCTCCGGACCGACCTGGATGGCGATGTGTAAAGCCGCAATGGACGCTGCACACGGTATTGAATACAGCACCGTGGTGACGACGATGGCGCGCAATGGCGTTGAGTTCGGTCTGCGCATTAGTGGCTTACCGGGCCAGTGGTTTACCGGTCCGGCGCAGCAGGTGATTGGGCCGATGTTTGCGGGCTATAAGCCGGAAGATTCCGGACGTGATATCGGCGATAGCGCGATCACCGAAACCTACGGCATTGGCGGTTTCGCGATGGCGACGGCACCGGCCATCGTAGCGCTGGTGGGCGGTACGGTCGAAGAGGCCGTTGATTTCTCTCGCCAGATGCGAGAAATCACTCTCGGCGAAAACCCCAACGTCACCATTCCGCTGCTTGGTTTTATGGGCGTACCGACTGCTATTGATATTACGCGCGTAGGCAGCACCGGCATTCTGCCGGTGATCAACACCGCTATTGCGCACAAAGACACGGGGATCGGCATGATCGGCGCCGGAATAGTTCACCCGCCGTTCGCCTGTTTTGAAAAGGCGATCCTCAACTGGCGCGACCGCTACTGCCAATAACAATAACCGGGGCTAACGCGGTTAGCCCCACAGTAGCGAAGCGAAAAACGTTGCTTACCTGCAGGGCCGGGCGATCTCCGCGATCGCAAATGATGCTTAACCTGTTAAGGATATTCCATGAACAGCATAAAACTAGAATGGAAACGTGGTGACTGGGCGGCTTACTTTGGGCTGATGACCAACAACCTGACTAACCTGCTGACAATGATGGGGCTGCTCATTTTTGTCGTCGGGATCCCTACCGAAATTGTCTACGGTCGTATTGCGCCTGCCTTTGGTCTGGCGGTGCTGGTGGCCAGCGTCTGCTACGCCTGGTTTGGCCTGCAGATGGCAAAGCACACCGGGCGTAACGACGTAACGGCGCTGCCGTCCGGACCGAGTGCACCGTCAATCTTCACCGTGACCTTCCTGGTGCTGATGCCGGTTTATCAGCAAACCAAAGATGCCAACTTCGCTATCCAGATAGCCCTGGTGTGGTGCTTTGTCGAAGCGTTGATCCTGGTCGGCGGCTCCTTCCTGGGCGAGACCATCCGCAAGATGATCCCGCGTACGGTACTGCTTTCTTGTCTGTCCGGCCTGGGGCTGTTGCTGCTGGCGATGAACCCGATGCTGCAGGCATTCGAAGCGCCGACGGTTTCTTTCATCGTCCTGTTGCTGATCTTCATTAACTGGTTCGGTAAGAAGCCGATTTTTGCCCGTATTCCTACCGGTTTACTGCTGCTAATTGCCGGTACGGCCCTGGCGTGGATCTCCGGTTTACAAAGCCCGGAAGCTATTAAAGCTTCGATGTCTTCCTTTGGCTTCAACCCGCCGGAAATTCATGTCGACAGCTTCCTGCAAGGTTTACCGCACGCACTGCCGTATCTGGCTTCTGCAGTTCCTTTGGGCCTGGCGAACTATATTTTTGACCTTGAGAACATTGAAAGTGCGCACGCGGCGGGCGATGAGTACAACACCCGTAAGGTCATGATGGCGAACGGCTTTGCCTCCATGCTCGGCTGCATGCTGGGTAACCCGTTCCCGGTGACCGTATATGTTGGGCATGCGGGCTGGAAAGCGATGGGCGCCAGCATCGGCTATACCCTCGCTTCAGGCATCACCATGTTCCTGGTGCCGCTGTTTGGGCTGGGCGCGTTTATGCTCGCCATTATTCCGATGACCGCGATAGTGCCGATTCTGGTGTTTATCGGCGTGGTGACCGCCAACCAGGTGGTGCGAGAAACGCCCAAAGTCGAGGTTCCCGTTATCTTCATCTGTCTGTTCCCGTGGATCGCCAACTGGGCATTGACCATCGTCAACAGCGTGATGGGTGCCGCCGGAACATCCGCGGGGAAACTGGGTAGTGACTTGCTGCACAGCAAAGGTGTCTATTACGACGGACTGGTGCATCTGGGAAGCGGCGCACCGCTGGCCAGCATGCTGTGGGGCTGCGTCGCTATCTTCGCCATTATGAACAAGCCGCTACGCGGGGCGATTGCCGCAGCCTTTGGCGCGCTGTTATCGCTGTTTGGCGTGATCCACTCCCCGGCGGTTGGCTTTGCGGAAGGCAGCTCGATGATGTTTGTTGTGGCCTACCTGATGATGAGCGGCATGTTTGTCCTCAAGCATGTTCTTGATAGCCGTGAAGCGGTGACTGCGCCTGAGCAGGAACCGACGAAAACGACCTGAATTGCCTGCAAGCGGAAGATAACACTATGAAAGAACTTGTGGTCGTTGCCATTGGCGGCAACAGCATTATCAAAGATAACGCCAGCCAGTCGATTGAACACCAGGCTGAAGCGGTGAAAGCGGTAGCGGATACGGTGCTGGAGATGCTGGCATCGGACTACAACATTGTGCTGACGCACGGTAACGGGCCACAGGTAGGGCTGGATCTGCGGCGTGCGGAAATCGCGCACGAGCGTGAAGGGCTGCCGCTTACCCCGCTGGCAAACTGCGTTGCTGATACGCAGGGCGGTATCGGTTACCTGATCCAACAGGCGCTGAATAACCGTCTGGCGCGGCGCGGTGAGCAGAGGGCAGTTACGGTGGTCACGCAGGTGGAGGTCGACAAAAACGATCCGGGCTTCGCTAATCCGACCAAGCCCATTGGAGCGTTCTTTAGCGAAGTGCAGCGTGATGAACTGCAGCGGGTCAATCCGGGCTGGCGCTTTGTTGAGGATTCGGGGCGCGGCTACCGTCGGGTAGTCGCCTCTCCACAACCGAAGCGCATTGTCGAGGCGGAGGCGATCAAAACGCTGACCCAGCAAGGCTTTGTGGTTATTGGCGCGGGCGGCGGCGGGATCCCGGTGGTGCGTAGCGATCAAGGGGATTACCAGAGCGTGGACGCGGTGATTGATAAAGATCTCTCCACGGCGCTACTGGCGCAGGAGATCCGCGCCGACATTTTGGTGATCACCACCGGCGTCGAGCAGGTCTGTATTCATTTTGGCAAACCCAACCAGCAGGCGCTGGATACGGTGGATGTTGCAACGATGACCCGTTACATGCAGGAGGGTCATTTCCCGCCTGGCAGCATGTTACCCAAGATCGTTGCCAGCCTGGCGTTTCTGGAGCGTGGCGGTAAACGAGTAATCATCACCACGCCGGAATGCCTGCCTGCCGCACTGCGCGGCGAAACGGGCACCCATATTGTCCATTCCTGAGAGGAGACGTGAATGAAGGAAAGTAACAGCCGCCGTGAATTTTTAAGCCAGAGCGGAAAAATGGTGACCGCTGCCGCGCTGTTTGGCGCGGTCGCTCCGGTCGCGTATGCTGCTAATCCTGTCGGGAACACCTGCGGGTCGAAGAGCACAATGACGATTAACGATAAACACTATTACCTGGATAACGTCCTGCTGGAAGCGGGCTTTGATTACGAAAACTCGGTGGTGGTGCACACCCGTACCGCGCTGCAAACCGTTGAAATCAAAGACGGAAAAATCGTTGCGCTGCGCGAGAATAAGCAGCATCCGGATGCGACGCTGCCTCACTATGATGCGGGTGGAAAGCTGATGCTGCCCGCCATGCGCGACATGCACATCCATCTGGATAAAACCTTTTACGGCGGTCCCTGGCGTTCGCTGAACCGTCCGGCTGGCACCACTATTCAGGATATGATCCGCCTGGAACAAAAGCTGCTGCCTGAACTCCAGCCTTATACGCAGGAGCGTGCGGAAAAGCTGATCGATCTGCTGCAATCAAAAGGCACCTCGATCGCCCGCAGCCACTGCAACATAGAACCGGTTTCCGGGCTGAAAAATCTCGAAAACCTGCAGGCGGTACTGGCGCGTCGTCAGCCGGGTTTTGCCTGTGAAATCGTGGCATTTCCGCAGCATGGCCTGCTGTTATCAAAATCTGAACCGCTGATGCGTGAAGCGATGCAGGCGGGAGCGCATTACGTCGGCGGTCTGGACCCAACCAGCGTCGATGGGGCGATGGAAAAATCCCTCGACACCATGTTCCAGATTGCGCTGGATTACGATAAAGGCGTAGATATCCATCTGCATGAAACCAGCCCGGCGGGCGTGGCGGCGGTGAATTACATGGTGGAAACGGTGGAGAAAACGCCGCAATTAAAGGGCAAACTGACCATCAGCCACGCGTTTGCGCTGGCAACGCTGAACGAACAGCAGGTGGATGCGCTGGCGAGCCGCATGGCAGCACAGCAGATTACCATTGCCTCGACGGTGCCGATCGGCACCTTGCACATGCCGCTCAAGCAGTTGCGTGATAAAGGCGTGGAAGTGATTACCGGAACCGACAGCGTAATTGATCACTGGTCGCCGTACGGGCTGGGCGACATGCTGGAGAAGGCGAATCTGTACGCCCAGCTCTATATTCGCCCCAATGAGCTTAACCTGTCGCGTGCGCTGTTTCTTGCCACCGGCGATGTGCTGCCGCTAAACGATAAAGGTGAGCGCGTGTGGCCGAAAGCGCAGGATGAAGCCAGTTTTGTGCTGGTGGATGCCTCTTGTTCGGCAGAAGCGGTCGCGCGAATTTCTCCACGCACCGCGACCTTCCATAAAGGGCAACTGGTGTGGGGGAATGTTGCAAGCTAGCCAGGTTTTACGCGCAGCGGCAATCGCTGCTGCGCTCTCTTGGTGTTAACCGACGATCCCCATATAGCCGTGAATCCCCATATATAAGCCGACCATCGCAATGAGCACACTGGAAAAATAGGGTGCTTTGCGGGCCATCGTGTTAAATCCGCTCCAGCGTTTGGCCGCCTGCTGCACGCTGATTGCCGCTCCCACGCCCACCGTTACCAGCGTCAGCGCCAGCCCGAGGCTGAAGCACAGCACCATGGTCGCGCCCAGCGTGAAGGCTTTGAGCTGGATGCAAATCAGCAGCACCGTAATGGCGGCAGGGCAGGGGATTAACCCGCCGGTCAAACCAAATAGTAATATTTGGCCGTTGGTGACCTCTTTGCCCGCAAAGCGGCGCTGAATATCGGTGGCATGCGCCCGTTCGTGGGCATCCTGATACTCTTTCGATCCTTCGGTGAGTCCTGCCAGTGCGGCATGGTCGTGATTATGCTCGTGTTCGTGATGATGATGATCGTCATCGTGGTCATGATGGTGGTGATGGTCATCATCATCATGGTGGTGATGGTCATCATGATCATGGTGGTGATGGTCATCATGATCATGGTGGTGGTGATGCTCGTGATTGTGGTCGTGATGCGTCTGGGCCAGCCAGTTCTGCTCTCCCTGCCAGGTTCGCCAGAACATCCAGAATGCGGTCCCGAGAATAATAATCGCCGAGACAAACTGCAGCCAGGGCTCAACGGCCTGGGCAGTAAACGCTTTGCTGATATACATCCCGCCGAGCGCAATCAGCCATACCACGGCGGTATGCGACAGCGTTGCTGCCAGCCCCAGCATCACCGCCTGTTTGATGGTCCCCTTAATGGCAATAATAAAGGCCGCCATCATCGTCTTGGAATGCCCCGGCTCCAGGCCGTGTAACACACCCAATAGAATCGCGCTGGGAATGAAAAACCAGGCGTTACCTTGCTGAAGAAGCGTAGAAAACTCACCCATGAGAATGATTCTTAGTTGTTTAATTTCGCCTGATCCTACTCCCCCCCAGTATCAAATGCTACCCCCCAGTAGAATGTCGATGGTATTGTCCCTACAGCCAGACGTTAAAAAGGTAAAGTTATGTCACATACGATCCGCGACAAACAAAAGCTGAAAGCCCGAACCAGCAAGATTCAGGGGCAGGTAGCGGCGTTGAAAACCATGCTGGATGAACCGCATGAATGCGCGGCAGTATTGCAGCAAATAGCGGCGATCCGCGGGGCAGTAAACGGATTAATGCGTGAAGTGATTAAAGGTCATCTGACCGAGCACATTGTGCATCAGGGCGATGAAATTAAGCGCGAAGAGGATTTGGATGTGGTCCTGAAAGTGCTGGATTCGTACATCAAATAAGTCAGTTTAACGGCTCATCCGCTTACTGGAATGAGCCGCTAAACAACACGTTCTAGCCAAAAAACATCACAGATACGCACAGCAGACCGACAATCAGGGTGATCAGATTACCCACTGAACGGTATGGCTTCAGCGCCGGGATCAGATAGGTAGACAATGTCGGCATGATAAACAGAATCATGGCAATCAGCGGGCCGCTTATCGCGTAAATCATTGAAATAGCATTAGGATTAATGCAGCAGATGATAAACGTGATAGCCGAGACAAGCATGATGGACAGAGCGCGGTTAAAGGCCCGGCTTTTCTTCACACCCACCTGATGCAACGACGTTTTTACTACCTCCGTTGCCCCTTCAATCACGCCAAAGTAGGTGCCGAGGAACGATTTTGACATCGCGACAACGGCAACGATGATCCCGGAAATCGACAGCCATGCCGGTGCGTTTGGCATCATCGACAGCGCGGAAAGAATCGTCACGCCTTCATTTTTCGCGTCTTCGATATAGTTTGTCGGAATCGAAAGCAAGCAGCTGAAGACGAAAAACAGTACGCTCAGGCAGATGATGACGTAGGCTACCTTCATGATTTTTTTGCATTTACCCATGGCCTGCTCGCCGTATTTCTCTCGTCTGTCGATGGCGAACGTAGAGATAATTGGCGTATGGCTAAAAGCGAAAACCATCACGGGAATAGATATCCAAACCTGATGAAGCGTGTGCTGATCGAAAGACATCTGGCCGGTGAGTAGCGTTGGCTGCCAGCTTCCGGTCAGGTAGAGCGAAAGGAACAAAAAGTACGCGATGAGCGGGAACACCAAAAAGCCCATGACCCGAATAGTGGCTTGCCGGCCCATCAGAAAAATCAGGTTCAGCACCAGCACCACGCCAAGGCTGACCAACATGCGGATCCGCAGATCGATAGTGATATGTTTTGCCAGCTGTTCAGTGAGTGAATTGGTTATCGCTACGGCGTAGATCAGCACCACCACAAAGAAGGCAATAAAATAGAGGGTGGTGATCAGGCTGCCAATCTTCTTGCCGTAGTAGTGGGTAACCGCGCCAGTGATCCCTTCACCAGCCGACGTTTTTGAGGACAGGATAAACTGACACAGCGCCTTGTGCGGCCAGTAGGTTAAAGGCCAGGCGACGAGTGCGGTGATAAACAATACCACCGCGCCTGCAGAACCCAGCTGTATGGGTAGGAATAGGGTTCCTGCGCCGACGGCAGTCCCATATAGTGCGAAGCTCCAGAGAGTCTCTTCTTTTGACCAAAATTTCGACATTATTTGAACGTATCAACTATAAAATAAACAAAAAGAAGCGCAATTTACCACAAATGGCAGGGGCTGGGGGAGGTGTGAACAAGCGGGCGAGTGAATGGGACAATAGCCGGAACCGAGAAGATTCCGACTATTATTTTAATTATCAGGCAGTAACGCGCTGCTGGCGGCGCTTCATAACGCGCTCGCGTAACGTGTCATAAGCCCAGTTATAGAACATGGTGTACGGCAGGAAGAACAGGAAGAAACCTATTTCCAGCGTGAATGCCTGAACCAGGCTGACGTTCAGCACATACGCCACGATGCTCACCCCGATCACAATAAAACCGCTCTCGAAGCCTAAGGCGTGAAATGCTCGCACTTTCGCCGTACGTTTTACCAGGTGTGACGGCCACAAACGGTCAAACAGGGCGTTATAAATGATATTCCAGATCATCGCTGTGGTGGCGAGAAGAATGGTCAGTCCGCCCATTTCCAGCACCGAGCGCTGCATCAACCATGCGGTGGTTGGTGCGAGGATCGCGGTGGCAATGCCTTCAAAGCAGACGGCATGAAAAATACGCTCCACTAACGAGCGGCGTTGGACAGTATCGTGTTGCATAACCTAAAACCTTCTTTGATGCCCGGATAACGGAATGGTGGCAATTTTATCGTTTTATGTGATATCTAAAAGATAGTATCCATCGATAAAGTAGATAGTTCATGCGTTATTCTCCTGAAGCATTAACGGCATTTGTGGAGACCGTTTCCTGCGGTTCATTTTCTGCGGCGGCCCGGCGGCTGCGTAAAAGCCAGTCCACTATCAGTACGGCCATTGCGCATCTGGAAGCCGATCTTGGTTTTGCGCTGTTTGACCGCTCATCCCGCCAGCCAACGCTGACCGAGGAAGGTAAGCGGGTGTTGGGCTATGTGCAGGCTATTCTGACGGCCAGCGAACGTCTCGATGAGGCGGCGATCTCGCTGTCGGGTGAAACTGAGGCGCGTCTGACCTTTGTGCTGTCTGACACGCTGCATCCGGATGTGCTGGAAGAGTTGATGGTGCAGTTTGATCGCAAGTTTCCCCATACCGAGTTTGAATGCCTGATTGGTGAAGATGAAGACGTGATCGATCTGCTGCAAAAAGGACGTGCTCAGGTGGGGTTGATCGAGGCGCGGGAAGATTACCCGACCGACATGGGCGTTACGCGTCTGCCGATGCAAACCTGGATGGGATTATACGTTGCAGCGTCGCATCCGCTCGCGGCTCAAGAAAAACTGCAGTGGGAGCAGCTACACACCTGGCGCGAGCTGCGCTTGAATACCTATCTGGAAAGCGGCACCAACGTGGCGCGCGGCCCCGTCTGGTCTGCTCCTAACTATCTGTTATTGCTAAGTATGGCTGTTCAGGGATTCGGCTGGTGCGCGCTCCCTTGTGCGCTGGTGGAGGAGTTTGCGGCAGAAAAACCACTGGTGCAATTAAAGATGCCTGGCTGGCCAAAGGCTATCTCTATCGATCTGTTGTGGAATAAGAAATCACCGCCTGGTGTGGCAGGAAGCTGGTTGCGTGACCATTTACAGCAGAGTGGCGTTCAGATGACCAATAAGTGATACGAATTTCCTTTGTGATAAAAATCACCGTTTTTAAACAACCTTGATAACTATTTTTAACAATCATCTACTATTGCGGTGTTATTTTGCGCTGAGGTAGTGATGAAAGAGGTTGTGATCGTCGGGGCATTAAGGACACCGATTGGCTGCTTCCAGGGGACGCTGGCGCGCCACTCTGCCGTTGAGTTAGGCAGCATGGTGGTCAAGGCGTTACTGGAACGCACGGGCGTGGACGTTCACGCTGTGGATGAAGTGATCCTCGGACAGGTGCTTACTGCAGGCGCCGGGCAGAACCCTGCGCGTCAGTCTGCCATCAATGGTGGGCTACCCACTACCGTTTCCGCCATCACCATTAACGATGTCTGTGGCTCGGGTCTGAAAGCGCTGCATCTGGCGACCCAGGCTATCCAGTGTGGCGAAGCCGACATTGTGATTGCGGGCGGGCAAGAGAATATGAGCCGTGCACCGCATGTCCTTACCGATAGCCGCACTGGCGCACAGCTGGGGAACAGCCAACTGGTCGACAGCCTGGTACATGACGGTCTGTGGGATGCCTTCAACGATTATCACATGGGCGTTACCGCGGAAAACCTGGCGCGAGAATACGGAATCAGCCGCGAATTGCAGGATGCCTACGCGCTGCACTCGCAGCACAAAGCGCGGATGGCAATTGATGCCGGACGCTTTAAAGATGAAATCGTGCCGGTGGTAACACAGCGTAATGGGCAATCGTTCGTGGTGGACACCGACGAACAACCGCGTACCGATGCCAGCGCCGAGGGGCTGGCGCGTCTGGATCCTACCTTTGACAGACTCGGTTCGGTAACGGCGGGTAACGCGTCATCCATCAACGACGGTGCCGCTGCGGTGATGATGATGAGCGAGGCCAAGGCGCAGGAACTTAACTTACCTGTGTTGGCCCGTATTCGCGCCTTTGCCAGCGTCGGAGTCGACCCTGCGCTCATGGGGATTGCGCCAGTGTATGCAACACGCCGCTGCCTTGAGCGCGTGGGCTGGCAACTGGCTGATGTTGATCTTATCGAAGCTAATGAAGCCTTCGCCGCGCAGGCATTATCCGTTGGGAAAATGCTGGAGTGGGATGAACGGCGGGTGAATGTGAACGGCGGGGCCATTGCGCTCGGCCATCCGATTGGCGCTTCTGGCTGTCGTATTCTGGTTTCGCTGGTACATGAAATGGTGAAGCGTCGGGCGCACAAAGGACTGGCAACGCTGTGTATTGGTGGTGGTCAGGGGGTGGCGCTCGCTATCGAACGAGACTAATCCCCGTCATACTTCAAGCTGCATGTGCGTTGGCTTTACTCGCTCACCCCAGTCACGTACTTATGTACGCTCCGGGGAATTCGCTGCGTCGCCGCCTTCCTGCAACTCGAATTATTTAGGGTATATATTTTTCTTCTCGAACAGTTTTCTGCCGTGTTATCTCTTCCTCTATAAAAAAGCCCTCCAACAGGAGGGCAAGGCCAGTTACAGAAACATACACTCTAAACCCTGCCAACATATCAAAACGTTGTTTCATTTCATGTGATTGATAGCGCACTTTGTTAGAAAAGGTGTGTGAATGACGTATGAGCCTGGCTGTATTTTCAATATCTTATCCCTGCCACTAATGATCTACTTTTTTGTGTTTTTATCTATCTAATTGTTTTAAATGATTTTATTTGAACAATTTTTGCGATTTATATGCGCTAGCGTGATCGCACTTACACTTTTGATAATAAGATGCGGAAAAAGTGAAACATCGTTTTAGTTATAATTGAAAACACATTCAGGGAGGGATATCATGAGCGCATAAGATAAAACGGAACAGCGTTTTGCTATTCGTTTAAGCATTCACGGTCAATTTATCACTGGAGGTAAATGTGGACGTAAGACAAAGTATCCATAGTGCGCATGCGAAAACCCTGGACACTCAGGGGCTGCGTAATGAGTTTTTGGTCGAAGAAGTGTTTGTCGCAGATGAATACACCATGGTCTACAGCCACATCGACCGCATCATTGTTGGCGGCATTATGCCAGTGGCCAAAACCGTCTCTGTGGGTGGCGAAGTCGGCAAACAGCTGGGCGTAACCTATTTCCTCGAACGTCGTGAGCTGGGTGTGATCAATATCGGTGGCCCGGGCACGATTACCGTTGACGGCCAGTGCTATGAAATTGGTCATCGCGACGCGCTGTACGTCGGAAAAGGGGCAAAAGAAGTGGTATTCGCCAGTATTGATACGGCGAAACCGGCGAAGTTTTACTACAACTGCGCGCCGGCACACACGACTTACCCAACTAAGAAAGTCACGCCGGCAGACGTTGCGCCAGTGACGCTGGGCGATAACCTCACCAGTAACCGTCGTACCATCAACAAATACTTTGTGCCGGATGTTCTGGAAACCTGCCAGTTGAGCATGGGTCTGACTGAACTGGCACCGGGTAATCTGTGGAACACCATGCCGTGTCATACCCATGAACGTCGTATGGAAGTCTATTTCTACTTCAATATGGAAGAAGACACCTGCGTCTTCCACATGATGGGTCAGCCTCAGGAAACGCGTCATATTGTGATGCACAACGAGCAGGCGGTGATTTCTCCAAGCTGGTCTATTCACTCCGGTGTCGGCACAAAAGCTTATACGTTCATTTGGGGCATGGTCGGCGAAAACCAGGTCTTTGATGATATGGACCATGTTGCAGTAAAAGATCTGCGCTAGTTGCGGGCGACAGCCGTGCCTGCTGCGGCGGGCATTATAAAAAATTAAGGATTTACAATGATTTTGAATGCATTCTCTCTTGAAGGTAAAGTCGCCGTTGTGACCGGTTGTGACACAGGTTTGGGTCAGGGTATGGCGCTGGGCCTGGCTGAAGCGGGCTGCGATATCGTCGGTATCAACATTGTTGAACCGACAGAAACCATCGAACGCGTGACCGCACTGGGCCGCCGTTTTTTAAGCCTGACCGCCGATCTGCGTCAAATCGATGGTATTCCGGCACTGCTGGAGCGCGCAGTGGCAGAATTCGGCCATATTGATATTCTGGTCAACAACGCGGGTCTTATCCGTCGTGACGATGCGATCGACTTCAGCGAAAAAGACTGGGATGACGTGATGAACCTGAACATTAAGAGCGTGTTCTTTATGTCTCAGGCTGCGGCGAAGCATTTTATCGCTCAGGGTAACGGCGGCAAAATTATCAACATCGCCTCTATGCTTTCCTTCCAGGGCGGGATCCGCGTGCCGTCTTACACCGCGTCTAAAAGCGGCGTAATGGGTGTTACCCGTCTGATGGCGAACGAGTGGGCAAAACATAACATCAACGTCAACGCGATTGCACCGGGTTACATGGCGACGAATAACACCCAACAGCTGCGTGCTGATGAGCAGCGTAGCGCAGAGATCCTCGATCGTATCCCGGCGGGTCGTTGGGGTTTACCGAGCGACCTGATGGGGCCTGTCGTGTTCCTGGCGTCCAGCGCATCTGACTATATCAACGGCTATACCGTTGCAGTAGATGGCGGCTGGCTGGCACGTTAATTCACTTTCCAGAACCGTTAAACCCTGCCCTCTGGCAGGGTTTTTTTATATTCGGATTAATAAAATCCATATTGTGGTTATAAATTATTCCATATTAAATTTCATACGTATAAATTTATTGTTTTTAATATCCTTTAATATCAACAAATTAAATTTAATTGAGTGATTGTCGGTAAATTTTAAAATTGGAATATCCATCACATAACCATGTGGTGTAGCTATTTAATCCATATTTTTGCCGTTTCCCGCCTGACGCTTCCTGCAAGGGATCCCTTACTTTCAATGGCATGGTTACTCTGTATCTGGCAGGAAAAAATGGTCTCAATAAATAATGATGCTGCTTTAGCGCCGCGCCCAGTGCGCGATACGCGACGTATGAATATGTTTGTTTCTATCTCTGCGGCCGTCGCAGGGTTGTTATTCGGCCTGGATATTGGCGTGATTGCTGGTGCGTTGCCTTTTATCACCGATCACTTTGTGTTGACCAGCCGCCTGCAGGAGTGGGTGGTAAGCAGCATGATGCTGGGTGCGGCAATTGGTGCGCTGTTTAACGGTTGGTTGTCATTCCGCCTGGGGCGCAAATACAGCCTGATGGCGGGCGCGATCCTTTTCGTCGTCGGATCTCTGGGCTCGGCGTTTGCCTCCAGCGTAGAAATGCTCATTTTTGCCCGCGTGGTGCTGGGCGTTGCGGTGGGGATCGCGTCTTACACCGCACCGCTCTATCTCTCCGAAATGGCCAGCGAAAACGTGCGTGGCAAGATGATCAGTATGTATCAGTTGATGGTGACGCTGGGCATCGTTCTGGCCTTTTTGTCCGATACCGCGTTCAGCTACAGCGGTAACTGGCGCGCTATGCTTGGCGTGCTGGCGCTTCCGGCTGTATTGCTGATTATTCTGGTTGTTTTCTTGCCCAACAGCCCGCGCTGGCTGGCGGAGAAAGGTCGCCACATCGAAGCTGAAGAAGTACTGCGCATGTTGCGCGATACGTCAGAGAAAGCCCGCGATGAGCTGAACGAAATCCGTGAAAGCCTGAAGCTGAAGCAGGGTGGTTGGGCGCTGTTTAAAATTAACCGTAACGTGCGTCGCGCGGTTTTCCTCGGAATGTTACTGCAGGCGATGCAGCAGTTCACCGGGATGAACATCATCATGTACTACGCGCCGCGCATTTTTAAAATGGCGGGTTTTACTACCACAGAGCAGCAGATGATTGCCACGCTGGTAGTTGGCTTAACGTTTATGTTCGCCACTTTTATTGCCGTCTTCACGGTCGACAAAGCAGGACGTAAACCGGCGCTGAAAATTGGTTTCAGCGTAATGGCTATCGGGACGCTGGTGCTTGGTTATTGCCTGATGCAGTTTGATAACGGCACGGCTTCCAGTGGGCTATCCTGGCTGTCAGTTGGCATGACGATGATGTGTATTGCAGGCTATGCGATGAGCGCCGCGCCGGTGGTGTGGATCCTGTGTTCGGAAATTCAGCCACTGAAATGCCGTGATTTTGGTATTACCTGCTCCACCACCACCAACTGGGTGTCGAACATGATCATTGGCGCAACGTTCCTGACGCTGCTCGACAGCATTGGCGCCGCCGGTACGTTCTGGCTCTATACTGCGCTGAACGTCGTGTTTATTGGCATCACGTTCTGGCTGATTCCAGAAACCAAAAACGTCACGCTGGAGCATATCGAACGTAAGCTGATGGCAGGCGAGAAGTTAAGAGATATTGGGGTGTAAGTCAGACAAGCATGCCGGATAGCGGTTCAGCCTTATCCGGCCTGCGAGTGGAGTCTCTTATAGGCCGGGAAAGCGTCAACGCGACCCGGTTTTTTTATTTAGCGCCTTACCCGTGCAGAAAATCTTCGCGAATTGGGGTAAAGGTATCCAGCAGCGTTCCCGGTTTTAAGCAGACGCAGCCATGCATAATGTTGGGCTGTTTATACAGGGTATCGCCCGCCCTAACGATATGCTTTTCTTCGCCGATGGTAAATTCAAACTCACCGGACAACACGTAAGTCAGCTGCTCGTGCGGATGATTGTGCATCGGGCCGATTGCGCCTTGCTCGAAGTTCACCTCAACCGCCATCATGTTACCGTCGTGAGCAAGAATACGCCGGGTAACGCCATTGCCCAGATCGTCAAGCGTGGTCTCTTTATGAAAAATAAACATCCGGCCTTCCTGTAATTAATTAAAACAATGTTTCATTAAAGCTATATCAGAAAATTAAAAAAAGAAATGCACGCCAACAGATGTGGAAAGTTGATCACATCTTTGGTTCACTGGAGAGACAACAACGAGTCAGGGGAAATGATGAAAACGATCGGTCTGTTAGGCGGTATGAGCTGGGAATCTACCATTCCTTATTATCGACTCATTAATGAAGGGGTAAAACAGCGTCTGGGTGGTCTGCATTCTGCGCAGATTCTGTTGCACAGCGTGGATTTTCACGAGATTGAAGTCTGCCAGTCAAGCGGTGACTGGCAGCGAGCCGGTGAGATCCTCGCGCAGGCCGCCACAGGGCTACAGCAAGCCGGGGCGCAAGGAATTGTTTTGTGTACCAATACCATGCACAAAGTTGCAGAGGCGATTGAAAGCGCCTGTGATGTGCCGTTTCTGCATATTGCTGACGCGACGGGGCGGGCGATACAAAAGCAGCAGATGAACAACGTGGCGCTACTGGGTACGCGTTACACCATGGAGCAGGATTTTTACCGCGGGCGTTTACAGACTGAATTCGGCATTAGCACGTTGATCCCTGAAGCTGATGATCGTCAGAAAATAAACCAGATTATTTTCGATGAGCTGTGTCTCGGTGAATTCAGCGAGGCTTCCCGCGATTATTACCTGGGCGTCATCGACCAACTGGCGAAACAGGGGGCGCAAGGGGTGATCTTTGGCTGTACCGAGATTGGTCTGCTGGTTCCCACCGAGCTAAGCCCACTACCGGTTTTCGACACCGCGGCAATCCATGCGCAAGATGCGGTGGCGTTTATGCTTTCGGCTGTGGATGCAAAATAGCCTCCAGCGGGTCAATAAGCCTCGGTAGATGGGCCTGCAGATGCGCCGTAAAAGCATCAACCAGCGCCGAGGCGGGGCGATGAAGCGGGTGAATCAGGCTGACTGTAAAGGGTACCGAAATACTGAAGCGGCGGATAACGACTCCGCTGCTGGCGTAATCCAGCGCGGTAAGTGGGTTCACCACCGAGATCCCCACGCCTGCCCGTACCATTGCACAAATTGAAGCGGCGCTATGGGTTTCAATCACCATGCGGCGCTTCACCTGGTGCTCATTAAACAGGGTATCCAGTAGCTGACGGTAGCTGTCGGTGCGCGACAGGCTGATGTAGTTTTCTCCCTGAAAATCCTGCGGCGTTAACACCGCTTTCTTAGTCAGCGGATGGCCCTGCGGCAGCACGCACACTTCATCCAGCGCCAGCAATTCGGTGCGTTTCGTTCCGGCAGGCGTATGCAGCGTTTCCGTTAACCCCAGATCGTGGCGCTGCGCCGACAGCCACTCTTCCAGCAGCGGTGACTCCTGCGGCACTATCTGAATATTGACTTGTGGATAGCGTGCGAGGAATGGCTGCAGCAGCGGCGGTAAAAAAGACTGTGAGAATACCGGCAGGCAAACAATCGACAATTCGCCCTGGCGAAACTCGCGCAGGCTTTCGGCGGCGCTCACAATTCTGTCCAGGCCATACCACGAACGTTGCACCTCTTCAAACAGACGTAACCCTTGCACGGTTGGGTGCAGTCGGCCACGCGTACGTTCAAACAGCGTTAATCCCAGCACTTTCTCGAATCGGGCCAGTTCCCGGCTGACGGTGGGCTGCGAGGTATGTAGCATGCGCGCGGCTTCTGTCAGATTGCCTGCCGTCATGATGGCGTGAAAAATTTCGATGTGTCGCAGGTTAACGGCGGGCATGGGCAATCCTCAAATGAATCAATCCATATCATTTTTGCATAGACTCACGATAAAACGATATTTTTTATTCTTTTCGGGCTGTGGCGTAATCATAAAAAAGCCAATACCGGAGCACACCATGCCACGCCCACTCAATAGTACTGACACTGACCTGACCGCCGACAACCTGCTGCGCCTGCCTGCCGAATTCGGCTGCCCGGTGTGGGTCTATGATGCGCAGATTATCCGCGCGCAGATTGCCAAATTGAGTCAGTTTGACGTGGTGCGTTTCGCCCAGAAGGCATGTTCGAATATTCATATTTTGCGCCTGATGCGCGAGCAGGGCGTGAAGGTTGATTCCGTCTCGCTTGGCGAAATTGAACGTGCGTTGGCGGCAGGCTTCGTACCGGGGAAAGATGAAATCGTCTTTACCGCCGATATGATTGATGAAGCGACGCTCGCGCGGGTGCATGAATTGAGCATTCCGGTAAATGCCGGGTCGGTGGATATGTTGGAACAACTGGGCCAGGTCTCGCCGGGCCATCGCGTGTGGCTACGCGTAAACCCTGGCTTTGGGCATGGGCACAGTCAGAAAACCAATACCGGCGGCGAAAACAGCAAGCACGGGATCTGGTATAGCGATCTTCCCGCGGCGCTGGAGGTGATTCAGCGCTATAAGCTGAAGCTGGTGGGGATTCATATGCATATCGGCTCCGGCGTGGACTATGCGCATCTGGAGCAGGTGTGCGGTGCGATGGTGCGCCAGGTGGTTGAATTTGGCCAGGATCTGGAGGCGATCTCCGCAGGTGGCGGTTTATCAATCCCGTATCACGAAGGCGAAGAGGCGATCGATACCGATCACTACTTTGGATTGTGGAACGCTGCGCGTGAACAGATTGCTAAACACCTGGGTCACCCGGTCGCGCTTGAGATAGAGCCAGGTCGTTTTCTGGTCGCGGAAGCTGGCGTGTTAGTGGCGCAGGTGCGTAGCGTTAAAGAGATGGGTAGCCGCCACTTTGTGCTGATCGATGCGGGCTTCAACGATCTAATGCGCCCGGCCATGTACGGTAGTTATCACCATATCTCCGCGCTGGCAGGGGATGGTCGCTCTCTGGAACACACCCCACATCGGGAAACCGTGGTAGCCGGGCCGCTGTGCGAATCTGGCGACGTGTTTACCCAGCAGGAGGGCGGAAATGTGGAAACCCGTCTGTTGCCTGCGGTGGTGCCGGGCGATTATCTGGTGCTGCATGATACCGGGGCGTACGGCGCGTCAATGTCGTCAAACTACAATAGCCGTCCGCTGCTGCCGGAGGTTTTGTTTGATAACGGCGTGGCGCGGCTAATTCGCCGTCGCCAGACCATTGATGAGCTGTTAGCGCTGGAATTAATCTGATTACAGCGTTGTGAAATGCCGGATGACGCTACGCTTATCCGGCCTACGAGATTAACTGCGGGGCCTGTAGGCCGGATAAGGCGCTTGCGCCGCCATCCGGCATTTGATTACTTAAAGTATGGCCCGAGCGTTACTGAGTCACGTAGTACCAGTTTGCCGGTAAACGGTGGGATTGGCTCGACGCTCTCGCCGTTGGCCAGCCGAATAGCCTGGTCGATTGCCGTGGTTATCATGGTATCAATCGGTAGATAAACGGTAGACAGCCCCGGCTCCAGCCATTTGGCGCTGGGCGCATCATCAAAACCAAACAGTGAGACGTCCGTTGGGATCCTCAGCCCGGCCTGATGTAACGCTTTTGATGCGCCTAATGCCATGTCATCGTTACAGGCGAACAGGGCGCTAAATTTTACCCCTTCCTCCAGCAGTTCACGGCAGGCCTCATAGCCTCGCGTCATCGTGGAGTCGCCGTATTTGACCTTATCGGGATCCCAGGGAATACCGTTTTTTTCCAGCGCCTTACGATACCCCATCAGGCGGGATTTACCGGTAGGCGTATGACCAGGCACAGTGATACAAGCAATATCGCTATGGCCCTGGGAGATCAGGTAATTGACCGCCTGATAGGCCGCGTCTTCCTGTTCAAAGAAAATTGCGCGATCGCGGGCCTGGCTGACATCACGGTTGATGACCAGCAAGGGCATAGCAATGCTGTTCATCAACGACATAATCGCCTTTTCACTCATATAGCGTGTATAGAGAATAATGGCGTCGCACTGCCTGTCCGCCAGCATTTGCACGGCTTCCTGCTCACGCTCTGGTGTGTCGTGTCCGTCGGTGACGATCAACTGCTTGCCGTGAGATTCCGTCTGGCGTGAAGCCTGTTGCAGCAGGCGGCCAAAGTAGAATCCATCAAATGTGGAAACTACCAGACCAATGCTGTTGCTGGTGCGGTTTGCCAAAGAGCGCGCTAAAAAATTAGGCCGATAATCAAGTGCCTGCATGGCCTTAAACACTTTCTGGCGCGTGCTCTCTTTTACCTGAC
Organism: Citrobacter sp. Cpo015; assembly: GCF_030333035.1. Classification (NCBI taxonomy): domain Bacteria; kingdom Pseudomonadati; phylum Pseudomonadota; class Gammaproteobacteria; order Enterobacterales; family Enterobacteriaceae; genus Citrobacter; species Citrobacter sp. Cpo015. The sequence continues at coordinate 104,733 of NZ_JAOWGS010000024.1, read as the reverse complement.
CCGTGCCATTCAGTACGCGCGAAACGGTCGCTTTTGAGACGCCTGCGTGTCGTGAAACGTCCAACATCGTAGTCATAACGCTATCCTGGTTATTCGTTTGACGATGAATTCCCCGGCTCTGTCAGCGTCGAAACGGAATGGCGACGCACCAGAGTTGGGTTAAAAACGTGGGTAATTTCAGGCACGGGACGCTTCTCCGCCAGCGCGAGCGCCAGTTCGGCTGCCTGGGTTGCCATCGTCACGATCGGGTAGCGCACCGTGGTCAGACGCGGGCGCACGTAGCGGGAAACCAGCACATCATCAAAACCAATCAGCGAGATTTCTCCCGGCACATCAATGCCGTTATCATTCAATACGCCCATGGCACCAGCCGCCATTGAGTCGTTGTAGCAGGCTACCGCAGTGAAGTTTTTGCCACGGCCAAGTAACTCGGTCATGGCCTGCTCACCGCCACTTTCATCCGGTTCACCAAACGTTACTAGTCGATCGCTGACAGGAATATTGCTCTCTGCCAGCGCGTCGTAATAGCCTTGCAGACGATCTTCCGCATCTGAAATCGTGTGATTGGAGCACAGATAGCCAATGCGCGTATGGCCCTGCTGAATGAGGTGTCGGGTTGCGAGCCATGCGCCGAAACGGTCATCAAGGGCAACGCAGCGTTGTTCGAATCCCGGCAGAATTCGGTTAATCAATACCATGCCGGGGATTTGCTTCATGAGTGATGCCAGCTCAGCATCCGGGATAATTTTTGCGTGGACAACAAGGGCTGCGCAGCGGTGGCGAATGAGCTGTTCAATCGCCTGTCGTTCCTTCTGTTCGTTATGGTAGCCGTTACCAATCAGTAAAAAATTACCGGTGTTATACGCCACCTGCTCGACAGCTTTAACCATTGCCCCAAAAAATGGATCGGACACATCACCTACCACCAGACCGATGGTTTCAGTGGATTGTTGTGCCAGCGCACGCGCATTGGCGTTGGGGTGGTAGCTGAGTGATTCCATTGCACTCGTTACGGCCAGGCGCGATGCTTCGCTGGCTTTAGGGGAATCATTAATCACTCGAGAAACGGTGGCGACTGATACACCAGCTAGTCGGGCTACATCCTTTATGGTCGCCATGATAGTACCTGTTGTGGGTAAACGCTTACATTCCGTCAGTGTTACGGAAAATGGCTGGCTGTTCAAGCAGATTGCCCGTCAGAACGTCGCAAATGTGAGCGCACACGAGCGAAGTAAGACAGAAAATAGAAAATGCTAATTTTTGCTTACACTTTGCGATGTGCTGTTGCGATTGTTCGCTGGTGAGGGAACTGAGCAGATTGCTAGAGTTGAGATCCCAGAGGTATTGATAGGTGAAATCAACTTTCGGGTTGATCACTAGAATTACACCAGCCTGCGCAGATGCGCAGGTTTTTTTTTACCTTCAGCCTATCTGTAACAGTAACCGATAATTTACACAACTCGTTGCATTTGGGTTCATTCCTTTGCGTTTTCGCACTGGCGTATCTGGCTGCTGACGACCACAATCAAGATCCCAGAGGTATTGATTGGTGAGATTATTCGGTACGCACTTCGTACCTGTCTCTTGCACCAACCTGCGCGGATGCGCAGGTTTTTTTTCGGATTGTATTTACCAGTTACCTGTCGCGCCCATTCCCCAACTCGTATACTCTCCCACCATTGATGTTTATATAATTAATGGCACAGGGAGTTGAGATGCTATTTGGCTTTTTTCGTAATCTGTTTCGCGTGCTTTTCCGCGTTCGCGTCACGGGCGATGTCAGCGCGCTACAGGGAGAACGCGTTCTAATCACTCCCAACCATGTCTCATTTATAGACGGCATCCTGTTGGCGCTCTTTTTACCGATTCGTCCCGTCTTCGCTGTTTACACCTCGATCAGCCAGCAATGGTATATGCGCTGGCTAACCCCGTTGATTGATTTCGTACCGTTAGATCCAACCAAACCGATGTCGATTAAACATCTGGTTCGTCTGGTCGAACAGGGCCGTCCGGTGGTTATTTTCCCGGAAGGACGTATTTCGACCTCCGGCTCGTTAATGAAAATTTATGACGGCGCGGGGTTTGTCGCCGCAAAGTCGGGGGCGACGGTGGTTCCTGTGCGCATTGAAGGCGCAGAGCTTTCCCGCTTTAGCCGCCTGAAAGGTTTGGTTAAACAGCGATTCTTCCCGCGCATCCGCTTACACATCCTACCGCCCACACAACTGCCGATGCCGGAAGCTCCGCGTGCTCGCGATCGCCGCAAAATTGCCGGAGAGATGCTGCATCAAATTATGATGGAAGCACGCATGGCGGTTCGTCCGCGTGAAACGCTATACGAGTCGCTGCTGGCGGCGAAATACCGTTTTGGCGCAGGCAAAAACTGCATTGAAGATGTTAACTTTACCCCGGACAGCTACCGCAAACTGCTGACAAAGACGCTCTTTGTGGCCCGTATTCTGGAAAAATACAGCGTCGAAGGTGAAAAAATCGGCCTGATGCTGCCAAACGCGGGGATCAGCGCGGCGGTTATTTTTGGCGCCATTGCGCGTCGACGCATTCCGGCCATGATGAACTACACCGCGGGCGTGAAAGGATTAACCAGCGCCATTACTGCGTCTGAAATTAAAACGATCTTCACATCCCGACAGTTTCTCGATAAAGGCAAACTCTGGCATTTACCGGAACAGCTCACCCAGGTGCGTTGGGTTTATCTGGAAGACTTAAAAGCTGATGTGACCTTCAGCGATAAGCTGTGGATTTTCTCACATCTGCTGGCACCTCATCTAGCGCAGGTGAAGCAGCAGCCGGAAGACGCTGCGGTGATCCTCTTTACTTCTGGTTCAGAAGGCCATCCGAAAGGCGTGGTTCACAGTCATAAAAGCATTCTGGCGAACGTTGAGCAGATCAAAACGATTGCCGATTTCACCGCCGATGACCGTTTTATGTCGGCGCTGCCGCTGTTCCACTCCTTTGGCCTGACGGTGGGATTATTCACGCCGCTACTGACTGGCGCAGAAGTGTTTCTTTATCCCAGCCCGCTGCATTACCGCATTGTGCCAGAGATGGTATACGACCGGAACTGCACCGTGTTGTTTGGTACTTCAACGTTCCTCGGCAACTATGCGCGTTTTGCGCATCCGTACGATTTCCACCGCCTGCGCTATGTGGTGGCGGGAGCGGAAAAACTTCAGGACAGCACAAAGCAGCTGTGGCAGGAGAAATTTGGCCTGCGCGTTCTTGAAGGCTATGGCGTGACGGAATGTGCGCCGGTTGTGTCGATTAACGTACCAATGGCGGCAAAATCGGGAACGGTAGGGCGCATCTTGCCTGGTATGGATGCTCGACTGTTGGCCGTTCCGGGAATTGAGGACGGTGGGCGTTTACAGCTGAAAGGTCCTAATATTATGAGCGGCTATTTGCGCGTCGAAAAACCTGGCGTGCTGGAAGTGCCGACAGCAGAGAATGCGCAAGGTGAGATTGAGCGCGGCTGGTATGACACCGGAGACATCGTGCGCTTTGATGAAAACGGCTTTGTACAGATTCAGGGGCGCGCTAAGCGTTTCGCTAAAATTGCCGGAGAGATGGTTTCGCTGGAAATGGTTGAGCAACTTGCGTTGGCGGTATCTGCAGACAAAATGCACGCCACGGCGATCAAGAGTGATGCCAGCAAAGGTGAGGCGCTGGTGCTGTTCACTACCGATAGCGAACTCACGCGTGAAAAACTACAGCAGTATGCGCGGGCGCACGGTGTACCTGAACTCGCCGTACCGCGTGATATTCGCCATCTGAAGCAACTCCCCTTACTCGGCAGTGGTAAGCCGGATTTTGTTACGCTGAAAAGCTGGGTCGATGAGCCGGAAAAACAACATGAGTGAGTCAGTGCACACTAACACTTCAATCTGGTCCAAAGGGATGATGTCCGTTATCGCCGCGCAGTTCCTGTCGGCGTTTGGCGATAACGCGTTGCTGTTTGCTACGCTGGCGTTGCTGAAAGAACAATTCTATCCGGACTGGAGTCAGCCAATCCTGCAAATGGTGTTTGTGGGCGCTTACATCCTTTTTGCCCCCTTTGTGGGACAGGTGGCGGATAGCTTTGCCAAAGGCAGGGTGATGATGTTCGCGAACGCTCTGAAACTGCTGGGCGCGGCGAGTATTTGCTTCGGCATTAATCCGTTTCTTGGGTATACCCTGGTGGGGATCGGCGCGGCGGCATATTCACCGGCCAAGTACGGCATTCTCGGTGAACTGACTACCGGCGACAAACTGGTGAAGGCTAACGGCCTGATGGAAGCCTCCACCATTGCCGCGATTTTGCTCGGTTCTGTCGCCGGCGGCGTTCTGGCCGACTGGCACGTGATTGCCGCGCTTTCTGCCTGTGCCCTGGCCTATGCTGGCGCGGTGGTGGCTAACCTGTATATCCCGAAACTGGCCGCGGCTCGTCCTGGCCAGTCCTGGAATCTGGGGAAAATGACGCGCAGTTTCTTCTGTGCGGCTTCATCGTTGTGGCGCAACGGTGAAACACGCTTCTCGTTGGTGGGAACCAGCCTTTTTTGGGGCGCGGGCGTTACGCTGCGTTTTCTGCTGGTGCTGTGGGTCCCGGTGGCGCTCGGCATCACCGATAACGCCACGCCGACCTACCTCAATGCCATGGTAGCGATCGGGATTGTGGTCGGTGCGGGTGCGGCAGCGAAGCTCGTAACGCTGGAAACCGTGTCGCGCTGTATGCCTGCGGGGATCCTGATTGGCGTCGTGGTGCTGATTTTCTCTCTTCAACATTCGCTGCTTCCGGCCTACGCATTGCTGATGCTTATCGGCGTGTCGGGTGGCTTCTTTGTGGTGCCGCTGAATGCGTTGCTGCAGGAACGGGGTAAGAAAAGCGTCGGCGCGGGTAATGCGATAGCGGTGCAAAACCTGGGCGAAAACAGTGCGATGCTGTTGATGCTCGGTATTTACTCACTGGCGGTGCTGGTGGGGATCCCGGCTGTTGCGATTGGTATTGGATTTGGTGCGCTGTTTGCGCTGGCGATTGCGGCGCTGTGGATTTGGCAGCGCCGCCATTAGTCTGTTGTATGCTGATGCCGGATGGCGGCGTTGCTTTATCCGGCCTACAGGATGCTCACTTTGTAGGCCTGATAAGCGTAGCGCCATCAGGCGCTAACTGTTACGGTGCAGGATAGGTATACACCTGATGCACCGCTTCAATCTCCGCCAGTACTTCTTCGCTCAACTCCAGATGCAGACTTTCAACGTTGGTTTTTAGCTGCTCCATCGTCGTGGCGCCCAGCAAAGTGCTGGCGACAAACGGCTGACGACGCACGAATGCCAGCGCCATTTGCGCAGGATCCAGATTATGGCGCTTCGCGATATCCACATAGGCCGCAACGGCTTTCTGCGTCTGCTCGCCGCTGTAGCGCGTGAAACGACTAAACAACGTATTGCGTGCACCGGCAGGTTTCGCGCCGTTCAGGTATTTCCCGGTTAACGTACCGAAGCCCAGGCAAGAGTAGGCCAGCAGCTCAACGCCTTCATACTGGCTCACTTCAGCCAGTCCAACCTCAAAGCTGCGGTTCAGCAGGCTGTAGGGGTTCTGGATGGTGGCGATGCGTGGCAGATCGTGTTTGTCCGCCAGGTGCAGATAGCGCATCACGCCAAACGCGGTTTCATTAGAAACGCCGATGTAGCGAATTTTCCCGGCGCGCTGAAACTCGGCCAGTGCGTCCAGCGTATCGAGAAGGGAAACGACCGGCGCGGAGTCTGTCCAACTGTAGCCTAACTTACCAAAACAGTTAGTCGGGCGCTGCGGCCAGTGAACCTGATACAGATCCAGATAATCGGTTTTCAGTCTTTTCAGGCTGTCGTGCAGCGCTTCACGGATATTTTTACGGTCAAGCGCCTGATTCGGTCGAATGCCGCTGTCGTTGTTACGTGATGGTCCGCTGACCTTAGACGCAACGATCAGCTTTTCGCGGCTGCCGTGTTTGGCGAGCCAGTTACCTACGTAGGTTTCGGTGAGACCCTGGGTTTCAGGACGCGGCGGTACCGGATACATCTCGGCAACGTCGATCAAATTAATGCCCTGTGCTACGGCATAATCGAGCTGTGCATGTGCGTCGGCTTCGCTGTTTTGTTCACCAAACGTCATTGTGCCCAGCCCCAGTGTACTGACTTCCAGCGAGCTGTGGGGTATACGGTGATATTGCATAGCCGTTTCCTTTTTATAATCACGACATAAGGATTATAAAAATGGCTGAGGGAAGAGAAAAAGGGAAGTAAAATTGTTAAGGCCAGCGCGCTGCTGACCTCAACCATCAGCGTTCAATGATTTGAGACACATCATCACGGTTAATCTGCATCGCATTGCCCTGCTGGTCGTGATAGCTCACCAGACCGGTATCATCGTCAATTTCTGGTTTTCCATCGGTCAGGATCATTCGACCATCTTTTGTCGCCATTACATAATCGCTGCTGCATCCGGAAACGGCAAAAGCCAGTCCTACGGCGGAAATCAAAACTGCCCATTTTTTCATCTGCTTATCCTCACATGGCCTGCGTCTGACAATAGTTTAGTAATAACGCGAAGTTGTGCAGGGTGAAAGCAGTAAAATCTTAAACTGTGAGAAGGGGTAGGTGTGGCTGGCATTCGCTCCCCTTGCGGGGAGCGATGGATTTCATCAGAGCGGATTTTTTTTATTACGCCACAGGTTCAGGGTCTCTACCGCGATAGAGAAGAACATGGCGAAATAGATATATCCCTTCGGAACGTGGACGTCGAAACTTTCCAGAATCAGCGTAAAACCGACCAGAATCAGAAACGAGAGCGCCAGCATTTTCACCGAAGGGTGGCGATCGACAAACTCGCCAATTGGGCGCGCGGCAAACATCATCACGCCTACGGCAATCACCACCGCCGCCATCATAATAAACAGATGATCGGACAAGCCAACCGCAGTAATCACGGAATCCAGACTGAAGATAATGTCTAACAACATGATCTGCACAATCGCGCCCAGGAAAGAAGATACGCGGGTTTTTAACCCCTCTTCCTCACCTTCAATGGATTCGTGGATCTCCTTGCTGGCTTTCCAGATCAGGAACAATCCCCCCAGCAGAAGGATCAGGTCACGTGCTGATATCGCCTCGCCAAACAGCTCGAATAACGGGTTTGTCAGCCGCGTTACCCAGGCGATAGAAGCCAGCAGTGCCAGACGCATGATCATCGCCGCCGCCAGCCCAATACGTCGGGCATGATTGCGTTGCGCTGTCGGGAGTTTGGCTACAACCAGAGAAAGGAAAATAATATTGTCGATCCCAAGAACGATCTCCAGCAGCGTCAGCGTACCGAGCGCAAGCCAGGCGTTAGGATCGGTTATCCATGCAAATAACATCGAACAAAGTCCTGCCAAAAAAAAGAAGCGGTAATTATAGGCCCGTAACGCGGCGGGTGAAAGGCCGGACGGTGCCTATTGCGCCTGGAACAAGAAATGTCGCTCAAGCAATGCGCGGGTGAAGTTCTTTTTCAGGTAAAAGCCGCGTGGCAGGGTCAGGATGGGTTCGCCGTTGGCGCCAATGGCCTCGGTAAGCGCGCGGGCGTTGGCGGCTTTAGGACGCAGTTGCAGTACTTCCCCATGGCGAGCGGTGATGCGTTCGACATGTCCTAACACAATCATGTCCATTAACTCTTCCCAGTCCAGACGCAATTGCCGGTCTTCTTCTTCATTCGGGCTCCACAGCAGGGGAGAGCCGACGCGGCGCTCAGCCAGAGGGATGCTGCGTTCGCCTTCTACCGGGATCCACAGAACACGTTTGAGTTTGTGCCGTACATGGCTGGTTTCCCAGGTGACGCCGGTATTGCCGGTTAACGGCGCCACACACACAAAGGTGGTTTCCAGCGGTCTGCCAAGACTGTCCACAGGGATCGTTTTCAGCTCCACGCCCAGCGCCGCAAAATCCTGCTCTGGTTTACTGCCCGCGATGGCACCGAGCCAGATTTCCAGCAGGACGCCAATCCAGCCTTTATCGCGCTTAAGATCCTTCGGCGTAACGATTCCCGCCATTGCCGCTAATTCTCCTAACGCGTAGCCCGAAAGCTGCCGTGCCTGGCTCAGCAACTGGGCTTCAGATTCAGGGGGAGAAAGCAACGGACGGAGTTCTGGCATCGGGTTAACCCTTAGGTGAAAAAATGAGCAATGATTTTATACCGTGTGGACAGAGTTTATCTTTTTCCACATGCTTTATTCAATTCTATGATTTATATTGGTTTTTAGATTCACGTTCGCAGAGTTGCGCAACAGCGAAGCGGGTTTTCCAATTCTGGTCACTGACAATGAACAGGATCTTACACCATGTTATCCACAGAAAGATGGGATAACTGTGAAAAACCCCCACTACTGTTTCAATTTACAGCCTTGACGTGCGACGAAAATCGAATTTTCACACAAATTGTGCCTAACTTATTGGCATAATCTGTGGATAAAACCAACGCTGGTCGATCTTTCATCAGCGTGAAGATCGTATGCGTGATGCACATCACATTTCTGTGTGTTTATCTGCGTGGATCGGTTTTAACTTTATGAATGTATAAGAGTATTTTTGATATGTGACGAATGTCTTATTCGGACTGTTCTGGGTTTTCCCATAGTAATTCCGTACTTCTTCACAACTATATCCACAGAAAAGGTGAATAAAATCGCCTTGCTTGCCCTTCTTCTGTTTATAACTCGGCCTTTAACTGTGAGTTATTCAATTGTTATTAGAATATCGCACCCTTAACAGAGTGGTTTACCGCCCCTCAGGAGTGTGAAACAATCGTTTGTATATAAGGTTTATGTTGAGGTAGTCCGGTGATTGATGACGATGGCTACCGCCCGAATGTAGGGATAGTAATTTGTAACCGCCAGGGGCAGGTCATGTGGGCCCGGCGATTTGGTCAGCACTCCTGGCAATTCCCACAAGGTGGGATCAACGCAGGAGAGACAGCAGAGCAGGCGATGTACCGGGAACTCTTTGAAGAAGTGGGTCTCAGTCGTAAAGATGTACGGATCCTTGCTTCTACTCGTAACTGGTTGCGTTACAAGTTACCGAAACGTTTGGTGCGTTGGGACACGAAGCCGGTTTGTATCGGCCAGAAACAAAAATGGTTTCTTCTGCAATTGGTCAGCAGCGATGCTGAAATCAATATGCAAACCAGCAGTACACCTGAGTTCGACGGCTGGCGCTGGGTGAGTTACTGGTATCCGGTTCGACAGGTGGTGTCATTTAAACGCGATGTCTATCGCAGGGTGATGAAAGAATTCGCAAGTGTTGTCATGGCGCTTCAGGAGAGCACTCCTAAGCCACAAAGCGCACCTGCGTACAGACGTAAAAGAGGTTAAGCTACGCAAATTATGCTCACCCGCCTGCGCGAAATAGTCGAAAAGGTGGCCAGTGCTCCGCGTCTGAACGAAGCGCTGAATATACTGGTTACCGACATCTGTCTTGCGATGGATACAGAGGTCTGTTCGGTTTATCTGGCCGATCACGATCGACGTTGTTATTACCTCATGGCGACCCGGGGACTAAAAAAACCACGTGGTCGCACTGTCGCACTCGCGTTTGATGAAGGTATCGTTGGCCTGGTTGGCAGGCTGGCGGAACCTATCAACCTCGCCGATGCGCAAAAACATCCCAGCTTTAAATACATTCCTTCGGTAAAAGAAGAGCGTTTTCGTGCATTCTTAGGCGTACCGATCATTCAGCGTCGCCAGCTTTTAGGTGTGCTGGTGGTGCAGCAGCGTGAACTGCGTCAGTACGATGAAAGTGAAGAGTCTTTCCTCGTCACGCTCGCCACGCAAATGGCGGCCATACTTTCGCAGTCGCAGCTAAACGCGCTGTTCGGCCAGTACCGTCAAACGCGCATCCGTGCGCTGCCTGCCGCTCCCGGTGTGGCGATAGCCGAAGGTTGGCAGGATGCGACGCTGCCGTTGATGGAACAGGTCTACCAGGCTTCAACGCTGGATCCTGTGCTTGAACGCGAGCGACTGACCGGTGCGCTGGAAGAGGCGGCGAACGAATTCCGCCGCTACAGCAAGCGTTTTACCGCTGGGGCGCAGAAAGAAACGGCGGCGATCTTTGATCTTTACTCGCACTTGCTTTCCGATACCCGTCTGCGCCGCGAGCTGTTTGCGGAAGTGGATAACGGTTCGGTGGCCGAGTGGGCGGTTAAAACGATCATCGAAAAGTTTGCCGAACAGTTCGCTGCGCTGAGCGATAACTACCTCAAAGAGCGGGCCGGAGATTTACGCGCGCTGGGCCAGCGTCTGCTGTTCCACCTTGATGACTCTATCCAGGGGCCAAATGCCTGGCCGGAACGCTTTGTGCTGGTGGCGGACGAACTTTCGGCGACCACGCTGGCGGAGCTTCCTCAGGACCGGTTAGTTGGCGTGGTTGTCCGGGACGGCGCAGCCAACTCTCATGCGGCAATTATGGTGCGTGCGCTGGGTATCCCTACCGTCATGGGGGCCGATATCCAGCCGTCGGTACTGCATCGCCGTACGCTGGTGGTGGACGGTTATCGCGGTGAACTGCTGGTCGATCCGGAACCGGTATTGATCCAGGAATACCAGCGTCTTATCAGTGAAGAAATTGAGCTGAGCCGCCTGGCGGAAGACGACGTCAACCAGCCAGCACAGTTGAAAAGCGGCGAGCGCGTGAAGGTGATGCTCAATGCGGGTCTCAGCCCGGAACATGAAGAAAAGCTGGGTAGCCGAATCGACGGCATTGGCCTCTATCGCACCGAAATCCCGTTCATGCTGCAAAGTGGTTTTCCTTCGGAAGAAGAACAGGTTGCGCAGTATCAGGGTATGCTGCAAATGTTTAACGACAAGCCGGTGACCCTGCGTACGCTGGATGTCGGTGCCGATAAACAGCTGCCCTACATGCCGATCAGCGAAGAGAACCCGTGCCTCGGCTGGCGCGGGATCCGCATAACGCTCGATCAGCCGGAGATCTTTTTGATCCAGGTTCGCGCCATGCTGCGTGCGAATGCGGCAACCGGAAACCTGAGCATTTTGCTGCCGATGGTAACCAGCATCGATGAAGTGGACGAAGCGCGACGTTTGATTGAACGCGCCGGACGCGAAGTGGAGGAGATGATCGGTTATGAGATCCCTAAACCGCGCATTGGCATCATGCTGGAAGTTCCGTCGATGGTGTTCATGCTGCCGCATCTGGCAAACCGGATAGACTTTATCTCGGTCGGAACCAACGACCTTACCCAGTACATACTGGCCGTCGATCGTAACAACACACGGGTAGCCAGCATTTATGACAGCCTGCATCCGGGGATGTTGCGTGCGCTGGCGATGATTGCGCAGGAAGCCGAAAGAAGCGGTATTGATTTGCGCTTATGCGGTGAAATGGCGGGTGACCCGATGTGTGTAGCCATTCTGATCGGCTTGGGCTTCCGTCATTTGTCGATGAACGGTCGTTCTGTCGCTCGCGTAAAATATCTGCTGCGTCATATCGATTTTGATGAGGCGCAAACGCTGGCGCAGCGCAGCCTGGAGGCACAGATGGCAACGGAAGTACGCCATCAGGTAGCGGCCTTCATGGAGCGTCGTGGCATGGGGGGCTTGATTCGCGGGGGATTGTAGGTCTGATAAGCGTAGCGCTATCAGGTATTACGGGGGAGAGAGATTACCTATACAGATCTTTTACATCTTCCCGGCATCCGCTTCTAACCCCTTGTGCTATCATTCGCACCTTTGGAGCGCCTGCATTATGCAGGCGCGCTTATCAATTGCTGTCTGACTTCAGCGAAATAACAAGAACTTGTGGTGACAGATGACCAGTAGCTATCTGCATTTTCCGGATTTCGATCCGGTCATTTTCTCAATCGGCCCCGTCGCGCTTCACTGGTACGGCTTAATGTATTTGGTGGGGTTTATTTTCGCGATGTGGCTGGCGACGCGCCGCGCGAATCGTCCGGGCAGTGGCTGGACCAAAAATGAAGTAGAAAACTTACTGTATGCGGGCTTCCTCGGGGTTTTCCTCGGTGGGCGTATTGGTTACGTACTGTTCTATAACTTCTCGTTATTCCTCGATAATCCCCTGTATCTGTTCCGCGTCTGGGACGGCGGTATGTCCTTCCACGGTGGACTTATCGGTGTGATCCTGGTGATGATCATCTTCGCCAAACGCACTAAGCGTTCGTTCTTCCAGGTTTCTGATTTCATTGCCCCGCTGATTCCGTTTGGCTTGGGTGCAGGGCGTCTGGGCAACTTTATCAACGGTGAGCTGTGGGGACGCGTTGACCCGAACTTCAAGTACGCCATGCTGTTCCCCGGCTCCCGTACCGAAGATATTTTACTGCTGCAAACTAACCCGCAATGGCAGTCTATTTTTGATACCTACGGCTCGCTGCCACGCCACGCCTCACAGCTTTATGAGATGGCGTTGGAAGGCGTTGTGCTGTTTATCATTCTGAACTTGTACATTCGCAAACCGCGCCCGATGGGTTCGGTATCCGGTCTGTTCCTGATTGGTTATGGCGCGTTTCGTATTATTGTTGAATTCTTCCGCCAGCCGGATGCGCAGTTTACCGGCACCTGGGTACAGTACATCAGCATGGGGCAGATCCTCTCTATCCCGATGATTGTCGCAGGCATTATTATGATGGTTTGGGCGTACCGCCGCAGCCCACAGCAACACGTTTCCTGAGGAACCATGAAACAGTATTTAGAACTGATGCAAAAAGTGCTGGATGAAGGCACACAGAAAAACGACCGTACCGGAACCGGAACGCTTTCCATTTTTGGTCATCAGATGCGTTTTAATCTGCAGGAAGGGTTCCCGCTGGTTACGACTAAACGCTGCCATTTACGCTCGATCATTCATGAGCTGCTGTGGTTCTTGCAGGGCGATACTAACGTTGCCTACCTGCATGAAAACAACGTCTCAATCTGGGACGAATGGGCGGATGAAAACGGTAATTTAGGCCCGGTTTACGGCAAACAATGGCGCGCGTGGCCTACGCCAGATGGTCGCCATATCGACCAGATCACCACCGTGCTAAACCAGCTGAAAAATGATCCGGACTCTCGCCGCATCATCGTTTCAGCATGGAACGTCGGTGAGCTGGATAAAATGGCGCTGGCACCGTGCCATGCGTTCTTCCAGTTCTACGTGGCGGATGGCAAGCTCTCCTGCCAGCTGTATCAGCGTTCGTGCGATGTGTTCCTCGGCCTGCCGTTTAACATTGCCAGCTACGCTTTGCTGGTACACATGATGGCGCAGCAGTGCGATCTGGAAGTGGGTGATTTTGTCTGGACCGGCGGCGACACGCACCTGTACAGCAACCATATGGATCAAACGCATCTGCAGCTTAGCCGTGAACCGCGCGCGCTGCCGAAACTGGTTATCAAACGTAAGCCTGAATCAATCTTTGACTATCGCTTCGAAGACTTCGAAATTGAAGGCTACGATCCGCACCCGGGTATTAAAGCACCGGTAGCTATCTAACCTGTTTCATGCTGTCACAACCGACGCCCATGTGCGTCGGTTTTTTTTGTCTCAAATCGCGTTCTTCGGCGCGGATTCCTGAAATATTGCAACGGCCTGTAACGCGCTAAATATTCCCCATAGCTCGCCGTAGAAACCGAATTTCCCGCTCGTTATTCATTTTCCTCACGCCATACTGGCGACATGAAAAAACAACAAGGTTACACGCTTCTCGAAACCCTGATTGCGATGCTGATTGTCGCGGCGCTTGGTGCATCTGGGCTGTATGGTTGGCAGCGCTGGCAGCAGCAACAGCGGCTGTGGCAGACCGCCTGCCAGGTGCGGGACTACCTGCTGCAACTGCGTGAAGATGCTAACTGGCGTAACCGCGATCACGTGATAAGCGTGATTCGGGATGGCACATCATGGTGTTTTGTCAGCTCTGCGGCTTCGCAAACCACGTGCCGACCCGTTTCGTCTTTGGTTTTTACACCACCCTGGGACGACGTCGAAATGGCAGAGATAACACCTTCACTGGCCTTTTTTGGACTGCGCAATACGGCATGGGCCGGACATATACGCCTGAAAAATGCGACTGGGGAATGGCGCGTGGTGGTGTCTGGCTGGGGGCGAATCAGGCTTTGCGAGCGTGATGAGGCCAGATTATGTCAGTAAATGAACGGGGATTTTCACTGCTGGAGATGCTCATTGCCATGGCGATTAGCAGTATTTTATTGCTTAGCTCAGCACGATTTTTACCGGCGCTACAGCGAGAGATTCTGCGTAACACGCGCCAGTTAGTACTGGAAGATGAAATATGGCAGCGGGTCTACACCGTGGCGAAGCATCTTCAGCGGGCGGGGTATTGCCGGGGAAACTGTGTCGGAGAGGGACTGGTGATATCGGCTAAGGGAGACTGTGTTATTGCCCGCTGGGATGCCAACAGCAATGGCGTTTGGGAAAGCGGTCCCGTGAAAGAGGCTGATTCTATTGGGTTTCGTTTACAGGACAAGGTGTTGGAAACCGTGCGTGGAGCCACCGGCTGCACTGGCAAAGGATGGGACAAAATGACCGATCCGGCCACGATACAGATTGAGGCATTTCAGGTTGAAAGGCTGAATTTCAGCGGATATTCCCCGCTTCTTACGCTGCGTTTGCGTGGAGTGAGCAATGACGAACCACAAAAAGTTGTTGAAGCGGTCTACAGCGTTACGGGATTCAACCTGTGAACCGTGAGCGAGGCGTATCTTCTCTGGCAATGGTCCTGTTGCTGCTGGTGCTCGGTAGTCTGCTGCTGCAAGGCGTTAGCAGACAGGAGGCCAGTTTTGCTGCGCGTGTGGTCACACAAAGTCAGGCGCTGCAGCGTCAGGCGGTAGTGCAATCCGCGATGGAATGGGGGCGTACGCAGCCCTGGCGCTTACAACCCGCCGTACAGTGTCGGCGAGATCCCACGCAGGATGCCGCGGTTTGCCTGCGCCGGCTTACCAATAATTATGTGCTGCTTATTGCCCACTATGAAGGGATATCGTTATGGCGTCAGGGGGGGGTTATTGATGGCAACATAGAATTCTCGGCGCGTGGCTGGAGCGATTTTTGTCCACTAAAGGAGCAGACGTTATGCCAGATCCCCTGAACAGACAGCGTGGCTTTAGTCTGCCGGAAGTGATGCTGGCAATGGTACTAATGATCATGATTGTGACCGCGTTGTCAGGATACCAGCGGGTGCTAATGAACAGCTTTATCATCAGAAACCAGTATCAGCAACTCTGGCGCCACGCCTGGCAGCAAACCCAGCTGTACCCGTTTTCATCGCCTGTGAACTGGCAGGCTAACCGAATGCAGACAACGAGAGCGGGATGTGTCAGCATCAACGTTATAATTTCTTCACCCCTCGGCAGGCAGGGTCAGATGACGCGTCTGCATTGCCCGAATCGTCAGTAGTCAGGAGTCGCTATGTTAAGGGTCTACCACTCCAACCGTCTGGATGTGCTGGAAGCGTTAATGGAATTTATCGTTGAGCGCGAGCGGCTGGACGACCCCTTTGAGCCTGAGATGATCCTGGTTCAAAGTACCGGTATGGCGCAGTGGCTACAAATGACTCTTGCACAGAAGTTTAGTATTGCCGCCAATATCGATTTTCCGCTGCCCGCGAGTTTTATCTGGGATATGTTTGTGCGCGTGCTGCCGGATATCCCGAAAGAGAGTGCGTTCAGCAAACAGAGCATGAGCTGGAAGTTGATGACGCTGTTGCCACAATTGCTGGATAGCGATGACTTCGCATTGCTACGCCACTATCTGACGGACGACACTGATAAACGTAAGCTTTTTCAGCTTTCCTCGCGCGCGGCTGACCTTTTCGATCAGTATTTAGTCTACCGCCCTGACTGGTTGACCCAGTGGGAAGCGGGGCGACAGGTTGAGGGACTTGGCGAGTCTCAGGCCTGGCAGGCACCGTTGTGGAAAGCGCTGGTGGAATACACCGCGGAATTGGGTCTGCCGCGCTGGCATCGTGCCAATTTATACCAGCGATTTATTCAGACCCTGGAAAATGCGTCTGAATGTCCGCAGGGGCTGCCTTCTCGTGTCTTTATTTGCGGTATTTCGGCGCTGCCGCCGGTTTATTTGCAGGCATTGCAGGCGCTGGGTAAGCACATTGATATTCATCTGCTGTTTACCAACCCTTGTCGCTACTACTGGGGGGATATTAAAGATCCGGCCTGGCTGGCGAAGCTGATGGCACGTCAGCGTCGGCACAGCTTTGAAGAACGGCATCTGCCGCTGTTTCGTGATAATCAGAAAGCCGAAGGATTATTTAACAGCGATGGCGAACAGGATGTGGGCAACCCGATGCTGGCCTCGTGGGGCAAGCTGGGGCGTGATTACATTTATTTGCTTTCGGAGCTGGAAAACAGTCAGGAACTGGATGCGTTTGTCGACATTACGCCTGACAACCTTTTGCATAATATTCAATCAGATATTCTGGAACTTGAAAGTCATGCCGTGGCGGGCGTTACGCTGGAAGAATATTCCCGTAGCGACAATAAACGCCGGCTTGAGCTGAACGACACCAGCGTGACTTTCCATGTCTGCCATAGCCCACAGCGCGAGGTGGAAATTCTTCATGACCGGCTGTTGGCCATGCTGGAAGCGGACCCAACGCTGACGCCGCGCGATATTATCGTGATGGTGGCGGACATCGACAGCTACAGCCCATTCATTCAGTCGGTCTTTGGTAGCGCGCCAGCCGAGCGTTACTTACCTTATGCAATATCTGACCGTCGGGCACGCCAGTCTCATCCCGTCTTACAGGCCTTTATCAGCCTGCTGTCGCTGCCGGATAGCCGTTTTGTCTCAGAGGATGTCCTGGCGTTACTGGATGTTCCCGTGCTGGCGGCGCGTTTCAACATTGATGAAGAAGGGTTGCGCTATCTTCGCTTATGGGTCAATGAATCCGGGATTCGTTGGGGAATTGACGACGATAACGTGCGTGAACTGGAACTTCCACCTACAGGTCAGCATACATGGCAATTTGGTTTAACGCGTATGCTGCTCGGCTACGCGATGGAAAGCTCGCAGGGCGAGTGGCAATCGGTATTGCCTTACGATGAGTCCAGCGGCCTGATTGCCGAGCTGGTAGGGCATCTGGCCTCGTTGCTGATGCAGCTTAATCTCTGGCGTAGAGGGTTAGCGCAGGAACGTCCGCTGGAAGAGTGGCTACCCGTTTGTCGGGAAATGCTTAATGATTTCTTCCTACCGGACGCGGACACCGAAGCGGCAATGACGCTGATTGAACAGCAGTGGCAGGCCATTATTACCGAAGGTTTAGGGGCTGAGTACGGCGATGCTATACCGCTCTCTCTGTTGCGTGATGAGCTAGCCCAGCGCCTTGACCAGGAACGCATCAGCCAGCGCTTCCTGGCGGGGCCCGTTAACATTTGTACGCTGATGCCGATGCGCTCCATTCCGTTCAAAGTGGTGTGCCTGCTGGGTATGAACGATGGGGTTTATCCGCGTCAGCTTGCGCCGCTGGGCTTTGATTTAATGAGCCAAAAACCGATGCGGGGTGACCGCAGTCGTCGCGATGATGACCGCTATTTGTTCCTCGAAGCATTAATCTCGGCACAGCAGACGCTCTACATCAGCTACATTGGCCGCTCTATTCAGGATAACAGCGAGCGCTTCCCGTCGGTGCTGGTGCAAGAACTGATGGACTACATTGGACAAAGCCATTATCTGCCGGGCGATGAATCGTTGACCTGTGATCAAAGCGAGGCAAGGGTAAAAGCGCATATAACCCGTTTGCATACCCGTATGCCCTTTGATGCACAAAACTATTTGCCGGGCGAACAGCAAAGCTATGCCCGGGAATGGCTGCCTGCGGCGAGTCTGTCAGGAAAAGCGCACACGGATTTTGTGCAGCCTCTTCCCTTTGAAATGCCAGAAACGCTAACGCTGGAAACGCTGCAGCGATTTTGGGCACATCCGGTACGCGCCTTTTTCCAGATGCGTTTAAGGGTCAACTTCCGCTCTGAAGAGAGTGAGATCCCGGATACGGAACCTTTCACTCTTGAAGGGTTAACCCGCTACCAGCTTAATCAGCAATTGCTTAATACGCTGGTTGAAGAGAACGATGCTGAACGACTGTTCCGCCGTTTTCGTGCGGCGGGCGCGCTACCCTATGGGCCGTTTGGCGAAATTCTGTGGGATACGCAGCGTCAGGAAATGCAGTCGCTGGCTGAACGCATTATCGCCTGTCGTCAGCCCTGTCAGAGCATGGAAATCGATCTTAACTGTCACGGCGTGCAAATCACCGGCTGGCTGCCGCAGGTGCAAGAGGACGGTTTGTTGCGCTGGCGCCCATCTTTGATAAGCATTGCGCAGGGTGTGCAACTTTGGCTGGAACATCTTGTCTATTGTGCCAGTGGCGGTAGGGGAGAGAGCCGATTGTTCCTGCGTAAAGACGGTGAATGGCGTTTTCCGCCGCTGGATGCAGAACAGGCGTTGCTGTACCTGTCGCAACTCATTGAGGGGTATCGGGAAGGCATGTCGTCACCGTTGCTGGTATTGCCCGAAAGCGGTGGTGCATGGATAAAAACCTGTTATGACACCGCAAATGATGCCATGTTAGATGACGATGCAACGTTGCAAAAAGCGCGCAGTAAGTTTCTGCAAGCCTATGAAGGCAACATGATGGTACGTGGCGAAGGTGATGATATCTGGTATCAGCGTCTTTGGCGTCAACTGGATGCTGATACGCAGGAGGCTATTGTTTTACAGTCTCAGCGCTACCTGTTACCGATTTTTCGCTTTAATCAGTCATGATGATTGTATAAAAATTGCGCAATTCGATGGCTTCCACTATGATGCGCATTCTGTCACGGACTGATTCTTACAAAGAGAAGATGCTGGCTCGTTCAGCACATAGTCTTGCCCTGTTCAGATCATGTATTTATGCGTGGTTTGTAGTGAACAGGTGAATACGTTAATGATGAGGTTTGTGAATGCCCCGCAGCACCTGGTTCAGCGCATTACTGTTGTTCGTCGCCCTTTGGGTTCCCGTAAGTCAGGCAGATACCGGTTGGCAGCCTTTAGCTGAAACCATCCGTAAAAGCGATAAAGACACCCGTCAGTATCAGGCCGTGCGCCTTGATAACGGCATGGTTGTGCTGCTGGTATCCGATCCTCAGGCCGTGAAATCCCTTTCTGCACTGGTAGTCCCCGTGGGCTCGCTGGAAGATCCGGACGATCATCAGGGGCTGGCGCACTATCTCGAACACATGTGTCTGATGGGCTCGAAAAAATACCCACAGCCGGACAGCCTGGCTGAATTCCTGAAAATGCACGGCGGTAGCCACAATGCCAGCACTGCGCCTTATCGTACGGCCTTCTATCTTGAAGTCGAAAACGACGCGCTGGTGGGGGCGGTGGATCGCCTGGCGGATGCTATTGCCGATCCATTGCTGGATAAAAAATATGCCGACCGCGAGCGTAACGCGGTTAACTCCGAGCTGACACTGGCGCGTACCCGAGACGGGATGCGTATGGCGCAGGTGAGCGCTGAGACGATCAACCCGGCGCACCCAGGTTCGCGTTTCTCTGGCGGGAATCTTGAGACATTAAGCGATAAACCGGGCAACCCGGTGCTGCAGGCATTACAAAAATTTCATGAAAAGTACTACTCTGCGAACCTGATGAAGGCGGTGATTTATAGCAATAAACCGCTGCCAGAGCTGGCGTGGATAGCGGCTGACACCTTTGGGCGCGTACCGAACAGGAATATCGCAAAGCCTGAGATTACCGTCCCGGTCGTCACTGATGCGCAAAAGGGCATCATCATCCACTATGTTCCGGCAATGCCGCGTAAAGTATTGCGCGTCGAGTTTCGTATCGATAACAACAGCGCGCAGTTCCGCAGTAAAACCGATGAACTGGTGACCTACCTGATTGGCAATCGTAGCCCGGGCACGTTGTCTGACTGGCTGCAAAAGCAGGGCCTGGTTGAAGGTATTCGCGCAGACTCCGATCCGGTGGTCAACGGGAACAGCGGCGTATTAGCCATTTCCGCGACGTTAACCGACAAGGGGCTGGCGAACCGCGATGAAGTTGTCGCGGCAATCTTTAGCTACCTCAATTTGTTACGCGAGAAAGGTGTCGATAAACGCTATTTTGACGAGCTGGCGCACGTGCTGGATCTCGATTTCCGTTATCCCTCCATCACCCGTGATATGGACTACGTGGAATGGCTGGCTGATACCATGATTCGCGTTCCCGTCGAGCATACGCTGGATGCGGTGAATATTGCTGACCAGTACGATGCGAAAGCCGTTGAGCAACGTCTGGCAATGATGACGCCGCAGAATGCGCGTATCTGGTATATCAGCGCGAAAGAGCCACATAATAAAATCGCTTATTTTGTCGATGCGCCTTACCAGGTGGATAAAATCAGCGACAAAACCTTTGCCGACTGGCAGCAAAAAGCGCAGGGCATTGCGCTGTCGTTACCGGAGTTGAACCCCTACATTCCGGATGATTTCACGCTGATTAAGACGGATAAAAAATACGCTCACCCAGAGCTGATTGTTGATGAGCCGGATTTACGCGTGGTGTATGCCCCGAGCCAGTATTTTGCCAGCGAGCCGAAGGCTGACGTCAGCGTGATCCTGCGTAACCCGAAAGCCATGGACAGCGCCCGCAACCAGGTCTTATTCGCCCTGAACGATTACCTGGCAGGGATTGCGCTCGATCAGTTAAGTAACCAGGCATCGGTAGGTGGAATTGGTTTCTCTACCAACGCTAACAATGGGTTGATGCTTAACGCCAACGGCTACACCCAACGTTTGCCGCAGCTTTTTCAGGCGCTGCTGAGCGGCTATTTCAGCTATACCTCAACGGACGAACAGCTGGAACAGGCGAAATCCTGGTATGCCCAGATGATGGATTCCGCAGAAAAGGGTAAAGCTTACGATCAGGCTATTATGCCGGTGCAGATGCTTTCTCAGGTGCCGTACTTCTCCCGCGACGAGCGCCGTAAGCTGCTGCCTTCCATCACCCTGAAAGAGGTGATGACCTACCGCGACGCCTTAAAAACCGGTGCGCGACCTGAATTCCTGGTCATTGGCAATATGAGCGAAGCTCAGACGACGAGCATGGCGCGGGATATCCAAAAACAGCTTGGTGCGAACGGATCACAGTGGTGTCGCAACAAAGATGTGGTTGTGGACAAGAAGCAGTCCGTCATCTTCGAAAAAGCAGGCAGCAGCACGGATTCAGCGCTGGCCGCGGTATTTGTGCCAACCGGATACGATGAATACGCCAGTTCAGCCTACAGCGCTATGTTAGGTCAGATTGTTCAGCCGTGGTTCTACAATCAGCTGCGTACTGAAGAACAGCTAGGCTACGCCGTATTTGCTTTCCCGATGAGCGTTGGTCGTCAGTGGGGAATGGGGTTCCTGCTGCAAAGCAGTGATAAGCAGCCGTCTTACCTCTGGGAGCGTTATAAAGCGTTCTTCCCGACGGCGGAAGCGAAGCTGCGGGCGATGAAACCTGAAGAGTTCGCGCAAATTCAGCAGGCGATTATTGCGCAAATGCTGCAGGCGCCGCAAACGCTGGGGGCAGAAGCCTCACAGTTAAGCAAAGATTTTGATCGCGGCAATATGCGCTTCGATTCACGTGATAAAATAGTGGCTCAGATTAAACTGCTGACGCCGCAAAAACTTGCCGACTTCTTCCATCAGGCGGTGGTTGAGCCGCAAGGCATGGCGATATTGTCACAGGTTTCCGGCAGTCAGAATGGGAAAGCAGAATATGTGCACCCGGAAGGCTGGAAAGTGTGGCAGACCGTCAGCGCGTTGCAGCAAACCTTACCCCTGATGAGTGATAAGAATGAATGATGCCGCTGAGTCCCTTGATCCACTGCGCTTGCCCCTGACGGGCGAGCGTCTGATTGAAGCCTCTGCGGGCACCGGTAAAACCTTTACCATCGCCGCCCTGTATTTACGTTTACTGCTTGGACTGGGCGGCTCTGCCGCCTTTCCTCGTCCTCTGACCGTCGAAGAACTACTGGTGGTCACCTTCACCGAGGCGGCTACCGAAGAGTTGCGCGGTCGAATTCGTAGCAATATTCATGAACTGCGAATTGCCTGCCTGCGTGAAACCACCGACAACCCGCTATATGCCCGTTTGTTAGATGAAATTGCCGATAAAAAACAGGCCGCGCAGTGGCTGCTATTGGCTGAAAGACAGATGGATGAAGCGGCGGTGTTTACCATCCACGGCTTTTGTCAGCGTATGCTCAGTCTCAATGCCTTTGAGTCAGGCATGCTGTTCGAACAGCAGCTGATAGAAGATGAATCGCTGCTGCGCTATCAGGCCTGCGCGGACTTCTGGCGTCGGCACTGCTACCCGCTGCCCCGCGACATTGCGCAGGTGGTTTTTGAAACGTGGAAAGGACCGCAAGCGCTGCTGAGAGATATCGATCGCTATCTGCAGGGGGAAGCGCCGGTTATCAAGGCGCCACCGTCTGATGACGAAACGCTGGCCTCCCGGCATGAACAAATTCTCGCGCGCATTAACCAGATCAAGCAGCAATGGCGTGATTCTGTTGATGAGCTGGATGGCCTGATGGAAGCCTCCGGAATTGACCGGCGTAAATTTAATCGCGGTAATCAGGGCAAGTGGATCGAAAAGATCAGCGCGTGGGCGCAGGAAGAAACACAAAGTTACCAGCTTCCTGACGCGCTGGAGAAATTCTCACAGCGTTTTCTGGAAGAGCGAACCAAAGCGGGCGGGATAACCCCTCAGCACCCGCTGTTTGTCGCTATTGATGAACTGCTTAGCGAACCGTTAACTCTCCGCGATCTGGTGATCACCCGGGCGCTGGCGGAGATCCGCTCGGCAGTTGTCGAGGAAAAACGTCGCCGCGGCGAGCTGGGTTTTGACGATATGCTCAGCCGGCTGGATGCGGCGTTGCGCAGTGAAAGCGGCGATGCGCTGGCGACGGCTATTCGTACTCGTTTTCCGGTCGCCATGATCGATGAATTCCAGGATACCGATCCACAGCAGTACCGTATTTTTCGTCGGATCTGGCAGCATCAGCCGGATACCGCACTGCTGCTAATTGGTGATCCGAAACAGGCAATTTACGCGTTTCGCGGCGCGGATATCTTCACCTATATGAAGGCGCGCAGCGAAGTCAGCGCACACTATACGCTCGATACCAACTGGCGTTCGGCCCCCGGCATGGTCAATAGCGTGAATACGCTTTTCAGCCAGATGGACGACGCCTTTATGTTCCGCGAAATCCCTTTCAGCCCGGTAAAATCCGCAGAAAAAAACCAGGCGTTACGGTTTGTTTTGCACGGCGAAACGCAGCCAGCTATGAGTATGTGGCTGATGGAAGGAGAAAGTTGCGGCGTAGGCGATTATCAGAGCTACATGGCCCAGGTGTGCGCCACACAAATTCGCGACTGGCTTAAGGCTGGGCATTCTGGCGCTGCGCAACTGGTCAGTGGCAAAGCATCCAGCCCGGTACTCGCGTCGGACATCAGCGTACTGGTGCGTAGCCGCCAGGAGGCGGCGCTGGTCCGTGATGCATTGACGCAACTGGTCATTCCCTCTGTCTACCTCTCCAACCGTGACAGCGTATTTGAAACGCTGGAAGCGCAGGAGTTGCTATGGGTGCTGCAGGCGGTGATGACGCCGGAACGTGAGAACACGTTGCGTAGCGCGCTGGCGACCTCAATGATGGGTCTGAATGCGCAGGATATTGAAGCGTTAAATACCGACGAGAATGCCTGGGATGCGGTGGTCGAAGAATTCGCCGGCTATCGTCAGATCTGGCATAAACGCGGCGTGATGCCGATGCTACGTGCGCTGATGACGGCTCGACAGATTGCAGAGAACCTGCTGGCGACGGCGGGAGGCGAACGTCGACTGACCGACATTTTACATATCAGCGAACTGTTGCAGGAAGCGGGCTCGCAGCTGGAAAGCGAGCATGCGCTGGTGCGCTGGTTGTCCCAGCATATTCTTGAACCCGACAGCAACGCGTCCAGCCAGCAGCTCAGGCTGGAAAGCGACAAGCATCTGGTCAAAATCGTCACCATCCATAAATCGAAAGGGCTGGAGTATCCGCTGGTCTGGCTGCCGTTTATCACCAATTTCCGCGTTCAGGATCAGGCTTTCTACCACGATCGTAGCTCTTTTGAAGCCGTGCTGGATCTCAGCGATGCTGAGGAGAGCGTTGAGCTAGCCGAAGCAGAGCGTCTGGCGGAAGATCTGCGTTTGCTGTATGTCGCGCTAACCCGTTCGGTATGGCACTGCAGCCTTGGCGTTGCGCCGTTGGTACGACGTCGGGGCGATAAAAAAGGGGATACCGATGTGCATCAGAGCGCGCTTGGTCGCCTGTTGCAAAAAGGTGAGCCGATGGATGCCGTGGGTCTGCGTAGCGCGATTGAAGCGCTTTGTAGCAACGATATTGCTTGCCAGACTCCCGCGCAGCCTGACGGTGAACCCTGGCAGGTTGCGCAGGCTGTTAGCAGCGAACTGAGTGCGAAAATACTGCAGCGTAAGCCCGGCGATAGCTGGCGCGTGACCAGTTATTCCGGTCTGCAACAGCGTGGACAGGGTATCGCGCAGGATCTGATCCCAAGACTGGATATCGATGCCGCAGGCGTCGGTGAGGTTATTGAAGAACTAGGACTCACACCGCACCAGTTCCCGCGTGGCGCTTCGCCGGGTACGTTCTTGCATAGCCTGTTTGAAAATCTCGATTTTACGCAACCGGTGGATCCGCATTGGGTCGAGGAGCAACTGGCGTTGGGCGGTTATGACGCGCACTGGACGCCGGTTTTGACCGAATGGCTGGACGCCATTTTGCAGGCGCCTCTCAACGAGACGGGCGTGAGTTTGAGCCAGCTATCCGCGCGTGAAAAACAGGTGGAGATGGAGTTTTATCTGCCGATTTCGCAGCCGTTGATGGCCAATCAGCTTGATGCGTTAATTCGCCAATACGATCCGCTCTCGGCGGGGTGCCCTGCGTTGGACTTTATGCAGGTTCGCGGCATGCTGAAAGGTTTTATTGACCTGGTATTCCGCCACCAGGGGCGTTATTACCTGCTCGATTACAAATCGAACTGGCTGGGCGAAGACAGCTCCGCCTATACGCAGCAGGCGATGGCCTCTGCCATGCAGGCGCATCGCTACGACCTTCAATACCAACTTTATACCCTCGCGCTGCATCGCTACTTACGCCATCGCATTGCTGATTACGATTATGAACGCCATTTTGGCGGCGTTATCTATCTCTTCCTGCGCGGCGTTGACAGTGAAAATCCGCAGCAGGGAATTTACGCGACCCGACCTGACGGAGAGTTGATTGCGTTGATGGACGAGATGTTTGCCGGTGCGGTGCAGGAGACGATGTTATGACAATCCAGAAACGATTTCTGGAGGCTGTTGAGCAAAAACAGCTCCGGCCTCTGGATGCTCAGTTCGCGCTGGCGGTTGCCGGAAGTGACAACCCTGCCGTTGCGCTGGCTGCGGCGTTGCTCAGTCGTGAAGCGGGAGAAGGGCACGTCTGCTTACCGCTTTCACGGTTATCTCTGAGCGAGGACGCGCATCCTCTGTTAAGCGCCTGGCTCGCTGAAACGGGCGAACCAGAAGACTGGGCGGAATGTCTGCTGGCTTCCAGTGCGGTAAGCCGTGGCGAGCAACCCACGCCGCTGGTGCTGTACGGCGATCGCTTGTATCTGAACCGGATGTGGCACAACGAACGTACGGTGGCTCGCTTTTTCAGTGAAGTGAACCACGCCATTGAAGTGGATGAACAACGGCTGACCCACACGCTGGCGGCGCTGTTTCCGCCATCGGAGGGGGTTAACTGGCAAAAAGTAGCCGCTGCTGTTGCGCTCACCCGCCGGATATCGGTGGTCTCCGGCGGACCGGGGACGGGAAAAACGACAACGGTCGCAAGGCTGCTGGCGGCGTTGATTCAAATGGCCGACGGTGAGCGCTGTCGTATTCGACTGGCGGCGCCAACGGGAAAAGCGGCTGCGCGCCTGACCGCCTCACTGGGAGCGGCGTTACGAGAGCTACCGCTAACCGATGAGCAAAAGAAACGCATCCCCGATGACGCCAGTACGCTGCATCGATTATTAGGCGCTCAGCCTGGCAGTCAGCGCCTGCGTCATCATGCGGGAAACCCGTTGCATTTGGATGTGCTGGTGGTGGATGAAGCCTCGATGATTGATTTGCCGATGATGTCGCGCCTTATCGATGCGCTGCCGCCGCACGGACGGGTGATTTTTCTGGGCGATCGCGACCAGCTCGCTTCCGTCGAAGCGGGGGCCGTGCTGGGGGATATCTGTGCTTTCGTCGGTGACGGGTTTACCCCGGAACGCGCCCGCCAGCTCAGTCGCCTGACCGGGAGTGCTATTCCTGCCGGTTCGGGAATTCAGGCAGCAGCGTTGCGCGACAGTCTGTGCCTGCTGCAAAAAAGCTACCGTTTCGGCAGCGATTCCGGAATCGGTCAGTTGGCTGCGGCGATTAATCGCGGCGACAAAACTGCGATAAAAACGGTGTTCCAGCAGGGATTTAGCGACATCGAAAAACGCACTCTACACAGCAGCGAGGATTATGCCGCGATGCTGGATGAGGCGCTGGCGGGATATGGGCACTACCTGGATTTGTTGCACGAGGGTGCCGAGCCGGGGGCTGTCATTCAGGCCTTCAATGAGTATCAACTGCTATGCGCCCTGCGGGAAGGTCCGTTTGGCGTTAGTGGTTTGAATGAACGCATTGAGCAGGTGATGGCGCAAAAACGTAAAATTCATCGTTCGACGCATAGCCGCTGGTATGAGGGAAGGCCGGTGATGATCGCGCGCAATGACAGTTCGCTGGGATTATTTAACGGTGATATCGGCATTGCCCTTGACCGTGGACAGGGCCTGAGGGTGTGGTTTGCGTTGCCGGATGGTTCTATCAAATCGGTGCAGCCCAGCCGCTTGCCTGAACATGAAACCACCTGGGCGATGACGGTGCACAAATCGCAGGGATCTGAGTTTGACCACGCGGCGTTGATTTTACCCAGCCAGCATTCACCCGTGGTTACCCGCGAGCTGGTCTATACCGCCGTTACCCGCGCGCGCCGCCGCCTGTCGCTGTATGCCGATGAGCGGATACTGAGCCGCGCCATTGCCACCCGTACCGAACGTCGCAGCGGACTGTCAGCATTATTTAATGACGGCATGATGTAGATGTAGGCCGGATAAGCGTCAGCGCCATCCGGCCTAAAAAAGATGTGCCAGCGACGTAGGCCGGATAAGGCAGTTATGCCGCATCCGGCAACGACTCTTACCCCAAATCCGCCATCAGCACTTTTGACCGCCGCTGATAGTTGTACATCTCTTTCTTGCTTTCCGGCAGCAGGTCGATATCCACTGGCGTGAAGCCGCGCTCCTGGAACCAGTGGATGCTGCGTGTGGTTAACACAAACAGCTTGCTCAACCCCATTTGCCGGGCCTGCGCGGCGATTCGTTCCAGCAACACTTCCCCGCGTGACGAGCTACGGTAGTCCGGATGCACTGCTACACACGCCATTTCGCCAATCCTCTCTTCCGGGAAAGGGTACAGAGCGGCACAGGCGATGGTCAGGTTATCACGCTGAATAATGGTGAATTTGTCGATCTCCATTTCCAACTGCTCGCGCGAGCGGCGCACCAGAATACCTTGCTGCTCCAGCGGGCGGATAAGCTCCAGAATCCCGCCGATATCGTTAATGGTAGCGCGACGGATCTGCTCGGCGCTTTCCATTACGATCTGCGTACCGATCCCGTCGCGGGAGAACAGTTCCTGCAGCAATGCACCATCTTCCTGATAGCTGATCAGATGGCAACGGCGTACGCCACTGCGACAGGCCTTCACTGCCCCACGCAGGAAGCGCACCGTGCCGGAGCTGTAATCGCCTTTCTCTTCCTGCAACTCAACGCGAGCCTGAGCTTCGTTAGGAAACAGCTCGGAAATAATATCGCCGTCATCGTTGGTGACACCCTGAGAGGAGCAAAAGCCGATCATTTTCTCGGCCTTCAGTTTGATAGCCAACTGCGTGGCGACCTCTTCTGACGTCAGGTTAAAACTCTCACCGGTGACGGAAACGGCGACCGGGCCCATCAGCACAATTGCGCCGCTGTCTAACTGGCGGTGAATGGCATCTTCATCAATACGACGAATACGCCCGCTATGGCAGTAATCTACGCCGTCATCAACGCCCAGCGGCTGGGAGATAATAAAATTACCGCTGACCACATTGATGTGAGCACCCTGCAATGGCGTATTATTCAGGCTCATCGACAGGCGGGCGGTAATATCAAGCTGAAGTAAACCCGCAGCCTGTTTGACCAGCTCCAGCGTTTTAGCGTCGGTAACGCGCGTATTTTTGTGGTACACCGGCTCATGATGATGCGCCGCAAGATTGGCATCAATCTGCGGTCGTGCGCCATAGACCACGACCAGGCGGATGCCGAGGCTATGAAGAAGACCAATGTCATTGACGATACTGGAAAAGTTTTCATGCTCGATGGCTTCGCCGCCCAGCATAATGACAAACGTTTTTCCCCGATGGGTATTGATATAGGGAACAGAATGGCGGAATCCCTGTACCAGTTCGGTTCTACGCTCCTTCACCACGGCACACCCTCATTGCATGATTATTCGTAATTTGTGTATTTTTATTCTGTTTTGGCGCTGTGCGCAAGCGTAATTTTTACCCATGCCGAAGATTTTTCTCAGTAATGCCGTGAATATAAAAAGAATGTTTACCCTTTTATAGATGACAGATTATGCGTCATTCGCTAAAGTTTCCGGTCAATTCGGACGTTTTACGTATTACCTCTTAAAAAGATTTCTTTTGCTCGGGAGAAGCATGTCGGGATCCAATTCAGCAATCAGTCGCCGCCGTTTATTGAAAGGTGCGGGTGCTATGTGGCTTTTGAGCGTCAGCCAGGTGGGTCTGGCGGCCGTGAGTCAGGTCGTTGCCGTACGTATCTGGCCTGCGTCCAGCTACACTCGCGTCACGGTAGAATCTAACCGTCTGCTGAAATACAAACAGTTTGCCCTGAGTAATCCTGAGCGTGTGGTTGTGGATATTGAAGACGTTAATTTGAACTCGGTGCTCAAGGGCATTGGGACGCAGATTCGTCCTGACGATCCGTATATTAAGTCGGCGCGCGTTGGCCAGTTTGATCCAAAGACCGTGCGGATGGTGTTCGAGCTGAAACAGAATGTGAAGCCGCAACTTTTTGCTCTGGCTCCGGTGGCAGGCTTTAAAGAACGTCTGGTGATGGATCTCTATCCCGCGAATGCCCAGGACGTTCAGGATCCGCTGCTGGCATTGCTGGAAGATTACAACAAGGGCGATCTGGATAAACAGGTGCCACCTGCACAAAGTGGCCCGCAGCCGGGTAAAGCGGGGCGCGATCGTCCCATTGTCATTATGCTCGATCCAGGCCACGGCGGAGAAGACTCCGGTGCGGTGGGGAAATACAAGACGCGTGAAAAGGATGTGGTGCTGCAGATTGCCCGCCGCCTGCGAGCCCTCATAGAGAAAGAGGGCAATATGAAGGTCTTTATGACACGAAATGAAGATATCTTCATTCCGCTTAAAGTCCGCGTGGCGAAAGCGCAGAAGCAGCGTGCTGACCTGTTTGTCTCTATTCACGCCGATGCCTTTACCAGTCGACAACCCAGCGGTTCGTCGGTGTTTGCGCTCTCGACCAAAGGCGCGACAAGTACCGCCGCGAAATATCTGGCGCAGACCCAGAACGCCTCGGATCTCATTGGTGGCGTCAGTAAGAGCGGTGACCGCTACGTCGACCACACCATGTTCGACATGGTGCAGTCGCTGACCATCGCCGACAGCCTGAAGTTTGGTAAAGCGGTATTGAACAAGCTTGGCAAAATCAACAATCTGCACAAGAACCAGGTTGAACAGGCCGGGTTTGCGGTACTAAAAGCGCCGGATATCCCGTCTATTCTGGTCGAAACGGCTTTTATCAGTAACGTTGAGGAAGAGCGCAAACTCAAAACGGCGACCTTCCAGCAGGAAGTTGCAGAGTCGATTCTGGCAGGGATTAAAGCCTACTTTGCCGATGGGGCGACGCTGGCGAGAAGGGGATAACAAAAAAGCGCTGAAAAGCGCTTTTTTTATGGGCGACAGAAACAAAAAAACACCCGTTAAGGTGTTTAATGTGTTGGTTGCGGGGGCCGGATTTGAACCGACGACCTTCGGGTTATGAGCCCGACGAGCTACCAGGCTGCTCCACCCCGCGTCACCGTACTGCTTATATTTTATCAAATTTGATTGGTTGCGGGGGCCAGATTTGAACTGACGACCTTCGGGTTATGAGCCCGACGAGCTACCAGGCTGCTCCACCCCGCGTCCGTCTTTTTGCTTCGTATTTCAAACCACATCAGCGTTGGCTTTCCTCGTTCACCTCAGTCACTTACTGGAGTAAGCTCCTAAGGATTCACTGCGTCGCCGCCTTGCTGTGATTCGAACTACTTTGCAAAAATCTTACATCAAATTTTAATTGGTTGCGGGGGCCAGATTTGAACTGACGACCTTCGGGTTATGAGCCCGACGAGCTACCAGGCTGCTCCACCCCGCGTCCGTGGATGCGCACTATACTCTGCTCGCATTTTCATGCAACCCTTTTTTCACCTTGATCACGTTTTTAGGGTGAAAATGAACAAAAACAACGCATTCTGGATTATTTTTTGCTCAAAATTTGCGTTCGGGTATGTATACGCATTTCATTAGGTTCGGGGGTTTGTTATCTTCGTCTCGCATTCAGGCAACATAAGACGAGAACAATGAAAGGACGTTGGGCAAAATATCTTCTGGCGGGAGCTGTAGTCGCGATGCTCGCCGCGTGTTCCTCAAAACCCACCGATCGTGGGCAGCAGTATAAAGACGGGAAATTTACCCAACCTTTCTCACTGGTGAACCAGCCTGATGCGGTTGGCGCGCCAATCAATGCCGGTGATTTCGCCGAGCAGGTTAATCAAATTCGCAGCGCTTCGCCACGTTTGTACGGCAACCAGAGCGACGTCTATAACGCTATCCAGCAATGGTTACGTGCGGGCGGTGATACGCGCAGTATGCGCCAGTTTGGTATTGATGCCTGGCAAATGGAAGGGGCGGACAACTACGGTAACGTCCAGTTTACCGGTTACTACACACCGGTTATCCAGGCGCGCCATACGCGCCAGGGCGAGTTTCAGTATCCTATCTATCGCATGCCGCCAAAACGTGGGCGCTTACCCTCTCGTGCCGAGATCTACGCGGGCGCGCTAAGCGACAATTATATTCTGGCATACAGCAACTCCCTGATGGATAACTTCATTATGGATGTTCAGGGCAGTGGCTACATCGATTTTGGCGATGGCAGCCCGCTCAACTTCTTTAGCTATGCCGGGAAAAACGGCCACGCCTATCGCAGTATCGGTAAAGTGCTTATCGACCGTGGCGAAGTGAAAAAAGAAGATATGTCGATGCAGGCTATTCGCCACTGGGGTGAAACGCACAGCGAAGCCGAAGTGCGTGAGCTGCTGGAGCAGAACCCATCATTTGTCTTCTTTAAACCGCAATCTTTTGCTCCGGTGAAAGGGGCCAGCGCGGTGCCGCTGATTGGCCGCGCGTCCGTAGCTTCTGACCGTAGTATCATTCCTGCGGGCACAACGTTACTGGCGGAAGTCCCGTTACTGGACAATAACGGCAAGTTTACCGGCCAGTACGAACTGCGCCTGATGGTGGCGTTAGATGTGGGTGGGGCTATTAAAGGGCAACACTTCGACATCTATCAGGGTATTGGCGCTGACGCCGGACACCGTGCCGGGTGGTATAATCACTACGGTCGCGTATGGGTACTAAAAACAGCGCCGGGTGCGGGTAACGTGTTCAGCGGTTAATGACCGGATGGCGCTTCGCTTATCAAGCCTACATTATTGAGTAGGCCTGATAAGGCGTAGCCGGCATCAGGCAGTCAGACTGCTCGGTATTAATGAATTTGAGGTTCTATGTCTGTGGTTATTAGCGATGCCTGGCGCCAACGTTTTGGCGGTACGGCACGTCTGTATGGCGAAAATGCGTTGCAGCTGTTTGCCCAATCGCACGTTTGCGTGGTTGGGATTGGCGGAGTAGGGTCATGGGCGGCGGAAGCGCTGGCGAGAACCGGTATTGGCGCTATCACACTCATTGATATGGATGATGTGTGCGTCACCAATACAAACCGCCAGATCCATGCGCTGCGTGATAACGTCGGTCTGGCAAAAGCTGAAGTGATGGCGGAGCGTATCCGACAGATTAACCCGGAGTGCCGGGTGAACGTGGTCGATGATTTTGTTACCCCAGATAACGTTGCTGAATATATGAATGCGGGATTTTCGTACGTCATCGATGCGATTGATAGCGTGCGCCCAAAAGCGGCACTGATCGCGTACTGTCGGCGTAACACAATTCCGCTGGTGACCACCGGTGGTGCGGGCGGACAGATCGATCCTACGCAGATTCAGGTCGTTGATTTGGCAAAAACCATCCAGGATCCGCTGGCGGCCAAGCTACGTGAGCGGCTGAAAAGCGATTTTGGCGTGGTGAAAAACAGCAAAGGCAAGCTGGGCGTGGACTGCGTGTTCTCGACCGAAGCGCTGGTTTACCCGCAGGCGGATGGCTCGGTATGTGCGATGAAAGCGACGGCGGAAGGGCCGAAGCGTATGGATTGCGCGTCCGGGTTTGGCGCGGCCACCATGGTGACAGCCACCTTTGGCTTTGTTGCTGTCTCCCATGCGCTGAAGAAGATGATGGCGAAGGCCGCGCGTCAGGCCTGATTGTGTCGGATGTCGCTACGCTTATCCGACCTACAGTTCGTGCAGTGTTGTAGGCCGGATAAGACATACCAGCGTCGTCATCCAGCTTTCTGGGCCGCCTCGAGAATCGCCTCGTTCAGAGCATGTAGTCCCTGGCTACGCGAGGCGCTGAGCTGAGCGCGTAAACCCAGTTCGTCAAATAACGCCATCGGAGAACGCGCCAGTAACTCGGCTGCCGTTTTACCTTCAACCGCGGTGAGTAATACCGCCAACAGTCCACGTACTATTCGACCTTCGCTGTCGCCGAAGAAATGCAGAGTGCCATTCTCATGAAGAGTATGCCCCAGCCAGACGCGGTTTTCGCAGCCCGCAATTTCTTTGGCCTGCGCCTTTAGCGCATCCGGGAGTGCCGGCAACTGCTTACCCAGCAGAATCAGCTGGCGATATTTATCTTCCCACTGAGTAAGCGGGATAAAGGTATTGCGTAACGTCTCTTCGGTTACGGTTGTGCCAAACGGGTGTCCGGCGAACTGAGGGCTTGTCATTAATCCACCAATATTTCCAGCGCGCGGTCGACGGCTGCGACCAACGCATCCACATCGCTTTGGGTATTATAAGGGGCAAATGAGGCGCGTAGTGTTCCGGATACGCCAAGTTCCGCCAGCAGCGGTTGTGCGCAGTGTTGCCCCGCGCGCAGCGCAATGCCATATTCGGCCAATAGAGTGACCATATCGCTGTGATGAACACCCGCGAAATCAAAGGCTAACAGACTGGAGTCCTGGCAGCGGAAGGAACGAAAGCCAGGGCGTTTCGCGAGGGCATCTTCTGCCAGCGTCGCCAGACCCCGGCTCCAGTTTTCGGCCTGCGCAACGTCGACGTCCGCCAGCCATTCGAGCGCCGCGCTTAGCCCGATAACGCCTGCAACGTTAGGCGTACCGGCTTCCAGCTTCCATGGTGCGGGCTGAGTGGTGAAACCGTCAAAACTGACTTCGCTAATCATCTTACCGCCCCCAAGCCAGGGATACATGGCTTCCAGCAGTTCCGGCTTACCGTACAGTACGCCAATACCGGTGGGGCCATATAGCTTGTGGCCTGAAAACGCATAGAAATCAATATCCAACTGCTGTACATCGGCAGGGTAATGCACAATCCCCTGGGCACCATCAACCATCACCACCATGCCAGCCGCATGGGCGAGCGTAATGGCGCGGGTAAGATCCGGGCAGCCACCGGTGACGTTCGACATTTGCCCGAGCGCCAGAATGCGGCTGCGCGGGGTGATGAGCTGTGTGAGGCGCTCAACGTCTGGCAATAAATGGGGGGTGAGTGGGAGTTTGACAACCTTAGCCCCCGTTTGCTCCGCGACCATCAGCCAGGGAACGAGGTTGGCGTGATGTTCCGCTGCGCTAACGATAATCTCATCACCCGGTTGAAGGCGTGGACGCGCATAGCTTTGGGCAACCATGTTGATCGCTTCCGTTGTGCCGCGGGTCCAGACGATGGTTTTGTCATCCGACGCATTAATCAGGTGTGCGACTTTTTCCCGCGCGGCTTCATAGCGTGCGGTCAGGCGCTGGGCTTCAGCAAACTGGCTGCGATGGACGTTCCCGGCACTCAGGCTATAAAACTGATGGGTAGCTTCAATGACCGCCTGTGGCTTCAGCGCCGTAGCAGCACTGTCGAGATAGACGCCAGCATCGTTGAGTGCGGGAAATTGTGCGCGAAACTGCGCGGGGTTAAAAGCGTTCATGGTATTCCTCAGTTCAGTAAACCGATCGTGGCGCAAAAAGGGCATTGATACAAGGGTTGCGCTAACCATCGGAATACTCTGGATATCCTGGCAAAGCCCGTTCAGTGTCTTATGCTAAATAGCGTTAGGCGAACAATTTTGCCTGTTACGGAGTATGTTTTTAATAGCATAAATCGCTTTAAGGAGAAGAAGATGAAAAAGACTGCCGCCATTATTTCTGCCTGTATGCTGACTTTTGCCCTGAGCGCCTGTTCTGGTTCGAATTACGTGATGCACACCAATGATGGTCGATCAATCGTAGCTGATGGTAAACCACAGACCGATAATGAGACGGGGATGATTTCGTATAAAGACGCTAACGGCAACAAACAGCAGATTAACCGCACTGACGTGAAAGAGATGGTAGAACTGGAGCAATAATAGCCGGTCGGCCATCGACGAAATGTGGACAAAAAAAAGCACCGCAATTTGGCGGTGCTACATTAATCACTATGGACAGACAGGGTAAATGTACAGGAAGTGAAAAAGGGTAGCTTTGCTACCATGGTCTGAATCGCAGACCAATTGCAAACACAACAACACAACATCACAACCGTAAGCCAAAAGCCCACCAGAACACGCATTCCGATAAAACTTTTCGTTCCGGCTTCAGGAAGTGCCGCCACTATAGGTATTTGCTGGTAGAACCTCAACGGACAATTTATAATGGCTCAGATAAAAAAAACTAATAGGTTACAGCCTGTTAGCTAATTGTTAAATTCATTTAACATCAAAGCCTAAAAGTCATGTCAAAACGATTACCACCCTTAAATGCGTTACGTGTTTTTGATGCTGCAGCGCGTCATTTAAGCTTTACTCGCGCAGCAGAAGAGCTTTTTGTGACGCAGGCCGCAGTAAGTCACCAAATCAAGTCACTTGAGGATTTTTTGGGGCTAAAACTGTTTCGTCGACGCAATCGATCTTTGCTGTTAACGGAAGAAGGTCAAAGCTACTTTCTCGACATTAAAGAGATTTTTTCGCAATTA
Source organism: Citrobacter sp. Cpo015 (assembly GCF_030333035.1). Taxonomy (NCBI): domain Bacteria; kingdom Pseudomonadati; phylum Pseudomonadota; class Gammaproteobacteria; order Enterobacterales; family Enterobacteriaceae; genus Citrobacter; species Citrobacter sp. Cpo015. The sequence continues at coordinate 69,123 of NZ_JAOWGS010000024.1, read as the reverse complement.
ACCGACGCGACGCGTAAACTTCAGGCACGCAGTGCAAAAGGTGCGCTTACCGTTAGTTTATTGCCCAGTTTTGCGATCCAATGGCTGGTGCCCAGACTCTCTAGCTTTAACTCAGCTTATCCGGGAATCGATGTCAGGATCCAGGCGGTAGACCGTCAGGAAGACAAACTGGCTGATGATGTTGATGTGGCGATTTTCTACGGACGCGGCAACTGGCCGGGTCTGCGCGTTGAAAAATTGTACGCAGAATATTTATTGCCGGTCTGCTCTCCGCTGTTGCTTACCGGTGATAAACCGCTAAAGACACCGGACGACCTGGCAAAACACACTTTATTGCATGATGCGTCGCGACGAGACTGGCAAGCCTATACGCGCCAGCTTGGCCTGAATCATATCAACGTGCAGCAGGGACCTATCTTCAGCCATAGCGCCATGGTGCTACAGGCTGCAATCCATGGTCAGGGGATCGCACTGGCTAACAACGTCATGGCGCAGTCCGAAATTGAAGCCGGACGTCTGGTCTGTCCGTTTAACGATGTTCTGGTCAGCAAAAACGCATTTTATCTGGTTTGTCATGACAGTCAGGCAGAACTGGGTAAAATAGCCGCCTTCCGTCAGTGGATTCTGGCGAGAGCGGCCACGGAACAAGAAAAATTCCGCTTTCGTTATGAACAATAATTTACGTAGGGTATTCAAATGACCAGCCGTTTTATGCTGATTTTTGCCGCCGTAAGTGGCTTTATCTTTGTGGCGTTGGGAGCCTTTGGGGCACATGTTCTGAGCAAAACCCTCGGTGTTGTTGAAATGGGGTGGATTCAGACCGGCCTTGAGTATCAGGCGTTTCATACGCTGGCTATCTTTGGTCTGGCCGTCGCCATGCAACGGCGCATTAGTATTTGGTTTTACTGGAGTAGCGTGTTTCTGGCATTAGGTACAGTGCTGTTTAGCGGCAGCCTGTATTGTCTCGCGCTCTCTCATTTACGCCTGTGGGCGTTTGTTACCCCTGTCGGCGGCTTCAGCTTCCTCGTAGGCTGGGCGCTGATGTTAGTGGGCGCTATTCGATTGAAACGTAAGGGCGTTAGCCATGAATAAGGTTGTATTGTTGTGTCGCCCAGGTTTTGAAAAAGAGTGCGCCGCAGAAATTACGGATAAAGCAGGACGCCGGGAAATCTTCGGTTTTGCCCGCGTGAAAGACAATGCGGGTTACGTCATCTTCGAATGCTATCAGCAGGACGATGCTGAAAAGTTAGTGAAAGAGCTGCCGTTTAGTTCGCTGATTTTTGCTCGTCAAATGTTTGTGGTGGGCGAGCTGCTGCAATACTTACCGCCGGAAGATCGTATTACACCGATCGTTGGCATGTTGCAGGGCGTGGTGGAAAAGGGTGGCGATCTGCGAGTAGAAGTTGCCGACACCAATGAAAGCAAAGAGCTGGTTAAATTTTGCCGTAAATTTACCGTACCGTTGCGTGCAGCGCTGCGCGAAGCGGGCGTACTGGCAAAGTATGAAACGCCAAAGCGTCCGGTGGTTCACGTCTTCTTTATCGCCCCTGGCTGTTGTTATACCGGCTATTCCTGGCCTGACAATAACTCACCGTTTTACATGGGGATTCCGCGTCTGAAGTTTCCAGCCGATGCGCCGAGCCGTTCAACGCTCAAGCTGGAAGAAGCGCTGCACGTGTTTATCCCTGCCGATGAATGGGATGAGCGTCTGGCGAACGGAATGTATGCGGTGGATTTAGGCGCCTGCCCGGGCGGATGGACCTATCAGCTGGTTAAACGCAATATGTGGGTTTACTCCGTGGATAACGGTCCGATGGCGCAAAGCCTGATGGATACCGGACAGGTCACCTGGCTACGTGAAGACGGATTTAAGTACCGTCCGAATCGCAATAACATTTCGTGGATGGTCTGTGACATGGTGGAGAAGCCGGCGAAGGTTGCCGCGCTGATGGCACAATGGCTGGTCAACGGCTGGTGTCGTGAGACGATCTTCAACCTCAAGCTGCCGATGAAAAAACGCTACGAAGAGGTATCACAGAACCTGGCTTACATTCAGGCCCAGCTTGATGAACATGGTGTAAATGCCCAGATTCAGGCGCGTCAGCTGTATCATGACCGTGAAGAAGTAACCGTTCACGTACGTCGTCTGTGGGCTGCCGTCGGCGGTCGTCGCGACGAGCGATAAGGCTACAATCCTGGCCGGATGGCGGCGTAATCGCCCTATTCGGCCTGGATTGCTTCAATCAGCTGTGTATCTGAAACAATATGCGTCACATCATCCAGATGCCCAATTCTGGCCTCTCCCGAACGATTAAATTTACTTTTATCGATCAGTAATAAAGACTGCGATGCACGCTTAAGCAGAATGGATTTGAAGTCTGCGTTGGTTGCATTTGAGTCCCAGAGCGCACCGTCGCTGTCGATCCCTTCGCAGGAAAAAATAAACAGGTCAATCTCGAGTGGTTTTAGCTGCGAGATAAGCGAGGGATTAACGTAGCAACCGTATTTGCGCTCAAGGCGACCGCCGGAGCTGATAAGCTGAATATGTTCACGTTTAGCCAATTCCTGGCAGATGGGCTGGCTGTTGGTAAAAACGTGAATGTTGATGTCCGGTAACTGTCGCGCCAGATACCAGCAGGTAGAGCTGGCGTCTAAGGCAATCACCATACCTTCTTCGATCCATGCCAACGCTTCACGGGCGATATCCGCTTTGTGCGCATAGTGGCTTTTGAGTCGAATATGAAATGGGTCACCGCTGTCCTGATTTTCCCGGTGAATAACTTTGGCCCGACCGTGATTGCGTAACACTTTTCCCTGGGTCTGTAACTCGCTGAGATCGCGGCGGATGGTCTCTTTGCTGACGTTAAGCTGCAAAGCCAGGGCTTCGGTTGTCAGGCTTTTGTGGTTAGTAAGCAGATCTACGATTGCCTGCTGGCGCGCCGCTTTCATGTTCTGATCCTCATCTAATGATGAATGCCCGTACCTGACGGGCATTCTGACCAGAGATTACGGCGTTACCCCTTTTTTTAAAAGAATATTCCCGTACTTTGCCCGCTCTCCTGTGATAACGATCGCAAACGCCTTTTGTGCTCGTTCGTAAAAGGCATAGCGGTCAATACGCGTGATGTCCGGGCAGGGGGTCTGTAATGAAAGCGCCTGACGATAGCGAGTCTCAACGTCAGGATCGAGAGTGTCGCCTTCAACCGCAGCCATCATCACCAGCGGTGGGGCGTAGCTGTCCAGTTCAAATAGCGGAATAAGCGCCTGCAGCAGATCGCTGACCAGCAGACCGTCAGCGCGGATGACCTGTGGCCCCATGCTGTTGGCCGGGAAGTGGGCATCGGAAAAGATAATCTCATCGCCGTGTCCCATTTCGGCCAGCACTTTCAGTAAGTCGGGGGAAATTAAGGGAGATATCGTTTTAAGCATGTTACTCGACTCCTGTGAGTTCGGATTCGGTTTGCGGATAGAAGTAACGGTACTGATAGCGCACCTGTTCGCGCGCCTGCTCCGGGGAGGTAAATTCCCCGATGCCTGACCAGGCAAACATTGCGGCGCCTGCCACGGTGGTTTCGGCATCATCCAGCACTTTGACAGGGATCCCGAGAACGTTCGCTTTGATTTGGTTCCACAAGATGTTGCGGCTGCCCCCGCCAACTAATAGCAGTTCAGTGGCCTGGAAATGGCCGATTTTTTCCAGCGTTTGCAGATTCCGCTGCAGCTGTTCTGTCAGTCCTTCCAGCGCGGCGCGATAAAAGTGTCCACGGGTAGTATTGAGGGTAACCCCTTGCCAGCCCGCATTCTGACAGGCCAGCAGGTCGCAGTGCATCTTCACCCCTTCGGCACCAGCGGGAATATCCCGAGCTTCATCAATCAACGTTTGCCAGGGCGTGTCCGCGGTCCATAACAGCTTACGAACCCATTCAAGCACGCCGGAGGCCAGCCACTGCATACCGGGATTGTTAAGCCCAGCCTGACTATCCAGCTCACAGGTGGAGCCCGCATAATGACTGAGCAGGGAGGTATTTACCTGCGCACTGCGTACCATCAGAATTTCCCATGTGCCGGAAGAGAGTACCGGTTCATCCTGTTGGGCTCCTGCGCCAAATAGCGCAAACTGTGTGTCGTGTCCGGCAGAGATGACTGGAATACCCTCTGGAAGTCCGAGCTGGCTGGCGGCCTCGCGTTGCAGTACCCCAATTTGTTCGCCTGCTTCAACCAGGCGCGGAAACAGGCGACGCGGTATGCCTGTTGCTTGCAAAATGTCCTGGCTGAAATCACGTTGCTGGATATCCAGCATCTGGCTGGTTCCCGCCATGGTGATGTCAGTTGTGAACTCGCCGGTTAAACGTTGGTTGATAAGCGACGAGATAAACAGCCAGGCGTGCGCCTGTTCCAGTAATTGTGGGTGGTTCTCTTTCAGCCACACCAGTTTGTACAGCGTATTGAAGCTAAACGCCCCAACGCCGGAGATTTCCTGCAGTTGCTGCGGTGACATGTAGCGATGGATATTCTCCATTACCGCTGCGGTACGTGGGCATTTCCAGCTGATCACCGGATACAGTTGTTTGCCGTTCTTATCCACCAGCGCGCCGTCCACGCCGAAGGTGGTGACGGCGATCCCGCGAATTTGGCAGGCGGCCAATTGTGAGGAGAGCCGCTGACAGCAGTCGGCAAAGCGTTGCAGAATGGCCTCCAGCGACCATTGGTGCCAGGCACTGTTTTCTGCGGCGATGTCACTGGCGTTCGGGGTCGCTGCGCGGGCGACAATCTTTCCCTGTCGGTCAACGGCAATGGCCCGTACGTTGGTCGCGCCACAGTCGAGAACCAGAATAACCTCTTGTTTCATAATTGCTCCTGGGAGATTACCTATTGCCGGATGGCGGCTTCGCCTTATCCGGCCTACAAAACCGTGTGCTTCGTAGGCCGCGCCGCCATCAGGCAATCGCTCGATGTTTAACGCTTATACAGCGGACCGTAGTTCTGACAAGCGCGGTAATCCTGACCTTCCGTATCCATACCGTGGGCGGCCCAGGAGGAAGGACGATAAATTTTCTCGTCTTCCACGTTGTGCATGCACACCGGGATACGCAGCATGGCAGCTAGAGTGATAAAGTCCGCACCTACGTGACCAATCGTCAGCACCCCGTGGTTAGCGCCCCAGTTAGCCATGACGGAATAGACGTCGCTGAACGGGCCCTTGCCGGTTAAGCGCGGAGCAAACCAGGTGGTTGGCCATGTGGAGTTGGTACGCGCATCAAGCTGGTCGTGCATATCTTTCGGCAACTCCACGCTCCAGCCTTCCGCGATTTGTAGCACCGGCCCCAACCCTTTGATGATGTTGATACGGCTCATGGTGAACGGCACACCGCCTTCAGTCAGGAAGCGAGATGAGTAACCGCCCCCGCGGAAGTATTCGTGAATAGCCGGGCACCATTCGGTTGCCGCCAGGCATTCATCCGCCTCTTTCTGCGAGATTTCCCAGTGTGGTTTCATGGTCGGTTTACCTTCGCTGTCGCGCTGTTTGCAGGAACCGTCCAGTGCCGCAGAACCGGAGTTAATCAAGTGAATAATGCCGTGCTCAGCAAGACCGGTCAGCGGTTTACCCGTGACGCGTTCAACCGCCTCTGGCGACCAGTAGGTACGCACATCGGCAAAGACCTGGGCCGTGCCGGTGAGTTGATGGCCGAACAGCATCGCCACGCCGTTCAGGCTGTCGTTTTCGGTTGCGACAACGAACGGTTCACGAACGCCATTCCAGTCAAAGGAGCTGTTGAGCAACGCTTCGGCGGTATCGCCATTTGGGTATTGATCGGTCCAGTGACGTTGCCCCTGGAAGCCCGCGGCGATCGCGTTATAGCCCAGGGATTCTTCGACCAGACCTTTGTCTGCCAGCTTTTTGTTACCCTGCATCATGTCGCGAATACACATCGCCATCAGCAGGCTTTCTTTCAGCACCGCGCGGCTTTGTTCAGCGTTACGCTTATATTGCTGCGCGTTCTGATCTTCGCCGTAGCGGAAGTTTTTGTCCGCCCACGCCAGCGCCATTTCCAGCTCGGTTTCATCATAGATTTTCTGGTCAATGCGACGACGCAGCTCGGTCATATCAACCGCCTGCACCTTCATACCCAGCCAGGATTCAAAGAAGTTATGGTCGACGATAGAACCGGCGATGCCCATTGATACACCACCGACAGACAGGTAGCTTTTCCCTTTCATACTGGCGACCGCTAAGCCGGCACGGGCAAAGCGCAGCAGTTTTTCTTCAACATCGGCAGGGATAGATGTGTCGTCTGCATCCTGTACGTCATGACCATAGATGGAGAAGGCAGGAAGGCCTTTTTGGCTGTGAGCTGCCAGTGCGGCGGCCAGGTAAACCGCCCCCGGACGTTCCGTGCCGTTGAAGCCCCAGATCGCTTTCGGGCGCATCGGATCCATGTCGATGGTTTCACTGCCGTAGCACCAACATGGGGTAACGGTAATCGTCACGCCAACATTCTGGCTGCTGAATTTTTCTTCACAGGCTGCGGATTCCGCCATGCCGGCGATACAGGTATCGGCAATCACACATTCAATTTGTGCGCCGCAGGCATGACGAAGTTTTTCAGTGATAAGCGCTGCGGTAGCTTTAGCCATATTCATGGTTTGCTCTTCGAGCGACTCACGTACACCCATACGACGTCCGTCAATAACCGGGCGAATACCAATTTTTGGTAAGCTGATTTTTTTCATCACAGATTCCTCACGTTATTCGGATAAATATTCAGTTGGCTGCCGTTTGTGAACGGAAGCGGGCAAAAATAAAGATGATGGCGAAGCAAAGCGCCGGGACCAGTTCAGCGGTCGGGATATTGCCAGCGGCATCGCTGACAAAGCCCATCACCGGGGTCACAATGCCGCCGCCAATGATGGTCATGACGATAAAAGACGAGCCGTATTTGGTGTCTTGTCCCAGATTTTTGATCCCCAGAGAAAAAATGGTTGGGTACTGAATCGACATAAATGCGCTGCACAACGTCAGGGCCAGCAGGCCGATCTGGCCACCGGTGAAGGCGGAAATCAGGCACAGAATCATGGCAAGCAGGGCATATGCGGCCAGCACTTTATGCGGCGCAAAGCGACTGATAAGCCAGGTGCCGGAGAAACGACCGATAAAGAAGCACACCATGGTGCCGGTCAGGTAGTTGGCGGCGAAACCTGGCGTCATGCCTGGGATCTCTTCGATTGCGTAGCGAATCAGGTAGCTCCAGCAGGCAGTTTGTGCACCGACGTAGCAGAACTGCGCCAGTACCGCCCAACGCCAGTGGCGAATGCGCACCAGGCGGGAAAGGGACGCGGAGAATGAACTCTGAGCGTTGTCACTGTGATCGTCACTTTGCAGGGTCGGAAACTTGGTAAACATGATCAGCAGGGCGACCAGCAAAACGACCGCGACGATGATCATATAAGGGGTTTGAACCGATAACACCAGGCTGTGCTTGTAGGCGCTTAGCTGTTCTGGCGCCATCTTATCGAGTACGTCTTGAGATTGATGTGGCACATTAGACAAAATAAGACTTTGCCCAAAAACAACCGCAATAATGGCACCAAATGAGTTAAAAGTTTGCGCGAGATTTAATCGGAAGTGACCGCCGCTTTCCGGGCCCAGTACGGTTACAAAGGGGTTGGCAGCCGTTTCCAGACAACCTAAGCCCGCCGCAATAATAAATAGGCCGATCAGGAATAAGGTGTAATTCATTACCTCAGCCGCTGGCCAGAATAATGCTGCACCGATGGCATATAAAAATAATCCGGTAATAATGCCTGCTTTATAACTAAGTTTTTTCATCAGGATCCCGGCTGGGATTGGAATGACGAAATAACCAAAATAAAAAGCAGATTGAATCAGACCAGCCTGAAAGTTTGTTAATGTAAAAGCTTGCTGAAATTGTGGTAATAAAATGTCATTAAGATTATTGGCAACCGCCCAAAGAAAAAACAGTGAACAGAGTAACGCGAAGGGAATGACATAATTTTTTGTCTGCCCCCGCTCTACCGCATGAAAACTTTGTGTTTGTATTGATGTGTTTCCCATAGCATCCTCATCAGTTCATAAGCATGTTCAACAGCTTAAGAGTACGATTGGTGATTTTCACCAACCTGCTAATCCAGGTGAGTTCCGGTAACCTGCCAGATAAAATTGGCCTTCATGAATGAACTCATGAATTCATTTTCAAATAAAAACCGGCCATTAATATGATGGTGGTCACATTTATGCTCAGGGGGTGGGTTTATGTGATTATCATCACTTTAATTTCTTTAAAACAATGACCGTTTGAGAAAAATAAATTAAAAAGCCACAGGGATAATGCCCGAATTAATTAGTTAAGTGGAAAACGGGCAATGGTAACAATTTATTCGCAAATGACCGTTTTACAATGGTTTTATTAAGAACGGACATTTTGCAATTTTAATATTATGCCTGCATGTTTTTATTCAGCGTTATTAGTTGATGAACATCACAAAATCCAGTGCTAAAAATTCCCTTCTCTTTATTCAGCATGATGATAGTTAGCAAATACCCGCTTAAATCAACAGAGCGTCGAGGTATTAGCAATGTTCTGTTGTCGCATTTTGACTCACTGAGAGAGGTAAGTAATGGAACGAAATACGCTGGCACGGCAGATTATCAATACCTGCCTGGAAATGACCCGTCTGGGGTTGAATCAGGGGACTGCGGGTAATGTAAGTGTGCGTTACCAGGACGGGATGTTAATTACCCCGACGGGTATTCCGTATGACAAACTCACCGAATCCCACATTGTGTACATCAACGCTGAGGGGCAGCACGAAGAAGGGAAATTACCTTCCAGCGAGTGGCGGTTCCATATGGCCGCTTATCAGACGCGTCCCGATGCTCAGGCGGTGGTCCATAATCATGCCGTGCATTGTACTGCTGTTTCTATTCTCAATCGGCCAATCCCGGCAATCCATTACATGATTGCGGCGGCTGGCGGTAACTCAATTCCCTGTGCGCCATATGCGACGTTTGGTACGCGTGAGCTTTCCGAGCACGTTGCGGTAGCGCTGAAAAACCGAAAAGCAACGCTGTTGCAGCATCATGGGCTGATCGCCTGCGAGGAAAATCTGGAAAAAGCCCTGTGGTTAGCGCATGAAGTGGAAGTGCTGGCGCAGCTTTATCTCAGCACGCTGGCGATTACCGATCCGGTTCCGGTACTGGACGATGAGGCTATTGCTATTGTGCTGGAAAAATTCAAAACATATGGATTGCGTATTGAGGAATAGGAGATAAAACGATGGCGAACAGAATGATTCTGAACGAAACGGCATGGTTTGGCCGGGGAGCTGTTGGCGCATTAACCGATGAAGTTATTCGTCGTGGTTATCGCAAAGCATTGATTGTGACTGATAAAAATCTGGTGCAGTGCGGCGTTGTTGAGAAGGTGACTTCCCGAATGGATGCTGCAGGTCTGGCATGGGAAATCTATTCAGGCGTTGTTCCTAATCCAACCATTGCGGTAGTGCAGGAAGGATTGAGTGTCTTTCAGCAAAGCGGCGCAGACTATCTGGTCGCCATTGGCGGCGGCTCCCCGCAGGATACCTGTAAAGCGATTGGCATTATTAACAATAACCCGGAGTTTGCGGATGTACGCAGCCTTGAAGGGTTATCGCCGACACGCTTCCCGAGCGTGCCAGTTATGGCTATACCAACCACTGCGGGAACGGCGGCGGAAGTGACCATTAACTACGTTATCACTGACGAAGAGAATCGGCGTAAGTTTGTTTGTGTCGATCCACATGACATCCCGCAGGTGGCGTTCATTGATGCTGACATGATGGACGGCATGCCTGCTGCATTAAAAGCGGCTACTGGCGTAGATGCACTGACTCATGCCATTGAAGGCTACATCACGCGGGCTGCGTGGGCGCTTACCGATGCGCTGCACATTAAAGCCATCGAAATTATTGCCGGGTCATTACGCGGTTCCGTTGCGGGCGACAGCCAGGCGGGGGAAGCGATGGCCCTGGGCCAGTACGTTGCCGGGATGGGTTTCTCCAACGTAGGTCTGGGATTAGTGCATGGCATGGCACACCCGTTAGGCGCGTTCTACAACACGCCGCACGGCGTCGCGAATGCCATTTTGCTGCCACACGTGATGCACTATAACGCCGAATTCACCGGGGAAAAATTCCGCGATATCGCCCGGGTAATGGGGGTTAAGGTTGAAGGACTGACGCTGGCAGAGGCACGCAAAGCGGCGGTGGATGCCGTCTTCGCCCTTAATCGCGATGTAGGTATCCCACTGCATCTACGCGATGTTGGCGTCCGTAAAGAGGATATTCCTGCGCTGGCGCAAGCCGCATTTGACGATGTTTGTACCGGGGGAAATCCGCGTGAAGCGAGCCTTGGGGATATCGTTGAGCTGTACCATACCGCCTGGTAATCACCTGGCGCTTATCCGGCCTACAGGGTTGTACAATAAGTAGGCCGGATAAGCGCAGTGCCATCAGGAAATAAGGCTACCGCGCCAGTCGTAGCTGCTGTAGGTTTCCGTCGATATGTAAGTCTGTTTGCAGCCGCGCGATATCGCGGCACAAAAATGCCATCTCCCGATGTTCTTCGAGTTTCTTGCGCCATTTCTCCGGTACATCATCCAGGTGTTCATACAGCGCTTCCAGCGTTGGAAACTGTGCCAGCAGTTGTGTGGCGCTTTTAGGACCAATACCGGCAACCCCCGGTATTTTAGAACTGCTGATCCCGGCCAGTCCCCAGTAATCAGGCAGCAGTTGCGGCAGTACGCCAAACTCTTTCTCGATAAACGGCGCATCCAGCCAGCGTTTCTGGAAATAATCACGAATACGCAGCGTCGGGGAGAGTAGCTGACAGTAGCCTTTATCGGTTGAGACGATAGTCGCCTGGTGTCCCGCCTGGCTAACTTTCACCGCCAGAGTGGCGGCTAAATCATCGGCTTCATTCCCGCTGGATACCCAGCAGCAGACGCCGCGCTGTTCAAAAGCGGCGCGTAAGGCGGGCATTTCCTGGTGTAAATCGTCAGGCATCGGCGGGCGACCGGCTTTGTAGTCAGGTAACCGTTGGTGACGCCAGCCGCTGTTACGCGCTTCGTCATCAAATACCGCCACGGCGTGCGTGGGCTGACTGTGCACAATCAGCTGATCGAGCGCGTGCTGGCATGTCTCCACGCAGGGGGAGCCCTGTACGGCGTGAATACGGCGGATGAGATTCAGTGCATCAACAATGAGCAGGTGGACGGCCACGGTGTTCTCCCTAACAAATTAGTCTGTAGGGTAACATTCACGACGAGTGGAGACGAGCATTGCGAAAGAGCGCTATCCGTAAGCCTGATAAGCGAAGCGCCATCAGGCAATAAAAGCCGGATGCGGCGAGCGCCTTATCCGGCCTACAGATACGAAAATGTGCTGAGAATTAATCGCAGGTGACAATCTTCATCGCCAGACCACCACGAGAGGTTTCGCGGTATTTGGCGTTCATGTCTTTACCGGTTTCGTACATGGTCTCGATAACTTTATCGAGGCACACGCGTGGTTCACTGGTACGGCGCAGCGCCATACGTGCAGCGTTCACCGCTTTAACCGAAGCAATGGCATTACGCTCAATGCACGGTACCTGAACCTGGCCGGCAACCGGGTCGCAGGTCAGACCCAGGTTGTGTTCCATACCGATTTCTGCCGCGATGCACACCTGCATTGGGCTACCACCCAGCAGTTCAGCCAGACCAGCCGCTGCCATGGAGCAGGCGACGCCAACTTCACCCTGACAGCCGACTTCGGCACCAGAGATAGAGGCGTTCATCTTGTACAGTGAACCAATGGCGCTCGCGACCAGCATGTAGCGTGCCAGCGAGTTAGCGTTCACTTCACGGATAAACTTGTCGTAATACGCCAGTACGGCAGGAACAATCCCGCATGCACCGTTGGTTGGTGCAGTCACCACGCGTCCACCGGCTGCGTTTTCTTCGTTCACGGCCAGCGCGAACATGTTGATCCAGTCAACAACCGCCATCGGGTCAGTGGTGGTTTTGTCACTGCTGACCAACATACGACGTAGCGCAGCAGCACGACGCGGAACGCGCAGTTTGCCCGGCAATACACCTTCGGTGGTGATGCCGCGTTCAATCCCGCTACGCATCACTTCCCAGACGTTAGCAAAGTGCTGTTCCAGCTCTTCTTTGCTGTGCAGCGCCAGTTCGTTTTGCATCATCAGACCGGAAAGCGACAGGCCGGTTTCCTGGCAATGACGTTGCAAATCAGCTGCGGATTTATACGGATATGGCACGTTTACCGGAGAGTTGTTCGGTAAACCAAAATGTTCTTCATCAACGATGAACCCACCGCCAATGGAATAGTAAGTCTGGCTGTAAATGGCCTTTTCGCCCGCCAGTGCGGTAATGCGCATCCCGTTTTCGTGCAGGGACAGATTGTCCGCATGGAAATTCATGCACTTGTCGACCGGGAACTCGACCTCATGTTGACCGTCTGCCAGCAGCAAACGCCCATGAGTATTCACATCCTGGATAAAGGACGGAATGGCATCAATGTCTACGGTATCCGGCAGATTACCCGCCAGGCCCATAATAATTGCGATGTCGGTATGGTGACCTTTCCCCGTCAGAGATAAAGAGCCATAGACATCAACCACTACACGGGTTACGTCAGTGAGAATTCCGCGTGCAATCAGGTCATCCGTGAATTGTTTGCCTGCTTTCATCGGGCCAACAGTGTGGGAGCTGGAAGGGCCAATGCCGATTTTGAAAATATCGAATACGCTAATCATGAGGCGTCCATTGTGTATCGAGGTGCGCCGCCCCGAGGAGCGGCGCAGGGGAATTAACTGAACAGAGAGTAGAAAATAGCGGAGATAGCGATCAGGCCCATAATCACAACGAAGACGTTGCTGATATGGCCGCTGTACTTACGCATTGCCGGTACTTTCTGAATGGCATACATCGGCATCAGGAACAGAATCATCGCGATGATTGGGCCACCCAGGGTCTCAATCATGCCGAGGATGCTTGGGTTCAGCGTAGCCACAATCCAGGTGGTTACCAGCATGAACAGCGCAGTGATTTTGTTCAGTTTGTTGATTTCGATGGATTTGCCTTTGCCACGCAGAGACTTAATCACCATACCATTGAAGCCTTCACGTGCGCCCAGGTAGTGGCCCAGGAAGGATTTGGTGATAGCGATAATCGCGATGATCGGTGCCATCCAGGCAATAATCGGCGCGTTAAAGTGGTTCGCCAGGTAAGACAGAATCGAGATGTTCTGCTCTTTCGCTGCTGCCAGGTCTGCCGGAGTCAGGCTGAATACGCAGCTGAATACGAAGAACATAACAGTCAGAACCATCATGATGTGAGCGAATGCCAGAATCTTGGAGCATTTTTTCTCTGCTTCATCACCGTACTCTTCACGCTTCGCCACGGCGAAGGAGGAGATGATCGGGGAGTGGTTGAAGGAGAACACCATTACCGGAATTGCCAGCCACAGGGTCAACAGCAGGCCGTTGCCGGTGGTTGCCGCAGAGTCAAAAGACATGGTTTCCAGAATCGCACCGCTCCACTGAGGGATCAGGTACAGCGCCAGCAGCATCAGAGCCGCAACGAACGGGAATACCAGGATGCTCATCGCCTTAACGATCATCTGCTCACCGAAGCGCACGATGGTCATCATGCCGACAATCAGGATCAGTGACAGGATTGCGCGCGGCGGCGGCGTAATCGCCAGCTGGTGGGTCAGGAAGCTTTCAACCGTGTTGGTGATTGCTACGCTGTAAACCAACAGAATCGGGTAGATAGCGAAGAAGTAGAGCAGGGTAATCAGTTTACCTGCACCAACACCAAAGTGTTCTTCTACTACTTCGGTGATGTCTTCACCCGGATTTTTACCGGACAGCACAAAGCGAGTCAGGCCGCGGTGTGCAAAGAAGGTCATTGGGAAGGCAAGGATCGCCATGATGATCAGCGGGATCATACCGCCTACGCCTGCGTTAATCGGCAGGAACAATACACCCGCCCCAATCGCCGTGCCGTAAAGGCCCAGCATCCACATGGTGTCTGTTTTGCGCCATGCGCTGCGGGTCTGGCCCGTAACGATAGTGCTGGTTTGAGTGTTTTCCATCTATTTCTCCTGGAGGAAGCTTAAAAAGTCGGGTTTGGGGTCAATCCAATGAGAAAGTACCCGACTGTAAATCGAAATTCGTTGAGCGATTTTTATATAATTTTTCGCCGTAATAATTTTCGGGCGGAAAGATACATTTTAGTAATGAATGTATCAGTGATCGGGATCCCAAATGCAATAATCCACCTTTTATGTGGATAAATTTGGGCCATTAATCTGTTAAAAAATAGTCAAAGCGAATTTACGGGCGCGAAGGCTAACATTAACGACATATCTCATGAAAGCGAAGGCGCGAAGATAGGCGTGTTCAGCTGTAAAAACTGTTGTTTTTAGATGATTTCGGCGACTAATAATAATTTTCTAAGATAAATCACGGTTGGTTTTTCAAGGTAATCGTTTGCGTAGTGCGCTTTTTTTTATGAATCATCACTGGTATTTATATGATTGTCGGAGCTATGTGACTGGTATCACTAAAAAAAGCCGGGAGGCAAGTGCGCCAAACCCGGCTTTGATATGGACAAAACTGTCACCGCTATAGCGCTGCTAGCGGGTGTTGAAGGTCAGGCGCAGATCTCGTAGCAAGGGATGTACGCGGAGCCTGGCAACTTCATGCGATGTTGTGCAACAAAGCCCTGCAGGAGATCGTCCATGCGGCGCATCATTTCGCGGTCACCGTGGATTTTGTACGGGCCAAACTCTTCGATGGCGCGAATGCCGACCTCCTTCACGTTACCGGCCACAATACCCGAGAATGCACGCCGTAAATCGGCGGCCAATACTTCAACGGGTTGATCCGGGTACAGCTTCAGGTTGGCCATGTTTTCATGGGACGGCTCGAACGGCATCTGCAGATCGGGCGCGATACGAATCGACCAGTTAAAGCTGTAAGCATCTCCTGTGTCGCGACGGTTTTCTTTCACCAGCGGCATCGCTTTTTTCATCAGACGTGCCACTTCTGCCGCATCGTCAATGATAATGCGATAGTGGCGACGCGCATCTTCCCCCAGCGTGTGCACGATAAATTCGTCCAACACGCGGAAGTAATCCGCACTCTCTTTTGGTCCGGTCAGGATCAGCGGCAGCACTTGATCTTTGTTGGCCGGATTCATCAGGATCCCCAGCAGATACAGCAGCTCTTCTGCTGTCCCTACGCCACCCGGGAAGATGATAATACCGTGGGCGATACGCACGAACGCTTCCAGACGTTTTTCAATGTCCGGCATGATGATCAGTTCGTTTACCAGCGGGTTAGGCGGTTCAGCGGCGATGATTGACGGTTCGGTCATGCCAATAAAGCGGCTGTCTTTGTATCGCTGCTGGGCGTGGCCGACCGCAGCGCCTTTCATTGGCGCTTCCATCGCCCCCGGACCGCAGCCGGTACAGATGTTCAGTTCGCGCAGACCCAGTTGGGTGCCGACGCGACGGGCATACAGGTACTCATTTTCGTTGATTGAGTGACCGCCCCAGCAGACGACCATGTTCGGCGCTTCACCGACGTGCAGCGCCCGGGCATTACGCAGGATCGAGAATACGAGGTTGGTAATATGCACCGAGCTTTCGAGATCCAGATGCTGAAAACGACCGGCGTTATGGATCTGTCCATTGACGAACAGAATGTCGCGCAGCACGGCAAACAGGTTAGCCTGTAGCGCACGAATAATGCGTCCATCAACAAACGCATCTTCAGGTGGGTTGATCAGTTCCAGCTTCACGCCCCGTTCGCGGCGCAGTACGTTAATATCGAAACTTTCAAAGCGGGACAGCAGTTCTTTACTGTTGTCGGTCAAACTGCCGGAGTTCAGAACGGCAAGCGAACAGTTACGAAACAGTTGATACAGGTCGCTGCTGGCCGTGCGTTTAAGCATATCGACTTCCAGCTGCGACAACATGTCCATTGAGCCAAGCGGGCTAATATGTGTAATCAAGTAAACTCCTTATGGGACGCAACACGTCATTCCCTATTGATTACAATAGCCCTGGCTTATGACCTTTCACAACCTTGTGCGCGGAATCCGACACGCAAAATTGAGAAAAAAGATTACTGACGTACCAGACGACCGGTTGCCGGAGTGAAATCGGTGTTGGTGCGCCATGGGTTAATGTCCAGACCGCCACGTCGCGTGTAGCGTGCGTAGACGCTCAGTTTTTCTGGCTGGCAGAAGCGCAGAATGTCATTGAAAATACGTTCCACGCACTGCTCATGAAATTCATTATGGTGGCGGAAGGAGACCAGATAACGCAGCAGCTTCTCTCTGTCGATTTTCCGTCCACGATACTGAATTTGTATGGAGCCCCAGTCGGGCTGGTGGGTGATCAGACAGTTGGATTTCAGCAGGTGGCTGACCAGCGTCTCTTCGACTGCCTTTTCACCGCTCACGGCATTTTCCAGATACGCAGTGCTGAACTGATAGTTGTCGATGACGATATTCTGATTGTCGATACAGGTCCCATTAAAGTGGGCTATCGGCTGCCCTTCCAGTTCGTCAAGGCGGTACAGCGCCACGCTGACATCGCCCTGAGCGCAGGCGCGCAGATCGTTTTCCAGCGTCTGGCGTACCGCGTCCCAGGAATCAAAACGCGTCTGGTTAAAACTGTTCAGGTAAAGCTTAAAGCTTTTCGACTCAATCAGATTTACGCTGGTGTAATCCAGTTCCACGTGACCGACCGCGACCTGCGGTAAGCCGTTGGCATTCAGCCACGACAGTTCATATAGCGTCCAGATATCCGCACCGTGAAAAGGCAAGTTATCGGCCTTTAAATCCAGCGGGTCGCGATTCAGGCTGCGCGGAACGCCCTGCAACAGACTTGCATCGTAATTGTCTCGGTAATCCGTTGATTTACCGAGTGTCAGGCCGTTAAGCGCCTGATGATTTTCATAAGAGGACATGTTTCACCGTCATAAACCAGATACACTATGCGACAAGTGTATCCTGGCTTTTGTGAAGAGAGAAATCAGTGGACGAATTGACAGCGCAGGCGTTGATAACCTTTACGACGCGTTATTGCGACGCATGGCATGAAAAAAACAACAGTTGGCCGCTCAGCGAAGAGCTGTATGGCGTACCTTCTCCGTGTATCATTTCTTCCACAGACGATGCGGTATTTTGGCAGCCTCAACCTTTTGTCGGCGAAAATAACCTCAATGCGGTTGAACGGGCCTTTGATATTGTGGTACAACCTGCCGTTCACGCTTTTTACACCACCCAGTTTGCTGGTGATATGCACGCGCAGTTTGCGGATGAAAAGCTCACGCTGCTGCAAACCTGGAGTGAAGATGACTTCAGGCGCGTTCAGGAAAACCTGATTGGTCATCTGGTAACGCAAAAGCGCCTCAAGCTATCACCTACGCTTTTTATTGCCACACAAGATAATGAGCTTGACGTCATTTCGGTGTGCAATCTGTCCGGTGAAGTGTGCAAAGAAACGCTGGGAACCCGTAAACGAACGGTGCTGGCGGCCTCACTTGCGGAATTCCTCACTCAACTTAAGCCAGTTCTGTAATCCAGTTTGCCCTGAATCTTGTGAGAGATCTCTTACAAACCCTGTAGGACATTGCCAGGTGATAAGTAAAGACTTAATGAATTGATAAAATAATAATTTATTATTATTCAATTGGTTAGTGTTTTATTGTCAACTTTCATACGAAAATAATCGTAAGGGTAAGCCTGTAAGCATCTTGTAAGACAAAGCGAAACAGGCGATTCTATACCTGTCGACAAGGAGTCGCACAACGAAGAGAACATCAGGATGATGGCTCTTCGCCAGGACACACCAGGACGGTGTTGCAAGGACAGGCTTCAGGACGAAGCAAAGAGGAAGACGCTGGATGCGTTAAAGGACACCTCCAGGATGGAGAATGAGAGCCGGTCAGGATGTTCGGCGGGTCTGGATGGCCAGGATACTTCAGGATGAAGTTTTCACATCGGGGTGATGTGAGCAGGATGCAAAAGTTCAGGATGAACACGGTCGCAAGACCACAGGAAAAGTTGTCAAGGATGAGCAGGGAGCACTAAAAGTAGCTGGAATGCTGCGAAACGAACCGGGAGCACTGTTTTTACAGTGCTCCCTTTTTTTATTTCCCTTCACTAGTGCTATTCTTCGCGCCAGATTTTTTCATCATTGAGGTTAATTTCATGACGACTCATGACCGTGTGCGTCAGCAGTTACACGCACTTGAAGCGCTACTGCGTGAACATCATCACTGGCGGATGGATGAGCCAGCAGAGCATCTGTTTACCAGTACGCAGCCTTTTTGTATGGATACCATGGAACCGGTCGAGTGGCTGCAGTGGGTGTTGATTCCCCGCATGCATACGTTGATTGATAACGCGCAGCCGCTTCCGCAGGCTTTTGCCGTCGCACCGTATTACGAAATGGCGCTGGCAGCCGATCACCCGCAACGCGACATTCTTCTGGCGGCATTGCAGGAGCTGGATGCGCTGTTTACAAGTGATAACGCCTGATGCTGGAAATTCTTTATCAGGACGAATGGCTGGTCGCCGTCAATAAACCTTCGGGCTGGTTGGTTCACCGCAGTTGGCTCGACCGGGATGAGAAAGTGGTGGTGATGCAAACGGTGCGCGACCAAATTGGTCAGCACGTATTTACCGCCCATCGACTCGACAGACCAACCTCCGGCGTGCTGCTGATGGGACTGTCCAGCGAAGCCGGGCGTTTGCTGTCCCAGCAGTTTGAACATCATCAAATTCAGAAACGCTATCATGCGATTGTGCGTGGCTGGCTGATGGATGATGCCGTGCTGGATTACCCGCTGGTCGAAGAGCTGGATAAGATTGCCGATAAGTTTGCCCGCGATGATAAAGGCCCGCAGCCTGCTGTCACCCATTATCGTGGCCTGGCAACGGTAGAAATGCCGGTAGCGACCGGGCGTTATCCGACTACCCGTTACGGGCTGGTGGAGCTGGACCCTAAAACCGGTCGCAAGCACCAGCTCAGACGCCATCTGGCGCACTTGCGCCATCCGATTATCGGTGACAGCAAGCACGGTGATTTGCGGCAAAACCGCAGCGCCGCAGAGCATTTCGGTTGCCAGAGATTGATGCTGCATGCCAGCCAGCTTGCGCTGACCCATCCTTTCACCGGCGAACCGCTGGTTATTCGCGCCGGACTGGATGACGTCTGGATGCAGGCGTTATCACAGTTTGGCTGGCGTGGACTTCTCCCTGAGAATGAAAGGGTTGAGTTCAGCGGGCTGTCAGGTCAGGATGAGCAGATAGATTCTTAAGTCCCAGGAGATTACGGTTATGGCGGAAATTGGAATTTTTGTCGGCACGATGTACGGAAACGCGCTGCTGGTTGCCGAAGAGGCCGAAGCTATTTTGACGGCGCAGGGTCATAAAGCTACGGTGTTCGAAGATCCGGAGCTTAGCGACTGGCAGGCATATCAGGATAAATATGTACTGGTGGTGACTTCCACGACCGGGCAGGGCGATCTGCCGGATAGCATCGTGCCGCTGTTTCAAGGGATCAAAGATAATCTCGGTTTCCAGCCAAATCTGCATTACGGGGTAATTGGGCTGGGCGACAGTAGCTACGTTAATTTCTGCAATGGCGGCAAACAGTTCGATGCCTTGTTGCAGGAACAAAGCGCCCACCGTGTAGGAGAAATGCTGCTGATTGATGCCAGCGAGCATCCTGAACCGGAAAGCGAATCCAATCCCTGGGTAGAAAACTGGGGAACCTTGCTTAAATAACTCCCTCGCTCGTACGGGCATGCAACCCCCATTTGAACCGCAAGCCGGGCCAGGCGAAGCCGCCACCCGGCAATAAAACCCCAATTACGTGAACTAACTTCCACTACTTTGGGCTTATGCCCCAAACAACTTCTCACTGCCTCCCTAATGTTGTGTTCATGCACGGTGAGGGTCAGTGGCACTCCTTCATATACTTTTCCCGTCAGTTCCCGGAATGGCAGCGAGTCAGAATAAAACGGCCCTGAGCTGTACCAACACTGCCACACACTAACCTCTCATTCTGATCACCCTACAGGTGCTGTACAGAATGAACTGGCGAAAGCCAGGATTCAGGAGTGCAACAATGAGTTCATTAAGTCAGGCGGCGAGCAGCGCGGAAAAACGCACTAACGCTCGCTACTGGATAGTGGTGATGCTGTTTATCGTCACATCCTTCAACTACGGCGATCGCGCCACCTTATCCATTGCCGGTTCTGAGATGGCCAAAGACATTGGTCTGGATGCGGTAGGGATGGGGTATGTATTCTCCGCTTTCTCATGGGCCTATGTTATCGGCCAGATCCCCGGCGGCTGGTTGCTCGACCGCTTTGGTTCAAAACGCGTTTATTTCTGGTCCATCTTTATTTGGTCCATGTTTACCCTGCTGCAGGGTTTTGTCGATATCTTCAGTGGTTTCGGCATTATCGTTGCGCTGTTTACTTTGCGCTTCCTCGTTGGTTTAGCTGAAGCGCCCTCTTTCCCCGGCAACAGTCGTATTGTGGCGGCGTGGTTCCCGGCACAGGAAAGGGGCACGGCGGTCGCTATCTTTAACTCTGCGCAATACTTTGCCACCGTTATCTTCGCGCCAATCATGGGTTGGCTGACCCACGAAGTGGGTTGGTCGCACGTGTTCTTCTTTATGGGCGGTCTTGGGATTGTTATCAGCTTCGTCTGGCTGAAGGTGATTCATGAACCGAACCAGCACCCGGGCGTAAACCAAAAAGAGCTGGATTACATTGCCGAAGGTGGGGCGCTGATCAACATGGATCAGGCGGCAGCCAAAACCAAAGTGCCGTTTAGCGTGAAGTGGGGGCAAATCAAACAGCTGCTGGGTTCACGGATGATGATCGGGATTTACATCGGCCAATACTGCATTAACGCGCTGACCTACTTCTTTATCACCTGGTTCCCGGTTTATCTGGTGCAGGCTCGCGGTATGTCGATTTTGAAAGCTGGCTTTGTTGCTTCGGTTCCGGCCATTTGCGGATTCGCCGGCGGCGTGCTCGGCGGCATTATTTCCGACTGGCTGATGCGCCGTACCGGTTCGCTGAATATCGCCCGTAAAACGCCAATCGTACTCGGTATGCTGCTGTCGATGGTGATGGTGTTCTGTAACTACGTCAATGTGGAGTGGATGATCATCGGCTTTATGGCGCTGGCCTTCTTCGGCAAAGGTATCGGTGCGCTGGGATGGGCAGTGATGGCTGATACCGCACCTAAAGAGATCAGCGGTCTGAGCGGCGGTTTGTTCAACATGTTTGGCAACATCTCCGGCATCGTCACGCCAATTGCTATCGGCTACATCGTCGGGACTACCGGCTCGTTTAACGGCGCGTTGATTTACGTCGGGGTACATGCGCTGATTGCGGTGGTGAGCTATCTGGTGCTGGTGGGCGATATTAAACGTATCGAACTGAAACCTGTCGCAGGACAATGATGATGACAACACAATCGAGTCCCGTTATTACCGATATGAAGGTCATCCCGGTGGCCGGTCATGACAGCATGCTGCTCAATATTGGCGGCGCGCATAACGCATACTTTACTCGTAATATCGTGGTGCTCACCGATAATGCCGGAAACACCGGTGTCGGTGAAGCGCCTGGTGGCGAAGTGATTTATCAGACGCTGGTGGATGCGATTCCGCAGGTGTTGGGCCAGGAAGTGGCGCGCCTGAATAAGGTGGTGCAGCAGGTGTATAAAGGCAACCAGGCCGCTGATTTTGACACCTTTGGCAAAGGCGCCTGGACCTTTGAACTACGGGTCAATGCGGTAGCGGCGCTGGAAGCCGCATTGCTCGACCTGCTGGGTAAGGCGCTGAACGTGCCGGTTTGTGAACTGTTAGGGCCGGGCAAGCAGCGCGATGCGGTCACCGTACTCGGCTATCTGTTCTACGTGGGCGATCGCACAAAGACCGATTTACCGTATCTGGAAAGTACGCCGGGAAACCATGAGTGGTATCACCTGCGTCATCAGCAAGCGATGAACAGTGAGGCTGTGGTACGTCTGGCTCAGGCTTCGCAGGATCGCTACGGCTTTAAAGATTTCAAACTCAAGGGCGGTGTACTGCCTGGCGAGCAGGAAATCGACACCGCTCGTGCGCTGAAAAAATGCTTCCCGGATGCGCGTATTACGGTTGATCCCAACGGTGCCTGGCTGCTGGATGAAGCCATCTCCCTGTGTAAAGGGCTGAACGATGTTCTGACCTACGCCGAAGATCCATGCGGCGCTGAACAGGGTTTTTCTGGCCGTGAAGTGATGGCCGAGTTCCGCCGTGCAACCGGTCTGCCGGTAGCAACGAACATGATAGCTACCAACTGGCGTGAAATGGGCCATGCGGTGATGCTGAATTCAGTAGATATTCCGCTGGCCGATCCGCACTTCTGGACCCTTTCTGGCGCGGTACGCGTGGCACAGTTATGCGATGACTGGGGCCTGACCTGGGGCTGCCATTCTAACAATCATTTTGATATTTCCCTGGCGATGTTCACCCACGTTGGTGCGGCTGCGCCGGGTAATCCAACGGCTATTGATACCCACTGGATCTGGCAGGAGGGCGATTGCCGCCTGACCAAAAATCCGGTGGAGATTAAAAACGGAAAAATTGCGGTACCCGATGCGCCCGGTCTGGGCGTGGAACTGGACTGGGATCAGGTACAGAAAGCGCATGAAGCCTATAAGGCGCTGCCCGGCGGCGCGCGTAATGACGCAGGCCCAATGCAGTATCTGATCCCCGGATGGACTTTTGACCGTAAACGTCCCGTTTTCGGCCGCCACTAATTTTGAATAAGGACTTAATTATGAGCGCACAATTTTCTACCCCATTGGTTACCTCTATGCAGGTTATTCCGGTTGCGGGTCATGACAGCATGTTGATGAACCTGAGCGGCGCACATGCTCCGTTCTTCACGCGCAATATTGTGATTATTAAAGATAACTCCGGTCATACCGGCGTGGGTGAAATTCCCGGCGGCGAAAAAATCCGCAAAACGCTGGAAGATGCGATCCCGTTGGTGGTAGGCAAAACGTTAGGCGAATATAAAAATGTGCTGAATGCAGTACGCAATACTTTTGCCGATCGTGATGCGGGCGGTCGCGGTTTGCAGACCTTCGATTTACGTACCACTATTCATGTGGTTACTGGGATCGAAGCGGCCATGTTGGATCTGTTAGGTCAGCATTTGGGCGTAAACGTCGCCTCTTTGCTGGGGGATGGCCAGCAGCGTAGTGAAGTTGAAATGTTGGGTTACCTGTTCTTCGTGGGTAACCGTAAGGCAACGCCGCTGCCGTACCAGAGTCAGCCGGATGATAAATGCGACTGGTATCGTCTGCGTCATGAAGAAGCGATGATCCCGGATGCGGTAGTGCGCCTGGCGGAAGCCGCGTATGAGAAGTATGGTTTCAACGACTTTAAACTGAAAGGCGGCGTACTGGCAGGGGAAGAAGAAGCGGAATCTATTGTCGCGCTAGCGAAACGCTTTCCGCAGGCCCGCGTCACGCTGGATCCGAACGGCGCGTGGTCGCTAAATGAAGCGATTAAGATCGGCAAATATCTGAAGGGTTCTCTGGCCTATGCGGAAGATCCGTGCGGTGCCGAGCAGGGCTTCTCTGGTCGTGAAGTGATGGCGGAGTTCCGCCGCGCCACCGGTCTGCCGACCGCCACCAACATGATCGCCACCGACTGGCGTCAGATGGGGCATACGCTGTCGTTGCAGTCTGTGGATATCCCACTGGCGGACCCGCACTTCTGGACCATGCAGGGTTCTGTCCGTGTGGCGCAGATGTGCCATGAGTTCGGGCTGACCTGGGGATCGCACTCTAACAATCACTTTGATATTTCGCTGGCGATGTTTACGCATGTCGCGGCGGCGGCTCCGGGTAAAATAACCGCTATCGACACCCACTGGATCTGGCAGGAAGGCAACCAGCGCTTGACCAAAGAGCCGTTTGAAATCAAAGGCGGCATGGTGCAGGTTCCGGCAAAACCGGGTCTGGGTGTGGAGCTGGATATGGATCAGGTCATGAAAGCGCATGAGCTGTACCAGCAACATGGACTGGGTGCGCGTGATGATGCGATGGGTATGCAGTATCTTATCCCGAACTGGACGTTTGATAATAAGCGTCCGTGCATGGTTCGCTAAGTGATCCAGGACCGCTCCTATAGAGTGAGCGGTTTTGCTCCTGGTGTATGCTTAACATAATCAACATGCGTAAGGATGCTTTATGAAAATAGTAATCGCACCCGATTCCTATAAGGAAAGTTTGAGTGCGCTTGAGGTGGCAACGGCTATAGAGCTGGGGTTTCGTGAGATCTGGCCCGATGCGGATTACATGAAGATCCCGGTTGCAGATGGCGGTGAAGGAACGGTCGAAGCGATGGTTGCCGCAACGCAAGGTCACCTTGTGCATGTTGATGTTACCGGCCCTTTGGGCAACACAATTCAGGCATTTTATGGTTTATCTGGTGATGAGCGCTCGGCGTTTATCGAAATGGCGGCCGCCAGCGGACTGGAACAGGTTCCTGCGAGGCTACGCGATCCGCTGAAAACGACGTCCTGGGGAACCGGGGAGTTAATCCGTCATGCGCTGGACGCTGGCGTTGAGCATATCATCATTGGGATTGGCGGTAGCGCCACCAATGATGGCGGTTCCGGGATGGTGCAAGCGCTGGGAGCAAAATTGCTGGATGCGCAAAATAACGAAATTGCGCAAGGCGGGATCGGTCTGGAATCTCTGTCCCGGATTGATATTTCTCAGTTAGACAGCCGTCTTGCCGGGTGCCGTATTGAAGTGGCTTGCGATGTGACCAACCCGTTGACTGGAAAAGAGGGCGCATCTGCGGTTTTTGGTCCGCAAAAAGGGGCGACGCCGGAGATGATTATTCGCCTGGATCGGGCGCTCACGCACTATGCGCAACTCATTGCCCGCGATCTGGACGTCAACGTGCTGGATCTGGCCGGTGGTGGTGCGGCGGGTGGTATGGGGGCGGCGCTGTATGCGTTTTGCGGCGCACAGTTACGCTGCGGTATTGAGATAGTGACCGATGCGTTACACCTTGATGCCTGCGTTGCGGATGCGGATTTAGTGGTCACAGGTGAAGGGCGCATTGATAGTCAGACCATTCACGGTAAGGTTCCTGTTGGCGTAGCGAAGGTCGCAAAGCGTTACAACAAGCCGGTTATCGGTATCGCAGGTAGCCTGACGGCGGATGTCGGTGTGGTCCACGAGCATGGGCTGGATGCGGTTTTCAGCGTCATCTATACCATCTGTACCCTGGATGAGGCGCTAAAGAACGCGAGCGACAACGTACGAATGACGGCGCGAAACGTAGCCGCAACGCTCAAAGCAGGGCAGCAATTACGCTGAGTTGTAGGTCGGATAAGGCGTTTACGCCGCATCCGGCGAATATCACCCCAATATCCGTTTCGCTTCGCGCGCAACGTTGTCCATTTCATCCAGAAGCTCTAAAAATTCAGGTTCCAGCTCTTCTTCTTTGGTTCCACTGCGTAGCTGTTGTTCAATGAGCTGACACAGGTTTTTCATGCGGGGGACACCACTATAGCCGCAACTGCCGTGCAGCTTGTGAATCATATCCACCAGCCCTTCGGGGTTCTCTCCGACCAGTTGCTCTTCGATTTTGTTACGCACCTCAGGCAGAAAATCGATCAGCATTTGCAGCATATCCCGTGCCAAATCGTTCTTACCCGCGGCTTGCCTTAATGCCAGTTGCCAGTCGAGCGTCGTGTTCGGATTGACGACTGGCTCAAGAGGTTCTGCGGTGAGTGCCCGCAGCGATGTGCTTGCGCCCGGTTTGTAACGTAACAGCAGATTATGCAGCTTATCTTCCTCGATAGGCTTCGCCAGGTAATCGTTCATCCCGGCGCTGAGCAGCTTCTCTTTCTGCCCGGCCATGGCGTGTGCGGTGACCGCAATGACTGGTGTCTGCTGTTGATGAGGAAGCTGGTGGATCAGTTCGCAGGCACGAATGCCGTCCATGTCTGGCATCTGAATATCCATCAGGATCAGGTCAAACGGCATTTGTCTGGCGCGATCCACCGCCTGATGCCCGCTGTCGCAAAGCACGACGTGCTGGACCTTATCTTCCAGCAATGCGCCAATCAGCTTGAGGTTCGCCGGGTTGTCGTCTACCGCCATGACGGTCATCGCAATTTTGCTTTCATCTAACAGCAGCGGATCCGCGCTGTGGTTTAGCTGACAATACTCTGTCAGCGCAGGCAGTAAGCGGGTTGAGGTGAGAGGTTTCAACAGACACGCCGCCGCGCCGCCCTGTTTCAATTTCTCTGCGTTAATTTGTGCATGACAAGGCAAGGCTAGCAACAGGAAGTCGGTCATCGCTGCTGCGCTCGCCAGCCGCTCATGCTGCATGGTGAGTGGTTCGCGCAAAGTGACCGGAATGCCCAGCAACAGAATGTCGTAGTGCTCCGCTGGCAACCCGGAGAACGAAGGGCTGTAAATCACCTCCAGCGGTGTTTCACTCAAGATATCTAACGTGCATTGTGCGGCGGTGGCGTTAGGTTCGACGTAGGCCAGTCGTTTACCGGCAAGACAGAGCGTGGTTGAGCGGTCAACGATAACGTTAGGGTTGAGATCGAGGCTGATATGGAACCAGAACGTGGAACCCCGGTTAGGCTGGCTGTGGAAGGAGATATCTCCACCCATTTCGTTGACCAGTTTTTGCGTAATGACCAGACCTAGCCCGGTTCCGCCATGACGCCGGGAAATACTGGCATCCGCCTGACGGAAAGCCTGGAACAGGCGGGATTGATCGCGCTCAGGAATACCGATCCCGGTATCGCGGATTTGTACTTCAATTTGCACTTTCGTGTTACTAAGGGCTCGCTTCTCGACCAGAATGTCGATGTTGCCGCCCTCGGTAAATTTGATGGCGTTGCCGACCAGATTGGTGATCACCTGCTGTAAACGCAACGGGTCACCGATGACGTTGTCCGGTACGTCATTCTTAATATTCAGCGTCAGCTCAAGCCCTTTATCATGGGATGAATGCGCTAACAGCGTAACGACGTCATCCAGCGTGCTGCGCAGCGGGAACGGAATGCTTTCCAGAATCAGCTTGCCCGCCTCAAGTTTGGAGAAGTCGAGTACATCATTGATGATGGCCAGCAGATTGTTAGCCGAGCGTTCAATGGTATTCAGGTGATCGCGCTGTGTGGTGTTGAGCTCGGTTTTTAGCGTCAGACGGGTGAAGCCAATCACGCCATTCAGCGGTGTTCGCAGCTCGTGGGACATGTTTGCCAGAAACTCAGACTTAATACGTGCCGCTTCCTGGGCGCGTTTCTTCGCCAGATCCAGCTCGACGTTCTGGATTTCCATCTGCTCCAGCGTTTCGCGCAGGTCAGAGGTGGCCTGATCGATGTTGTGCTGCATCTCTTCATGGTAGGCCGCGAGAGACATGGCCATCGAGTTGATGCCATTTTTAAGCATATCCAGCTCGCCCAGCATGAAACCTTCCACGCGGCTGTCGAGCTGTCCTCTACGTATTCGGTCAACGGTATTCACCATATTGCGAATCGGGCCGGTCACGTCGCGCATCAGACGCCAGCCGAAAATTAACGCAATACCAATACAAAACAGCATCATTACGCTGGAGATAAAGATCTCTTTGTACTGCTGCAATCGTACGGACTTAAGGTCCAGCTCAAGCGCCACATACCCCAGCATATTTTTGGTGTTTTTGGCGTCGCTTACGGCGGATTCATCCGGTGAATAGCTTTCCGATATAATAGGGGTTCGCAGGATCATGATATCCCCGTGCCGGGTGACGCTCAGCTTCCGGGGAAACGGTGAACCTGTCGCCAACTGCATTTCAGACGGATCGAGATGAAAATTAGAGGTGACGAACAGTCGGTTATTTTCGTCATAAACAGAAATTGCCCGCACGATATCGGAATGGCGACGATGCAGCACGCTGATAAGCTGGCCGATGGATTCCCTGTTTTGCAGGTTCATGCCATATTCGCTGGAGACCGCGAGTGGTTCAATGATGCTGGCACCAGCATCTTCCAGTTGACGCTGCAAGTCGTTATAGCGATGCACAACAAAAAAGATACTGAGCAACAAACCTATCAGGACGGTCGGGGCCAGGATCAGAATCATCATGCGTGCGCGCAGGCTGTAGTTGGTCATGGAGTTCCGTTATGGGACAATTAGGGTCACACTGTTAAATAGAGAAATATCTCGTCGATGGCGCAATTCTACTCTGCAAAACGACGCGTGACGACGCGTCAGATCATAACCGTTACCGTCAATGACCTTGATCCTTTCGGTCAGGGCGTCGCTCGCCATAACGGAAAGGCGTTGTTTATACCGGAATTGCTACCCCAGGAAAGCGCCGAGGTGGTGATTACCGAAGATAAAAAACAGTTTGCCCGCGCGCAAGTAAAACGACGTTTAAACGACAGCCCACAGCGTGAAGTGCCACGTTGCCCGCATTTTGGCGTGTGCGGCGGTTGCCAGCAGCAGCATGCCAGCATCTCATTGCAGCAGCGTAGCAAAAGCGCAGCGTTGTCGCGTTTAATGAAATGTGAGGTGTCGGATGTTATAGCTGATGCCCCGTGGGGCTATCGTCGTCGCGCACGTTTGAGTCTGAACTATCGGCCAAAAGAACAAAAATTGCAGATGGGGTTTCGCAAATCCGGTTCCAGCGACATTATCGATGTCAAACAATGCCCTATTTTGGTGCCCCAGCTTGAGGCGTTATTGCCCCATCTCAGAGCGTGTCTGGAAAGTCTGCAAGGGTTACGCCATCTTGGCCATGTCGAACTGGTGCAGGCGGGAAGTGGAACCCTGATGATTTTGCGCCACACGGCGCCATTGAGTGCTGCGGATAAAGAAAAACTGGAATGCTTTTCGCATTCTCAGGGGCTGTCTTTGTTTCTGGCCCCGCAAAGCGAGATACTGGAATCAATATCAGAAGAATCGCCCTGGTATGATTCAAATGGACTACGGTTAACCTTCAGCCCGCGCGATTTTATTCAGGTCCATGAAGGGGTAAACCAACAAATGGTCGCCCGTGCGCTGGAATGGCTTGATGTGCAACCTGAAGATCGTGTACTCGATCTGTTCTGTGGCATGGGAAATTTTACCCTACCGCTGGCAGCTCGGGCAGCAAGCGTGGTTGGCGTAGAAGGTGTTCCTGCGTTGGTGGAAAAAGGCCGAGAAAACGCGCTGAATAACGGATTACACAATGTGACATTCTTTCATGAAAACCTTGAGGAAGATGTTACCCGACAGCCGTGGGCGAAAAACGGATTCGACAAAGTATTGCTCGATCCTGCGCGTGCGGGGGCTGCAGGTGTGATGCAACATATTATAAAATTAGAACCTATACGCGTTGTTTATGTATCCTGTAACCCAGCAACGCTGGCTCGTGACAGCGATGCTTTGCTCAACGCTGGATACGCCATACGGCGACTGGCGATGCTCGATATGTTTCCGCACACTGGACACCTGGAATCAATGGTCCTGTTTGAGCGTTTGTAATGAATTTTGTACCCATTGGATTTCGGGTTGTAATGCAGCATGAAAGACAATGGATAGGGCTTGTCGACTTCGACAGGCCTGGCCCCTTAAGGAGAGGACAATGGTTGCGGTAAGAAGTGCACATATAAATAAAGCTGGTGAGTTTGATCCAAAGAAATGGATCGCGAGTCTGGGGATCTCCAGCCAGCAGTCGTGTGAACGCTTAGCCGAAACCTGGGCGTACTGCCTCCAGCAGACACAGGGGCATCCGGATGCGGATCTGCTGCTGTGGCGTGGCGTGGAGATGGTAGAAATTCTCTCCATGTTGAGCATGGATATCGACACGCTGCGTGCAGCAATGCTGTTCCCTCTGGCTGATGCCAACGTGGTCAGTGAAGACATCCTGCGCGAGAGCGTGGGCAAATCCATTGTTCATCTTATCCACGGTGTGCGTGATATGGCGGCAATACGCCAGCTTAAAGCCACGCATACCGATTCAGTTTCTTCCGAGCAGGTCGATAACGTCCGCCGTATGCTGCTGGCAATGGTAGATGACTTCCGCTGTGTGGTCATCAAGCTGGCAGAGCGGATTGCCCATCTGCGTGAAGTGAAAGACGCGCCGGAAGATGAACGCGTTCTGGCGGCAAAAGAGTGCACCAATATCTATGCACCGCTGGCCAACCGTTTGGGAATCGGGCAATTAAAATGGGAGCTGGAAGATTATTGCTTCCGTTATCTGCACCCGGCTGAATACAAACGCATAGCCAAGCTGCTGCATGAACGTCGTATCGACAGGGAACATTACATTGATGAGTTCGTCGGTCATTTGCGCTCAGAGATGAAAACGGAAGGCGTCAAAGCCGAAGTGTATGGACGTCCGAAGCATATCTACAGCATCTGGCGCAAAATGCAGAAAAAGCAGTTGGCCTTCGATGAACTGTTCGATGTACGCGCAGTGCGTATCGTGGCAGAGCGTTTACAGGACTGCTATGCCGCACTCGGGATAGTACACACTCACTATCGCCATCTGCCGGATGAGTTCGATGATTACGTTGCTAATCCGAAACCCAATGGCTACCAGTCAATCCATACGGTTGTACTGGGGCCGGGCGGGAAAACCATCGAAATTCAGATCCGTACCAAACAGATGCACGAAGATGCCGAACTGGGCGTCGCCGCGCACTGGAAGTACAAAGAGGGCACAGCTTCAGGCGCGGCGCGTTCTGGTCATGAAGATCGCATTGCGTGGCTGCGTAAGCTGATTGCCTGGCAGGAAGAGATGGCGGATTCCGGTGAAATGCTGGATGAAGTCCGTAGCCAGGTCTTTGATGACCGCGTGTACGTCTTTACGCCAAAAGGGGACGTTGTAGACTTACCTGCGGGCTCCACGCCGCTCGATTTTGCTTACCACATTCATAGCGATGTGGGGCATCGATGCATTGGCGCGAAAATTGGCGGGCGCATCGTACCGTTTACCTACCAGCTGCAGATGGGCGATCAAATTGAAATTATCACCCAGAAACAGCCAAACCCAAGCCGCGACTGGCTGAATCCTAACCTTGGCTACGTAACCACCAGTCGTGGGCGTTCGAAGATCCACGCCTGGTTCCGTAAACAGGACCGCGACAAAAACATCCTTGCTGGTCGCCAGATCCTCGACGATGAGCTGGCGCATTTAGGTATCAGCCTGAAAGAGGCGGAAAAACACCTGCTGCCGCGCTACAGCTTCAATGAGCTGGACGAGTTGCTGGCGGCGATTGGTGGGGGAGACATCCGCCTCAACCAAATGGTGAACTTCCTGCAGGCGCAGTTTAATAAGCCAAGCGCTGCCGAACAGGATGCCGCCGCGCTGAAACAGCTTCAGCAGAAAACGCAGGCACCGCAGAGCCGTCGTAAAGACGACGGTCGTGTGGTGGTGGAAGGGGTAGGTAACCTGATGCACCACATCGCTCGCTGCTGCCAGCCGATTCCGGGCGATGAGATTGTCGGATTTATTACCCAGGGACGCGGTATTTCCGTGCACCGGGCGGATTGTGAACAGCTGGCTGAGCTGCGCTCCCATGCGCCGGAACGTATTGTTGATGCGGTCTGGGGCGAAAGCTACTCGGCAGGATATTCGCTGGTGGTTCGCGTCCAGGCCAACGATCGCAGCGGCTTGTTACGTGATATCACTACTATTCTCGCCAACGAGAAGGTGAACGTGCTGGGAGTTGCCAGCCGAAGTGATACCAAACAACAGCTGGCCACCATCGATATGACCATCGAAATTTATAACCTGCAGGTGCTCGGGCGCGTGCTCGGCAAGCTGAACCAGGTACCGGATGTGATCGACGCACGTCGCTTGCACGGTAATTAATGATTTTGTAGGCCGGATAACCTTGTAGGCCTGATAAGACGCGTTAGCGTTGCCATCAGGCATTGCTATGTTGCCGGATGTCGGCTATCGCCTTATCCGGTCTACTGTATTGAAATTTCAGGATATCCCAATGAATCAAATCGACCGACTGCTCGGTATTATGCAGCGCCTGCGCGACCCGGAAAACGGCTGTCCGTGGGACAAAGAGCAGACATTCTCCACTATTGCCCCTTACACCCTCGAAGAAACCTATGAAGTGCTGGACGCGATTGCGCGTGAAGACTTTGACGACCTGCGCGGAGAGCTGGGCGACCTGCTGTTCCAGGTGGTGTTTTACGCCCAGATGGCGCAGGAAGAAGGGCGCTTCAACTTCGATGATATTTGTGCTGCGATAAGCGATAAACTTGAACGCCGTCATCCACATGTTTTTGCTGATGTTTCTGCCAGTAACAGTACTGAGGTTTTGACCCGTTGGGAAAAAATCAAAAGTGAAGAACGCGCCCAGAAGGCACAGCATTCCGCACTCGACGATATTCCCCGCAGTTTACCGGCATTAATGCGCGCCCAAAAAATCCAGAAACGCTGCTCAAATGTTGGCTTCGACTGGAAAACGTTAGGACCGGTTGTCGACAAGGTTTACGAAGAGATCGACGAAGTCATGTTTGAGGCTAAGCAGGCTGTTGTCGACCAGGCTAAACTGGAGGAGGAAATGGGCGATCTGCTGTTTGCTACGGTTAATATGGCCCGGCATTTAGGCACTAAAGCAGAGACCGCATTGCAGAAAGCGAACGAGAAGTTTGAGCGGCGTTTTCGTGAAGTTGAGCGAATTGTGGCTTCGCGCGGTTTGGAAATGACTGGTGTTGATCTGGAAACTATGGAAGAAGTCTGGCAACAGGTAAAACGGCAGGAAATTGATCTCTAAGGGATTTCGTCGGTCAAGGGCGATTTGTGTGATTTTTTAAATAACAAGCGCTTGATTTACGTCAAAAACATTTACCCAAAAGAGGCTATTTTCTCTTCCCGTTATGTTGATGAAACACCTTGTATACTGCCTCTTCGAGTTATTCGAGTCGCAACAAGGCGGCGACTGAAAGAATCCCAGGAACATAGAAATGCTATGTGACTGGGGTGAGTGAAGGAAGCCAACACCGGTGCGGCTTGAAGAACGAAGGAGAGGGGATAATGAAAGTTTGTGGCGCTCGTCATGTTCGGGTATACTACTTTCCCGTCTTGGTAATTCCATCGTTTCACCCTAACTTCTCAGGTCCAGCATGACAACGAACTATATTTTTGTGACCGGCGGGGTCGTATCCTCTCTGGGAAAAGGCATTGCCGCAGCCTCCCTGGCAGCCATTCTTGAAGCCCGTGGCCTCAATGTAACCATGATGAAACTGGATCCGTACATCAACGTCGATCCAGGTACTATGAGCCCAATCCAACACGGGGAAGTGTTCGTTACCGAAGACGGCGCTGAAACCGACCTGGACCTGGGTCACTATGAGCGTTTCATTCGTACCAAAATGAGCCGCCGCAACAACTTCACTACGGGTCGTATCTACTCCGACGTTCTGCGTAAAGAGCGCCGTGGCGACTACCTGGGCGCAACAGTTCAGGTTATCCCGCACATCACGAATGCCATTAAAGAGCGCGTTCTGGAAGGCGGTGAAGGTCATGATGTTGTTCTGGTCGAAATCGGCGGAACCGTTGGGGATATCGAATCTCTGCCGTTCCTTGAAGCGATTCGCCAGATGGCCGTAGAAATTGGCCGTGAGCACACGCTGTTTATGCATCTGACGCTGGTTCCGTACATGGCGGCGGCAGGTGAAGTCAAAACTAAACCGACTCAGCACTCTGTAAAAGAGCTGCTTTCTATCGGTATTCAGCCAGATATCCTGATTTGCCGCTCCGATCGCGCAGTTCCGGCTAATGAACGTGCAAAAATTGCATTGTTCTGTAACGTTCCGGAAAAAGCGGTGATTTCTCTGAAAGATGTCGATTCCATCTATAAAATCCCGGGCCTGTTGAAATCTCAGGGCCTTGACGATTATATTTGTAAACGATTCAGCTTGAACTGTCCGGAAGCTAATCTGTCAGAATGGGAACAGGTTATTTACGAAGAAGCGAATCCGGCAGGCGAAGTGACTATCGGTATGGTCGGCAAGTACATTGAACTGCCGGATGCCTATAAGTCAGTTATCGAAGCGCTGAAGCATGGTGGTCTGAAGAATCGTGTCACCGTCAACATCAAGCTGATCGATTCGCAAGATGTCGAAACGCGTGGCGTTGAGATCCTGAAAGGTCTTGATGCAATCCTGATCCCAGGCGGCTTCGGCTACCGTGGTGTTGAAGGTAAAATCGCGACGGCGCGCTTTGCGCGTGAGAACAATATTCCTTATCTGGGCATTTGCCTGGGTATGCAGGTTGCGTTGATTGAGTTTGCACGTAACGTAGTGGGTATGGATAACGCCAACTCCACGGAATTTGTGCCAGACTGTAAGTACCCGGTGGTGGCCCTGATTACCGAATGGCGCGATGAAGACGGCAACGTCGAAGTCCGTACCGAGAAGAGCGATCTGGGCGGCACAATGCGCCTTGGTGCGCAGCAGTGTCAGTTGAGCGACGATAGCCTGGTTCGTCAACTGTACGGCGCGCCGACAATTGTTGAACGCCATCGCCACCGTTACGAAGTCAACAATATGCTGTTGAAACAGATTGAAGCTGCGGGTCTGCGTATTGCAGGCCGTTCCGGTGATGATCAGTTGGTCGAGATCATTGAGGTACCGAATCATCCGTGGTTCGTGGCCTGTCAGTTCCACCCGGAATTTACTTCCACGCCACGTGATGGGCACCCGCTGTTTGCCGGCTTTGTGAAAGCCGCCAGTGAACATCAGAAGCGTCAGGCGAAGTAAGAAGTAAATAAGTTAGAACGGCAATGCACCCATTAGGGTGCATTGTTTGTCTGGAGTTTTAGTTTAACTTGTACTGAGGAAAATCTAATGTCCAAAATCGTTAAAATCATCGGTCGTGAAATCATCGACTCCCGTGGTAACCCGACTGTTGAAGCCGAAGTACACCTGGAAGGTGGTTTCGTTGGTATGGCAGCAGCTCCGTCAGGTGCTTCTACTGGTTCCCGCGAAGCACTGGAACTGCGCGATGGCGACAAATCCCGTTTCATGGGTAAAGGCGTACTGAAAGCTGTTGCAGCTGTTAACGGCCCAATTGCTCAGGCTCTGCTGGGTAAAGATGCTAAAGATCAGGCTGGCATCGACAAGATCATGATCGATCTGGACGGTACTGAAAACAAATCCAACTTCGGTGCAAACGCCATCCTGGCTGTGTCCCTGGCGAACGCCAAAGCAGCAGCTGCTGCTAAAGGCTTGCCGCTGTATGCACACATCGCTGAACTGAACGGTACTCCGGGTAAATACTCCATGCCGGTTCCGATGATGAACATCATCAACGGTGGTGAGCACGCTGACAACAACGTCGACATCCAGGAATTCATGATTCAGCCGGTTGGCGCTAAGACTCTGAAAGAAGCCGTTCGTATGGGTTCTGAAGTGTTCCACAACCTGGCTAAAGTTCTGAAAGCTAAAGGTATGAACACTGCAGTTGGTGACGAAGGTGGCTACGCGCCGAACCTGGGTTCCAACGCTGAAGCTCTGGCTGTAATCGCTGAAGCGGTTAAAGCAGCTGGCTACGAGCTGGGCAAAGACATCACCCTGGCGATGGACTGTGCAGCTTCTGAATTCTACAAAGACGGTAAATACGTTCTGGCTGGCGAAGGCAACAAAGCATTCACCTCCGAAGAATTCACTCACTTCCTGGAAGAACTGACCAAACAGTACCCGATCGTGTCCATCGAAGATGGTCTGGACGAGTCTGACTGGGACGGTTTCGCATACCAGACTAAAGTACTGGGCGACAAAATCCAGCTGGTTGGTGACGATCTGTTCGTAACTAACACCAAGATCCTGAAAGAAGGCATCGAAAAAGGCATCGTTAACTCCATCCTGATCAAATTCAACCAGATCGGTTCTCTGACCGAAACTCTGGCTGCGATCAAAATGGCGAAAGACGCTGGCTACACCGCTGTCATCTCTCACCGCTCTGGCGAAACTGAAGACGCTACCATCGCTGACCTGGCTGTTGGTACCGCTGCAGGCCAGATCAAAACTGGTTCTATGAGCCGTTCTGACCGCGTTGCTAAGTACAACCAGCTGATTCGTATCGAAGAAGCTCTGGGTGAACAAGCACCGTACAACGGTCGTAAAGAGATCAAAGGTCAGGCGTAATCCTGTTCTTTAACTCTTAACGTAAAAACCCGCTGCGGCGGGTTTTTTTATGCTCTTAAAGCAGTAGAGGAAGGGTCGCGCTGGCGGTTTGCTGGCTCACATTACTGTACTTTTCATCCAGAGCAATCAGCGACGTAGTCAGTAGTTCTACCAACAGCATCACTCCCACCTTGGCGTTTAGCGCGCCAGCACTCAACGGACCTTCTGGTTTGGCTGCGACCAGTTGAATATCACTCAGCGAAGCCAACGGGCTGCGCGGCGTATTACTTAACGCCAGTACGCGCACGCCTTGCTTACGCGCCAGTTTAACGACATGCAGTAGATCGCGCGTCGAACCTGAACTGGAAATCGCTACCACCAGCGTGTCTTTGTTAAGCGTTGTGGCGTTCATGGCTGCACGATGCATGTCACTGAACAATTGTGCAGGTTTGCCGAGGCGCAGGAGTTTGTAATGTAAATACTCACCCAGAATAGCGCTGGCCGCTACGCCATAAATCTGTACCGACTGGGCCTGATGCAGCGCCAAAGCGGCGGATTCCAGTAATGTCCTGTCGAGTAATTTTGCTGTGTCCTGCAGCGCTTGTACGGATTCATTGACCACATTGTCAATCTCATCTCCGCTGTGCTCTACCGGCTGTCCTTGCTGGAGATCGAGTGCCAGCGCCATTTTGAATTCGTTATAACCCTTACACCCTAGTGCGCGGCACAGACGTGTGACGCTCGCCTCGCTGGTGTCGCTTTCACGCGCCAGTTCGGTAATCGTCAGGTAGACAACTTTTGCCGGATCGCTGAGCACAAACTCTCCCAGCTTCTGCTGTGTTCGGCTATATCCGTCAACGCCCTGGCGCAATCTCAGCAGCAGGTTTTCATTTTCTGACATGCAAAATCCTTAATGCGTTTCTCTGTTGATAGTGTGGCGGAAAGCAGGGGAGAGATGCCAGTCATTTTAAAAAAGTATGATCGGCTTCCTGGGTTTTGATGATAATTTTCATTTTATAAATTAAATATGGTAAAAATTTTCATCATTAATCGGGGAGATGAAAAAATGATGCAAATGTTTAGCGGCGCTTCATCGGGCGCATGGTTCGAAAAGGCACAGCGGTTCGGCAAATCGTTCATGCTGCCGATTGCGGTACTGCCCGCTGCGGGGCTGTTGTTAGGGATTGGCGGCGCGCTGTCGAATCCAAACACATTGACTGCTTATCCATTTTTGAACGTTGACTGGTTACAGGCAATCTTCACGATCATGACCAGCGCAGGTTCTATTGTGTTTGCCAACCTGTCGGTGCTCTTTGCGGTAGGTGTCGCAGTGGGACTGGCGAAAACGGATAAAGGCACCGCCGGGCTTGCGGCATTGCTGGCATTTCTGGTGATGAACGCCACCATCAACGCTTTATTGACGCTCAACGGAACGCTGGCACACGAGAATCCCGGTGCCGTAGGCCAGGGGATGACGCTGGGTATTCAGACACTGGAAACGGGTGTGTTCGGTGGGGTGGTGATTGGGCTTGTCACCTGCGCGCTGCATAGCCGTTTCAATAAAGTCTCATTACCTCAGTTCCTTGGTTTCTTCAGCGGTTCGCGCTTTGTACCGATTATTAGCTCCCTTGCCGCGATTGTCGTGGGTGCGGTCATGACGGTGGTTTGGCCGCATTTCCAGAAACTCATTTTTGGACTGGGTGGTCTGGTGGATGCGACAGGCTATCTGGGGACGCTGTTGTACGGCTTCATCCTGCGTATGCTTGGCCCACTGGGTTTACACCATATCTTTTATTTGCCGTTCTGGACGACAGCGCTTGGCGGTAGTGAAATCGTCAACGGCCAGTTAGTTGAAGGTACGCAGCGTATTTTCTTCGCGCAACTTGCCGATCCGAATACGCAGCAGTTCTATGCGGGCACCTCGCGCTTTATGTCCGGGCGCTTCATCACCATGATGTTTGGCCTGCTTGGCGCATGTCTGGCGATGTACCATACTGCCAGGCCTGAGAACCGAAAACTTGTCGCTGGTCTGCTGTTGTCAGCGGCCCTGACCTCTTTCCTGACAGGGATCACTGAGCCTATCGAGTTCTCCTTCCTGTTTGTCGCACCCGTGTTATACGTCATTCACGCCTTCTTCGATGGGCTGGCGTTTATGATGGCGCATATTTTACATATCACCATCGGGCAAACCTTTTCGGGTGGGCTTATCGATTTCCTCCTTTTCGGCGTGCTACAGGGGGAAGCTAAAACCAACTGGATGTACGTCCCCATGGTGGGGATCCCGTGGTTCTTCCTTTACTACTTCACCTTCCGCTATTTGATTAACCGCTTTAACTGGTTGACACCAGGTCGTGAAAACGCAGCGCCGACTGAATCCGGCCTGCCGCAGAGTGAGCGAGCAGCGGCAGTGATCGCCGGGCTGGGAGGCAAAGAGAATCTGGAAGAGGTGGATTGTTGCGCCACACGCCTGCGCGTGACGGTGAAAGAGAGCAGCAAGGTCGATGAAGCGGCGCTGAAAGCGACCGGAGCCCGTGGCGTAATTATTCGCGGCAACGGGGTTCAGGTGATTTATGGCCCGCATGTCACCATCATTAAAAACGAAGTCGAAGAGATCTTATCGTAATGAAAACTGTACTGGATTCCCTGAAAGGTAAATTAATTGTCTCCTGTCAGGCGCTGGAAAATGAGCCCCTGCACAGCCCGTTTATTATGTCACGTATGGCGCTGGCGGCAGCGCAGAGCGGTGCGGTAGGTATTCGTGCGAACAGCGTGGTGGACATTCGCGCGATCAAAGAGAGCGTCTCCCTGCCGGTGATTGGGATTATCAAGCGTGATTATCCGGGTAGCGATGTGTTTATCACGGCCACTTTACAGGAAGTCGATGAACTGATGACCGTTGAGCCGGAAATTATTGCTCTGGATGCGACAGCGCGCCCGCGCCCCGGTGGGCAAACGCTGGAAGAACTGGTCACGCAGATCCGTGCTCGCTATCCGTCCGTACTGCTGATGGCGGATATTGCCACCGTAGACGAAGCGGTGACCGCTGAGCGCCTGGGTTTTGACTGTGTGGGCACTACGCTCTACGGCTATACCGCTGATACTGCCGGGCATGTGCTGGCGGAAAACGACTGCGGTTTTTTACGTGATGTGTTGGCTGCGGTCAGTGTACCGGTTGTGGCGGAAGGGAACGTTGATACCCCTGAACGTGCTGCACGATGCCTGGCATTAGGCGCCCATACCGTGGTGGTTGGTGGGGCTATTACCCGTCCGCAGCAGATAACGGCGCGCTTTGTCGCAGCGATCGCCTCGTAAAGCATCGATGGGGCATGATACTTTGGCGGGGATCTGCGATAATTATCGTTTATCCCCATATTGAGAGCGCTATGCAGTACCCGATTAACGAGATGTTCCAGACCCTGCAAGGTGAGGGTTACTTTACCGGCGTCCCCGCCATTTTTATTCGTTTACAGGGATGCCCGGTTGGCTGTGCCTGGTGCGATACCAAACACACCTGGGATAAGCTTGAGGATCGGGAAGTCTCCCTGTACAGCATCCTGGCCAAGACCAAAGAAAGCGATAAATGGGGTGCTGCGAGCAGCGAAGATCTGCTGGCGGTCATTTCGCGTCAGGGCTATACCGCCCGTCACGTGGTGATCACCGGTGGCGAGCCCTGCATTCATGACCTGATGCCGCTGACTGACCTGCTGGAAAAGAACGGCTTTAGCTGCCAGATTGAGACCAGCGGCACGCACGAAGTACGCTGTACGCCGAATACCTGGGTGACCGTATCGCCGAAGGTGAATATGCGCGGTGGCTATGATGTGCTGTCACAGGCGCTGGAGCGCGCGAATGAAATCAAGCATCCGGTTGGCCGCGTCCGCGATATTGAAGCACTGGATGAACTGCTGGCGACGTTGAGTGACGACAAACCGCGAATCATCGCCTTACAGCCAATCAGCCAGAAAGAAGATGCGACGCGTTTGTGCATTGATACCTGTATTGCGCGTAACTGGCGTCTGTCGATGCAGACCCATAAGTATCTGAATATTGCCTGATAACTGTGCCGGGGGCGTTTCGCTTACCCGGCCAGAGTTTGTTGCTCGTTGCAGGCCGGATAAGACGCATTGCCATCCGGCAAGCCTATAATCACTCGCCGCGGTATACGCAGCCCGCTGTGCAGGTCTCTTTCACCATTACGGCACTCAGCAGAGGGACCACAGGTTTAACCTGATCCCAAATCCATTTGGCCAGCACTTCGCTGGTTGGATTTTCTAAGCCAGGAATATCGTTCAAATAGTAGTGATCGAGTCTGTCGTAAGTCGGCTTAAACGCGGCTTTTAACTCAGCAAAATCCATGATCCAACCGGTATGCGGATCGACTTCACCGGTAATTTCAAGACGCACCATAAATGAGTGACCATGCAGGCGGCCACACTTATGCCCTTCCGGTACATGCGGCAGGTGGTGAGCGGCTTCGAAGGTGAAATCTTTAAACAAGGTGGTGGACATTTTTTACTCTCAAGAATGCGAAAAACCGCGGTAGGGTACCGTAAAGAGCAAATTTTATCATTATTTATACACGTCATTCTTTAAGCTGCTTCTTTGTTGGCTGCCTTTGCTCGCCCCAGTCACTTACTCATGTAAGCTCCTGGGACTTGCTCAGTTGCCGCCTCGATGCATCT
Source organism: Citrobacter sp. Cpo015 (assembly GCF_030333035.1). Lineage (NCBI taxonomy): Bacteria > Pseudomonadati > Pseudomonadota > Gammaproteobacteria > Enterobacterales > Enterobacteriaceae > Citrobacter > Citrobacter sp. Cpo015. The sequence goes on along the minus strand of NZ_JAOWGS010000024.1, from coordinate 28,181 downwards.
TAAATTATTTAGTGTATAAAAGGGTGCTGAGTATCAGAACGATTTATTCATGACGTTAATATTTGGTAATTATTTATATATCAAATGTTTATATAATCTGTTTTGCAGTTAATAACTATAACTAAAACAGGTTAGTCCATTTGGTTATTTGTTATTTCCATCCCTTCTTTAATTGTTACTATCCCCGCCGTTAACCTTATCTTCAGTTTGGGTTTTATTGCTGAAATCCGCTTTGCTTACTGGAACATGACAACGCATGACGACACAGGCCCCACCTTCCGCTTTGCTACCGCTAAACCCGGAGCAACTGGCACGCCTTCAGGCGGCCACGACCGATTTCACTCCCGCACAGCTTGCGTGGGTTTCTGGCTATTTTTGGGGCGTGCTGAATCAGCAGCCTGGCAGCAACGCGGTGGCGACTGCGCCTGTCGCTGAAATGCCTGGCATTACGCTTATCTCCGCCTCGCAAACCGGTAATGCGCGCCGTGTGGCGGAAGCCCTGCGCGATGATCTGATCGCCGCGAAGCTCAACGTCACTCTCATCAACGCTGGCGACTATAAATTCAAACAAATCGCCAATGAAAAACTGCTGATCGTGGTGGCGTCGACGCAAGGGGAAGGTGAACCGGCGGAAGAAGCCGTGGCGTTGCATAAATTCCTGTTCTCGAAAAAAGCGCCGAAGCTTGATAACACCGCTTTTGCCGTGTTTGGTCTTGGCGATACCTCTTATGAGTTTTTCTGCCAGGCAGGAAAAGACTTCGATGCGAAATTGGCTGAGCTGGGCGGTGAACGTCTGCTCGACCGCGTCGACGCCGACGTCGAATACCAGGCCGACGCCGCGCAGTGGCGTGCTCGTCTGGTTGATGTCCTGAAAGGGCGTGCGCCTGCGGCACCGTCTGTGCAAGTTGCCGCGAGCGGTGCAGTAAATGAAGTACACACCAGCCCATACACCAAAGAAGCGCCGCTGACGGCGTCGCTTGCGGTGAATCAGAAAATTACCGGCCGCGACTCTGAAAAAGACGTGCGCCATATTGAAATTGATTTAGGCGATTCCGGCCTGCGTTATCAGCCGGGCGATGCGCTGGGCGTCTGGTATCAGAATGACCCGGCTCTGGTTAAAGAACTGGTTGAACTGCTGTGGCTGAAAGGTGATGAGCCGGTCACGGTTGAAGGCAAAACCCTGTTGCTCGCTGAAGCGTTGCAGTGGCATTTCGAGCTGACGGTTAACACCGGCAATATCGTAGAGAACTATGCCACCTTAACCCGCAGCGAAACTTTGCTGCCGTTAGTGGGTGACAAAGCACAGTTGCAGCATTACGCCGCAACCACGCCCATCGTCGATATGGTGCGCTTCTCTCCGGCACAACTGGATGCTCAGGCGTTAGTTGATCTTCTGCGTCCGCTGACGCCGCGTTTGTACTCCATTGCTTCTTCCCAGGCGGAAGTGGAAAGCGAAGTGCACGTCACCGTGGGCGTGGTGCGTTATGAGATAGAAGGTCGCGCCCGTGCTGGTGGTGCTTCCAGTTTCCTCGCCGACCGCGTGGAAGAAGAAGGTGAAGTTCGCGTGTTCATTGAACACAACGACAACTTCCGTCTGCCGGCGAACCCGCAGACGCCGGTAATTATGATTGGACCGGGTACGGGGATTGCGCCGTTCCGTGCATTCATGCAGCAACGTGCGGCTGACGGAGCCGAAGGCAAAAACTGGCTGTTTTTTGGTAACCCACACTTTACCGAAGATTTCCTGTATCAGGTGGAATGGCAGCGTTACGTCAAAGAGGGCGTACTGAGCCGTATCGATCTCGCCTGGTCCCGCGATCAAAAAGAAAAAGTCTACGTACAAGATAAACTGCGCCAACAGGGCGCGGAACTGTGGCGCTGGATTAACGACGGTGCGCACATTTATGTCTGTGGCGACGCCAATCGCATGGCGAAAGACGTTGAGCAGGCGTTGTTGGAAGTGATTGCCGAATTCGGTGGTATGGATATCGAAGCGGCGGATGAATTTTTAAGTGAGCTGCGCATTGAGCGCCGTTATCAGCGAGATGTCTACTAATGAGCGAAAAACATCCAGGACCATTGGTGGTCGAAGGCAAACTGTCCGACGCTGAGCGTATGAAGCTGGAAAGCAACTATCTGCGCGGTACCATTGCCGAAGATTTAAACGACGGCCTGACCGGCGGGTTTAAAGGCGACAACTTCCTGCTGATCCGTTTTCACGGTATGTACCAGCAGGACGACCGCGATATCCGCGCCGAACGTGCCGAGCAAAAGCTGGAGCCGCGTCACGCGATGCTGCTGCGCTGTCGTCTGCCAGGTGGGGTGATCACCACCAAACAGTGGCAGGCGATCGATAAGTTCGCCCATGACAACACCATTTACGGCAGCATTCGTCTGACCAACCGTCAGACCTTCCAGTTTCACGGCATTCTGAAGAAGAACGTTAAGCCGGTACACCAGATGCTGCACTCCGTCGGCCTGGACGCGCTGGCGACAGCCAACGACATGAACCGTAACGTGCTGTGCACCTCCAACCCGTATGAATCTGAGCTGCACGCCGAAGCCTACGAGTGGGCGAAAAAGATCTCCGAACATCTGCTGCCGCGTACCCGCGCCTATGCAGAGATCTGGCTGGATCAGGAAAAAGTCGCGACTACCGACGAAGAGCCGATCCTCGGTCAAACCTATCTGCCGCGTAAGTTTAAAACCACGGTCGTGATCCCACCGCAGAACGACATCGATCTGCACGCCAACGATATGAACTTTGTGGCGATTGCGGAAAACGGCAAGCTGGTGGGCTTCAACCTGCTGGTCGGCGGCGGTTTATCGATTGAGCACGGCAACAAGAAAACCTATGCCCGTACGGCAAGCGAGTTTGGTTATCTGCCGCTTGAGCATACGCTGGCCGTGGCGGAGGCTGTGGTGACCACGCAGCGTGACTGGGGTAACCGTACCGATCGTAAAAACGCCAAAACCAAATACACGCTGGAACGCGTAGGCGTTGAGACCTTTAAAGCTGAAGTTGAGCGCCGGGCGGGGATCAAATTTGAGCCGATCCGTCCGTACGAGTTCACCGGTCGCGGCGATCGTATCGGCTGGGTGAAAGGGATCGACAATAAATGGCATCTGACGTTATTTATTGAAAACGGCCGTATCCTCGATTATCCGGGCCGACCGCTGAAAACCGGTCTGCTTGAGATCGCGAAGATCCACAAAGGTGAGTTCCGCATTACCGCGAACCAGAACCTGATCATTGCCGGTGTTCCTGAGAGTGAAAAGGCGAAGATCGAGAAGATTGCGCAGAAGAGTGGCTTAATGAACGCGGTCACTCCGCAGCGTGAAAACTCGATGGCCTGCGTCTCGTTCCCGACCTGTCCGCTGGCGATGGCGGAAGCCGAGCGCTTCCTGCCAACGTTTATCGACAACATCGACACGCTGATGGCGAAGCACAGCCTGAGTGATGAAAACATTGTCATGCGTGTGACCGGCTGCCCGAACGGCTGCGGCCGCGCGATGCTGGCGGAAGTTGGTCTGGTGGGTAAAGCTCCTGGGCGTTACAACCTCCATTTAGGGGGCAACCGTATCGGAACCCGTATTCCCCGGATGTTTAAAGAGAACATCACCGAGCCGGAAATTCTGGCATCGCTGGATGAACTGATTGGGCGCTGGGCGAAAGAGCGCGAAGCGGGTGAAGGCTTCGGTGACTTTACGGTGCGTGCGGGCATTATTCGCCCGGTGCTCGATCCCGCACGGGATTTCTGGGAATAATGTGAAATTGACTTATCGGGTCTGCTGAATCGGTAGGCCTGATAAGCGCAGCGCCATCAGGCAAGGCAAACAGTGAGGAACTTATGTCCAAACTCGATCTCAACGCGTTGAACGAACTGCCGAAAGTTGAACGCGTTATGGCGTTGGCACAAACCAACGACCAACTGGAAAAATTGAGCGCCGAGGATCGCGTAGCGTGGGCGCTGGAAAACCTGCCTGGTGAATATGTACTGTCATCAAGTTTTGGTATCCAGGCGGCAGTGAGCCTGCATCTGGTAAATCAGGTTCGCCCGGATATCCCGGTGATCCTCACCGATACTGGCTACCTGTTCCCGGAAACCTATCAGTTTATTGATGAGTTAACGGACAAGCTTAAGCTTAATCTGCAAGTCTACCGGGCAAAGGAAAGTGCGGCCTGGCAAGAAGCGCGCTACGGCAAACTGTGGGAGCAGGGCGTTGAAGGCATTGAAAAATACAATGACATCAACAAAGTCGAGCCGATGAACCGGGCGCTGCAGGAGCTGAACGCGCAAACCTGGTTTGCCGGTCTGCGTCGAGAGCAATCGGGCAGTCGTGCGCATTTGCCGGTGCTGGCTATCCAGCGCGGCGTGTTTAAAGTTCTCCCAATCATCGACTGGGATAACCGTACGGTTTACCAGTATCTGCAAAAATACGGTTTGAAATACCATCCGTTGTGGGATCAGGGCTATCTGTCGGTAGGTGATACCCACACCACCCGCAAATGGGAGCCGGGTATGGCGGAAGAAGAGACGCGTTTCTTCGGATTGAAGCGTGAGTGCGGACTGCACGAAGGGTAACAGGAAAGTGGTCCGGTAAGATTTACATCCTACCGGACCACATCTTCAGGATTTACCCGCTTTTGCCAGTTCCTTTACCAGCGGCAGCATAATGCGTACCACGTCGCGGCTACGGTGTTCTATCCTGCCCGGTAACGCTTTATCGATATGCTGCTGGTTATCCAGTCGCACATCGTGCCAGCTGTTGCCTGCCGGGAATGAGGCGCTTTTGGCGCGCTGTTGATAGCCATCTTTCTTGCCCAGGTTCCAGTTGGTCGCTTCAACTGAAAGAACGGCAATCCCCGCGTTGTCGAAGACCTCTGCATCGTTACAACATCCAGTGCCTTTCGGATAGTCTTTGTTCAGACCTGGATTGGTGCTGGCAACGATACCGCGGCTGTGCGCGATAGCCAGTGCCCGGTCGCGCGTCAGTTTTCGCACCGCTTCCGGGGTTTTCTTACCGCTATTGAAATAGAGCTTATCGCCGACGATCAGGTTATCGAGGTTGATAACCAGCAGCGTGTTTTTCTTCTCGGCGGCGCTCATTCGCTTCAGGATGTTCTCCGCGCCCAGTTTGCCTTCTTCCTCGCCGCTGGTGGCGATAAAGCGAATACCGTACTGCGTCGGCACGTTCTTGAGTTTTTCCGCCAGTTCCAGCATTACGCCAACACCTGCGGCGTTGTCATCGATACCTTGCAGGGTTAATCCACCCAGATTGGCATCAGAATCGGCGTCGCTTTGTGCGGCGTAGGTGTCGAGGTGCGCCATAATAATAATCTGCTGCGGCGCTTTGCCTTCATGTGCAGCAATAACGGTGCTTCCCGTTACGTTATGCCAGTTTTTACGGTTATCTTTGGCGGTATAAACATAACGGCTATTAAACGTCCGAATATCGCTGCTATAGCCCATCTGCTGAAATTGTTGACGTATATAATCAGCAGACAACATTTCTGCCGGAGATCCCGTCACGCGGCCTGGGAAAAACGTTGCGATATATCGAGCCTGGGTATTTGCGATATCTCCGGGCTTCGAAGATGTTGCCTGTGCGGGAAGGATGAAGCACGCGCCGAGCGCCAGGGCGGTAGTCAGGTGGCGCAATGCGGAAAACATAGTGAGTCCTTAAATACCAAGCAGAAATTTTCAGCCGCTAGTATGAAACCGTGATCGAGGTAAAACAATTTCATTTGCTCTTAAATGCCCGAATTCCGGTAGCTTAAGCACTTTTTGATATTTGCTTTTCCGGATCGTTATTCCTTTGAGGAACTACTCATTCCAATTCGTAATTTCATTCGCCCCCTTGCCCTCCCTATAGTCAGGTTATCTGAGCATCGTTAGCAAAATAACGGCATTACATAGGAACGGTTATGGATCAAAAACGACTTACCCACCTGCGGCAACTGGAAGCGGAAAGCATCCATATCATTCGTGAGGTGGCCGCCGAGTTTTCTAATCCGGTGATGATGTATTCCATCGGCAAAGATTCCAGCGTAATGCTGCATCTGGCGCGTAAAGCGTTTTATCCGGGCACGCTGCCGTTCCCATTGCTGCACGTTGATACCGGCTGGAAATTCAGCGAAATGTACGAGTTTCGTGACCGCACGGCGAAAGCCTACGGCTGCGAACTGCTGGTGCATAAAAACCCGGAAGGGGTGGCGATGGGCATCAACCCGTTTGTCCACGGTAGCGCCAAGCATACCGACATTATGAAAACTGAAGGGCTGAAGCAGGCACTGAATAAATACGGTTTCGATGCCGCGTTTGGCGGTGCTCGTCGTGACGAAGAGAAATCGCGTGCCAAAGAGCGTATTTACTCTTTCCGCGATCGTTTTCATCGCTGGGATCCTAAAAATCAGCGCCCGGAGCTGTGGCACAACTACAACGGGCAGATTAACAAAGGCGAAAGCATTCGCGTCTTCCCGCTTTCTAACTGGACTGAACAGGATATCTGGCAGTACATCTGGCTGGAAAATATCGACATCGTACCGCTGTATCTGGCGGCGGAGCGTCCGGTGCTGGAACGCGACGGCATGCTGATGATGATTGATGACGATAGAATCGATCTGCAACCTGGTGAAGTGATTAAAAAACGCATGGTGCGTTTCCGTACGCTCGGTTGCTGGCCGCTGACAGGCGCGGTGGAGTCGAATGCGCAGACGCTGCCGGAAATTATCGAAGAGATGCTGGTCTCAACCACCAGTGAACGTCAGGGCCGCGTGATTGACCGCGACCAGGCGGGCTCCATGGAGCTGAAGAAACGTCAGGGGTATTTCTAAGGAGCCGCCATGAACACGACACTTGCACAACAAATTGCTAATGAAGGCGGCGTTGAAGCCTGGATGGTTGCCCAGCAACACAAAAGTCTGCTGCGCTTTTTAACCTGCGGTAGCGTGGATGATGGGAAAAGTACCCTGATTGGCCGCCTGCTGCACGACACGCGTCAGATTTATGAAGACCAGCTTTCATCGCTGCACAATGACAGTAAACGTCACGGCACTCAGGGCGAAAAGCTTGATCTGGCGTTATTGGTTGACGGCTTGCAGGCCGAGCGCGAGCAGGGCATCACCATCGACGTGGCGTATCGTTATTTCTCTACCGAGAAGCGTAAATTTATTATTGCGGACACTCCCGGGCATGAGCAGTACACCCGTAACATGGCGACCGGTGCGTCGACCTGCGACCTGGCGATCCTACTGATCGATGCGCGTAAAGGCGTGCTGGATCAGACTCGTCGTCATAGCTTTATCTCCACGCTGCTTGGGATCAAACACCTGGTAGTGGCGATCAACAAAATGGATCTGGTGGACTTTAGCGAAGAGACATTTAACCGCATTCGCGAAGACTATCTTACTTTTGCTGAACAACTGCCGGGCAACCTGGATATCCGGTTTGTGCCGCTCTCTGCGCTGGAAGGCGACAACGTGGCTTCGCAAAGCGCCAGTATGCCGTGGTACAGCGGTCCGACGCTGCTGGAAGTGCTGGAAACCGTTGAGATTCAGCGCATTGTTGATACTCAGCCGATGCGCTTCCCGGTGCAGTATGTGAACCGACCGAATCTGGATTTCCGTGGTTATGCCGGAACGCTGGCCTCCGGTAGCGTGAAGGTCGGACAGCGCGTCAAAGTGCTGCCGTCCGGCGTTGAGTCGAGCGTGGCGCGGATCGTAACCTTTGATGGCGATTTACAGGAAGCGCATGCGGGTGAAGCGATCACCCTGGTGCTGAAAGATGAGATCGATATTAGCCGGGGTGACCTGTTACTTGATGCCGGTGAAACGCTGCCGACAGTACAAAGCGCAGCTGTTGATGTGGTGTGGATGGCGGAACAACCGTTGTCGCCAGGGCAGAGCTACGACATAAAAGTCGCAGGTAAGAAGACCCGCGCACGTGTTGATAGCGTGCAGTATCAGGTCGATATTAATAACCTGACCCAACGTGACGTTGAAGCGCTACCGCTGAACGGTATCGGTCTGGTTAATCTGACTTTTGATGAGCCGCTGGTGCTGGACACCTATCAGCAGAATCCGGTTACGGGCGGGTTGATTATCATTGACCGCCTGACTAACGTTACCGTTGGCGCGGGACTGGTGCGTGAGCCAATCGTCCAGGAGCTTGCCACAGCTTCTCAGTTCAGCTCGTTTGAGCTGGAGCTTAATGCGCTGGTGCGTCGCCACTTCCCACACTGGGGTGCGCGCGATCTGCTGGGAGGAAAATAATGGCGCTGCATGACGAAAACGTCGTCTGGCATGCCCATCCTGTTACACCGCAACAGCGGGAACAACGCCACGGTCATCGTGGTGTTGTGCTGTGGTTTACCGGGCTGTCAGGTTCCGGTAAATCCACGGTAGCAGGGGCGCTGGAAGAAGCGCTGCATAAGCTAGGGGTGAGCACCTATCTGCTGGATGGCGATAACGTGCGTCACGGTCTGTGCAGCGATCTTGGGTTTAGCGATGCCGATCGCAAGGAGAATATTCGTCGGGTTGGTGAAGTGGCTAACCTGATGGTAGACGCCGGCCTGGTGGTGTTGACTGCGTTTATCTCTCCACATCGCGCCGAGCGAAAAATGGTTCGCGAGCGCGTGGGCCAAGGGCGTTTTATTGAGGTTTTTGTCGATACGCCATTAGCAACGTGCGAAGCTCGCGATCCAAAAGGGCTGTATAAAAAAGCGCGAGCGGGGGAGTTGCGCAATTTCACCGGAATTGACTCGGTTTACGAAGCGCCTGAATCGCCAGAGATTCATCTTGATGGTGAACAATTGGTAACAAATTTGGTTCCTCAATTATTAGACCTGCTGAGGCAGGAAGATATTATCAGATCCTGAGACACCCGAGCTTGCATGCCCGGTCAGTCACGGTCACAGGATTAGATATGCGTAACAGCCATAACATTACTATTACAGAGTCAGATACCTTCGCTGCCGACGACGAAACTACCTGGTCACTCCCAGGAGCCGTGGTCGGTTTTGTCGCGTGGTTGCTGGCGCTGGGATTCCCGTGTCTGATGTATGGCCCTAACACACTGTTTTTCTTCCTCTATACCTGGCCCTTTTTCCTCGCGTTGTTGCCCGTGGCGATTGTCGCGGGTATTGCCCTGCATTCGCTATTGAAGGGGAGATTGCTGCTGAGTATTGCCTGTACCCTGCTGGTGGTTGGCGCAATGTTTGGCGCACTGTTCCTGTGGCTACTGGGTTAGGCATACGTCCTTTCACGCGATCGCCGCTGTTGTTCACTGTCTGGCCATAATTCAAACCGTAACCAACAATGAGATTATGTTCTCCTTACACGGGGTATACGTAACAACGAGCAAATGTGGTACATTTGCCCGCGTTGTCGCGGCATTCCCGTCCGTTGATGTAAAGTTGCCAGCGGAGTTTATGGGATGTTGATGCCGTTTTTCAGGGGGCAGGATGGGTAAACTTACGTTGCTGTTGCTGGCTTTATTAGTCTGGCTACAGTATTCGCTGTGGTTCGGTAAGAACGGCATACATGACTATAGTCGCGTCAACGATGATGTTGCGGCGCAGCAAGCTACAAACGCGAAACTGAAAGCGCGTAACGATCAGCTTTTTGCCGAAATTGACGATCTCAATGGCGGGCAAGAGGCTATCGAAGAGCGCGCGCGTAACGAACTCAGTATGACTAAGCCAGGCGAAACCTTTTATCGTCTGGTGCCTGACGCGTCTAAACGCGCTCAGACTGCAGGGCAAAACAATCGATAAACCGTCCAGGGATTTAACATGGCAGCCACTTTAATGGACGTTTGCGCCGTGGTGCCGGCTGCCGGGTTTGGCCGCCGAATGCAAACAGAGTGTCCTAAGCAGTACCTCTCTATTGGCAATAAAACCATTCTCGAACACTCGGTTGATGCGCTGCTGGCTCATCCCCGGGTGACGCGAGTCGTCATCGCTATTAGCCCAGGCGACAGTCGCTTTGCCCAACTTCCACTCGCAGCGCACCCGCAAATTACCGTGGTGGATGGTGGCAACGAGCGTGCCGATTCTGTCCTTGCTGGTTTGCAAGCCGCAGGTGAGGCCAGTTGGGTACTGGTGCATGATGCCGCGCGTCCGTGCCTGCATCAGGAAGATTTATCTCGTTTGCTGGCAATAAGTGAAACCAGCCGCATCGGTGGGATCCTTGCCGCGCCGGTGCGCGACACGATGAAACGCGCGGAGCCGGGCCGAACAGACATCGCCCATACGGTCGATCGCACCGATTTATGGCATGCGTTGACGCCGCAGTTTTTCCCTCGCGAGCTGTTGCATGACTGTCTGACCCGTGCGCTAAACGAAGGCGCAACCATTACGGACGAAGCCTCGGCGCTTGAATATTGCGGTTTTCATCCGCTGCTGGTCGAAGGACGCGCTGACAACATCAAAGTCACCCGCCCGGAAGATCTGGCGCTGGCGGAATTTTATCTGACCCGAACTATCTAGATACATCATTCTTCAGGCTGCCTGGAGGATGTTGTGTATATCAGGAGAAGGCATAATGCGAATTGGACACGGTTTCGACGTACACGCTTTTGGCGGAGTTGGCCCAATTATCATTGGTGGTGTGCGCATCCCGTATGAAAAAGGATTGCTGGCGCATTCTGATGGCGACGTGGCGTTACACGCGTTAACCGATGCACTGCTGGGCGCGGCTGCGCTGGGGGATATCGGTAAACTCTTCCCGGACACCGACCCGGCCTTTAAAGGTGCAGATAGTCGTGAATTATTGCGAGAAGCCTGGCGGCGTATTCAGGCCAAAGGCTATACGCTTGGTAATGTGGATGTGACGATTATTGCTCAGGCGCCGAAGATGCTGCCGCACATTCCGCAAATGCGCGTGTTTATTGCCGAAGATCTCGGCTGCCATATGGATGATGTTAACGTGAAAGCGACCACCACGGAAAAACTCGGTTTTACCGGGCGTGGGGAAGGGATTGCCTGTGAAGCGGTGGCGTTACTCATTAAGGCAACGAAATGACTGCGTTTGAAGATCTGACGTATCTCCATGGCAAACCACAAGGCCATGGCGTTCTGAAAGCGAATCCGGAAGACTTTGTCGTCGTCGAAGATTTAGGCTTCGAACCGGATGGCGAAGGCGAGCACATTTTGGTGCGTATCCTGAAAAACGGCTGTAATACCCGTTTTGTGGCTGACGCGCTGGCGAAGTTCCTGAAAATTCACGCCCGTGAAGTGAGCTTTGCTGGCCAGAAAGACAAGCATGCAGTCACGGAACAGTGGCTGTGCGCGCGCGTGCCGGGCAATGCAATGCCTGATTTAAGCAAATTTGAACTCGAAGGCTGTAAAGTGCTGGAGTACGCGCGCCACAAGCGTAAGCTGCGTTTAGGGGCGCTGAAAGGTAACGAATTTACGCTGGTGCTGCGTGAAGTGAGCCAGCGAAATGACGTTGAAGCGCGTTTGCAGGCGATTAGCGAGAGCGGCGTACCGAACTATTTTGGCGCTCAGCGTTTTGGTATTGGCGGCAGCAACCTGCAAGGGGCGCTGCGCTGGGCGCAAAGCGATGCGCCGGTGCGCGATCGCAATAAGCGCAGTTTTTGGTTGTCGGCGGCCCGTAGCGCGTTGTTTAATCAGATAGTCAGTGAACGCTTGAAAAAAACAGACTTTAATCAAGTTGTTGACGGCGATGCGCTACAATTGTCGGGACGCGGAAGTTGGTTTGTCGCCACGCAGGAAGAACAGACCGAATTACAGCGTCGCGTCGATGATAAAGAATTGATGATTACAGCGGCATTACCGGGCAGCGGTGAGTGGGGAACTCAGCGCGACGCGCTGGCGTTTGAAGAAGCCGCTATTGCTGATGAAACCGCGCTGCAATCGCTGTTGTTGCGCGAGAAAGTCGACGCATCGCGTCGTGCTATGTTGCTGTATCCACAACAATTAAGCTGGAACTGGTGGGATGACGTAACCGTTGAGTTACGTTTCTGGCTACCGGCAGGTAGCTTCGCCACCAGTGTTGTAAGGGAACTTATTAACACAATGGGTGATTATGCGTATATTGCTGAGTAACGATGATGGGGTCCACGCACCCGGTATACAAACGCTGGCGAAAGCGCTGCGTGAGTTTGCTGACGTACAGGTGGTTGCCCCGGATCGTAACCGCAGTGGCGCGTCTAACTCGCTGACGCTGGAATCCTCACTTCGCACGTTCACCTATGAAAACGGTGATATCGCCGTACAAATGGGTACACCTACCGATTGCGTCTATCTGGGCGTGAACGCATTAATGCGTCCGCGTCCGGACATTGTCGTGTCTGGTATTAACGCAGGTCCTAATCTGGGCGATGATGTTATCTATTCCGGTACCGTTGCGGCGGCGATGGAAGGTCGTCACCTGGGCTTTCCTGCGCTGGCGGTCTCACTTGATGGGCATAAACACTACGATACTGCTGCCGCAGTAACTTGCCGTATCTTACGGGCGCTGAGTCGCGAACCGCTGCGCACCGGGCGAATTTTGAATATCAACGTGCCGGATTTACCGCTGGATCAGATTAAAGGTATCCGCGTCACCCGCTGCGGTAGCCGCCATCCTGCGGATCAGGTGATCCCACAGCAGGACCCGCGCGGTAATACGCTGTACTGGATCGGGCCGCCGGGCGAAAAGTGCGACGCCGGACCGGATACAGATTTTGCCGCCGTCGATGAAGGCTATGTTTCCATTACGCCGCTGCATGTCGATTTAACCGCATATGGCGCGCATGAAGTTGTTTCTGACTGGTTAGACAGCGTGGGAGCCGACACGCAATGGTAAGCAGACGCGTACACACTCTTCTTGAACAATTACGTGCGCAGGGCATCAGAGATGAGCTTGTTCTCGATGCACTTGCCGCCGTGCCGCGTGAAAAATTCATTGATGAGGCGTTTGAACATAAGGCCTGGGACAATATTGCTCTGCCGATTGGTCAGGGGCAGACGATTTCGCAGCCCTATATGGTTGCGCGGATGACCGAGCTGCTTGAGTTAACGCCGCAGTCCCGGGTGCTGGAAATTGGTACCGGCTCTGGCTACCAAACGGCGATTCTGGCACACCTGGTGCACCATGTGTGCTCTGTTGAGCGCATTAAAGGTTTGCAGTGGCAGGCGCGTCGTCGACTTAAACAGCTTGATTTACATAATGTTTCTACCCGTCATGGTGATGGATGGCAGGGCTGGCAAGCGCGAGCCCCGTTTGACGCTATCATTGTTACGGCAGCGCCGCCTGAGATTCCAACTGCGCTAATGATGCAGTTGGATGAAGGCGGTATTCTCGTCTTACCCGTGGGCGACGAGCACCAGTTTCTGAAACGGGTGCGTCGTCGGGGAGGCGAATTTATTATCGATACCGTAGAGGCCGTACGTTTCGTTCCCTTAGTAAAAGGGGAGCTTGCGTAGATACTGGCTCTGAATACCTGGAGTTTTCCTGGATATTCTGGAATTAGTAAGCGTATCGTGGTCACGTTTCCAGTGCCCAGTCCGATGCCTTGCACGGTGATTACGTCACTGGTTTTAACCAAATTTTCCTGGGGGATAAATGAGCGCGGGAAGCCACAAATTTACCGTTCGCCGCATTGCGGCATTGTCACTGGTTTCATTATGGCTGGCAGGTTGTTCAAATACCTCGAATCCACCTGCACCGGTCAGTTCCGTTGATGGCGGTGCATCAACGAACACCAATTCCGGCATGCTGATTACGCCTCCACCAAAAATGGGCTCGACGTCGACAGTACAGCAAACGCCACAGATCCAGCCGGTGCAGCGTCCGACCACACAGTCAACACAGATCCAGCCTGTTGCGGAACAGCCTGTGCAGATGGAAAACGGTCGTATTGTGTACAACCGTAAGTATGGGAACATTCCGAAAGGTAGCTATACGGGCGGCAGTACCTATACTGTTAAGAAAGGCGATACCCTTTTCTATATCGCCTGGATTACCGGGAACGATTTCCGTGATCTCGCACAACGCAATAACGTTCCGGCCCCGTATGGCCTGAATGTCGGTCAAACTCTGCAAGTGGGCAACGCGTCGGGTACACCGATTACTGGTGGTAATGCTATTACCCAGGCGGATGCAGCACAGCAAGGAGTTGTGACCAACCCTGCACAAAATTCCACCGTTGCTGTTGCTTCGAAACCAACAATTACGTATTCTGAGGATTCAGGTGAACAAAGTGCTAATAAAATGTTGCCGAACAACAAGCCTGCTGGGACCGTTGTCACAGCGGCTGTAACGGCTCCAGCAGTTAGCGCAACCGAATCAACTGCAAGCTCAACGTCAACCAGCTCGCCAATCTCTACCTGGCGCTGGCCGACTGACGGCAAAGTAATCGAAAACTTCGCGGCTACTGAAGGTGGCAATAAAGGGATCGATATTGCAGGCAGTAAAGGACAGGCTATTGTCGCGACCGCAGATGGACGCGTCGTATATGCCGGTAACGCACTGCGCGGTTACGGTAATCTTATTATCATCAAACATAACGATGATTACCTGAGTGCCTACGCCCATAACGATACAATGCTGGTCCGGGAACAACAAGAAATCAAGGCGGGGCAGAAAATAGCTACCATGGGTAGCACCGGAACCAGTTCAACACGCTTGCATTTTGAAATTCGTTACAAGGGGAAATCCGTAAACCCGCTGCGCTATTTACCGCAGCGATAATTCGGCGGAACCAGGCTTTCACGTGCTAGTTCCGTTAGGGATCACGGGTAGGAGCCACCTTTATGAGTCAGAATACGCTGAAAGTTCATGATTTAAATGAAGATGCGGAATTTGATGAGAACGGAGTAGAGGCTTTTGATGAAAAAGCCTTGAGTGAAGAGGAACCCAGTGATAACGACCTGGCTGAAGAAGAGCTGTTATCGCAGGGGGCCACACAGCGTGTGTTGGACGCGACTCAGCTTTACCTTGGTGAGATTGGTTATTCACCACTGTTAACAGCCGAAGAAGAAGTTTATTTTGCGCGTCGCGCACTGCGTGGGGATGTCGCTTCTCGCCGTCGCATGATTGAAAGTAACCTGCGTCTGGTGGTGAAAATTGCTCGTCGTTATGGCAATCGTGGTCTGGCATTGCTGGACCTGATTGAAGAGGGCAATCTGGGACTGATCCGTGCAGTCGAGAAGTTTGACCCGGAACGCGGGTTCCGCTTCTCAACATACGCAACCTGGTGGATCCGCCAGACGATCGAACGGGCGATTATGAACCAAACCCGTACGATCCGACTGCCGATTCATATTGTAAAAGAGCTGAACGTCTATCTGCGTACCGCGCGTGAGTTGTCGCATAAACTGGACCACGAACCGAGCGCAGAAGAGATTGCTGAACAACTGGATAAACCGGTTGATGACGTCAGCCGTATGCTCCGACTCAACGAGCGTATTACCTCGGTAGACACCCCGCTGGGTGGCGATTCCGAAAAAGCGTTGCTGGATATTCTGGCCGATGAAAAGGAAAACGGCCCGGAAGACACCACGCAAGACGATGATATGAAACAGAGCATCGTCAAATGGCTGTTCGAACTGAACGCCAAACAGCGTGAAGTGCTGGCACGTCGTTTTGGTCTGCTGGGGTACGAAGCTGCGACACTGGAAGATGTGGGCCGTGAAATTGGTCTCACCCGTGAACGTGTTCGCCAGATTCAGGTTGAAGGTCTGCGTCGTCTGCGTGAAATCCTGCAGACTCAGGGACTGAATATCGAAGCGCTATTCCGCGAGTAAGCACAAGTTCTATCAAGAAAGGCCAGTCTCATTGGGACTGGCCTTTTTCTATGTTTGTTGCCTGATGGCACTGCGTTTATCAGGCCTACGGGGAGCAGGACTTTGTAGGCCGGATAAGACATTTATGTCGCCATCCGGCAGATTAGTTCATCATCTTACGCACCAGACGTGTGAACTGCTCGCGTTCTTCTTCGCTAAGTCTGCCCAGAAACTCATCATCCACGCTATCGCCTAACGGAGTTGCGCTGGCCAGTAATGCTTCTCCTTGCGCGGTCAAATAAACAAACCGTCGACGCTTATCTGCCGGGTCATGTTCACGCCTGACCAGCTCCCGTTTTTCCATTCGGCTCAGCATTTCCGCAAGGGTTGCCTTGGTACAGACTGCGGCTTCGGTCAGGGCGACCTGCTCAATGCCGGGACGTTCAGCAATGGCGCGCATCACCGCATACTGTGGTTTGGTCAGGTCCGGTAATTCATGTTGCCAGCGGGACGTATGCTGCTGGAAGAGCTGACGTAAAAGGTGAAATGCTTTATTTCGTAACGGCATGAGCGCTCCGGAATTCCTGTCAGTCTCTATCATAGCGGGTTACGCATCTTTTTTTAACAATTGCGGCTTTAGCGATCTGTGCTCGATGGCCTTGCCCGAAATGTTATGTGAGAGTATTTTAATCAAAATGTTCGTACACGAACAAAAATCGAGAGACTAAATGAGACTGATTGTCGGAATGACCGGGGCAACCGGTGCGCCCCTTGGTGTGTCGCTATTGCAGGCGCTGCGGGAAATGCCCGAGGTGGAAACCCATCTGGTGCTGTCAAAGTGGGCCAAAACCACTATTGAACTGGAAACACCGTACAGCGTCCGTGATGTGTCTGCGTTGGCCGATTATTGCCACAACCCGGCGGATCAGGCAGCGACCATCTCCTCTGGATCGTTTCGTACTGACGGCATGATCATTATCCCCTGCAGTATGAAAACCCTGGCCGGTATTCGTGCAGGCTACGCGGAAGGGCTGGTGGGGCGCGCTGCTGATGTGGTGCTGAAAGAAGGGCGCAAGCTGGTTCTGGTTCCGCGTGAAATGCCGCTTAGCACGATTCATCTGGAAAACATGCTCGCACTTTCCCGCATGGGCGTGGCGATGGTCCCGCCGATGCCCGCGTATTACAACCACCCGCAAACGGTCGATGACATCACTCAGCATATCGTTGCGCGTGTGCTCGATCAGTTTGGTCTGGAACACCCCAACGCCCGTCGCTGGCAGGGTTTACGGCAGGCGCAGAATTTTTCACAGGAGAATGAATAATGGCATTTGATGATTTGCGCAGCTTTTTACAGGCGCTGGATGACCAGGGGCAATTGCTGAAAATCAGTGAAGAAGTTAACGCTGAGCCGGATCTGGCTGCGGCAGCCAATGCGACCGGGCGCATTGGTGACGGTGCGCCAGCGCTGTGGTTTGACAATATTCGTGGTTTTACCGATGCCCGCGTGGCGATGAACACTATTGGTTCGTGGCAGAATCACGCCATCTCTTTAGGCCTGCCGCCAAATACCCCAGTGAAAAAACAGATTGATGAGTTTATTCGCCGTTGGGATAAATTTCCGGTTACGCCGGAGCGTCGCGCCAATCCGGCGTGGGCTGAAAACTGTGTTGATGGTGATGAGATCAACCTGTTTGATATTCTGCCGCTGTTTCGCCTGAACGATGGCGACGGCGGTTTCTATCTTGATAAAGCCTGCGTGGTGTCGCGCGATCCGCTGGATCCGGACAACTTTGGCAAACAGAACGTCGGCATTTATCGTATGGAGGTGAAGGGCAAACGCAAGCTTGGCCTGCAGCCGGTGCCGATGCACGATATCGCGCTGCACCTGCATAAAGCCGAAGAGCGCGGTGAAGATCTGCCGATTGCCATCACGCTGGGTAACGATCCGATCATTACCCTGATGGGGGCCACGCCGCTGAAGTACGATCAGTCGGAATACGAAATGGCGGGAGCGCTGCGTGAAAGCCCGTATCCGATCGCTACCGCGCCGCTCACCGGCTTTGACGTGCCATGGGGTTCAGAAGTGATCCTCGAAGGGGTAATTGAAAGCCGTAAGCGTGAAATCGAAGGGCCGTTTGGCGAGTTTACCGGACACTATTCCGGTGGACGTAATATGACGGTCGTGCGTATCGATAAAGTCTCTTATCGTACCAAACCTATTTTTGAATCGCTGTATCTGGGGATGCCGTGGACGGAGATTGACTACCTGATGGGGCCAGCAACCTGCGTACCGCTGTATCAACAGTTGAAAGCCGAATTCCCGGAGGTGCAGGCGGTGAATGCCATGTATACCCACGGTTTGCTGGCAATTATCTCCACCAAAAAACGCTACGGCGGCTTTGCCCGCGCGGTGGGGCTGCGCGCAATGACGACGCCGCATGGCCTGGGTTACGTGAAAATGGTGATTATGGTTGATGAGGATGTTGATCCGTTCAACCTGCCGCAGGTGATGTGGGCGCTGTCTTCGAAGGTCAATCCGGCGGGCGATCTGGTGCAATTGCCGAATATGTCGGTGCTGGAGCTTGATCCGGGTTCCAGTCCGGCGGGGATTACCGACAAGTTAATTATTGATGCGACCACGCCGGTTGCGCCGGATAACCGTGGGCACTATAGCCAGCCGGTATGCGATTTACCGGAAACGAAAGCCTGGGCAGAAAAACTGACCGCCATGCTGGCCAACCGTAAATAAGGAGTAGCAGATGATTTGTCCACGTTGTGCCGATGAACATATTGAAATGATGGCAAACTCGCCGGTAAAAGGTATCTGGACGGTATATCAGTGCCAGCATTGTCTATACACCTGGCGTGATACTGAGCCGCTACGCCGTACCAGCCGCGAGCACTACCCGCAAGCGTTTCGCATGACGCAGAAGGATATTGATGACGCACCGATGGTGCCGAGTATTCCACCGCTACTGGCAGAAGATAAGCGCTAATCAACACGCCGGGTGCGGCTTTGCCTTACCCGGCCTACATATAGTGATATTTTATAGGCCCGATAAGCGTATCACTATCGGGCATTACGGCGTTACACCAGACTCTTCAACCGGTAGATCCACTCCAGCGCCTGGCGAGGCGTTAGCGAATCCGGGTCGAGATTTTCCAGTGCTTCAACGGCGGGCGACGTTTCTTCCGGAGCTGACAGGAGCGACATCTGTGTGCCGTCGACCTGGGTCGCAGCAACATTCGGCGCGATGCTTTCCAGTTCGCGCAGTTTTTGCCGCGCGCGTTTAATAACCTCTTTCGGCACGCCTGCCAGGGCTGCTACTGCCAGACCATAGCTCTTGCTCGCCGCACCATCCTGTACGCTGTGCATGAAGGCGATGGTATCGCCGTGCTCTAACGCATCAAGATGCACATTTGCTACGCCTTCCATTTTCTCCGGTAACTGAGTCAGTTCGAAGTAGTGGGTGGCAAACAACGTTAATGCTTTGATTTTATTGGCCAGATTTTCCGCGCACGCCCACGCCAGCGACAGGCCGTCGTAGGTGGAGGTGCCGCGTCCAATCTCATCCATCAGCACCAGGCTGTTCTCGGTGGCGTTATGCAGAATGTTGGCGGTTTCGGTCATTTCTACCATGAAGGTGGAACGACCGGAGGCCAGATCATCCGCCGCGCCCACGCGGGTAAAGATGCGGTCGATAGGCCCGATCTCCACTTTTTGCGCCGGAACGTAGCTGCCGATGTAGGCCAGCAGCGCAATTAACGCAGTCTGGCGCATATAGGTACTTTTACCCCCCATGTTCGGGCCGGTGATAATCAGCATCCGTCGCTGAGGCGAGAGGTTAAGTGGGTTGGCGATAAACGGCTCGGTCAGCACCTGTTCAACCACCGGATGACGTCCCTCGGTAATACGAATACCAGGCTTGTCGGTGAAGGTCGGGCAGGTGTAATTCAGGGTATAAGCGCGTTCCGCAAGGTTGACCAGTACGTCCAGTTCTGCCAGCGCGCTGGCGCTTTGTTGCAAATCAGCCAGGTGCGGCAACAGCATGTCGAACAGCTCATCGTACAGCTGTTTTTCCAGCGCCAGCGCTTTGCCTTTTGATGTCAGAACTTTGTCTTCGTACTCTTTCAGCTCCGGAATAATGTAGCGTTCGGCGTTTTTCAGCGTCTGGCGACGCACATAGTTAATCGGCGCCAGATGACTTTGCCCGCGACTGATCTGAATGTAGTAGCCGTGAACGGCGTTAAACCCAACCTTCAGCGTATCAAGGCCGGTGCGCTCGCGCTCACGGATTTCCAGTCTGTCCAGATAGTCAGTTGCGCCATCAGCCAGCGCTCGCCACTCGTCCAGTTCTTCGTTATAGCCGGGGGCGATGACGCCACCGTCGCGAACCAGCACAGGTGGAGCTTCCACTACGGCACGTTCCAGCAGTTCACGCAGCTCAGCAAACTCACCCATTTTCTCGCGCAGCATCTGTACGGGGGCACTGTCTACGCTTTCCAGTTGTGCGCGCAGTTCCGGTAATTGCTGGAATGCATGACGCATACGGGCCAGATCGCGCGGACGCGCGGTACGCAGGGCCAGACGTGCAAGGATACGTTCAAGATCGCCGACCTGACGCAGCACGGGTTGCAATTCACCGGTGGAATCCTGTAGCGCGCCGATGGTCTGTTGGCGTTCAGTGAGGACTCTGGTGTCGCGGACCGGCATATGCAGCCAGCGCTTGAGCATACGGCTGCCCATCGGCGTCACGGTGCAGTCGAGTACTGAAGCCAGCGTGTTTTCAACGCCGCCCGCCAGGTTCTGGGTAATTTCCAGATTGCGGCGCGTGGCGGCATCCATAATGATACTGTCCTGCTGACGTTCCATGGTGATGGAACGAATATGCGGCAGCGAGGTACGCTGGGTATCTTTTACGTATTGCAGCAGGCAGCCAGCCGCGCATAATCCGCGCGGGGCGTTTTCTACGCCAAAGCCAATCAGATCCCGTGTGCCAAACTGCAGGTTTAGCTGCTGGCGAGCGGTATCGATTTCAAATTCCCATAGTGGACGACGACGTAATCCGCGACGTCCCTCAATCAGTGAAGTTTCAGCGAAATCTTCGGCATACAACAGTTCAGCGGGATTGGTGCGCTGCAATTCTGCGGCCATGGTCTCGCGGTCGGCGGGTTCGCTAACACGAAAACGCCCGGAGCTGATATCCAGCGTGGCGTAACCATAACCTTTACTGTCCTGCCAGATAGCGGCCAGCAGGTTGTCCTGGCGTTCCTGTAACAGTGCTTCATCACTGATGGTGCCTGGCGTGACGATACGCACCACTTTGCGCTCGACCGGACCTTTGCTGGTCGCCGGATCGCCAATCTGTTCACAAATAGCGACGGATTCACCCTGGTTGACCAGCTTGGCGAGGTAGTTTTCTACCGCATGGTGAGGAATGCCCGCCATCGGGATTGGCTCGCCCGCAGACGCGCCGCGTTTGGTCAGGGAGATATCAAGCAGCTGAGACGCACGTTTCGCATCGTCATAAAACAGTTCGTAAAAGTCGCCCATGCGGTAAAACAACAGTATCTCCGGGTGCTGGGCTTTCAGCTTGAGATACTGCTGCATCATTGGGGTGTGGTTCGTGAAGTCCGTATCAAGTGACTCTTTCATATCGCTTTTGCTCTTTTTTTAATCTTTTTGGGTACCAGGGGAGTCTCATGTGAGCCCCTGGAAACTCACATAAACCCACAAATTTGTCATTCGAAAGCCGCCTGAAGGGCAGTAACGACGAGCGTTGGCTCGGCCTGAATGGTCTATCTTATCACCGACAACGACTGAGATTCATCCGTAGGTTTTGCCGCCAGAACGCTTATTGATTATTCATTTTCCGGCAAAGCATAATTCTGGCAGTACAGATAGGGGATCCCCTCTTTGGTAATCAGGTATGTCGCGCTGTTCAGCGCAAAAAAATCGACGTTGGATACGCTGGTGTTGGTCAGGAAAAAGTCGGGGAGGAGTTCCTGAATAAGGCTGGCGGGAGCCGTTTCTCGATTGGAAATTTGGATTTTCTGTGAAATCCAGACCGGGCTTGAGCCGTAGCTGGATTGTGTAAAAAGTACCATGCGTTGCACGGTTTGCTCATTATTTTCGGCATCTTTGATAATACCATCAATATTCACAATACCTTTACTGCCCCCGGTTTTAATATCAATAATCCCTCGGAACGAGCTTGTATTGCGTACAATTTCGATGGCAGAGCGGCAGGTGAGATCATGTAACTCGCCATTGTTCTTACTGTACCGATAGACGACAGTAAGAATAAGCGCAGCAAAACAAAGCAGCAGGATAATGCCTGTCTGGATGCGGGACGTTCGGGGATATAAGTTCATTAGCTATCATACCGTGGGTAATATACCGACTGACAGGCATTTTCTTGCCTGGCTTTTATCGGTGAGCGACACACCAGTACGGACAGTTTCTTAGACTCAGGATAGGTCGTGATATAGATAAATTTATGGCTCTGACACAGTCCTGGGTTTTTGTCGATAAACGCGGTATGCCGGGAGAAATTACTGGCATCGTTATTGAAATAATACTGACAGTCAGTGGGTGCTTTATCCGTAGTGATATAGCCGGAGAAATAATCATCGCTGGCTTGCCACGGATATAATATCAGCACACAAATTATCAGGGTAAGTGCCAACATTACTGTTTCTGCAGCCGTTATCAAAGGTTGACGCGGTCTGTCAGCCAAAAATTCCTCAATGGTGGCATCTGGCGCTAAGGATTCTTCAGCAGAAGCTGAGTTCTCCTCCGGTGTTTCAATGACCTGAATATCAAACTCTTCTTGAATGATCAGCCCTTTGCGGGGGATCGTTGTGATCAGCGGTTGTTCAAGCTCCAGCTGCAGTAAGCTTTTACGCAACGAGAGAATGCTTTGATAAAAGGCGTTGAAACTCACCTGCCGGTGATTTTTACCCCAACCGAATTCCAGTAATTCGTTTTGAGAAACCACTTGCCCGCGATGTTGAATAAGTAATAAAAGACATAACGACGCTGAGTGTTTGAGTTTTATCCGCTGATTGGGGTGATCTACCCGCGCCAGACATTGTGTGGCTGGCGTAAATATTATTCTATTTTCAATCAGATAACTGACATTGCCAGTCTCAGACATATTGTCTCTACTCTTGATGATGCGTCTGGTGGTTGTTTAGTCATGATACCACTGAGCCTATAAAGACCACCAGCATGGACCTGATCCCACAGCGAGAACCGCGAAGTGTTGCAAATTGGTATCATGATATAACAAGAATGATAACTTTTTAATGAAAATAAAACCCATTAAAATCAATTGATTGTGTCTTTTTGGCTACTTTGTAAAGAACAGAAAGATGAAAAAATGTCGACAAAGATGATTGCCATTAATTCTTTATGGACAGCGCCATATACTGCATGGCACCACCACGCGAAAACAGCATGAACCTTAACGCGTCAATGGCACCAGGGAATGCCGGTGGTAGATGTAGATGGGAATAAATGTCAGCTTGTTTGCGAGCTGACATTTATTTTTAGTGCCGAGTAAATTTAACCATCTTTTTGACTAAGCCATAATTTGCGGTAGAGAGTCCCATGTTCCAGAAAGAAATTGAAAATGCTGTAGTGCTCGTTGGCGATGAAATGAAGAAGTCGGATAATGCCTGGCTGTCGTTACGTAAAAAACGTCAGCGTATTGATTTGAAGACCGATGGACAAATCTTATTTCTGGAGAAAGGGACTGTCTCTGTTTATCGTGTGGAAAACGATTTAGTCACCGTGAGTATTTCTGCACCTGCTATTCTCGGCCTGCCACAAATGCGTACGGAAGTGGCTGGTCACTATTTACGTTGTGATACCGATTGTGAAATGTGGGCGATGAGCGTCCAAAATGCCGATCACCTGTTTACGACCAAAAACTTATGGAAGCAGGCGTTTGATATCTTAACGCATCATCTTCAACGTTATTTTCAGCGTGAGGCGTTGCAGTCGCACCGCACTATACGTGAGCAGATTATTGAACACGTGAAATATATCTGGTCGATGGAGCCAGAGGTTCGCGAGAAAACATCCGTGTATACTTTTATTTTGACCCGTAACCATATTTCACGTAGTGCCATCCATAAGGTGTTACAGGAGCTGGTTAATGACGGGAAAATCACCCTGAATCGTGGAAAGCTCTCTTTTTGCACGCCGTTATAAATTCATGCGCTCCCCGGCAAAATGTAAGGGAGCGCAACCGATCAACGTTCTCTGAGTGCTTCCGCGCGTGCGCGAATAATCGGTTTTAACAGGTAGCTCAGAATCGTTTTCTTGCCGGTGAGAATATCGACGCTCGCCACCATGCCGGGAATGATCAGCATCGGATGCTCTTTTGTTCCCAGGTAATTTTTATCCGTCTGCAAACGCACAATATAAAAGCTTCGCCCCTGCTTATCGGTAACGGTGTCCGGGCTTATCTGCACTACTTCGCCTTGCAGACCGCCATAGATGGTGTAATCGTAAGCGGTAAATTTCACCATCGCATGTTGACCCGGATGGAGGAAGGCGATATCGCGCGGCTGGATTTTGGCTTCGATTAACAGTTTGTCATCCAGCGGAACGATTTCCACCAGATCGCTGCCCGGTTGAATGACGCCGCCGATAGTATTCACCATCACCTGCTGGACGATACCCCGCACCGGTGAGGTGACCATGGTACGGTTCACCCGATCCTCCAGTGCTTTAACGCTTGCCTGGGTTTTACTCAGATTGGTGCGAGCTTCATTGAGTTGGGCCAGCGCATCGCTCTGGAAACGGCCACGGCTTTCACCGATTTTATTCTCAATCTCTTTAATTTCTGACGTAGCCTTGGGCAGCGACAGGCTAATAGAATTGAGCTGCCCGGCGGTTTCCACTTCGGTACGACGCAGTCGCAGCAGTTCGACTTTTGAAATGGCGCCTGAAGCGAGCAGCGGCTCGGACATTTTGATTTCCTGACGGATTAACCCGAGGCTGTGCTTAAACTGATCCTCCTTTGACTCAAAGTCGCGCAGTTCCTGTTTTTTCTGCACCAGCTGTTCTTCGAGCCCGGAAATTTCGTTGTGAAATTGTTCCCGGCGGCTGTTGTACAGCTCGGTTTCTCCCCGGGCGACTTCCGGCGCCTGGCTGGCTATCTCGGGTGAAATCACAAAGTCCCGGTTTTCAACTTCCGCCGTCAGGCGTTCTACCTTGGCGCGCAGACCGAGTTTGTCGGCTTCAGTTTCACCCACGTTGGAGGCGAAGCGCGTGTCATCGAGGTGCAGTAGTGGAGTTCCGGCGTTAACGATTTGCCCTTCATGCACGTACAGCTCGGTGACAATGCCCCCTTCCAGGTTCTGGATTTTTTGCAGTTTTGATGAAGGGATCGCTTTGCCTTCACCGCGTGTCACTTCATCAATTTTTGCAAAACCAGCCCAGATGAAGGACAGCGCCACCAGCGCGAGGATCACCCACAACGTCAGTCGTATCACTCTTGGGGCGTCATCAATTATGGCCTGACTGACCTCATTAATACTGTCGGTTTGATTTTCATCACGACCGCGAAAATAGTGCTGCATATAGCTGCGGGCACGAGTCAGGAGATCAGCGAGACGCATTAATTTGCCCCTTTTTCAACGCATCCATCACTACCCCTTTCGGACCGTCTGCGATGATGCGACCTTTATCAACAATAATCAGACGGTCAACCAGCGACAGCATGGAAGCGCGGTGCGTGACCAGTAATAACGTTTTTCCCGCAATACAGGGGGCCAGCGCGTGTTTGATCTTCTCTTCGCTGGTGTTGTCCATCGAACTGGTGGGTTCATCCAGTAGCAGGAGAGGGGGATCAAGCAACAGTGCGCGCGCGAGCGCCACCGCCTGCCGTTGCCCACCGGAAAGCTGGGAGCCGCGTTCGCCTACCTGCAGGTTATAGCCGTCGGGATGCAGGCGTGCGAATTCGTTGACGCCAGCCAGTTCTGCCGCTCGCAGCATGGTTTCGTCATCGACATAGCGCGCTCCGCACAGCAGGTTATCGCGCAGCGTGCCGTTGAATAGCTGGATGTCCTGTGGCACGTAGCCGATGCTGTGGCGCAGATCGTTCACATCCAGTTGACGAGAGTCGATACCATCGATCAGCAGGTTCCCGGCGCTCGGCTGGTATAAATTGACGATTAGTTTACTCAACGAACTTTTACCGGAACCGCTGCGCCCGATAATGCCGATGCGCTCACCGGGCTGAATGGTCAGGTTAATTTTGTGCAGCGACAGGTTTTGTTGCTCCGGATAGCTGAAATCCACATCGCGAAATTCAATACTGCCCTGTAACTGTTCACGCTTGAGTGGGTTTTCATCCGCACGGCGCTCCTGCGTCAGCGACATCATTTTCTCAGTGTTTTTGATGGTCAGTTTCGCCTGCTGATAGCGGGCGATAAGGCCAGTGAGCTGACCCAGCGGCATGAGTGCCCGGCCGTTAAGCATGTAGCAGGCGATCAAGCCACCCATACTCAGTTTGCCGTCGATAATCATGTACACCCCGACGATGATCATCACCACGCCTGAAATTTGCTGGAACCAGCCGGTAAGGTTGCTGGCCAGGCTGGACAAGGTTTTCACCCGCAGTTCGAGACGGCTCAGGCTGCCCAGCGTTTGTTCCCACTGGAACTGGCGTTCGCTTTGGGCATTATTCACTTTGATGGCATCCAGACTGCTCAGGGTTTCAATCAGTAGCGCCTGACGTTCGCTGGCGAGGCTCATGGTTTTTGCCACAGCAGCGTTGACCGGCTTTTGTAGTGCCCAACTGCACAATAGGGCAATCGGTAATGTCAGTACCGGGATCCATGCCAGCGCGCCGCCGATAATGCCAATAACAATCAGCAGTAACAGGGTGAAGGGCAAATCGATAATCGTCGTCAAAGTGAGGGATGAGAGGAAATCACGCAGTGACTGAAACTCGTGAATGTTTTGTGCAAAGCTGCCCACGCGTGCCGGGCGCTCTTTCATCTCCATACCGACAATGCGCTCAAACAGGGTCGAAGAGATGATGAGATCGCTTTTCTTACCTGCAATATCAAGGCAGATACCGCGCAGCATTTTTAAAATCAGATCAAAGACAAAAGCCAGGCAGATGCCGACTGCCAGCACCCATAATGTGACCGTTGCCTGGTTTGGCACGACGCGGTCATACACATTCATGGTAAAGAGCGGTGTGCCGAGCGCAATCAGGTTGATTAACAGACTGGCCAATACCGCATCCATATACAGAAAACGCGACAGCTTCAGCGTGTCTTTAAACCAGGATTTGGTACGCGGCAGAAAGGCCTCTGCCTGCAAATCGAATTCGTGGCGCGGATGCGCAAAAATGACTTTGCCCGCATAGTTTTGCTCAAGCGTGGCGGCATCAACGCTAATTTCCCCACCTTCGCTTTCGCTGGGCATAAAGCGGGCGCTGCCGTCATCGTTCCATGCCAACAACACCCCGGTTCCCCCTGCGTTCAATAACAAGACAGCAGGCAGAGACATTGCCGGAATTTTATCGAGCGTGCGTGTGACGACTCGCGCCTTTAAACCGGCCCTTGCCGCTGCGCGTGGAAATATATTCAGCGTGAGCCGATCGTTTTCTAATGGCAGGCCACTGCTTAATGTTGAACGACTCGCCGGTGGTAATGACTCCAACTTATTGATAGTGTTTTATGTTCAGATAATGCCCGATGACTTTGTCATGCAGCTCCACCGATTTTGAGAACGACAGCGACTTCCGTCCCAGCCGTGCCAGGTGCTGCCTCAGATTCAGGTTATGCCGCTCAATTCGCTGCGTATATCGCTTGCTGATTACGTGCAGCTTTCCCTTCAGGCGGGATTCATACAGCGGCCAGCCATCCGTCATCCATATCACCACGTCAAAGGGTGACAGCAGGCTCATAAGACGCCCCAGCGTCGCCATAGTGCGTTCACCGAATACGTGCGCAACAACCGTCTTCCGGAGCCTGTCATACGCGTAAAACAGCCAGCGCTGGCGCGATTTAGCCCCGACGTATCCCCACTGTTCGTCCATTTCCGCGCAGACGATGACGTCACTGCCCGGCTGTATGCGCGAGGTTACCGACTGCGGCCTGAGTTTTTTAAATGGCGGAAAATCGTGTTGAGGCCAACGCCCATAATGCGGGCGGTTGCCCGGCATCCAACGCCATTCATGGCCATATCAATGATTTTCTGGTGCGTACCGGGTTGAGAAGCGGTGTAAGTGAACTGCAGTTGCCATGTTTTACGGCAGTGAGAGCAGAGATAGCGCTGATGTCCGGCGGTGCTTTTGCCGTTACGCACCACCCCGTCAGTAGCTGAACAGGAGGGACAGCTGATAGAAACAGAAGCCACTGGAGCACCTCAAAAACACCATCATACACTAAATCAGTAAGTTGGCAGCATCACC
>NZ_JAOWGS010000023.1:0-109553 GCF_030333035.1 Citrobacter sp. Cpo015 | reverse complement strand
GGTGATGCTGCCAACTTACTGATTTAGTGTATGATGGTGTTTTTGAGGTGCTCCAGTGGCTTCTGTTTCTATCAGCTGTCCCTCCTGTTCAGCTACTGACGGGGTGGTGCGTAACGGCAAAAGCACCGCCGGACATCAGCGCTATCTCTGCTCTCACTGCCGTAAAACATGGCAACTGCAGTTCACTTACACCGCTTCTCAACCCGGTACGCACCAGAAAATCATTGATATGGCCATGAATGGCGTTGGATGCCGGGCAACCGCCCGCATTATGGGCGTTGGCCTCAACACGATTTTCCGCCATTTAAAAAACTCAGGCCGCAGTCGGTAACCTCGCGCATACAGCCGGGCAGTGACGTCATCGTCTGCGCGGAAATGGACGAACAGTGGGGATACGTCGGGGCTAAATCGCGCCAGCGCTGGCTGTTTTACGCGTATGACAGGCTCCGGAAGACGGTTGTTGCGCACGTATTCGGTGAACGCACTATGGCGACGCTGGGGCGTCTTATGAGCCTGCTGTCACCCTTTGACGTGGTGATATGGATGACGGATGGCTGGCCGCTGTATGAATCCCGCCTGAAGGGAAAGCTGCACGTAATCAGCAAGCGATATACGCAGCGAATTGAGCGGCATAACCTGAATCTGAGGCAGCACCTGGCACGGCTGGGACGGAAGTCGCTGTCGTTCTCAAAATCGGTGGAGCTGCATGACAAAGTCATCGGGCATTATCTGAACATAAAACACTATCAATAAGTTGGAGTCATTACCCCCTACCGCAGCAATCAATTATCAAATCTTACATCAGGATTGCGTTTATTCGTTTTTGAATGAACGATGTTTCTATTTGCTAAGGTGGTCACAGTTTTTTTAATAATGAAATAAAAAAAGGAAAACAGTGAAAGAAAATAACTTTCACGTATTACGCGACGCGACTGAGGAAGGGATAGCTGAAAAAACAGGCTGGTCAGGAAGAGCGTGAACGAGCGAGAACAACATCAGTGGCTAAAGAGAAAAACGTCAGATAGCAGGCATAAAAAAACCCGCTTGCGCGGGTTTTTTCACAAAGCGACAACAAGCAGGCGATTAAGCCAGTTTGTTGATCTGTGCAGTCAGGTTTGCTTTATGACGTGCAGCTTTGTTTTTGTGGATCAGACCTTTAGCAGCCTGACGGTCCACGATTGGTTGCATTTCGTTAAATGCTTTCAGTGCAGTAGCTTTGTCGCCAGCTTCGATAGCTGCGTATACTTTCTTGATGAAAGTACGCATCATAGAGCGACGGCTAGCGTTGTGCTTGCGGGCCTTTTCAGACTGAACGGCGCGCTTCTTAGCTGATTTGATATTAGCCAAGGTCCAACTCCCAAATGTGTTCTATATGGACAATTCAAAGGCCGAGGAATATGCCCTTTTAGCCTTCTTTTGTCAATGGATTTGTGCAAATAAGCGCCGTTTAAATTGCAGCACTCGTTGCGTAGTGATGGCGCAGGATTCTACCAGCTTGCGTGGCGTGAATACAGCTTTTCCACGAGAAAAATTGTATTGGCGTGCCCATGAAGGTCTGCAATTTGTTTCATAACAATGAAAACAATCCTCTTTCTGTTTCGTAGAAACAATCGCCGGTTAACGTTGACCGCGGTACAGGGTATACTTTCACGATTTTCACTGTTTTGAGCCAGACATGAAGCTGATACGAGGCATACATAATCTCAGTCAGGCCCCGCATGGGTGTGTGCTGACTATTGGTAATTTCGACGGCGTGCACCGTGGCCACCGTGCGTTGCTGCAGGGTTTACGGGAAGAAGGGCGCAAACGCAATTTACCGGTGATGGTGATGATTTTCGAGCCGCAGCCGCTAGAGCTGTTTGCGACCGACAAGTCACCTGCGCGCCTCACTCGCCTGCGCGAAAAACTGCGTTATCTGGCGGAATGCGGCGTGGACTACGTGCTGTGCGTGCGTTTTGACAGGCGCTTTGCGGCATTAACGGCGCAGACCTTCATCAGCGATCTGCTGGTTAAGCGCCTTGGTGTACAATTTCTTGCCGTTGGTGATGATTTCCGCTTTGGCGCTAGCCGTGCGGGCGATTTCTTGTTATTACAGGAAGCGGGCGCTGAGTATGGTTTTGATATCACCAGCACCCAAACCTTCTGCGAAGGCGGTGTGCGCATTAGCAGCACCGCGGTACGTCAGGCGCTGGCAGAAGATAACCTGCAACTGGCCGAAAGCCTGCTTGGGCATCCTTTTACTATCTCAGGACGTGTCGTTCACGGTGATGAATTAGGGCGCACCATCGGTTTTCCGACGGCAAACTTACCGCTGCGTCGCCAGGTTTCTCCGGTGAAAGGGGTTTATGCGGTTGAAGTGATGGGACTGGGTGACAAACCGTTGCCCGGCGTCGCCAACATCGGCACCCGCCCGACGGTAGCAGGCGTACGCCAACAGTTGGAAGTGCATCTATTGGACGTTGTAATGGACCTGTATGGTCGCCATATAGATGTAGTACTGCGTAAAAAAATACGCAGTGAACAGCGATTTGCCTCGCTGGATGAGCTAAAAGCGCAGATTGCGCGTGATGAGTTGACTGCCCGTGAATTTTTGGGGCTAACAAAACCGGCTTAATGCCTATACGAGTTTTAAATACGGAACCGAGAATCTGATGAGTGACTATAAATCAACCCTGAATTTGCCGGAAACAGGGTTCCCGATGCGCGGCGATCTCGCCAAGCGCGAACCGGGAATGCTGGCGCGTTGGACTGATGATGACCTGTACGGCATCATTCGTGCGGCCAAAAAAGGCAAAAAAACCTTCATTCTGCATGATGGCCCTCCTTATGCGAATGGCAGCATTCATATTGGTCACTCGGTTAACAAGATTCTGAAAGACATTATCGTGAAGTCCAAAGGACTCACGGGTTATGACTCGCCTTACGTTCCGGGCTGGGACTGCCACGGTCTGCCGATCGAGCTGAAAGTAGAGCAGGAATACGGCAAACCGGGCGAGAAGTTTACCGCCGCTGAGTTCCGTGCCAAGTGCCGCGAATACGCAGCGACCCAGGTTGACGGTCAGCGTAAAGACTTTATCCGTCTTGGCGTACTGGGCGACTGGTCGCATCCGTACCTGACCATGGACTTCAAAACCGAAGCCAACATCATTCGTGCGCTGGGTAAAATCATCGGTAACGGTCACCTGCACAAAGGTGCGAAGCCGGTGCACTGGTGCGTTGACTGCCGTTCCGCGCTGGCGGAAGCGGAAGTTGAGTATTATGACAAAACCTCCCCGTCCATCGACGTGGCGTTCCACGCCGCCGATCAGGACGCGGTGAAAGCGAAATTTGGCGTTTCTGACGTCAACGGCCCGATCTCTCTGGTTATCTGGACCACTACCCCGTGGACGTTACCGGCGAACCGCGCAATCTCTCTGGCACCGGATTTTGACTATGCGCTGGTGCAGATTGACGGCCAGGCTGTGATTCTGGCGAAAGATCTGGTTGAAAGCGTCATGCAGCGTATTGGCGCGGCTGAATACACCATTCTCGGCACCGTTAAAGGCGCTGAGCTGGAACTGCTGCGCTTTACCCATCCGTTTATGGGCTTTGATGTGCCAGCTATCCTTGGCGATCACGTTACGCTGGATGCGGGTACCGGTGCGGTTCATACCGCTGGCGGTCACGGTCCGGATGACTACGTCATCAGCCAGAAATACGGTCTGGAAATCGCTAACCCGGTTGGCCCGGACGGCGCATACCTGGCGGGTACTTATCCGGATCTGGACGGCGTGAACGTCTTTAAAGCCAACGACAAAATCGTTGCGCTGCTGAGCGAAAAAGGTGCGCTGCTGCACGTTGAGAAGATGCAGCACAGCTACCCATGCTGCTGGCGTCACAAGTCACCGATCATCTTCCGCGCAACCCCACAGTGGTTCGTCAGCATGGATCAGAAAGGCCTGCGCGCACAGTCGCTGAAAGAGATCAAAGGCGTGCAGTGGATCCCGGACTGGGGCCAGGCGCGTATTGAATCGATGGTTGCTAACCGTCCTGACTGGTGTATCTCCCGTCAGCGTACGTGGGGTGTGCCGATGTCTCTGTTTGTTCACAAAGACACCGAAGAGCTGCATCCGCGCGCTGTCGAACTGATGGAAGAAGTCGCCAAACGCGTTGAAGTTGACGGCATCCAGGCGTGGTGGGATCTCGATCCGAAAGATATCCTCGGCGACGAAGCTGACCAGTATGTCAAAGTCCCGGATACGCTGGACGTGTGGTTCGACTCCGGTTCAACCCACTCCTCCGTCGTGGACGTGCGTCCTGAGTTTGCAGGCCATGCGGCCGATATGTATCTGGAAGGCTCTGACCAGCACCGTGGCTGGTTCATGTCATCTCTGATGATCTCCACCGCCATGAAAGGCAAAGCACCTTATCGCCAGGTACTGACCCACGGTTTCACCGTTGATGGTCAGGGCCGTAAGATGTCCAAGTCTATCGGTAACACCGTTTCTCCGCAGGATGTGATGAACAAACTGGGCGCGGATATTCTGCGTCTGTGGGTGGCTTCAACCGACTATACCGGTGAAATGGCCGTTTCTGACGAAATTCTGAAACGTGCTGCCGACAGCTATCGTCGTATCCGTAACACCGCGCGCTTCCTGCTGGCGAACCTGAATGGGTTCGATCCGGTTAAAGACATGGTGAAACCGGAAGAGATGGTGGTGCTGGACAGGTGGGCGGTAGGTTGTGCGCAAGCGGCGCAGGACGAAATCCTGAAAGCCTATGAAGCCTATGACTTCCACGAAGTGGTACAGCGCCTGATGCGCTTCTGCTCCGTCGAAATGGGTTCGTTCTACCTCGACATCATCAAAGACCGTCAGTATACCGCGAAAGCGGATAGCGTGGCGCGTCGTAGCTGCCAGACAGCGCTGTTCCATATCGCTGAAGCGCTGGTTCGTTGGATGGCGCCGATCATGTCCTTCACCGCCGATGAAATCTGGGGCTACCTGCCGGGCGATCGTGAGAAGTATGTCTTTACCGGTGAATGGTACGAAGGTCTGTTTGGCTTAGGCGAAACCGAAGCGATGAACGATGCCTTCTGGGACGAGCTGCTGAAAGTGCGTGGCGAAGTGAACAAAGTCATCGAACAGGCGCGTGCGGATAAGAAAGTCGGTGGTTCTCTGGAGGCTTCAGTGACCCTGTACGCTGAACCTGAGCTGGCGGCGAAACTGACCGCGCTGGGCGAAGAGTTGCGTTTTGTACTGCTGACCTCTGGTGCGACGGTTGCGGATTATGCAGCGGCTCCTGCTGATGCTCAGCAGAGCGAACTGCTCAAAGGTCTGAAAATCGTACTGAGCAAAGCCGAAGGTGAGAAATGCCCGCGCTGCTGGCATTACACTACCGACGTCGGCCAGGTGGCGGAACATGCAGATATCTGCGGACGCTGTGTCAGCAACATCGCCGGTGATGGCGAACAACGTAAGTTTGCCTGATGAGTAAGCCTCTTTGTTCAACAGGACTACGCTGGCTGTGGCTGGTGGTAGTCGTGCTGATTATCGATTTAGGCAGCAAATACCTGATCCTCCAGAACTTTGCTCTGGGGGATACGGTGTCGCTGTTTCCGTCGCTTAATCTGCACTACGCGCGTAACTATGGTGCGGCGTTTAGCTTCTTAGCCGACAGCGGCGGCTGGCAACGTTGGTTCTTTGCCGGCATCGCCATCGGTATTTGCGTCATCCTGATGGTGATGATGTATCGCTCGAAGGCGACCCAGAAGCTGAACAACATCGCGTATGCGTTAATCATTGGCGGTGCACTGGGCAACTTGTTCGACCGCCTGTGGCACGGCTTCGTGGTTGATATGATTGACTTTTACGTCGGCGACTGGCATTTCGCGACCTTCAATCTGGCCGATACTGCTATCTGTATCGGCGCGGCATTGATTGTTCTCGAAGGCTTCCTGCCGTCGAAAGAGAAAAAAGCCGCATAAAAAAATGCCGGATGGCGCTATGCTAATCCGGCCTACAATATACTGCGATCCTTGTTGGCCCGGTAAGCGTATCGCCACCGGGCAAACAGGCGGCAGCAATTTTAAAGAGCAACCTGCATGTCTAAATCAGTACAGAGTAACAGTGCGGTGCTGGTGCACTTCACCCTTAAGCTCGACGATGGCTCAACCGCAGAGTCAACCCGCAATAACGGCAAGCCTGCGCTGTTTCGCCTGGGCGACGGTTCTCTGTCTGAAGGACTGGAACAACACCTGCTGGGGCTAAAAGAAGGTGATAAAACCACTTTTGCTCTGGAACCGGATGCCGCCTTTGGCGTGTCAAGTCCGGACTTAATTCAGTATTTCTCGCGTCGGGAGTTTATGGACGCGGGCGAGCCAGAAATTGGCGCTATCATGCTCTTTACCGCAATGGACGGCAGTGAGATGCCTGGCGTGATCCGCGAAATCAACGGTGATTCGATCACGGTTGATTTCAACCATCCGCTGGCCGGGCATACCGTTCATTTTGATATTGAAGTGCTGGAAGTCGAACCGGCACTGGAGGCGTAAAATGCAGATCCTGTTGGCCAACCCGCGCGGTTTTTGCGCTGGCGTAGACCGCGCTATCAGCATTGTGGAAAACGCGCTGGCTATTTATGGCGCACCGATTTATGTCCGTCACGAGGTGGTGCATAACCGCTATGTGGTGGATAGCCTGCGCGAGCGCGGCGCTATTTTTATCGAGCAAATCAGCGAAGTGCCGGATGGCGCGATCCTGATTTTCTCCGCTCATGGCGTATCTCAGGCGGTGCGTAACGAAGCCAAAGGCCGTGACCTCACGGTTTTTGATGCGACCTGCCCGCTGGTAACGAAGGTGCATATGGAAGTTGCCCGCGCCAGTCGTCGTGGCGAAGAATCCATTCTGATTGGTCACGCCGGACACCCGGAAGTCGAAGGCACAATGGGCCAGTACAGCAACCCGCAAGGGGGAATGTATCTGGTTGAATCACCGGATGATGTGCTGAAACTGAATGTGAAAAATGAAGGAAAATTATCCTTCATGACGCAGACAACGCTTTCCGTTGACGACACTTCTGACGTTATTGATGCGCTGCGTCAACGCTTCCCGAAAATTGTCGGGCCGCGCAAAGACGATATCTGTTATGCCACCACCAACCGTCAGGAAGCGGTTCGCGCGCTGGCGGAACAGGCTGATGTTGTGCTGGTGGTCGGCTCTAAGAACTCCTCTAACTCCAACCGTCTGGCTGAACTGGCCCAGCGAATGGGGAAAGCGGCGTATTTGATTGACGATGCGACCGACATTCAGGAAGCGTGGGTGAAAGAAGCGAAGTGTGTGGGCGTGACGGCCGGAGCCTCGGCGCCGGATATCCTGGTGCAAAACGTGATTGCTCGCCTGCAAGAGCTTGGTGGTGGGGAAGCGATCCCACTGGAAGGCCGCGAAGAGAACATCGTTTTCGAAGTGCCGAAAGAGCTGCGTGTGGATGTTCGTGAAGTAGAGTAAGTCTTTCCGGTTACGATTATGAGAAGATGCCAGACTTAACGTCTGGCATTTTTTTATGGAGAAACCATGCGCTTACCGATCATTCTTGATACCGATCCCGGCATTGATGATGTCGCCGCCATTGCTGCTGCGCTGTTTGCCCCTGAGCTGGATCTGCAACTGATGACCACGGTAGCAGGCAATGTGTCGGTGGAAAAAACCACCCGTAATGCGTTGCAACTGCTGCACTTCTGGAATGCGGATGTTCCGCTAGCGCAGGGAGCATCAATGCCGCTGGTGCGGCCGCTGCGTGATGCCGCTTCCGTGCACGGCGAGTCCGGTATGGAAGGGTATGAATTTGTCGAACACGACCGCCAGGCGATGGCAAAACCCGCCTTCCAGGCGATTCGCGATGCGCTGATGCATGCCCCGCAGCCCGTGACGCTGGTGGCGATTGGCCCGCTGACCAACATTGCGCTGCTGCTGACCCATTATCCTGAATGCGTATTCAACATTCAGCGTCTGGTGATTATGGGCGGCTCTGCCGGACGCGGGAACTTCACACCCAACGCCGAGTTTAATATTGCTATCGATCCCGAGGCCGCCGCGAAAGTCTTCCAGAGTGGGCTGGAGATTGTGATGTGTGGGCTGGATGTCACTAATCAGGCTATGCTTGCCCCGGACTATCTGGCGACGTTGCCTCAGCTTAACCAGACGGGAAAAATGCTGCATGCGCTGTTTAGCCATTACCGTAGCGGCAGTATGAGTACAGGGTTGCGAATGCACGATCTGTGCGCCATTGCCTGGCTGGTGCGCCCGGAACTGTTTACCCTGCAGTCGTGTTTCGTGGCGGTTGAAACCCAGGGCGAATATACCTCGGGTACGACGGTAGTGGACATTGAAGGACGCTTGGGGCATCCGGCAAATGCGCAGGTTGCGCTGGGCCTGAACGTTGAAGGTTTCCAGCAGTGGGTGGCAGAGGTATTTTCCCGCGCGCTGTAATCAGGTGTTGTGCAACGGCACCTTCTCGCTGAGATAATCAATCATCGCCCGCATTCTGGCGGGCATATGTTGATTGCGCGTCCATAGCAGCCACAGTTCCCCGCTGTAGTCGCTGATAAATTCCCATTCTGGCAGTACCTGGACAATCTCGCCATTGGCGAGTGCCTCGCTGGCGGTGAACAGTGGCAGGCTGCCGATTCCCAGATCCTTTTTTACCGCGTCCAGACGTACACCGGTGTGGTTGGCGGCGTAGCGGCCATGAGTCTGAATGGTCTCCATGCGCTCACCGCGTCGAAACTTCCAGCGTGAATCCGCAGGTGTCTCGCCAAGACTGATACAGCTATGCTCTCGCAGTGCCTGCGGGTGCTCGGGTGTACCGTGCTTGCGTAAGTATTCGGGGGTTGCGCATATCACATGGCTGACCGGCATCAGCGGTTTCCCGTACAGGCCCGGGGAGGGCGACTGACTGATGCGCAGTGCAAGGTCGACGCCGTCGTCGATTAAATCCATATACCGGTCTTCCAGCCGAAGGCAGACGTCCACTTGCGGGTAGCGCGTAAAGAATTCGGCCATCAGTGGATGAATGACAAATCGCCCCACCGCTTTCGGCACGCTGAGGGTCAGTTGCCCTTGCGCGATGGTTTGTCGACTGCTGCCTGAGTCGACGGCCATTTGTGCCGCATGCAGCATTTCCTGCGCGTGTGCATACACAATTTTGCCCGTTTCGCTGAGCGCCAGCTTGCGCGTCGTACGGTGCAGCAGCTTACTGCCCAACGCCTTCTCGAGGCGTGAAGCGCTGCGGCTAATAGCGGAAGGCGTAGCACCCGAGGCTTTGGCGGCGGCGGAGAAGCTCCCCTGGTCGATAATCAACACAAAGGTGGCAAGGTCGGGAAGAAGATTAGGGTTCATTTGTGCGTACCAGGCAAAGATGCATTGAACCAGCGCAGGATTATCGCCGTCAGTAAAGTGAATATACTCTTCCCATCAATAGGAGAGCAATCATGACTGAACGTCTTTATTACACCAGCGATAACACTGAAGGCCAGGCTAACTTACTGAGTTGCTCGGCTGAGCCGGATGGACGGTACGCGGTTGTACTGGATAGAACCCTTTTTCACCCGCAGGGAGGCGGGCAGCCTGCGGATGCGGGCTGGATTGATGATGAGCGGGTTGAAACAGTCCTCGCGCGCGGTGACGATGTGGTGCACATTGTGGCAAAACCGCTCCTCCCCGGCATCGTGAACCTGCGTGTGGATGTCGCGTTGCGTCAACTGCACGCCCGCCTGCACTCGGCAGGACATCTTATCGGCCTGGCGGGTACAGCGTTTGGCTGGCTCCCGGTGAAAGCACACCATTGGCCCAATGAGGGGCGCATTACTTTCGCCGCCGGTGAAAACGGCACGTTACCGGATACGCTATCGTTGCAGGAGAAAATCAACGCCTGGCAGGCAGACAATCTCGCCAGACAAGTGACATTCACCGACGGGTTGCGGCAGGTTGGATTTGGTCATCTCCTCGCTTATCCCTGCGGAGGGACGCATGTTGCCCATCTCTCTGAGATTGGACCGGTGACGATTACTCAGGTGAAGATGAAAAAAGGGCAAATGATCGTCAACTACACGCTCGTGCCATAAAACCACACTCGCGAAAATATCTACGCAGACTGGCTGATTTCTGCTCGTATTTCCATCGTTTTCCCATCATTTTGCGCCATACTGAGTAAGTTTGACTTCTTTCCTGTACTCCAGCAATGATTCATCCTGCGGGATGAATCATGTCTTTTACTGATATTCCCCTCTGTTTATCATTAAATTCTAATTATGGGTGTTTTCAGCTAGCGGCCTCCGGGCGCGCTGGTTACTCTGAAAACGGTTTACGCAATTTTTATAAAAGAGAATAGCTATGCATGATGCACAAATCCGCGTTGCCATCGCGGGAGCCGGAGGACGCATGGGGCGTCAGTTGATTCAGGCCACTCTCGGCATGGAAGGCGTACAGCTCGGTGCGGCGTTAGAGCGCGAAGGCTCGTCCTTACTGGGAAGCGATGCCGGAGAATTAGCGGGGGCCGGAAAAACGGGCGTTACCGTGCAAAGCAGCCTTGACGCGGTGAAAGATGATTTCGATGTTTTCATCGATTTTACCCGCCCGGAAGGCACGCT
This sequence comes from Citrobacter sp. Cpo015, assembly GCF_030333035.1. Taxonomy (NCBI): domain Bacteria; kingdom Pseudomonadati; phylum Pseudomonadota; class Gammaproteobacteria; order Enterobacterales; family Enterobacteriaceae; genus Citrobacter; species Citrobacter sp. Cpo015. Next base: position 98,929 of record NZ_JAOWGS010000023.1, on the reverse strand, counting down.
GGCGCATCTGGCGTTTTGCCGCCAGCACGGTAAAGGGATGGTGATTGGCACCACCGGCTTTGATGATGCCGGTAAACAGGCTATTCGTGATGCCGCGCAGGAGATTGCGATCGTTTTCGCCGCGAACTTTAGCGTCGGCGTGAACGTTATGCTTAAGCTGCTGGAGAAGGCGGCGAAAGTGATGGGCGATTACACCGATATTGAGATTATTGAAGCTCACCACCGCCATAAAGTTGATGCGCCGTCAGGCACTGCGCTGGCGATGGGCGAGGCGATTGCCGGGGCGCTGGATAAAGATTTAAAAGAGTGTGCCGTCTATTCGCGTGAAGGTTACACCGGCGAGCGCGTACCGGGCACGATCGGTTTTGCCACGGTGCGGGCGGGGGATATCGTCGGTGAGCATACCGCGATGTTTGCTGATATTGGCGAGCGTATTGAGATCACGCATAAAGCGTCCAGCCGCATGACTTTTGCCAATGGCGCAGTGCGTTCGGCAATTTGGCTAAAATCAAAGTCAAATGGTCTTTTTGACATGAAAGATGTGCTTGATTTACGCAGTTTATAGCTTTCATTACCCTTCGTGATGTGGTTATTGTAATCATAATTATTTGATTACATAGGGCAATATTTTATTGCCCTTTTATTTTTGGCTTCTGAATGTGTTTTTTCTTTTAAGTGGTTATTTGTCTATGTTTTGTTGGGTGATTCTGTTATCTCAATGTAAATTTTGACCAAATGGTCCACTTTTTTCTCTCTTGCATTCTGTTTTTACACTCTTTGCCTACCGCAAGCGTTTTCTACCCTGAGTTAGCTGATCTTTTTGCCTGTTAAATCGTGTGTTTTATCCCAGTGGCGCAAAATAATAATAAAAAAAGCCCTTTTGGGTAGACTTTTGTGTGAGCTATCTCTAGAATGCCGCCGTTTGCCAGAAATCCATAGGTAAGCAAATTTGCATTGATTCATGAGGTGTTAATGAATTAATATGCAAATAAAGTGAGTGAATATTCTCTGGAGGGTGTTTTGATTAAGTCAGCGCTATTGGTTCTGGAAGACGGAACCCAGTTTCACGGTCGGGCCATAGGGGCAACAGGTTCGGCGGTTGGGGAAGTCGTTTTCAATACTTCAATGACCGGTTATCAAGAAATCCTCACTGATCCTTCCTATTCCCGCCAAATCGTCACTCTTACTTATCCTCATATCGGTAATGTCGGCACCAATGAAGCCGATGCAGAATCTTCTCAGGTACATGCGCAAGGCCTGGTCATCCGCGACCTGCCGCTGATTGCCAGCAACTTCCGCGATACTGAAGACCTCTCTTCTTACCTCAAGCGCCATAACATTGTGGCGATTGCTGATATCGATACTCGTAAGCTGACGCGTTTGCTGCGTGAAAAGGGCGCACAGAACGGCTGCATCATCGCGGGCGATAACCCGGATGCGGCGCTGGCACTGGAAAAAGCAAAAGCTTTCCCAGGCCTGAACGGTATGGATCTGGCGAAAGAAGTGACCACCGCGGAGCCTTATAGTTGGACGCAGGGGAGCTGGACGCTAGCCGGTGACCTGCCGGAAGCGAAATCTGCCGATGAAATGCCGTTCCACGTTGTGGCTTACGATTTCGGCGCCAAACGTAACATTCTGCGTATGTTAGCGGACCGCGGCTGCCGCCTGACGGTTGTACCGGCGAAAACCTCAGCAGAAGACGTTCTGAAGATGAATCCGGACGGTATTTTCCTGTCCAACGGCCCTGGCGACCCGGCGCCGTGCGACTACGCAATTACCGCGATTCAGAAATTCCTCGAAACCGATATTCCGGTATTTGGCATCTGCCTCGGCCATCAGCTGCTGGCGCTGGCGAGCGGTGCGAAGACCATTAAGATGAAGTTTGGCCACCACGGCGGTAACCATCCGGTAAAAGATATTGATAACAATACCGTGATGATCACCGCACAGAACCACGGTTTTGCCGTAGATGAAGCCTCCATGCCTGCCAACCTGCGCGTGACTCACAAGTCACTGTTCGACGGCACCTTGCAGGGGATTCATCGTACCGATAAACCGGCGTTTAGCTTCCAGGGGCACCCTGAAGCGAGTCCGGGTCCGCACGACGCTGCACCGTTGTTCGACCACTTTATCGAGTTAATTGAGCAATACCGTCAGTCCGCGAAATAATCAGGAGTAAAAGAGCCATGCCAAAACGTACAGACATAAAAAGTATCCTGATTCTGGGCGCGGGTCCGATTGTTATCGGTCAGGCGTGTGAGTTTGACTATTCCGGTGCGCAGGCGTGTAAAGCCCTGCGTGAAGAGGGTTACCGCGTTATTCTGGTGAACTCCAACCCGGCAACCATCATGACCGACCCGGAAATGGCCGATGCCACATACATCGAGCCGATTCACTGGGAAGTGGTGCGCAAAATTATTGAGAAAGAACGCCCGGATGCGGTGCTGCCAACCATGGGCGGTCAGACAGCGCTGAACTGTGCGCTGGAACTGGAACGCCAGGGCGTACTGGCTGAGTTCGGCGTGACCATGATTGGCGCAACGGCGGATGCCATTGATAAAGCGGAAGACCGTCGTCGCTTCGATATCGCGATGAAGAAGATTGGTCTCGACACCGCACGTTCAGGCATCGCTCACACCATGGAAGAAGCGCTGGCGGTTGCCGCTGACGTTGGCTTCCCGTGCATTATCCGCCCTAGCTTCACCATGGGCGGCACCGGTGGCGGTATCGCCTACAACCGCGAAGAGTTCGAAGAAATCTGCGAACGCGGTCTGGATCTTTCCCCAACCAACGAGCTGCTGATTGATGAATCACTGATTGGCTGGAAAGAGTACGAGATGGAAGTGGTGCGTGATAAAAACGACAACTGCATCATCGTCTGCTCCATCGAAAACTTCGACGCGATGGGCATCCATACCGGTGACTCCATCACCGTAGCACCTGCCCAGACGCTGACCGACAAAGAATATCAAATCATGCGTAACGCCTCGATGGCGGTACTGCGTGAAATCGGCGTAGAAACCGGCGGCTCTAACGTCCAGTTTGCGGTAAACCCGAAAAACGGTCGCCTGATTGTCATCGAGATGAACCCGCGCGTATCCCGCTCCTCGGCGCTGGCGTCCAAAGCTACTGGCTTCCCGATTGCAAAAGTTGCCGCCAAGCTGGCCGTAGGTTACACCCTCGACGAACTGATGAACGACATCACCGGTGGCCGTACTCCGGCTTCGTTTGAACCGTCCATCGACTACGTTGTGACCAAAATTCCACGCTTCAACTTCGAGAAATTCGTTGGTGCTAACGACCGCCTGACCACGCAGATGAAATCTGTCGGTGAAGTGATGGCGATTGGCCGTACCCAGCAGGAATCGTTGCAGAAAGCGCTGCGCGGTCTGGAAGTGGGCGCGACCGGCTTCGACCCGAAAGTAAGCCTGGACGACCCGGAAGCACTGACTAAAATCCGTCGCGAGCTGAAAGACGCTGGCGCTGAGCGTATCTGGTACATCGCCGATGCCTTCCGTGCTGGCCTGTCCGTCGATGGCGTGTTCAATCTGACCAACATCGACCGCTGGTTCCTGGTGCAGATTGAAGAGCTGGTACGTCTGGAAGAAAAAGTCACCGACCTTGGCATCAACGGCCTCGACGCTGACTTCCTGCGCGTACTGAAGCGCAAAGGCTTCGCCGATGCGCGTCTGGCGAAACTGGCCGGCGTTCGCGAAGCGGAAATCCGCAAACTGCGCGACCAGTACAATCTGCACCCGGTCTACAAACGCGTGGATACCTGTGCGGCAGAATTTGCCACCGACACCGCTTACATGTACTCCACCTATGAAGATGAGTGCGAAGCGAACCCGTCCGTTGACCGCGATAAAATCATGGTGTTGGGCGGTGGTCCAAACCGTATCGGTCAGGGTATTGAGTTTGACTACTGCTGCGTACACGCCTCGCTGGCGCTGCGCGAAGACGGTTACGAGACCATCATGGTCAACTGTAACCCGGAAACCGTTTCAACTGATTACGACACCTCTGACCGCCTGTACTTCGAACCGGTCACGCTGGAAGACGTACTGGAAATCGTTCGTATCGAGAAGCCGAAAGGCGTCATCGTACAGTACGGCGGACAGACCCCGCTGAAGCTGGCGCGTGCGCTGGAAGCGGCAGGTGTACCGGTTATCGGTACCAGCCCGGATGCCATCGACCGCGCGGAAGACCGCGAGCGTTTCCAGCAGGCGGTTGACCGTCTGAAGCTGAAACAACCGGCGAATGCTACCGTAACGGCTATCGAACAGGCTGTTGAGAAGGCGAAAGAGATTGGCTACCCGCTGGTAGTGCGTCCGTCGTATGTTCTCGGTGGTCGCGCGATGGAAATCGTCTACGACGAAGCCGACCTGCGTCGCTACTTCCAGACCGCAGTCAGCGTTTCTAACGATGCGCCGGTACTGCTGGACCGTTTCCTTGACGATGCGGTTGAAGTGGACGTGGACGCTATCTGCGACGGTGAAATGGTGCTGATTGGCGGCATCATGGAGCACATCGAACAGGCGGGCGTGCACTCCGGTGACTCCGCATGTTCTCTGCCTGCTTACACCCTGAGCCAGGAAATTCAGGATGTGATGCGCCAACAGGTGCAGAAACTGGCCTTCGAACTGCAGGTTCGCGGTCTGATGAACGTCCAGTTTGCGGTGAAGAATAACGAAGTTTACCTGATTGAAGTGAACCCGCGTGCGGCACGTACCGTTCCGTTCGTCTCCAAGGCAACTGGTGTACCGCTGGCGAAAGTCGCGGCGCGCGTGATGGCCGGGAAAACGCTGGCACAGCAGGGCGTAACCAAAGAAGTTATCCCGCCGTACTACTCGGTAAAAGAAGTGGTGCTGCCGTTCAACAAGTTCCCGGGCGTTGACCCGCTGTTAGGGCCAGAAATGCGCTCTACCGGGGAAGTGATGGGCGTGGGCCGTACCTTCGCGGAAGCGTTCGCCAAGGCACAGTTGGGCAGCAGCTCCACCATGAAAAAACAGGGTCGTGCACTGCTCTCCGTTCGCGAAGGCGATAAAGAGCGCGTGGTTGACCTGGCAGCGAAACTGCTGAAGTTTGGCTTCGAGCTGGATGCGACGCACGGGACCGCGATTGTTCTGGGTGAAGCGGGTATCAATCCACGTCTGGTGAACAAGGTGCATGAAGGTCGTCCGCACATTCAGGATCGTATCAAGAATGGCGAGTACACCTATATCATCAACACCACCGAAGGTCGTCAGGCGATTGAAGACTCCAAGCTTATTCGCCGCAGCGCGCTGCAGTACAAAGTGCATTATGACACTACGCTGAACGGCGGTTTCGCCACCGCGATGGCGTTGAATGCCGATGCCACCGAGAAGGTAACCTCGGTGCAGGAAATGCACGCGCAGATCAAAAAGTAATAAACAAAAGGTCCGGTGAATATTGCTCTAACCGGATCTGTAATATAATTTTGAAAGGGTTTCTGTAAAGAAACCCTTTTTTTGTCTTGCGTAAGGTCATTCCTGGACAAGTCCGTTTCCGTAACCACATTTTCAATGTAATAAGCACGATATTGCTCACACTAATCAACATTCAAGTCGCATACTATCCTTTATATCCACAATTTTAATATGGCTTAGTTTTTATTAATTTGGACAGGCCGTAGCCAGATTTTTAATTTGTGAAAATGGTGTGCTTATGTGTGAAAAATATGTTGAAAGACCGCTTTATTTGTTAATTGCTGACTGGATGATGGCCGAGGATCGTTGGATCACCGCAAAGGAAATTTCCCGCCATTTTGATATCGAGCACTGCAAAGCAATTAATACGCTCTCTTATATTCTGTCGGAAGTGGGAGAAATTGTTTGTGAAGTTAAGATGATCCCTAATCAGATTGCCGGTCGGGGTTGTCAGTGCCAGCGTCTGGTGAAAGTCGTGAGTATTGACTCTCATCTCTATAGCCGACTGAATCACAATTTGCAGGAGAAAAAGGTGAGCATGGCGAAAACGCCACGCCTGTCTGCCGTTCCTCCAACAGAGCTCAACCGTGAGCAGAAATGGCAGATGATGCTCTCCAAGAGTATGCGTCGCTAATAATCAGTTTGACTGATGGCGGCATAAACGGTGATTGACGCGTAGGCCGGATAAGCGTGAGCGCATCCGGCATCAATTACTGTGCTGATTTGGGTTTTACGTCCGTTGTGCCTTTCAGGCGTGGCCGGTTTTCTTCGACCCGCGTTAAGGGCAGTGTTTCGTGTAGACCTGTGTGGCAGCGAGTTGCAAGATCCTGATACTCTTTGGTGTTTAGCCGTTTCCAGTGCAGTTCCTGGTCCGTGACTTCACGCAATACGCGAGCGGGTGAGCCAACCAGCATCTGCCTTGCCTCTCCCTGAAATCCGGCTTTGACAAAGCTCATGGCGGCGACAATGCTCTCTTCGCCAATTACTGCGCCGTCCATAATGACGCTGTTCATACCGATCAGCGCATCTCTGCCCACCACGCAACCGTGCAGGATTGCGCCATGGCCGATGTGTCCGTTCTCATGCACGATGGTGTCGGTGTCGCAGTAGCCGTGCATGATGCAGCCATCCTGCAAATTAGAACCTGCCTCCAGGATCAAGCGACCATAGTCACCGCGCAATGACGCGTGCGGGCCAATATAAACTCCGGCACCCACTATGACATCGCCAATCAGCACGGCGCTGGGATGGACAAAGGCATCCGGATGTACCACCGGAATCAGGCCCTCAAAGGCGTAGTAGCTCATCGTTTTATCTCGGTTTTATTGCCGGATAAGCGAATCGCTATCCGGCATCGGCACATTAACGACCTTTCCACACCGGGTCGCGTTTTTCGGCAAACGCCTGCGGTCCTTCAAGCGCATCTTCCGAATGCAGTACAGATGGATAGTGCTTCAGCACGCCGCTGCGGATGTAGCGGTAGCCTTCTTCCACCGGCATTTCGCTGGTGGTGCGATAGATCTCTTTCAGTGCGGCGATAGCCAGCGGGGCGCTATTGACCAACTGCTGCGCCAGTTCACGCGCGCTATCCATCAGTTCGCCCTGGCTGACAACGCGGTTGACGATACCCCAACGCAGCGCTTCTTCGGCGCTCATTCGTCTGCCGGTCATCACCATTTCGTTGACGATTGCCGGTGGCAGCAGCTTAGGCAGACGCAGTACGCCGCCGCTGTCAGGCACGATCCCGAGCTTGGCTTCCGGCAGTGCGAAGCTGGCGTTTTCCGCGCAGACAATAAAATCCGCTGCCAGCGCCAATTCAAAACCACCGCCAAACGCATAGCCGTTTACCGCAGCGATGACCGGCTTATCGAGATCGAAAATTTCGGTTAAACCGGCGAAGCCGCCTGGGCCAAAATCGGCATCTGGCGCTTCACCTTCAGCTGCCGCTTTTAAGTCCCAGCCCGCAGAAAAGAATTTCTCACCGCCGCCGGTGATAATCGCTACGCGTAATTCCGGGTCGTCACGAAAATTAAGAAACGCTTCACCCATGGCAAAGCTGGTTTTGGCGTCAATGGCATTGGCTTTAGGCCGGTCGAGGGTAATTTCCAGGATCGGGCCGTTACGGGTCAGATGTAATGAATCACTCATAGTTCATCTCCAGATAAATAGATTTCCCGGCAGGAGGAGTTCCTGTCGGAAGGGTTATTTCAGATTTTTTTTGATTATTTTTCCTGAACAATTGCGCGGCAGGTCGGTTCTTACCTCCATAAAAGAGGGAACCTTGAATTTCGCCATATTGTTTTCGCAGAAGCTGAAGAACTCGGCTTCGCTTAATGTTTCACCTTCATTAAGGACGATAAACGCTTTAATGGCTTCATCACGGATTGAATCTTTAATACCGACAACCACAATGTCCTGAATTTTGGGATGCGCAGAAATAATATTTTCCAGCTCGACGCAGGAGACATTTTCCCCGCCGCGTTTAATCATGTTGCAGCGCCTGTCGACGAAATAAAAATAGCCATCCTCATCCTGATAGCCCGAATCACCGGTATGTAACCATCCCTCAGGTTCCAGCGCTTTGGCGGTAGCCTCCGGCTGCGCGTAGTACTCTTTGAAGATTGTTTTGCCCGGCACGCCTTTAATACAGATTTCGCCAATTTCTCCGGCGGGCAGGGGACGGTTGTGATCGTCGCGGATTTCGGCTTCATAGCTAAATCCCACGCGGCCAATGGAGGGCCAGCGTCGTTTGTCTCCGGGACGGTCGCCGATAATACCGACGATGGTTTCAGTCATACCGTAGGAGGTCAGCAGCCTGACGCCAAAGCGTTCGGTAAAATCGTCTTTTTCCTGCTCGGATAAATTGAGATAGAACATCACTTCGCGCAGGTGATGCTGTCTGTCGGTTGGTGCAGCGGGCTGCACCATTAGCGTTCTGATCATCATCGGAATGCATTCGGTAACCGTCGCCTTATATCTATGCACCTGATTCCAGAACGCCCTGGCACTGTACTTCTCTAGCAGCACAAAGGTGCTGCCAGCGGAGAATGCGGGCATTGCGGCGGTACACTGACAATCGATATGAAACGCGGGCATCACCGTCATGTAGACGTCATCATCGCGCAGGGCGATTTGCCAGGCAGAGTAGTAGCCTGCAAACCGCAGGTTGTAGTGGGTAATTACCACCCCTTTAGGCCGCGAGGTGGTGCCTGAGGTAAACAGAATTTCCGCCGTATCGTCAGTGGATAACGCGGGCGTATAGCACAGCGTGGTGGACTGGCGGGATTGCAGTTGGGTAAAGTGACTCACACCGTCGTCAGCCGGAAGCTGTTCGCCAATCAGACAGATATGATTAAGCGGGGTGCTATTTTCCAGTCGTATCTGGCGGTACATAGGATAAAACTGGGCGCTGGTGACCAGCAGACTTACCTGGCTATTTTGCAGGATCCAGGCACTTTCTTCACCCAGCAAGCGGGCATTAATCGGTACCATGATGGCGCCAATTTTTGCCAGCCCAAACCAGCAAAAAATGAATTCCGGACAGTTATCCAGATGCAATGCGACCTTATCGCCCTTGCGGATCCCTAAGGAATGGAACAGGTTTGCCGTGCGGTTAATCTCTTCATTGAGCGAGGCATAGCTAAACTGCCGAACGATTCCTTCGCAGGATTCGAAAATTAACGCCGTTTTATCTCCGTACACCCCGGCCAGGTCGTCCCACATCTGACGTAAGTTTTGTCCGCCAACGATATCCATATTGCTTTATCCACTGAAATCAGGCGTGAGCGCTAACCATCGAGGGGTCAGCGCGTCGCGTTTATTCCTCAACTCTGGCCAGGCCTTTGCCGACCAGCTCATTTATGTCTGCTTCGCTATAACCAATATTTTTCAGAATGGCGGCAGTATCCATGCCATGTGACGGCATGCCACGCCAGATTTTCCCCGGGTTGTTTTTAAATTTCGGCATGATGTTTGGCCCTTTGCAGGTGCGGCCATCCATTGTTTGCCACTGCGTAATAGATTCACGGGCAACGTACTGCGGGTTGCCTTCCAGTTCAGGAATAGTCAGCACCTTCGCGCAGGCGATGTTCAGCTCAGCAAAGCGCGCCTGGACTTCGGCGATGGTGTGCGTTGCCAGCCAGGCGTCCAGTTTCTCTTCCACAAGCGGGCCGTAAGGGCATTCCACACGATGGATAAGCTGGGTGCCTTCCGGGACTTCCGGTGTGCCAAGAATGTGGGCGAGGCCAATATCCTTGAAGCATTCGTTGATTTGCGTGATGCCGACCAGCTCCATGACGATATAGCCATCGGCGCATTTATACAGGCCGCAGCCAGCGTAATACGGGTCTTTGCCTTTGGTCATGCGTGGGCAAATTTCGCCGCCGTTGAAGTAATCCATCATGAAATACTGACCCATGCGCAGCATCACTTCGTACATAGCGATATCGATGCTTTCACCTTTACCCGTTTCGCGCACTTTGTGCAGGGCCGCCAGCGCTGCTGTCGTTGCGGTCATCCCGGAGAAGTAATCGGCGGTGTACGGGAAGGCGGGCATTGGCTGATCCACGTCGCCGTTTTGGATCAGATAGCCGCTGAACGCCTGTGCGATGGTGTTATACGCCGGAAGATTGGTGTACTCCTCGGTACCAAACTGGCCGAAGCCGGAAAGGTGGGCGATAACCAGTTTCGGGTTATGTTCCCACAGCACTTCATCGGTAATACCTCGGCGGGCAAAGGCCGGACCTTTACTGGCTTCAATGAAAATATCGGTGGTTTCCATCAGCTTCAGAAACGCTTCCCGGCCTTCATCTTTGAAAATATTCAGCGACAGGGCGTGCAGGTTACGGCGTGAGAGCTGCGGATAGTTAGGCTGTACGCGGATGGTATCGGCCCATGCGACGTTTTCAATCCAGATAACCTCAGCGCCCCATTCGGCGAACATCTGTCCGGCGAACGGACCGGCAATTTCGATCCCTGAAAAGACAACGCGTACCCCGGAAAGCGGGCCGAAGGCTGGCATTGGTAAATGATTCATCATTTTTCTCCTGGCATTTATGGGTGTCCATGTAGGCCGGATAAGGCGCTCGCGCCGCCATCCGGCATTGATTGCCTGATGGCGACGCTAAGGCGTCTTATCAGGCCTACAGGTTGCGTCGTTCTATCGGTATTGCTTGAGTACCGCACGACCTAACGTCAGGATCTGCATTTCGTCAGAACCACCAGAAACACGGTCAACGCGCAGGTCACGCCAGAAACGCGTGATGCGGTGGTTGCCCGCGATACCAACACCTCCCAGTACCTGCATGGCGGTGTCTACCACTTCAAACGCGGCGTTGGCGCAGAAGTATTTACACATTGCCGCGTCACCAGAAGTAATGGTGCCGTTATCCGCTTTCCATGCGGCTTCCAACAGCATGTTTTTCATGGAGTTCAGTTTGATCGCCATGTGTGCGAACTTCTCCTGGATCAGCTGGAAACGGCCGATCGTTTCGCCAAACTGTACGCGTTGGTTGGCGTAGCGCGCGGCGTCTTCAAAAGCGCACATTGCCGTACCGTAGTTGGTCAGCGCGACGAGGAAGCGTTCATGGTCAAACTCTTCTTTCACACGGTTGAAGCCATTACCTTCCCGACCGAACATGTCTTTCTCGTCCAGTTCAACGTCATCAAAGGTGATTTCACAGCAGCTATCCATGCGCAGACCGAGTTTCTCCAGTTTGTTGACCTTGATACCCGCTTTGCTCATGTCAACAAACCACTCGGTATAAACAGGTTTATCCGGTGATGCACCATCTCTCGCCATCACTACGATGTACGGGGTATAGGCGCTACTGGTGATAAAGCACTTACTGCCATTAAGATAAACCTTACCATTTTTGCGTGTATAAGTGGTTTTCAGACTGCCAACATCCGATCCCGCTCCCGGTTCGGTGATAGCAGAGTTCCACATCTGCTTACCGGTGCCCTGGAACGCCATGATTTTATCAATTTGCTCCTGAGTCCCTTCACGCAGGAAAGTGTTAAAACCTCCCGGTAATTGGTACAACACGTAAGTCGGTGCGCCAAGACGTCCGAGTTCCATCCAGACGGCGGCAACGGTGACAAAACCGGCTTCCAGGCCGCCGTGTTCTTCTGGGATCAACAGGCTATCGATGCCCATATCCGCCAGCGCTTTTACAAAACGCTCAGGGTAGACGCTGTCGCGATCGCACTCGGCAAAATAAGCTTCCCAGTTCTCACTGGCCATCAGTTCACGAATACCGGCGACAAACAGTTCCTGCTCGTCATTTAAGTTGAAATCCATCTTTCAGCCTCTTGATCAATTGGGTTAATAAGAATTACTTGTCTTTCCAGTGCACTTTGGCGTCTTTAATAAAGGACAGCGTCACCATGATGTTGACGAAGAACAACGGACATCCCCCGGCGATAATTGCGGTCTGAATGGGCTTCAGCCCACCCAGCGCCAGCAGAACGATGCCGATGACGCCGACCAGAACGGACCAACCGATACGCACCAACAGCGGCGGTTCTTCACCATCACGAACTTCGCGACAGGTGGACATCGCCAGGGTGTAGGAGCAGGCGTTAATCAGCGTGACGGTGGCAATAAAGCAGAGGATAAAGAATCCCCACATGGTGGCGGTGCTGAGCGGTAAAGCAGCCCAGGTTTCGATAATGGCGCGCGCCACGCCGTGTTGTTCAATCAGTTGTGGGATGTTGAGAATGTTTTTATCCATCAGCAGCAGCGTGTTGCTGCCAAGGACGGTCCACAGGATCCAGGTGGAAGCGGTCAGGCCCAGTACCATCCCGAAACACAGTTCACGTACGGTACGACCCCGAGAAATACGTGCCAGGAAGATACTCATCTGGATAGCGTAAATAACCCACCACGCCCAGTAGAAAACAGTCCAGCCCTGCGGGAAGCCGCCTTTGCCGATGGCATCGGTATAGAACAGCATGCGCGGCAGATGCATCAGCAGCATGCCGACCGAGTCGGTGAAGTAGTTCATGATGAAGCTGGCGCCACTGACGATAAACACCCAGCCGAGCATCAGGAAGCTCAGATAACTACGTACGTCGCTGGCGATCTTGACCCCTTTTTGCAGGCCGCAGGCCACGCAAATGGCGTTCAATATGATCCAGCAGGTAATGATGATGGCGTCGAGTTGCAGCGTATGCGGAATACCGAACAGCCATTGCATACACTCGGTTACCAGCGGGGTAGCGAGACCGAGGCTGGTGCCCATCGCGAAGATCAGCGCCACCAGATAGAAGTTATCGACGATGGTGCCGAACAAGCCCTTAGCATGCTTCTCGCCAACTAACGGTACCAGCGTGGAACTGGGGCGGATAACGTCCATTTTGCGTACAAAGAAGAAGTAGGCGAACGCGACTGAAAGGAAGCTGTAGGTCGCCCACGGCAGCGGTCCCCAGTGGAACAAGCTGTACGCCAGAGCTATCTCTTTTGCGCCAACGGAGTTGGGGGCGAGGGCAAACGGCGGGGTAGAGATATAGTAGTAGATCTCGATGGAACCCCAGAACAGCACCGCGGCGGATGTACAGGAAGCGAACATCATAAAAATCCAGCTGGCGGTACTAAACTCAGGTTTTTCGTCGCCTAATTTCTTTTTCGAATACGGGCCAAAGACCAACCAGAACCAGCCGAAGAGCATGACGACCATATACCATTCGAATGCCCAACCCCAGACGTTGGTGACATAACTGAATACCGCATTAATAACGACGTTAGCGGCATCAAGATCTCTTACTGTTAACCAACAAAGTATCCCAACAATTATTAATGGCGGAAAAAAAACCTTCGGTTCAATTCCCGACTTTCTCTTTTCATTTTTCATAAGTGAATTCCAGTGTGAAAACGAAATTTATTTCGCGTGCCCGTATGTGATCGTTTGTTTATTTATTATTAATGATTTGTTGATAACCTTTTAACCTCTGGGCGCCTCAGTGAGTAACTCATAATGGGTATTCATTTCCGGCTATTCTGTTATCTGTGTCACACTTTCTTATGCTGGTTATTTTGTCTGAAAATACAAATAATTCACTTATTAATCATAATGTTGATGTTGCTTTTTTAACTTTTTTAAGTGACTGACGTTCAATATTGTTGAACCAGCAAACAATATTGAAAATTTTCGTATTTGACATGTTTCTTTCAATATTGGTGAGGTGCATAACACTATTGAAAGTTACGAATATCAATGTGTGACATTTTCAATATTGGTGATTAATGTTTTATTTCCGAATTAAAGAGCGTGATATCTGTATTTAACACCGCCGATATAAATACGTTTCCTTCATGATTTCTGGAGATGCAATGAAGATAATTACTTGCTACAAATGCGTACCTGATGAGCAGGATATTGCGATTAATAATGCTGATGGAACACTCGATTTCAGCAAAGCAGATGGCAAAATCAGCCAATATGATCTGAATGCGATCGAAGCGGCTTGCCAGTTAAAACAGCAGGTGGGAGAGGCTCAGGTTGTGGCCATGAGCGTCGGCGGCAAAGCGCTGACCAATGCAAAAGGGCGCAAAGATGTGCTCTCCCGTGGCCCTGATGAACTGATTGTTGTCATTGACGATCAATTTGAACAGGCGCTGCCGCAACAAACCGCCACTGCGCTGGCTGCCGCCGGACAAAAATCAGGTTTTGATCTGCTTATTTGCGGCGACGGTTCTTCCGATCTTTATGCACAGCAGGTTGGTCTGCTGGTGGGCGAAATGCTGAACGTGCCGGCGATTAACGGCGTGAGTAAAATCCTCTCTCTTACCGACAGCACGCTGACGGTAGAGCGTGAACTGGAAGATGAAGTTGAAACCCTGAGTATCCCGCTTCCGGCGGTGATCGCGGTCTCTACCGACATCAACACCCCTCAAATCCCTTCCATGAAAGCCATTCTTGGTGCAGCGAAAAAACCGGTCCAGGTCTGGTCGTCTGCGGACATTGGGCTGAACGGCGCGAAAGCGTATTCCGAACAACAGGTTGCCGCACCGAAGCAGCGCGAGCGTCAGCGCGTTGTGATTGAAGGTGACGGTGAAGAACAGATTGCCGCGTTTGTCGAGAATCTTCGCAAAATCATTTAATTATCAGGGGATGTTATGAACAAATTTTCCAGTGTCTGGGTATTCAGCGATACCCCTTCTCGTCTGCCGGAACTGATGAATGGTGCGCAGGCTTTAGGTGAAAACGTTAACACGTTTGTGCTCAGCGATGAGGACAGCGCGGCGGCATGCCATTTAGGTGCGGATCATGTCTGGCTGCTCAGCGGCAAACCAGAAGACCGTATGGTTGAAGACTACGCCGATGCGATGGCCGAAACCATTCGTCAGCACAGCGAGGGCGGCGCGGTGCTGCTGCCGAATACGCGTCGGGGCAAGCTGTTAGCGGCAAAGCTGGGCTTTCGCTTGTCGGCTGCAGTCTCAAACGACGCCAGCGCAGTCGAAGTACAGGACGGAAAAGCGGCGGTCAAACATATGGTCTACGGCGGCCTGGCGATGGGAGCAGAAACAATCGCTTCACCGTTTGCCGTGATCACTCTCAGTAGCGGAACGTTTGACGCGCAGCAACCGGATACCGCCCGCAGCGGCGAGGTGCACACCGTTCAGTGGCAGGCTCCGACTATCGCCGTGACCCGTACGGCAACGCAGGCGCGTCAGAGCAACAGCGTCGATCTCGACAAAGCCCGTCTGGTGGTCAGCGTGGGACGCGGTATTGGTAGCAAAGAAAATATCTCGCTGGCCGAAGCGCTGTGCCAGGCGATTGGCGCTGAGCTGGCCTGTTCCCGTCCAGTGGCGGAAAACGAGAAGTGGATGGAGCACGAACGCTACGTCGGCATTTCCAACCTGATGCTCAAACCAGAACTGTACCTGGCCGTGGGGATCTCCGGGCAGATCCAACATATGGTCGGCGCCAACGGCGCGCAGACGATTTTCGCCATCAACAAAGATAAAAATGCGCCGATCTTCCAGTACGCAGATTTTGGCATCGTTGGCGATGCGCTGAAGATCCTGCCTGCGCTGACGGCTGCTCTGGCGCGTTAAACCATTCGGGCAGGGTGCGAAAGTATCCTGCCACTGACAGGAGTACGTATGTCCGAAGATATCTTTGATGCCATCATCGTGGGTGCAGGTCTGGCCGGTTCGGTTGCGGCGCTGGTGCTGGCTCGGGAAGGTGCACAGGTGCTGGTCATCGAGCGCGGCAATTCTGCTGGCGCGAAGAATGTCACCGGTGGGCGCATGTATGCCCATAGCCTGGAACGCATCATTCCCGGCTTTGCTGAGCAGGCCCCCATTGAACGCATAATCACCCACGAAAAACTCGCCTTTATGACCGACAAAGGGGCGATGACCATCGACTATTGCAATGGTGAAGAGGCTGCATCGTCGCAGGTTTCTTATTCCGTCTTACGCAGCAAATTTGACGCCTGGCTGATGGAGCAGGCCGAGGAGGCGGGAGCCCAGCTTATCACCGGTATTCGGGTGGATAACGTTGTGCAGCGCGAAGGCAAAGTCGTGGGCGTGGAAGCCGACGGCGATATTCTGGAAGCCAAAGTGGTGATCCTCGCTGACGGGGTGAATTCTCTGTTGGCAGAAAAACTGGGCATGGCAAAGCGCGTTGAGGCATCGCATGTTGCCGTTGGCGTAAAAGAGCTGATCGAATTGCCAAAATCGGTGATTGAAGATCGTTTCCAGTTACAGGGGAACGAAGGTGCAGCTTGCCTGTTTGCCGGTTCTCCAACCGATGGGTTGATGGGCGGGGGCTTCCTCTATACTAATGAAACGACCCTTTCTCTGGGGCTGGTCTGCGGTCTTCATCATCTGAAAGATGCTAAAAAATCGGTCCCACAAATGCTGGAAGATTTCAAACAGCATCCGGCGGTTGCCCCACTGATCGCCGGTGGCAAGCTGGTGGAATATGCCGCGCACGTCGTACCGGAGGCCGGTATGAATATGCAGCCTGAACTGGTGGGTGACGGTGTGCTGATTGCCGGTGATGCTGCCGGAATGTGTATGAACCTCGGCTTTACCATCCGCGGTATGGATCTCGCCATATCCGCAGGCGAAGCGGCCGCGAAAACGGTGCTTTCCGCAATGAAGCGCGACGACTTCAGCAAACAGTCGCTGGGCGAATACCGTCAGCATCTCGATGATGGTCCAATGCGCGATATGCGCATGTATCAGAAGCTTCCCGCTTTCCTAGATAACCCACGCATGTTTACCGCCTATCCCGAAATGGCGGTCAGCATCGCGCGCGACCTGTTCACCGTAGATGGCTCTGCTCCGGTGCCAATGCGCAAAAAAATCCTGCGTCATGCGAAGAAAGTGGGCTTCATCAACCTGATGAAAGATGGCCTGAAAGGAGTGACCGTATTATGACATCTCCCGTCAATGTGGACGTCAAACTGGGCGTCAATAAGTTCAATGTGGATGAAGACAGCCCGCACATCATTCTCAAAACCGATCCTGATAAACAGGCGCTGGAAGTACTGATTAAGGCCTGTCCGGCCGGACTGTATAAAAAACAGGACGACGGCAGCGTCCGTTTTGATTACGCCGGATGCCTGGAGTGCGGAACGTGCCGCATTCTCGGACTTGATACAGCGCTCGAAAAGTGGGAATACCCGCGCGGGACATTTGGCGTGGAGTTTCGCTACGGCTAATAAGTATGAGGTTGTGCACCCGTAGGTCGGATAAGACGCGGTAGCGTCGCCATCCGGCAATCATGTGGCGCCAATGCCGGATGGCGGCGTAAACGCCTTATCCGGCCTACAGATGACGCTTTGCCCGTGTTGAAACAGGAAGTCGCTATGCAGCAGCCCAGGAACTTTGATGACATCAAATTTACCTCTATTCACCGCCGGATAATGCTGTGGGGAAGCGGTGGGCCATTTCTGGATGGTTATGTGTTGGTGATGATTGGCGTGGCACTGGAACAGCTCACGCCAGCATTGAAACTGGACGCACAGTGGATTGGTCTGCTGGGGGCCGGCACGCTCGCCGGTCTGTTTGTGGGGACGTCGCTGTTTGGCTACATTTCCGATAAGGTCGGGCGGCGCAAAATGTTCATCATCGATATTATCGCCATTGGCGTGATATCGGCGGCAACCATGTTTGTTTCCTCACCCATTGAGCTGTTGGTAATGCGTGTGCTGATCGGCATTGTGATTGGTGCCGATTATCCGATTGCTACCTCGATGATTACCGAGTTCTCCAATACCCGCCAGCGCGCTTTCTCCATCGGTTTTATCGCCGCGATGTGGTATGTCGGCGCCACCTGTGCCGATCTGGTCGGTTACTGGCTGTATGATGTTGAGGGAGGATGGCGCTGGATGCTGGGCAGCGCGGTGATCCCTTGTATTTTGATCCTGATTGGGCGCTTCGATCTTCCTGAATCGCCGCGCTGGTTGCTGCGTAAAGGTCGGGTGAAAGAGTGTGAAGCGATGATGATCAAACTTTTCGGCGAACCGGTGGTGTTCGACGAAGAGGCGCCGCAGGAGACGCGCTTCCTGCAGCTGTTTAACCGCCGTCATTTCCCGTTTGTCCTGTTTGTCGCCGCTATCTGGACCTGTCAGGTGATCCCGATGTTCGCCATTTATACCTTTGGTCCGCAGATTGTTGGACTGTTGGGGCTTGGTGCCGGGAAAAGCGCGGCGTTGGGCAATGTGGTGATAAGCCTGTGCTTTATGCTGGGGTGCATTCCACCCATGTTCTGGCTCAATAGCGCGGGCCGTCGGCCATTGTTAATTGGCAGCTTTATTATGATGACGCTGGCGCTGGCCGTGCTGGGGTTAATTCCTGATATGGGAGCGTGGCTGGTGGTGCTGGCGTTTGCCGTGTACGCCTTTTTCTCGGGGGGACCGGGAAATCTTCAGTGGCTGTACCCAAATGAACTGTTCCCTACCGACATTCGCGCATCTGCCGTCGGGGTGATTATGTCCTTAAGCCGCATCGGCACCATTGTTTCAACATGGGCGCTGCCGGTGTTCATTACCAAATACGGGATCAGCAATGTCATGCTGATGGGCGCAGGAATTTCGCTGATTGGCCTGCTTGTGTCCATCGCTTTCGCCCCGGAAACGCGAGGTCTGACGCTGACGCAAACCAGTCAAATGACGATTCGCAGTAAGCCCATGACCAGGGCGAGTTATTAGGAGTGTTCTGTATTTTCCCTGCAACTCAGTCAGTTAGCCTACAGTTAACTGGGTATATCACTGAAAACAACTGAAAAGCAGGGAGAACACCATGCAAAAACATATCCTGATCACCTCAATTTTTACCGCAGCAGCACTGTTTACCGTGGCCGGTTGTTCCTCAAACCAGGCGGTTAAAACCACCGATGGCAAAACAATCGTCACTGACGGCAAACCGCAAGTCGATGATGATACTGGCCTGGTGTCGTATAAAAATGCGCAAACGGGTAAGACGGAACAGATTAACCGCGATCAGGTTAAAGATATGAGTGAACTGGATAACTAGTTCAGTTTTCTCCATTCAGCCACTCAATAATATTGACTGTTAGCCTGTGGATTAAGTGACTAAACTCACTGTTATTACAATAATGCAGTGAAACAGGCTAATCATGATCCTCATCATTTATGCGCATCCCTATCCGCAGCACTCGCATGCGAATAAGCGGATGCTTGAACAGGCAAGGACGCTGGAGGGCGTGGAGATCCGCTCGCTCTACCAGCTCTACCCCGACTTCAATATCGATATTGCCGCTGAACAGGATGCGCTGGCACGCGCTGATTTGATCATCTGGCAGCATCCGATGCAGTGGTACAGCACACCTCCATTACTCAAGCTGTGGATGGATAAAGTCCTTTCGCACGGCTGGGCGTATGGTCATGGCGGTACTGCGCTGCACGGTAAACATCTGCTGTGGGCGGTGACGACCGGCGGCGGTGAAAACCACTTCGATATTGGCTCCCATCCCGGATTTGATGTGCTTTCTCAACCCTTACAGGCGACGGCACTTTATTGTGGCCTCAAATGGCTACCGCCGTTTGCGATGCACTGTACGTTTATCTGTGATGATGAAACCCTGCAAGCGCAGGCGCGTCACTACAAACAGCGTCTGATGGAATGGCAGGAGGCACACCATGGATAGCCATACGCTGATACAGGCGCTGATTTATCTCGGATCGGCGGCACTGATTGTCCCCATCGCCGTACGGCTGGGACTCGGGTCGGTACTGGGGTATCTCATCGCCGGGTGCATTATCGGCCCATGGGGCCTGAGGCTGGTGACGGACGCCGAATCCATCCTGCATTTTGCGGAGATCGGTGTGGTGCTGATGCTGTTTGTCATTGGTCTGGAGCTGGATCCGCAACGTTTGTGGAAACTGCGAGCTTCGGTGTTCGGCGGCGGCGCATTGCAAATGGTGGTCTGCGGAGGCCTGATTGGTGTGTTCTGTATGTTCCTCGGCCTGCGCTGGCAGGTAGCGGAGCTGATCGGCATGACGCTGGCACTTTCCTCTACGGCCATCGCTATGCAGGCAATGAATGAACGCAACCTGATGGTTTCGCAAATGGGCCGCAGCGCGTTTGCCGTGCTGCTGTTCCAGGACATCGCTGCTATTCCACTGGTGGCGATGATCCCATTATTGGCAGCGAGTGGCGCATCAACAACGCTTGGGGCGTTTGCATTGTCTGCCCTTAAGGTAGCGGGCGCACTGGTGCTGGTGGTGCTGTTAGGTCGTTATGTCACACGTCCTGCCTTGCGTTTTGTCGCCCGTTCGGGCCTGCGGGAAGTGTTCAGTGCCGTTGCGCTGTTCCTCGTGTTTGGCTTCGGTCTGCTGTTGGAAGAGGTTGGATTGTCGATGGCGATGGGGGCATTCCTGGCCGGGGTGCTGCTGGCAAGCTCTGAGTATCGCCACGCGTTGGAAAGCGACATTGAGCCATTTAAAGGACTGCTGCTGGGGCTGTTCTTCATCGGTGTAGGGATGTCTATCGACTTTGGTACGCTGATTGATAATCCCTTGCGCATTATCATTCTACTGGTCGGTTTCCTGGTTATCAAAACCGTCATGCTGTGGTTGATAGCGAAACCGTTGCAGGTGCCGAACAAGCAGCGTCGCTGGTTTGCCGTATTATTAGGGCAGGGCAGTGAGTTTGCCTTTGTGGTGTTTGGCGCGGCGCAAATGGCAAATGTGCTCGATCCTGACTGGGCGAAATCGCTGACGCTGGCGGTGGCGTTGTCGATGGCGGCTACGCCGATTTTACTGGTGATTCTGACGCGTCTGGAAAAATCGGCGACTGAGGAAGAGCGCGAAGCCGATGAAATCGATGAGGAACAACCTAGGGTGATCATCGCCGGGTTTGGGCGATTTGGCCAGATAACCGGTCGTTTGCTGTTGTCGAGCGGGGTCAAAATGGTGGTTCTTGATCATGACCCGGATCATATCGAAACGCTGCGTAAATTCGGGATGAAGGTTTTCTATGGCGACGCGACCCGGATGGATCTGCTGGAGTCTGCCGGGGCGGCGAAAGCTGAAGTCATTATTAATGCCATTGACGATCCGCAAACCAGTCTGCAATTAACCGAAATGGTGAAAGAGCATTTCCCGCATCTGCAAATTATTGCTCGTGCGCGCGACGTGGATCATTACATCCGCCTGCGCCAGGCGGGCGTGGATATGCCGGAACGTGAAACCTTTGAAGGTGCACTGAAGACCGGACGTCTGGCGCTGGAAGGTCTCGGGCTAGGGCGCTATGAGGCACGTGAGCGGGCTGACGTATTCCGCCGATTCAATACCATGATGGTAGAGGAGATGGTGAAAGGGGAAAATGACGCGACTTCCCGCGCGGCCGTTTATAAACGCACCAGCGCAATGCTGAGTGAAATTATTGCGGAAGATCGTCAGCACTTATCGTTAATTCAACGCCATGGCTGGCAAGGCACGGATGAAGGTAAGCATACGGGCGACGTCGCCGATGAGCCGGAAGTGAAACCGTCAGCATAGGGTAAAAAATGTGATGTTCTGCAAACTTTACTGCTAATTGGCTGTTTTTGAACTACTGTAATGCTGGCGTACCACCTTAAATAGGTCGGTTCGCCAGCAGAACGGAAAATTTTCCTGTTCATCCTCTTTCCGCCAGTCGACGAAAGATTGCGCTTTCCGTATAGTGGCGACAATTTTTTTGTATCCGGGAAATATTCAATGATCAGTCTGATTGCGGCGTTAGCGGTAGATCGCGTCATCGGTATGGAGAACGCCATGCCGTGGAACCTCCCTGCCGATCTCGCCTGGTTTAAACGTAATACCTTAAACAAGCCGGTTGTCATGGGACGCCACACCTGGGAATCCATCGGGCGACCGTTACCTGGGCGTAAAAATATCGTCATCAGCAGTAAGCCTGGCACCGACGATCGCGTGCAGTGGGTGAAGTCTGTGGATGAAGCAATTGCGGCCTGCGGCGATGAACCTGAAATTATGGTAATTGGCGGTGGGCGTGTGTATGAGCAGTTCCTGCCAAAAGCACAGAAACTGTATCTGACGCACATTGATGCGGAAGTGGAAGGGGATACGCATTTCCCGGACTACGAACCGGATGACTGGGAATCGGTGTTCAGTGAATTCCACGATGCCGACGCGCAAAACTCTCACAGCTACTGCTTCGAGATTCTGGAACGTCGTTAATACTGTAAGTGCCGGATGGCGGCGAAACGCCTTATCATCCAGCTAATGTAGGCCGGATAAGGTGCGAGCACCGCATCCGGCAAACGACTATCAGGCGTTGACCGCTTCGCCAGGATCCAGATTCAGATGGCGATTTGACGGCTGCACGAAGTACTGTTTGTCTTCCCAGCGCAGACAGGTGAGATCGCCTCCCCAGCAACACCCCGTATCCAGCGCGTAAATACCTTCTGGCGTGCCTTTACCCTCCAGCGATGCCCAGTGCCCGAATGCAATGCTGTATGCTTCACTGACAGGTCCAGGAATGGCAAACCACGGCTTCAGCGGGGCAGGTGCGTCTTCTGGTGACTCTTTGCTGTACATATCCAACTGACCGTTAGGGAAGCAGTAACGCATGCGGGTAAAGGCGTTGGTAATAAAACGCAGGCGCGCCAGCCCGGTCAGTTCCGGGGTCCAGTTATTGGGCATGTCGCCGTACATCGCATCAAGGAAGAAGGGATACGAGTCGCTCGACAGCACGGCTTCAACATCGCGAGCACAGTCTTTTGCCGTCTGCAGGTCCCACTGTGGGGTGATACCGGCATGCGCCATCACCAGCTTCTTCTCTTCATCTACCTGCAACAGCGGTTGACGGCGGAGCCAGTTAAGTAATTCGTCGGCATCCGGTGCTTCGAGCAGCGATGTGACCCTGTCTTTAGGTTTATTACGACTGATACCAGCAAATACGGCCAGCAGGTGTAAATCGTGATTACCCAATACTAACCGCACGCTGTCGCCCAGTGATTTCACGTAGCGCAAAACGTCCAGCGAGCCCGGTCCACGAGCGACCAGATCGCCGGTGAGCCATAGGGTGTCTTTTTCGGAATTAAAGTCTACCTGATGCAGCAAGGCTACCAGTTCATCGTAACAACCGTGAACGTCGCCAATAAGGTATGTCGCCATAATTATTGTTTTAATGAATGAGTGTTGGAACGGCGAGTCGGAATACGGGAATATCGATGGTAAAGGCGATGCCTTGTTCATCGATCATTTCGTAATGACCCTGCATGGTGCCCAGCGGCGTTTCAATCACCGCACCGCTGGTGTACTGGTACTCTTCGCCGGGTTCGATGTGGGGCTGGACGCCAACCACGCCTTCACCCTGAACTTCGGTTTCGCGGCCATGACCATTAGTGATCAACCAATAACGCCCCAACAGCTGCACAGGCGCTCGCCCCAAATTGCGGATAGTTACGGTGTAAGCAAAAACGTAACGTTCATCATCAGGTGAGGATTGCGCCTCAATGTAGACGCTTTGTACCTGAATGCACACTCGGGGCGAATTGATCATGTTTAACTCTCCTTCGATGGCGCGTTTTCTGACAGATAGTTAGCCATCCGGCAGTATTGCGCGACAGAGATATTTTCCGCTCGCATCGCCGGATCAATGCCCAGCTCTGTCAGTACTTCAACGCTAAACAGGTTGCCGAGACTGTTACGTACCGTTTTACGGCGCTGATTAAACGCTTCGGTGGTAATACGGCTCAGCACACGAACATCTTTAACCGGGTACGGCATCGTCGTATGAGGCACCAGACGCACAACGGCTGAATCAACTTTAGGCGCTGGCGTAAATGCGGAAGGCGGTACTTCAAGTACCGGGATCACATTGCAGTAATACTGCGCCATGACGCTTAATCGACCATACGCTTTACTGTTTGGCCCTGCAACCAGACGATTCACCACCTCTTTTTGCAACATGAAATGCATGTCGGCAATGGCATCAGTATAGGAAAAAAGATGGAACATGAGCGGCGTGGAGATGTTGTACGGCAGGTTGCCGAATACGCGCAGCGGCTGTCCCATCGTTTGTGCCAGTTCGCCGAAGTTCATGGTCATGGCATCTTGCTGATAAATCGTCAGCTTAGGCCCTAAAAACGGGTGTGTCTGTAGGCGTGCTGCCAGATCGCGGTCGAGTTCAATGACCGTGAGCTTGTCCAGACGTTCGCCTACTGGTTCGGTCAATGCCGCCAGGCCTGGGCCGATTTCGACCATAGCCTGACCTTTCTGCGGGTTGATAGCAGAGACAATACTTTCGATCACAAACTGATCGTTGAGGAAGTTCTGCCCGAAACGTTTACGGGCTAAATGGCCCTGATGGACTCGATTATTCATTGGTATTAACAATCATTTTGATGGCGAGATTAAGCGCCGTAATAAAACTGCCGACATCTGCTTGTCCACGGCCCGCGAGTTCAAGTGCGGTGCCGTGATCGACGGATGTGCGAATAAAGGGCAGGCCCAGCGTGATATTCACACCGCGACCAAATCCCTGGTATTTTAGCACGGGGAGACCCTGATCGTGGTACATTGCCAGCACGGCATCCGCGTGGTCGAGATATTTGGGCTGAAACAGCGTATCTGCGGGCAGCGGACCGTTTAATTTCATTCCCTGCGCACGCAGTTCATCGAGTACCGGAATGATGGTATCTATCTCTTCCGTTCCCATATGACCGCCTTCACCAGCATGCGGGTTAAGACCGCATACCAGAATATGCGGATCGGCAATGCCGAACTTGGTGCGTAAATCATGATGCAAAATGCCGATCACTTCCTGAAGCAGGGCGGGCGTAATGGCGTCGGCAACGGCTCTGAGCGGCAAATGCGTGGTTGCCAGGGCAACGCGCAGCTCTTCGGTCGCCAGCATCATAACAACTTTCTTTGCCTGTGAGCGCTCTTCAAAAAACTCGGTATGTCCGGTAAACGGGACGCCAGCGTCATTGATAACGCCCTTGTGAACCGGGCCGGTGATCAGCGCCGCAAACTCACCTTGCAGACAGCCATCGCAGGCGCGAGCCAGCGTATCCACCACATATTGCCCGTTTTCTACCGCCAACTGACCCGCGACAACAGGTGCCCGCAGCGCAATCGGTAACAGCGTCAATGTGCCTGCTGATTGCGGTTTGGCTGGGGTATCTGGAGAGTAGGGGAGGAGTGAAAGCGGTAAACCGAGCATCGCTGCCCGGTCATTGAGGAGTGCTGCATCCGCACAGACAACAAGTTCTACAGGCCAATCGCGCTGGGCGAGCTGAACCACCAGGTCCGGGCCAATCCCGGCGGGTTCGCCGGGAGTGATAACAACGCGTTGAGCACGAGTCATTAGTTGCTCAGAACTTTAACGTAAGCGCTGGCGCGCTGTTCCTGCATCCAGGTTGCTGCTTCTTCCGAGAATTTACGGTTCATCAGCATACGGTAAGCTCTGTCTTTCTGCGCTGCGTCAGTTTTATCAACGTTACGCGTATCCAGCAGTTCGATCAGATGCCAACCGAAAGAGGAGTGCACCGGGGCGCTCATCTGGCCTTTGTTAAGTTTGGTCAGCGCATCGCGGAAAGCAGGGTCGAAAATATCCGCAGCAGCCCAGCCCAGATCGCCGCCCTGGTTGGCAGAGCCTGGATCCTGAGAAAACTCTTTAGCGGCTGCCGCGAAGGTAGTTTTACCGCTCTTAATATCTGCCGCGATTTGTTCCAGCTTCAGACGCGCCTGCTGATCGGTCATGATCGGCGACGGCTTAAGCAGAATGTGGCGAGCATGAACTTCAGTCACGGAGATGCTCTGGCTTTGGCCACGCATATCGTTGACTTTCAGGATGTGGAAGCCGACACCGGAACGAATTGGGCCAATGATATCGCCTTTTTTCGCAGTGCTTAACGCCTGGGCAAAGATACCCGGCAGCTCCTGAATACGTCCCCAACCCATCTGACCGCCTTTCAGCGCCTGCTGGTCAGCGGAATAAGTAATAGCCAGTTTGCCGAAATCACTACCGTTACGCGCTTCATCAACAACCGAGCGCGCCTGGCTTTCAGCCGCGTTAACCTGGTCGGACGTTGGGTTTTCTGGTAATGGGATCAGAATGTGGCTCAGGTTCAGCTCGGTGCTGGCATCGTTTTGGTTGCCTACCTGCTGCGCCAGGGCATCTACTTCCTGAGGCAGGATGGTGATGCGACGGCGAACTTCGTTGTTACGCACTTCGGAGATGGTCATCTCTTTGCGGATCTGGCTACGATAGGTTGAATAGCTTAAGCCATCCTGTGCCAGGCGGCTGCGCATCTGATCCAGCGTCATGTTGTTCTGCTTGGCGATGTTGGCAATAGCCTGATCCAACTGCTCGTCAGAGATTTTCACCCCCATCTTCTGACCCATTTGCAGGAGGATTTGATCCATGATCAAACGTTCCAGGATCTGATGACGCAGCGTAGCGTCATCCGGTAATTGCTGACCTGCCTGACCTGCATTCAGTTTTACTGACTGCATTAAGCCATCGACGTCGCTTTCCAGAACGACGCCGTTATTGACGACGGCTGCAACTTTATCGACTACCTGTGGGGCAGCGAAACTGGTATTCGCGATCATGGCGATACCGAGAAGCAGCGTTTTCCAGTTCTTCATACTTTTTCCATTTCAATTAACCGCAATGCGGATTACGTTGTAAATCAATCAGATCATAAAGAGCTTTGATACGGCAAAATGTTCGAACGCAGCATTTGGTTGGTGCCGAGACCGTAGTTGGAGCTCAGACCGCGCAGTTCGATATTAAAGCCGATCGTGTTGTCATAAATCGCGTGTTGCTGTTTGTCATCCCAACCGTTCAGCTTACGCTCGTAGCCGAAGCGAATGGCGTAACAGCAGGAGTTGTACTGTAAGCCCAGCATTGAATCTGCTTCTTTGTTCACGTTGGTATCGAAGTAGTAAGCGCCAACAATCGACCAACGCTCAGCAATTGGGAAGCTTGCCACCGCGCCCACCTGCGAAATCCCGTTTTTATACTGATCTGCCGTAGAGTAGTAAGACGGTAGAGTCGCCTGGATATATTCCGGGCTGGCGTAACGGTAATTCAACTGCAGCATCCGGTTTTCATCGCGACGGTATTCGATACTGCTGCTGCTGTTGGCGATACTATCCAGACGCGTGTCGTACTGGATCCCACTGCGTAAACCCCAGCGATCGGAGATACGCCAGTAGGTGTCGCCCGCCCATACCAGTGAACCCGTTTTGTCGTCATTCTCCCATTTAATGTTGTCATCGCCGGTGCGAGACTCGGTGAAATAGTAGATTTGACCCACAGAAATATTAAAACGTTCAACGGCAGCGTCATCATAAACGCGAGATGTGACCCCGGTCGTCACCTGGTTGGCAGAAGCAATACGGTCCAGACCGCCATAAGTACGGTCACGGAACAGGCCGCTGTAGTCAGATTGCAGCAAGGATGAGTCATAGTTATAGATATGACTCTGGTCGCGATACGGTACGTACAGGTACTGCGCGCGTGGCTCCAGCGTCTGGGTATAGCCCGGTGCCAGCATTTGCATGTCGCGCTCGAATACCATTTTGCCGTCAACTTTAAACTGCGGCATGACGCGGTTGGCTGACTCGTCGAGCTTGTTAACGTTACTCGGGTTGTTGTTGTACCAATCCAGATTGGTCTGCTGATAGTGTGTCGCCAGCAGCTTCGCTTCGGTATTGATACTGCCCCAGTTATTCGACAACGGCAGATTGATCGTCGGTTCCAGGTGAACACGCGTTGCTTCCGGCATGTTGTCATTGGTATTGACGAAATGGACCGCCTGGCCATAAATACGGGTATCAAACGGACCAACGTCGTTTTGGTAGTAGTTGACGTCTAACTGCGGCTGAGCAGAGTAGCTATTACTGTTTTGTGCGTCGAAGACCTGGAACTGCTTGGTCGATACCGTAGCGTCAAAGTTTTGTACCGCGTAGCCGACGCTGAATTTCTGCGTGGCGTAGCCGTCGGTACTGGAACCGTATTTATTATCGAAATCGTTAAAGTAGCTGGTGTCGCTGACCTTGGTGTAGTCGACGTTGAAACGCCACACCTGGTCCAGTACACCGGCGTGCTGCCAGTAGAACAGCCAGCGGCGTGAATTGTCATCCTTCGGATGTTCGTCCTCGTACACTTTATCGGAATTCAGATAGTCGAACTCCATCAAGCCCGCACCCGCCTGGGTGAGGTAGCGGAATTCGTTCTCCCACATGATCCCGCCACGACGGTGCATATAATGTGGCGTGATAGTGGCGTCCATATTGGGCGCAATGTTCCAGTAATACGGGAGGTAGAACTCAAAATAGTTATTGGTGGAATATTTTGCGTTCGGGATCAGGAAACCGGAACGGCGTTTATCGCCGACGGGTAACTGTAAATAAGGACTATAAAAGACCGGAACCGGACCCAGTTTAAAACGGGCGTTCCAGATCTCCGCGACCTGTTCTTCACGGTCGTGGATAACTTCGCTACCGACGACGCTCCAGGTATCGGAACCTGGCAGACAGGAGGTAAAGCTACCGTTTTCCAGAATGGTATAACGGTTTTCCCCACGCTGTTTCATCAGGTCGGCTTTCCCGCGCCCCTGACGGCCCACCATCTGGTAATCACCTTCCCAGATGTTGGTATCTTTGGTATTCAGATTGGACCAGCCCTTCGGTCCCTTCAGAATAACCTGATTGTCGTCATAATGGACATTGCCCAACGCATCGACGGTACGTACTGGCTCCGGCTGGCCTTCAGCCTGTTTCTGATGAAGCTGTACTTCGTCGGCCTGCAGGCGGCTGTTACCCTGTGCGATATCCACGTTGCCGGTAAACACCGCGTCATCGGGATAATTCCCTTTTGCGTTGTCGGCATTGATGGTGACGGGTAACTCATTAGTCTCGCCCTGTACCAGAGGACGGTCATAGCTCGGCACGCCCAGCATACACTGTGAGGCGAGATCGGCTGCCAGGCCCTGATGGCTATAGAGGGCGCTGGCAATCATGGTGGCCAGAAGAGTGGGAATACGTTTTTTCATACGTTGTATTTATTGTTCCATCATCAGTAGCGTCGCGCGTGACAAACGGTCACAGCCTAACTTATCTCATCTTCACTTCGCTAGTATTAATCCTGCCCATTTTATACCCGCCACCTTTCAAGCAGCATCTTCGTTGTCTTCCTCGTTCACCCCCGTCGCTTACATGGGTAAGCTCCAGGGGACTCACTACGTTGCCGCCTTGCTGCAACTCGAAATCCAACGGGTATAGCGTTTGTGGTGTTAGGCACGGCATTGAATGACAGGTATGATAATGCAAATTATAGGCGATGTCCCACAATTGACCGCAGCCGTAAATCGGTAAAAGCACCTTATATTGTGGGACATAGCCTGGCTGAGAGCGGAAAGATTTGGGGAGTCTATGCAGTATTGGGGAAAGATAATTGGTGTAGCCGTGGCCTTAATGATGGGCGGCGGCTTCTGGGGTGTGGTTCTGGGGCTGTTAGTTGGCCACATGTTCGACAAAGCCCGCATGCGCAAAATGGCGTGGTTTGCCAACCAACGTGAACGCCAGGCGCTGTTTTTTGCCACCACTTTTGAGGTGATGGGACATCTGACCAAATCCAAAGGTCGCGTCACGGAAGCCGATATACATATCGCCAGCCAGTTGATGGATCGGATGAATTTGCACGGTGACTCGCGAACGGCTGCACAACATGCCTTCCGGGTAGGAAAATCGGATAATTACCCATTACGTGAAAAGATGCGTCAGTTTCGCAGCGTCTGTTTTGGTCGATTCGATCTGATCCGCATGTTTCTGGAGATTCAGATCCAGGCGGCATTTGCCGATGGGTCGTTGCATCCTAACGAACGTGAAGTGCTGTATGTGATTGCTGAAGAGTTGGGGATCTCACGCACCCAATTTGATCAGTTCCTGCGCATGATGCAGGGCGGCGCACAGTTTGGCGGCGGATATCAGCAGCAGTCTGGCGGCGGTGGTTGGCAGCAGGCGCAACGCGGCCCGACGCTGGAAGACGCCTGTAATGTGCTGGGTGTGAAAACGACCGACGATGCGACCACCATCAAGCGCGCTTACCGTAAGCTGATGAGCGAGCACCATCCGGACAAACTGGTTGCGAAAGGTCTGCCGCCAGAGATGATGGAAATGGCGAAGCAAAAAGCGCAGGAAATCCAAAAAGCTTACGAGCTGATTAAGGATCAAAAAGGATTCAAGTGATTGAATTGCCGGATGCGGCTAGCGCCTTATCCGGCCTACATTCATTAACGTAGGCCGGGCAAGCGAAGCGCCCCCGGCATAAATTGGCTCAGAATTTAAAAATCTGCCGGGACTTTAAACGTCATACTGTTGCCGTATTCGGGATGCGTGATGGTTAACATCTCTGCATGCAGCAACAGGCGCGGCGCTAACGCCAGAGCTTCCGGCGGAGCATAGAAGCGGTCGCCCAGGATAGGATGCCCTAAAGCCAGCATATGCACACGCAGCTGGTGGGAGCGTCCGGTAATGGGTTTGAGCACGACCCGGGCGGTGTTATCCGCCGCGAACTCCACAACTTCATACTCGGTCTGCGCCGATTTCCCGGTCTCATAACACACTTTTTGCTTTGGCCTGTTCGGCCAGTCGCAAATCAGCGGTAAATCAACCAGACCCTCGGCCGGAGCAGGATGCCCCCAGACGCGTGCGACATACTGTTTTTTCGGTTCGCGCTCGCGAAACTGGCGTTTTAGCTCGCGCTCTGCCGCTTTGGTTAGCGCGACTACAATCACGCCGCTGGTTGCCATATCCAGACGATGCACGGATTCAGCCTGCGGATAATCGCGCTGAATACGCGTCATCACGCTGTCTTTGTGCTCATCCAGACGACCTGGCACAGACAACAAGCCGCTCGGCTTGTTGACCACCATAATGTGCTCATCCTGATACAGGATGACCAGCCAGGGTTCCTGCGGCGGATTGTAGTTTTCCATCCCCATGTATGGCTCCGTTACTGGTGCGTCACGACGATCAAGCGCAGGGCATCGAGACGCCAGCCCGCCTGATCCAGGCTTTCCATCACCTGCTGACGGTTGCTTTCAATTGCGCTAAGTTCGTCATCACGGATGTTCGGGTTAACGGCACGCAGCGCTTCGAGACGGGAAAGTTCTGCCGTCAGCTTCTCGTCAGCTTCTTTACGCGCTGCGTCGATCAGCGCACGGGCTGATTTTTCCACCTGCGCTTCACCGAGTTGCAGAATGGCATGAACATCCTGCTGCACGGCGTTGACCAGTTTGCTGCCGGTGTGGCGGTTAACGGCGCTGAGCTGACGGTTAAAGGTTTCGAACTCAACCTGTGCAGCAAGGTTATTGCCGTTTTTATCCAGCAGCATGCGTACCGGCGTTGGTGGCAGGAAGCGGTTTAGCTGCAGTTGTTTCGGCGCTTGCGCTTCAACAACATAGACCAGCTCAACCAGCAGTGTGCCAACAGGTAATGCTTTGTTTTTCAACAACGAAATAGTGCTGCTTCCGGTGTCGCCGGAGAGGATCAGATCCAGACCATTGCGGATCAGCGGATGCTCCCAGGTAATGAACTGGGCATCTTCACGCGACAGGGCGACATCGCGCTCGAACGTAATGGTGCAGCCATCTTCCGGCAGCCCAGGGAAATCCGGCACCAGCATATGATCGGACGGCGTCAGTACGATCAAATTGTCGCCACGGTCATCCTGATTAATACCGACGATATCAAACAGGTTCATGGCGAAGGCGATCAGGCTGGTATCGTCGTCCTGTTCTTCAATACTTTCAGCCAACGCCAGTGCTTTTTCGCCGCCGTTAGAGTGGATCTCCAGCAGGCGATCGCGACCTTGCTCCAGCTGTGCTTTCAGCGCGTCATGCTGTTCGCGGCAGGTTTTGATCAGATCGTCAAAGCCCTCGGTATTTTCTGGTTCAGCCAGGTAGCCGATCAGATTGTTATAGACCGTGTCATAGATAGTACGGCCGGTCGGACAGGTGTGTTCGAACGCATCCAGACCTTCGTGGTACCAGCGCACCAGCACGGATTGCGCGGTTTTTTCCAGGTACGGAACGTGAATCTGAATATCATGCGCCTGACCAATACGGTCAAGACGGCCAATACGCTGTTCCAGCAGGTCCGGGTTGAACGGCAGGTCAAACATCACCAGATTGCTGGCGAACTGGAAGTTACGCCCTTCGGAGCCGATTTCAGAGCACAGCATTACCTGGGCGCCGCTATCTTCTTCGCTAAACCAGGCCGCGGCGCGGTCACGTTCAATGATCGACATCCCTTCATGGAATACGGCGGCGCGGATACCTTCGCGTTCGCGCAGAACCTGTTCCAGCTGAAGCGCGGTAGTGGCTTTCGCGCAGATAACCAGCACTTTTTGCGAGCGGTGGCTGGTCAGGTAGCCCATCAGCCATTCCACGCGCGGGTCAAAGTTCCACCAGGTGCCGGTGTCGCCTTCGAATTCCTGATAAATCTGTTCCGGGTAGAGCATGTCGCGCGCCCGGTCTTCTGCACTTTTACGCGCGCCCATAATGCCGGAGACTTTAATCGCCGTCTGGTATTGGGTCGGCAGCGGCAGCTTGATGGTATGCAGCTCGCGTTTCGGGAAGCCTTTTACACCGTTACGGGTGTTACGGAACAGCACACGGCTGGTGCCATGGCGGTCCATCAGCATCGAAACCAGCTCCTGACGCGCGCTCTGGGCGTCTTCGCTGTCGCTGTTTGCCGCCTGCAATAGCGGCTCAATGTCCTGCTCGCCAATCATGTCGCCTAACATGTTCAGCTCATTGTTACTCAGCTTGTTACCAGCCAGCAGCATGGCGACGGCGTCGGCGACCGGACGATAATTTTTTTGCTCTTCAACAAACTGGGCGAAATCATGGAAACGGCTCGGGTCCAGCAGGCGCAGGCGTGCAAAGTGACTTTCCATGCCCAGCTGCTCCGGTGTAGCGGTTAGCAGCAGGATGCCCGGCACACGTTCTGCCAGCTGTTCAATGGCCATATATTCGCGGCTGGGCGCGTCTTCGCTCCACACAAGGTGATGGGCTTCATCGACAATCAGCAGATCCCACTCGGCGTCACACAGGTGCTCCAGACGTTGTTTATTACGACGGGCAAAGTCCAGCGAGCAGATGACCAGTTGTTCGGTTTCAAACGGGTTGTAGGCGTCGTGCTGCGCTTCTGCATAACGCTCATCATCAAACAGTGCAAAACGCAGGTTGAAGCGGCGCAGCATTTCGACCAGCCACTGGTGCTGTAATGTCTCCGGGACGATGATCAGCACGCGCTCTGCGGCACCGGACAGCAGTTGTTGATGCAGGATCATCCCGGCTTCAATGGTTTTACCTAAACCCACTTCATCTGCCAGTAAAACGCGAGGGGCATGACGACGGCCAACATCATGGGCAATGTTCAGCTGGTGAGGAATCAGGCTGGTACGTTGACCACGCAACCCACTCCACGGCATACGGTATTGTTCGCTCTGAAATTTACGTGCGCGATAGCGCAGAGCAAAGCGATCCATGCGGTCAATCTGGCCAGCAAACAGGCGATCTTGTGGTTTGCTGAATACCAGTTTGCTGTCGAGCAGTACTTCACGCAGCATGACACCGGTTTCTTCGGTATCCAGGCGGGTTCCGATATAGGCAAGCAGGCCGTTTTCTTCTTTTACTTCATCGACATGCAGCTGCCAGCCTTCATGGCTTGTTATCGTATCGCCAGGATTGAACATCACGCGGGTCACGGGGGAATCACTGCGCGCATACAGACGGTTTTCGCCCGTCGATGAGAAAAGTAAAGTGACGGTTCGCGCATCCATGGCGACAACAGTACCAAGTCCCAATTCGCTTTCTGTATCGCTGATCCAGCGTTGACCAAGTGTAAAAGGCATATATGTTCGGCTCTATATCTTTAATTGCAGGCAATACTCGTCATTTTCCGGGCTAATCCCCGTTATTGAGAGCATACGACCCCGCTACCAGGCTAATAAATCAGTGGTAGTGGTGTTAAATGGGTCCAGGAATGGAAAGGGCGCTATGGTACTGGATGGCGGCGGTTTCGTCACGCGTCAAAATAACCCCAGTTGTCCTGTGAGTAGTGTAGCAAAATTATCGTCAATAAAGGGAAGAATTCCCTCGGCAACGGGTTGGATCTGGCGGGTCAGATAATGCTCGTAGTCGAGCACAGATAGCTGATAATCAACAGGTTCTGGGCCATTGACCGTCCAGACATATTTTATGGTTCCGCGATTCTGATACTGCGGTGGACGCCCCAGTTTTACATTCTGCTCATCGGCAAGTCGCGCGGCACGAACGTGTGGTGGAACATTTCGCTGGTATTCGCTTAACGGGCGGCGCAGGCGCTTGCGGTACACCAGTTGTTCATCCATTTCACCGGCCATCAGACGGGCAATAGTCTCGCGAACAAACTCCTGATAAGGTTCGTTACGAAAAATTCGCAGGTATAGCTCCTGCTGAAACTGTTGGGCCAGCGGCGTCCAGTCGGTTCGTACTGTTTCCAGTCCCTTAAACACCATACGTTGCTCTGCACCGTCCTGAATCATCCCTGCATAGCGTTTTTTACTGCCGGTATCTGCACCGCGAATGGTCGGCATCAGAAAGCGACAAAAATGGGTTTCAAATTCCAGCTCCAGCGCGCTGGTCAGATTTTGTTGCTTCAGCGATTGCGCCCACCAGGTGTTGACATAGCTCACAAGTTCCCGACCAATTCGGGCTGCATCGTCTTCTGAGTGCGCCTTTTTCAGCCAGACAAAGGTGGAATCGGTATCGCCATAAATGACATCGTAACCCTGAGCCTCAATTAACGCTTTGGTCTGGCGCATGATCGCATGGCCGCGCATGGTAATGGACGAGGCCAGTCTCGGGTCGAAAAAGCGACAGGCGGTGGTGCCCAGCACGCCGTAAAATGCGTTCATGATGATTTTCAACGCCTGCGAGAGTGGCTTATTGCCGCGGCGTTTTGCTTCTTCGCGCCCGTGCCAGATCTGAGTAACGATTTCAGGCAGGCAGTGCTTTTCGCGTGAAAACCAGGCGTCAAGGAAACCTTCGGTGCTGTGTTCCGGATCCGGCTGCGCCATCCCTTCGATAAGCCCCACCGGATCGATTAAAAAAGTACGAATTATTGAGGGATACAGGCTTTTGTAATCCAGCACCAGTACGGAGTCGTATAAGCCTGGGCGCGAGTCCATCACGTAGCCGCCGGGACTGGCGTGCGCGGGGACTTCACCCAGATTCGGCGCCACATAACCCGCCCGGTGCATTCGTGGCAGGTAGAGGTGGCCGAAGGCGGCAACCGAACCACCGTGACGGTCGACCGGCAGACCGTTGACCGTCGAGCGCTCCAGCAGAAATGGCATGATCTCGGTTTTATGAAAAATACGCGTGACCAGCTCACAGTCTTTGAGATTGTAGGTGGCGAGCGCGGGTTTATCCTGGGCAAACCGACGGTCAATTTCGTCCATTCGGTCCCACGGGTTATCAATCGACTTGCCTTCACCCAGCAATTCTTGCGACACCGTTTCCAGCGAGAATGACGAGAAATTCCAGAACGCTGATTTTAGCGCCTCAATACCGTCGATAATCAGGCGCCCCTTAGCCTGAGCGAAGAATACGCCGTTCTTGAAGCCATGCTCGCGCCACTCAAGCTCGCTGCTATCACGACCAAAACGCAGGGGAATGCGGTAACGTTCGGCGTGCTTTTGCAGGACGCGTAAATCGAATTGCACGACGTTCCAGCCGATTATCACATCAGGATCGTGACGGGCAATCCAGTCATTGAGTTTTTCCAGCAACTGCGGGCGGCTTGCAACGTACTCAAGTTCAAAATCAAGCGTAGAGGCGTCGCCGTTTGCCGGGCCGAGCATGTAGACAATACGCTGCCCACAGCCTTCAAGACCGATGCAATAGAGTTCGCCGTGGCGCGTGGTTTCGATATCCAGCGATACCCATTTTAGCGGTGGTCGAAAGTCAGGGTTCGGCTTCAGGCGGACATTCACCAGCATGTCATTATGTCTGTCGCCTTCGACCCAAACAGGAGAGGTGATAAAGCGCTCCATCAGATACCGCTCAGGTGGGCGTACATCGCCCTCATAGACGGTGACTGCGTTTTCGCGCAGCAGTTTTTCCAACCGCATGAGCTGGCGATGTGAGCGGCAATACAGGCCGGAAACAGGATGGCGGTGGAAGTCTTGCAATTGCAGCGATTTCAGGCGATAGCCGTTTTCAGTGCGTAATAATGACATTACGCGAGGAACCTGACTGGTGGGAATAAACGCGACCGACACCTGAGGCGCGAGCGTGACCTGCAGCGGCCCATCGTCTGTAGCCAGCCAGAATGAGACCTCAGTTCCCTGCGGGGTGTCCCGCCAGTGCCGGGTTAAAATAAAACCTGCTTGCGCCACGCTGCGTATCCGTCAAAAAACCAGGCATTATTATAGCCTGGTTCTGATAGGTTAGCTGTGATTTTATACAGTTGTCATGCTCAGAAGAGGTTACTGCCCGAAATACGCTTTCCTGAGTAAAATAATTATTCCTACCTGACAATGTTATATTCATATGCAATATATGAATAAAATAGCTTTGATAGGCTACAGATAGATATGTTATAGCTGGTATTTGTACATTAGTTTCCATTAATTACGTTGTTTATGTTTTAATTGTTAATTACAAGTTCGTTTTCATACTTTTTCTGTTTTTTAGGAATAGTGCTCATTTGATTTTGCTACATATTTCTCGGATTAGTAAAAAAATTATATTTTTATTTGTTTTTATTAGCTGTTAGTGTAAAACTTTCATTCGAAATGTTTGGGCCATCATCTTAAATATAATATATTTAAATAGGATTGTTATTGCTCTAAATAAGCAGTTTCAATTCAATTTCGTCGGGAAATTCTCTGTGAATATAATTTTATTTTTTTTCGATGGCTTGTGCATTTTTTTGTCCTTTTGATATTAATTTTGAAAAAATGGAGTTTTTATGAACGTTCTTTCCAAACATCAGCTTGGCATTAAGTATCAGAACTATATGTTTGTTAACACAATGATTTCTAATCCAGCGATTAAAATTGTGAGCAAGTATATTTTATATAAAACATGGGACGGTAAGTTGTGGAATGCTGAAATTATTGATAATGGTAGCGCTTTTTTTCACTGGCAGGGTAATGACAAAAGTAAGGGGCACAAAGATACAGTGATTAATTATCTGCTGAACGGGCAGAAGTGGCAGGCGACGATTACAGATTATATCTTTTTCCATTGTCTGGAAGGAAATAAGGCACATGGACAATATGATAATGTAATTGATTATATCTGTTCAAATGATTGTGTATACCAAGGTTCATTCGCCGAATATTATAGCGAATAACTATAAAGGAGCGCGTAGATTATCTGCGCGCTTATTTCTTTTACTGCCCGTAATACGCTTTTGCACCGTGTTTGCGCAGGTAGTGTTTATCTAGCAGGGTTTGCTGCATATCCGGTAATTGCGGCGCGAGCTGGCGGCAGAAAATCCCCATATAGGCTACTTCTTCCAGCACGATGGCGTTATGCACCGCATCTTCGGCATTTTTTCCCCAGGCAAATGGACCGTGAGAGTGCACCAGCACGCCAGGCATCTGTGCGGCATCAATACCTTGTTTTTCAAAGGCTTCAACGATTACGTTACCGGTTTCCCATTCATATTCGCCATTGATTTCTTCGTCGGTCATTTTGCGTGTGCAGGGAATCGAACCGTAGAAATAGTCCGCATGGGTGGTCCCCGTTGCCGGAATCGACTGACCCGCCTGCGCCCAGATGGTTGCATGGCGCGAATGGGTGTGAACAATGCCGCCAATGGTCGGGAATGCCTGATACAGCAAACGATGTGTTGGGGTATCTGAGGAAGGTTTCTTCGTACCTTCTACAACTTCACCCGTGGCGATACTGACTACCACCATATCGTCGGCGGTCATTACGCTGTAATCGACTCCTGAAGGTTTAATCACAAACACGCCGCGCTCGCGATCGACGGCGCTGACATTCCCCCAGGTCAGGGTGACCAGATTGTGCTTAGGCAACGCCAGATTGGCTTCCAGTACCTGACGTTTGAGATCTTCTAACATGATGCTCTCCGATGAATCTTGCCGGATGGCGCTACGCTTATCCGGCCTACAAATCGCACATTCTTGTAGGCCGGATAAGGTGTTTACGCCGTCATCCGGCAGTTGTTAACGTTTGAAGCCGTAATACACTTCGTTCCAGCGCAGCGCGTCCTTAAAGGCCGGCAGGCGGGTATCGTTATCGATCACCGCGATCTCGATATCGTGCATTTCAGCGAACTGACGCATGTCGTTCAGATCCAGCGCGTGGCTGAACACGGTGTGGTGCGCGCCACCGGCCAGGATCCAAGCTTCAGAAGCGGTTGGCAGATCCGGTTGAGCTTTCCATAGCGCGTTAGCGACAGGCAGTTTTGGCAGGGAATGCGGCGTTTGTACCGTGTCGATGCAGTTAACCAGCAGGCGATAGCGATCGCCGAGATCGATCAGGCTGGCAACCACTGCCGGGCCGGTTTTGGTGTTGAAGATCAGACGGGCAGGATCGTCTTTACCACCAATGCCGAGGTGCTGTACGTCGAGGATCGGTTTCTCTTCCACCGCGATGGACGGGCACACTTCCAGCATGTGCGAGCCGAGCACCAGATCGTTGCCTTTTTCGAAGTGGTAGGTGTAATCCTCCATAAATGAGGTGCCGCCCTGCAGACCGGTTGACATCACCTTCATGATGCGAAGCAGAGCGGCGGTTTTCCAGTCGCCTTCGCCCGCAAAGCCGTAGCCTTGCTGCATCAGACGCTGTACGGCCAGACCAGGGAGCTGTTTCAGTCCGTGTAAATCTTCAAATGTGGTGGTGAAGGCGTGGAATCCTCCCTGTTCCAGGAAGCGCTTCATCCCCAGTTCAATACGGGCCGCTTCCAGGACGTTCTGACGTTTTTCGCCGTGGACTTGCGTCGCCGCCGTCATGGTGTAGGTGCTTTCGTACTCATCGATTAGCGCGTTGATTTCACCGTCGCTAATTGCGTTCACTACCTGCACCAGATCGCCCACGGCCCAGGTGTTTACCGAGAAGCCGAACTTGATCTGCGCAGCGACTTTATCGCCATCGGTGACCGCAACTTCACGCATGTTGTCGCCAAAACGGCAGACTTTCAGGTGGCGGGTATCTTGTTTGGACACGGCCTGGCGCATCCAGGAGCCAATGCGTTCGTGCGCTTGTTTATCCTGCCAGTGACCGGTGACCACGGCATGCTGCTGACGCATACGCGCGCCGATGAAGCCGAACTCACGACCGCCGTGCGCAGTCTGGTTCAGGTTCATAAAGTCCATATCAATGCTGTCCCACGGCAGGGCGGCGTTGTACTGGGTGTGGAACTGCATCAGCGGCTTGTTGAGGATAGTCAGGCCGTTAATCCACATTTTGGCCGGGGAGAAGGTATGCAGCCAGACCACCATCCCTGCACAGCGATCGTCGTAGTTCGCGTCACGACAGATAGCGGTAATCTCATCAGGGGAAGTGCCCAGCGGTTTTAATACCAGCTTGCAGGGCAGTTTGGCTTCAGTATTCAGTGCGTTAACGACGTGCTCGGCATGTTGGGTTACCTGACGCAGGGTTTCAGGGCCATACAGATGCTGGCTACCAATCACAAACCACACTTCATAGTTATCAAAAATCGTCATTGTCGTGTCCTTAATGTGTCAGGGTTGCCAGGTCTACCGGGGCTTGTTGCGCCGGAGCGGCAGTCGGAAGGTATTGCTGTTCAGCGCTTACTGCCCACTGCTGATAGCGGCGGTAAAGCTGTTCAAAACGTTGAGCCTGCTCTGGGCGAGGTTGCAGCGTGTTTTCCACGGCGCTTGCCATCTGCTGCTGAGCGGCAGGGATATCGGCGTGTACTTTCGCGGCAACGGCGGCGAAGATAGCTGCACCGAGTGCGCAGCACTGGTCTGAAGCGACAATCTGTAGCGGACGGTTCAGCACGTCACAGCAGGCCTGCATGATGACCGGGTTCTTGCGCGCGATACCGCCAAGCGCCATCACGTTGTTAACCGCAATGCCTTGTTCGGTGAAGCATTCCATGATGGCGCGTGCGCCAAAGGCCGTGGCGGCAATCAGACCACCGAACAGCGCTGGCGCATCGGTTGCCAGATTCAGGTCGGTAATGACGCCTTTCAAACGCTGGTTGGCATTCGGCGTACGACGACCATTGAACCAGTCGAGCACGACCGGCAGGTGATCCAGCGACGGATTTTTCGCCCAGGCTTCGGTGAGCGCAGGCAGCAGCTGTTTTTGGCTGGCTTTAATCTGTGTTTTCAGTTCCGGGTGCTGCGCCGCAAGCTGTTCCAGCGGCCAGCTCAATACACGGCTAAACCAGGCATAGATGTCACCGAATGCAGACTGACCAGCTTCAAGGCCAATAAAATTAGGTACCACGCTGCCATCAACCTGGCCGCAAATGCCTTTCACCGCACGCTCGCCAACGCTTTGCTTGTCGGCAATCAGAATGTCGCAGGTTGACGTGCCGATGACTTTCACCAGCGTGTTAGGCTGTGCACCTGCGCCGACCGCGCCCATATGGCAGTCAAAAGCACCGCCTGCAATCACCACACTCTCCGGTAGCCCCAGACGCTGTGCCCACTCGGCGCACAGGGTGCCAACCGGCAGATCCGCGGTGAAGGTATCGGTAAACATTGGGTATTGCAGATGGCGGTTGAGGATGGGGTCGAGTTCGTCAAAGAAACTGGCTGGCGGCAGACCCCCCCAGCTTTCATGCCACAGGGATTTATGCCCGGCGCTGCAGCGACCGCGACGAATATCCTGCGGGCGTACGGTGTTGGAGAGCAGGGCTGGAACCCAGTCGCATAGCTCAATCCACGAAACCGCAGCTTCGGCAACTGCGTGGTCCTGACGAGTTACATGCAGGATTTTGGCCCAGAACCATTCGCTGGAATAAATGCCACCGATATAGCGGGAGTAATCGATCTTGCCCGGTGTATGGCACAGGCGGGTGATTTCTTCGGCTTCTTCTACTGAGGTGTGATCTTTCCACAGGACAAACATCGCATTCGGGTTTTCCGCGAACTCCGGACGCAGCGCCAGTACATTACCGTCTGCATCGATGGGTGCCGGGGTTGAGCCGGTACTGTCAACGCCAATCCCGACCACTTCCGCGCGTTGTTCCGCGCTCAGCTCGGCCAGGACGGTTTTCAGCGCCGCTTCCATGGACTCAATGTAGTCGCGCGGATGATGGCGAAACTGGTTGTTTGGGCCATCGCAATACTGCCCTTCCTGCCAACGTGGGTACCACTCAACGCTGGTGGCGATCTCTTCGCCGGTGGCACATTCCACCGCCAAAGCGCGTACTGAATCACTACCAAAATCGAGGCCAATTGCAATCGCCATCGTCTTACTCCATCCAAAAATACGGGTATGGATAAACAGTAGTGAGTAGCGATAAAAACCGTCAGGCAGGATCCGCTAATCTTATGGACTAAAATGCTGTGACATCACAAAGTGTGACGCTGTGCAAATAATCAATGTGGACATTTCTGCCGTAGTTATAGACACTTTTGTTAGCCGATTTTGACGTTGGCGTAGTACATGTTTTTTACAAAGAGCTTTTCACAAGCGGGGTTGGTGGTCCATTGCCGCAAATACAGCGGCCCGCAGGGGCGACAGCGATGATGTCTGGCGTAATATGGACAAATTGTTTCTTGGCAGGACATAGGGAGTATTGAAATTATGGCTGAAACGCAAAACGATCCCCTGTTGCCAGGTTATTCGTTTAACGCGCATTTGGTGGCCGGATTAACCCCCATTGAGGCGAACGGATACCTGGATTTTTTTATCGACAGGCCGCTGGGTATGAAGGGTTATATCCTCAATCTCACCATCCGTGGCGAAGGGGTTATCAATAATCAGGGCAAGCAGTTTGTCTGCCGGCCTGGCGATATTCTGTTGTTTCCACCTGGAGAAATTCATCACTACGGGCGCCACCCTGATGCCAGCGAGTGGTATCACCAGTGGGTTTACTTTCGTCCGCGCGCCTACTGGCAGGAGTGGCTGACCTGGCCGGCCATTTTTGGCCAGACCGGCTTTTTCCGCCTGGATGAAGCGCATCAGCCGCATTTTAACGAACTGTTTGGGCAGATAATTAACGCCGGGCAGGGAGAAGGTCGTTATTCCGAACTGCTGGCGATTAATTTACTGGAGCAGTTGTTGCTCCGACGTATGGAAGCCATCAATGAATCGCTACACCCGCCCATGGACAACCGCGTCCGCGATGCCTGCCAGTACATCAGCGATCACCTGGCGGACAGCAATTTTGATATCGCCAGCGTCGCGCAGCACGTCTGCCTGTCGCCTTCCCGTTTGTCGCATCTGTTCCGTCAGCAGTTGGGGATCAGCGTATTAAGCTGGCGCGAGGACCAGCGCATCAGCCAGGCGAAGCTACTGCTGAGTACCACACGTATGCCTATCGCCACCGTAGGTCGCAATGTTGGTTTTGACGACCAGCTCTATTTCTCTCGTGTTTTCAAAAAATGTACCGGTGCCAGTCCGAGTGAGTTTCGCGCTGGATGTGAATAAATTTAGCTTGTGCGCTGCGAGTATTAAACTTCTTTCAGCGCATTAAAATTTGGCATCTGAGATGCGCGGTGATTTTATGATGAATATATATCTATAAATAATAAAAAATCAGCATTTGTTTGATGAAAATATTCTTGCTATAAACTTCCTGTCAAGGAGGTTTTAAATGAGTAAGCGTTTTGATATTACTGATGGAATGTTTGCGACAACAAAAAAATATGGGTTAGTTTACACTGAAGAGCTGGGGTGGATCGATTTAGGTCATGCACAGGGAAATGATGCCAGAATCCTGAAGAGAAAACTTGAACAAGAGCAACGAGCAAAATATTACAAGAAACTCAATGATTGGTACTTTCCAGTAGATTACTATCAGGAAATGGGGATAAGGAAGAAGTTATTTGGTTTAGGTTTGACTTTTCATTCTGGTGTACATACACAGGTCATGGTGCGTTCATGCCTTTCACCTGCGGTTAAGGCCCGAATTGCTCTGACTATTATGTATGGGACTGCAAAAAGATTCGAAGCCTGGCAAGACTCTATTCTCTTCAATTGGTATACCGATAGTGGTTTTAGTGTCGAGGATTTAGTTTCTGATTTAGTGGGTTTTTATCGTGTTTTTGGAACCGGGCCAGATCCATTTTATCTGGCGAAGCCTGTATCCTATGAAACAGCCGCACAAATATGGGATGCTCATGATCCAATTGGTACTTTTAAGAATAGAGACTTTTTGCCTTTTCTTTTTTCAACTCATCCACCTTTCAAATATGGAGAACCGATTAAGAAAAATCTGCCAGACTGGATGAATTATATAAAACCATTAAATGAATCTTTCTCCGGTTTAATGTGTAATCAGTTTCATAGTAATCCGATTGATGGTTTTTTTAAAAATAAAAATAAAAATAGGATAAATCATGAGGTTTATGGCTCTGTCTCAGTATCTGATACTATGAACTATGCTGATTCGCCATTTGACCGTCCACTTTTTTTTCTGCTTAATCCACATTCACCACAGAGGCATTGGTGAATATGAAAAAATGGATTTTATTATTTGTAATACTACTTACTATACCATTTCTGTGTTTTTTAATTTGGTTTGCTCTAACGTCTGGGGAACATCATTACGAACGTAGTGATATTTTTTCTTACTGGCTATATACGCCTGATGTTCTGAAAAATGTACCATTAATATCAGAAGATGTTGAGTATAATTATGAATATAATCTGGATAATCAGCAAATGAGAGTTATTGTAAAGTGGAGTAATATTAATGATATCGCTGCTAAAAAAACGTACTTAATCGGTTTTTTGCAGAAACTAAATCCTTCAATAAAATATAATTGTATATGGTTTTATCATGACCCGCATAACTATGCTGATAACTATCAACGCTATTGTATATCCCAAAAATGGGACTCTCTTGAGCTGGAGTATTTTGACACGGTGAAATGAACTAATGGGCCTGGCTCTAAGTCTTTCACCATGAATACTTATCGCGCATTAAATCACCCTTTCTTTTCGGCCAGCGATTGATCCAGGATGCGCCGAAACTCGGCAAATTGCGTGTCATTTGCGGTAAACAGACCTTGATGTAAAGAAAAAGTGAATGATGTATCCTGAAAGTTGTCATAACTCGCAATCTATTCAGACAATTGATGGCTTGACGAA
This sequence comes from Citrobacter sp. Cpo015, assembly GCF_030333035.1. Taxonomy (NCBI): domain Bacteria; kingdom Pseudomonadati; phylum Pseudomonadota; class Gammaproteobacteria; order Enterobacterales; family Enterobacteriaceae; genus Citrobacter; species Citrobacter sp. Cpo015. The sequence continues at coordinate 54,708 of NZ_JAOWGS010000023.1, read as the reverse complement.
GTTGAGAGGGGTTATCAAAATCCCTGCTTCGTAAATTTGACGGACACATTATGCAAGCATTGCTGGAACACTTTATTCTCCAGTCCGCCCTGTACTCTCTGATCGCCGTACTTCTGGTGGCTTTTTTGGAGTCGCTGGCGCTGGTTGGTCTGATTCTGCCCGGGACCGTGATGATGGCGGGGTTGGGCGCGCTGATTGGCAGCGGCGAACTGAACTTCTGGCATGCCTGGCTTGCGGGCATTGTCGGCTGCCTGTTGGGGGACTGGATCTCCTTCTGGTTGGGCTGGCGCTTTAAAAAGCCGCTGCACCGTTGGTCATTCATGAAAAAGAACAAGGCGCTGCTGGATAAAACCGAGCACGCCCTGCATCAACACAGCATGTTTACTATTCTGGTGGGGCGTTTTGTCGGACCGACGCGCCCGCTGGTGCCGATGGTAGCAGGCATGCTGGATCTGCCTGTCGCTAAATTTATCGTCCCGAATATTATTGGCTGCGTGCTGTGGCCACCGTTCTACTTCCTGCCGGGGATCCTGGCGGGAGCGGCAATTGATATCCCTTCTGATATGCAGAGCGGGGATTTTAAATGGTTGCTGCTGGCGACGGCGGTGTTGCTCTGGGTGGGCGGCTGGTTTTGCTGGCGGCTATGGCGTAGTGGCAAAGCGGCTGTTGATCGCTTAACGGCGTATTTCCCCCGCAGCCGTTTGCTGTATCTGGCGCCGTTAACGCTCGGGATCGGCGTGGTCGCGCTGGTGGCGTTACTGCGCCATCCGCTGATGCCGGTGTATATCGACATTCTGCGTAAGGTTGTAGGTTACTGACGATACCTTTGCCGGATGGCGGCTTCGCCTTATCCGGCCTACAAAATGTGCGACCTACAGGCCGGATAAGGCGTTCACGCCGTCATCCGGCAACGCATTATGCTTTAATGCCCAATAGCGCCGAGGCGCTGGCGTTGCCGCTTAACAGATCGTCCGTTTTGCCCTGCCACGCGATGCGCCCATCGGCGACCACAATCGAGCGGGACGCAATTCGCGCGGCATCTTCTACGCTGTGAGAAACCATCAGCAACGTCAGCTGCTTCTCGCGACAGACTTCGGCGACCAGCGTTAGCATCTCCTGGCGCAGCGCGGGATCGAGCGCTGAGAACGGTTCATCAAGCAGTAAAATAGGTTGTTCTCGCACCAGACAACGCGCCAGCGCCACGCGCTGCCGCTGCCCGCCGGAAAGCTCACCGGGGAGGCGTTCCAGCAGAGAGTCGAGTCCCATTTGTTGAGCGATGTGGTGCATTTTCTCCCGCTGCGATGTGTTCAGCTTCAATCCCGGATTCAGGCCCAGGCCGATGTTTTGCTGTACGCTCAGATGGCTGAACAGGTTATTTTCCTGAAACAACATGGAAACGGGACGGCGTGAGGGCGGCGTGGTGGTGTGATCTTCACCGTCAATCATCATGGTACCGCTGGCAGGCGTGAGAAAGCCGGCAATCAGATTCAGCAGCGTACTTTTCCCGGCGCCGCTGGGCCCGAGTACAGCTATTTGCTCACCGCGCGTGACCGACAGCGTAAAGCGCATAGGCAAATGGTGATAAAGCCATGTGATATCAATCAGTTTTAACATTTCGACCCGGCAATTTCTCAATAACGGTAAACAGCGTAAAGCACAGGATCAGCAGTAATAACGCCGTAACCGCGCCATCCTGACTGCGATAAGAGCCAATCTGCTGATATAAATAAAACGGCAGGGTACGGAAATCCTCATTACCAAATAACGCCACTACGCCAAAATCGCCAATCGACAGGACGCAGGCAAACGCCATCGCCTGCGCCAGCGGGCGCTTCAGGGCGCGCAGTTCAACCACTTTCAGGCGCGACCATCCCTCAACGCCCAACGACTGGCACAACATACTGTAGCGCGCAGTGACGTCACGCATTGGGTTTTCCAGTACCTTCAGTGCGTAAGGGATCGCCATCAATGCATTGGTAAAAATGACAATGCCGTCGGCAGATTCAGGAAGACCAATGGTGTTATTGAGCAGCAGAAAGAAGCCGGTTGCCAGCACGATGCCCGGCATGGCGAGGATCATCATGCCGCTCAACTCCAGCATCTGACCTGCCAGCAGTTGCTGTCGGGCACGAAGTTCACGACTGCTCCATAACAGCATCATGGTGAGTACGACGCATAACGCTCCTGCTGCTAATGCGATGCGCAGCGAGGTTCCCAGCGCCTGCCACAGCACTGGCTGCATCAGTACATCCAGAACATGGCGGTTTAAGCCATCGACAATCACCGCCAGCAACGGCGGCAGTAACAGCAACAGGGCAAGAATAATCAGGATTGCGTCAGCCAGTCGGCTGTGCAGGCGATCGTCGGGATCGCGCCAGCCTTGTACCAGGGTAGCACCGGGAGCAATCGCGCGGCTCAGACGTTGGCTGAGGAGCACCAGCGCCAAACAACAAACCATCTGGATCAACGCCAGCATGGCTGCGCGGGCAGGATCGTAATCAAAATTCAGCGCCTGATAGATAGCCAGCTCGATGGTGGTGGCCTGTGGCCCGCCGCCAAGCGACAGAACGGTGGCGAAGCTGGCGAAGCACAACATAAAGATAAGTGCCGCGACGGGCAGGATCTGACGACGCAGCCACGGCCATTCAACAAAACGGAAGAAATGCCAGCCACGCATACCCAACTGAGCGGCTAACTGCCGCTGTTCGCCGGGAATATTCTCCAGCGACTGTAACAGCAGGCGGCTGGCCATCGGCAGATTGAAAAAGACATGCGCCAGCAGAATGCCCTGCAAACCGTATGGCGAAAACGTCCACTCCAGCCCGAATGTATGCCAGAGCGAGGCCAGCCAACCCTGGCGACCGTAGACGCTAAGAATACCGAATACCGCGACCAGCACTGGCAGGATTAACGTCATCGCGCACAGACGCAGCAGCGCCATACGTCCAGGAAAACGGCGACGATAGAGCGCTCTGGCAAGGAAAATCGCCGGGACAACCGACAGCACAGCGGATAAAAATGCCTGCCAGAAAGAAAAGCGCACCACGTGCCACAGGTAGTCATCTTGCCACAGCGAGAGCCATTCTCCCTGCGGGGCGTTAAACCACAGTGCCAAAAATGCGGCCAGGGCAACGGCCACCATCAGCGTGGCGGCGGTAAGCCCAGGAAACAGCCAGCCGGGAATTAACGGCTGACGGCGCGTTGCCATTCGCTAATCCATGCCTGACGTTGAGCCGCAACCTGCTGCGGCGTAAATTCCAGCGCGGTGGCCGGTTTATTCAGTTGCTCGAATCCTGGCGGTAGGGCGACTTGCGTCACGGGATACATCCAGTTGCCGGTCGGAATCGCATTCTGGAATGCCGGGGATACCATAAACTTCAGGAATTTCTCGGCCAGTTCCGGCTGCTTGCTGGCCGCGGTACGGGCGGCGACTTCCACCTGCAAATAATGGCCTTCGCTAAAGTCGGCTGCGGCGTAGTTGTCTTTTTTATCGGCGATGATGTGATAGGCCGGAGAGGTGGTGTAGCTGAGCACCAGATCGCTTTCACCTTTCAGGAACAGGCCGTAGGCTTCGCTCCAGCCCTTGGTGACGGTGACGGTTTTGGCTGCCAGTTTCTGCCACGCCTCTGGCGCTTTATCGCCATAGACTTTCTGCATCCATAGCAGCAGACCCAATCCCGGCGTGCTGGTGCGCGGATCCTGATAAATGACGCGCCATTTTTGGTCGCTCTCTACCAGTTCTTTCAGGCTTTTGGGCGGATTCTTCAGCTTGTTTTTATCATAAACGAAGGCGAAATAGCCGTAATCAAACGGAACGAAGGTATCGTTTTTCCAGCCGCCGGGTACGTTAACGGCGTCGTTTGCAACACCACTTTTGGCAAACAGTTTGGTTTGTGTAGCGGCTTCCAGAAGGTTGTTATCCAGACCCAGTACGACGTCGGCTTTGCTGTTTTTTCCTTCCATGCGCAAGCGGTTAAGCAGCGAAACGCCATCTTCCAGCGCGACCAGTTTTAGCTCGCAGTTGCAGTCAGCTTCAAAGGCTTTTTTGATTGTCGGGCCCGGGCCCCAGTCAGCTGCGAACGAGTCGTAGGTATAGACGGTCAGTACAGGTTTAGCGAAAGCAGGCGCTGCGCACAGCAGTAAAAGCGGAAGACATTTTTTAAACACTTTGCACCTCAAGAGTTGGGTGGCAAAGGACTTGAGATAAGCCTCAAATCCCTTCGCCGGCATTATCCGGATCAGGTTCGACGGGTATCTCTCAGCCCATACACTTCATCATTCACGCTGCCTCTGTGTTGGCAGCGCTCGCTCACCCCAGTCACATAGTTATCTATGCTCCTGGGGACTCACTCGCTTGCCGCCTTGATGCATCATGAATGATCTTGTGTATGTTTTTTATTTAGCACCCCGTTGAGAACGGCGTTAGTGTAGTGATTTTGTTGCCGGGCAGCAATTAAGAGCTGGCTCTTATGGATCCGGCGGCGCAAACCACGCCGATTTAAAATCAAACCAGCCGAGGGTATTCATGCGCAGCCCGCGCATACTGCGCTGCCCCTGAATGATCAGCCAGTGGTGGATTAATGGCACAATGGCCTTTGTGGCAAGCAGCTGTTGGCACCATGCTGCCAGGCTCATTTCGCCCGTTCGCCAGCGAGCCGCATCGTTTTCCCAGTCCCGCGAGATACAGTTTTGCAGCAAAGGGACTTCGCACAAATGTGCGAACAGTGAGAAGTCCAGCGGGAGGGTAAAGTTGGCGCTGTTGAGCCAGATATCGCTGACGATTTCACCTGCATGCCATTGATCGTAGTCGATCTCCTGAATATTCAACTGTACCTGATGCTGCGCCAGCAACGTTTTCATGATCTGCGCGATAATCCGGTGTTCGATATGATCGCGATAGTAGGTGATCGTCAGCGTTTCCAGCCCGGCGGGTTTTTCACCATGGCCAGGTTTGGCGTGATGCCAGCGGGGAAGCAAACCGTAGGCGGGAAACCACAACCGCTGGTACTGTTCATCGGCGTGGCAGATTAAATTCGTTGGCGAGAGAACGCGGCTTGCCCACTCGCGAACCTCCTGGTTCGCGCCACGGTGGCTACGCGCATCAAACAACAGGTAGTAGCAACCTTCTTCGAGGCGGCTTTCGATCGCCTTTTCATCCTCTGTTGGACCTTTTAGCGTCAACCCGCCGCCAGGCTCTTCTCCGATGTCGGGTAATACCCAAACGTTAACTTCGTCAATCAGCGCCCGGTAGCCAAAGTAATCATCAAATGCATGAATTTTCAGTTGGTTATTGGTATTGCGCATTACCGCATACGGACCGGTACCAATCGGGTGGCTGGAAAAGTTGTTTAGCGTTTCCCATTCTCGCGGCAGGATCATGGCCGGGACCTGCCCCAATAGCCAGGGAAGCCAGCGATCTGGCTGGGCCAGATGGATATCCAGCGTCCAGGCCGTGGGAGAGACGATCTGCGTGATGTGTGAGTACAGTGGTAGGGCGTTAATGCGCCTCAGCGAGGCGATAACATCTTCCATTTCCAGCTCGCGGCCATGATGAAAATGGATCCCCGGGCGCAGGAAGAATCGCCAATGCAAAGGTGAAATTTGCTGCCAGTGATGGGCAATGTCCGCTTCCAGTTCCCCATTTTCCTCATTTACCCGAATTAAGGCACTGAAAATTTGGCGGGCGATATGGGTTTCGGAGCGGCGTAATGCTGTACCGGGGAGCAGGTTGTGCATCGGGCGATAATAGAGAACGCGCATGATATGCCGACCCTGGCGAAAGCTGCGGCCCAAGTGGGAGACCAGCATTTGCCGGACGGCCGTTTTGTCACCGACAAGCTGCACTAGTTGATCGATGCGATCCTGTTCCAGTAGGTCTTCCGCGCGCTGCTGCTGGAGCGCCAGCCCAGTATAGAGGAATGTCAGTCGCGAGCGTTTGCCTCGTCCAACTTCAGCTTCCCACGTTAACCAGCCACGATCCTGCATGGTATTAAGCAGCGTACGCATATGGCGGCGCGAGCAGCTCAGCAGATCCGCCAGCTCGTTGAGCGTCGTTTCTTGCGTCTTGCCGTCACAGCATTGCCACAGACGGATGAACTGTTGTTGCAAACGACCAGAAGACATAAAAGGGGAACTCCTGCGGAAAACTCAGCAATTTTATAATCCCTATATTAAGCCAATAATAGATTCCGATGAAGCGATGAGACAACGAAGGGGTCATCTATGCGTCAGTTCTGGTTGAAGTACTTTACCGCGACAGAAAAATCGTCCTGGTTGGCTTGCCTGAGTGCCCCGCAGCGCTTAAAGATGCTCGAAGAGCTGATGCAGTGGGAGATGACATCTGACTCCTGAATTGGAAATTGCAGACATCATGTGTGACTGAGTATTGGTGTTAATCGCCGCGCCAGCAGGTATCATCTGCTGGCTTTTTTCGTTTCAGCTGCGCTTAAAAGGAAAGATATGCTCTGGATTATGACCATGGGACGGCGCCTCAACGGCGTTTACGCAGCATTTATGCTGGTCGCTTTTATGATGGGCGTGGCGGGGGCATTGCAGGCACCCACGCTGAGTCTGTTCCTGAGCCGTGAAGTCGGGGCGCAGCCATTTTGGGTCGGGCTGTTTTACACCGTCAATGCGATTGTCGGGATCGTCGTCAGCCTTGGCCTCGCGAAACGATCCGACAGCCAGGGCGATCGACGTAAGTTGATCATGTTCTGCTGCCTGATGGCAATTGGCAATGCGTTGCTGTTTGCCTTTAATCGTCACTATCTTACGCTGATCACCTGTGGTGTGCTGCTGGCCTCGTTGGCGAACACCGCCATGCCGCAGCTGTTTGCGCTGGCGCGGGAATATGCTGATAACTCCGCGCGTGAAGTGGTGATGTTTAGCTCGGTGATGCGTGCGCAGCTTTCACTGGCCTGGGTAATTGGCCCACCGCTGGCTTTTATGCTGGCGCTGAATTACGGCTTTACGGCGATGTTTTCCATTGCCGCAGGGATTTTTGCCATTAGCCTGGTGCTGATTGCGCTGATACTGCCGTCAGTTGCTCGGGTGGAGCAGCCTGTAGACGTGCCGCTGGAACAGACCGGTGGTTGGCAGGACAAAAATGTGCGTATGTTGTTTATTGCCTCCACGCTGATGTGGACCTGCAACACCATGTACATCATCGATATGCCGCTGTGGATAAGCCTCGAACTGGGCTTGCCGGACAAGCTGGCCGGGATTCTAATGGGGACGGCGGCTGGGCTGGAAATTCCGGCGATGATTCTGGCGGGCTATTACGTGAAACGCTTTGGCAAACGGCGAATGATGATCGCCGCCGTAGCAGCAGGCGTGCTGTTTTATCTTGGTTTGATCTTCTTTCACAGCCGTACGGCGTTGCTGGTGCTGCAACTGTTTAACGCGGTATTTATCGGTATTATCGCCGGGATAGGCATGCTGTGGTTTCAGGATCTGATGCCCGGACGTGCGGGGTCAGCGACCACATTATTTACCAACAGTATTTCAACGGGAGTCATTCTGGCAGGGGTGATTCAGGGGGCTGTTGCGCAAAGCTACGGTCACTATGCCGTCTATTGGGTAATTGCGGTGATTTCGGTGGTGACGCTATGGATGACCGGGCGGGTGAAGGATGTTTAGTCCGGTGCAGTCCCGGCGTTGCAGTGCTCGACCGGACGACATTTCGTATTCGCTTTTGTCGTTTTTGTAGGCCGGATAAGGCGTTTACGCCGCCATCCGGCAACCTGTCCTTACGGCCTGATCGCGTTACGCTTATCAGGCTAATCCCTCTTTTTTTCATCTTGCACGTAAATGCAATGTTGATCACATAACGATCATTTTCCTCTTCCTAGATCTTCTTTTTTCTACTGTTACGCGTATACAGTTACGCGTAACAGTTATTAAAAAAGGAGTTTTTTATGAAGAACCTATTCGACCTGACCGGTAAACGCGCGCTGATTACCGGTTCCGCTCAGGGCATTGGTAACCTGCTGGCCAACGGTCTGGCGGCGCACGGTGCTGAGATTGTGATTAACGATATTACCCAGCAGCGCGCTCAGGCGGCGGCGGACAAACTGGTTGCCGAAGGCTATCGCGCCGTTGGCTATGGATTTGATGTCACCAACGGGGAAGAGGTTGCGCGCGCCATCGCGCAAATCGAAAAGGAAGTTGGGGCCATTGATATTTTAATTAACAATGCCGGAATTCAGCGTCGTTTTCCCTTCACAGAATTCCCGGAGGCTGAATGGGACAAAGTGATTGATGTAAACCAGAAATCGGTCTTTCTGGTGTCGCAGCAGGTTTCCCGCTACATGGTGCAACGCCGCCGCGGGAAGATTATTAATATCTGCTCAATGCAAAGCGAATTAGGTCGTAAAACCATTACTCCATACGCGGCGTCAAAAGGCGCGGTCAAAATGTTAACCCGTGGCATGTGCGTGGAACTGGCGGAATACAATATTCAGGTCAATGGCATTGCTCCCGGCTATTTCGCCACCGACATGACCACCGCGCTGGTCAACGATGAAGCATTCTCCGCCTGGCTGTTCCAGCGCACGCCCGCCGCTCGCTGGGGGAACCCGGAGGAGCTGATCGGCGCGGCGGTTTATCTTGCCGCGCCCGCTTCTGACTTTGTGAATGGGCATCTTCTGTTTGTGGACGGCGGCATGCTGGCCGCGGTCTGATCAATAATGGGCCGCAACGCGCGGCCTGAGCGATAAAACAATAATCCAAGGAGTGAGTATGAATATGCTCGCAAAACTGCCAGCGCGTCGCTGGTGGTATTTAATGCCGATTATTTTTATTACCTACAGCTTAGCTTATCTCGACCGCGCCAATTACGGCTTTGCCGCTGCCGCCGGTATTGAACATGACTTAGGGATTACTCAGGGAACAGCATCGTTAATTGGCGCGTTATTCTTCCTGGGCTATTTCTTTTTCCAGGTGCCGGGCGCGATGTACGCCGTAAAGCATAGCGTGCGCAAAATGATTTTTTACAGCCTGATCCTATGGGGGCTTTGTGCCGCGGCGACCGGCTTTGTCAGCAATATCCCAACGCTGATGGCGATCCGCTTTATTCTCGGCATCGTCGAAGCGGCGGTGATGCCCGCGATGCTGATTTATATCAGCAACTGGTTTACCAAAACTGAACGCTCGCGCGCCAACACCTTTTTAATTCTCGGCAACCCGGTCACAGTGCTGTGGATGTCGATTGTCTCCGGCTACCTGATTGAAGCCTGGGGCTGGCGCGAAATGTTTATTATCGAAGGTATCCCGGCGGTGATCTGGGCGTTCTGCTGGGTGATTCTGGTACGCGACAAACCGGCGGATGCGGGCTGGTTGAGCGAGCAGGAGAAACAGGCATTACAGCAGGCGATGGATCGCGAGCAGCGCGACATCAAACCGATGCGTAACTACGGTGAAGCGATGCGTTCACGCAGCGTCATTATGCTTTGCGCGGTGCATGCGCTGTGGAGCATCGGGGTGTATGGCTTCATGATGTGGATGCCGTCAATCCTCAAAAATGCGGCGCAGATGGACATTGTGGCGGTGGGCTGGCTGGCAGCGGTGCCGTATCTGGCGGCGATCTGCCTGATGCTGACCGTCTCCTGGCTGTCCGATAAGTTCCAGAACCGTAAGCTGTTTATCTGGCCGCTGCTGTTGATTGCCGCCATCGCGTTCTTTGCCTCGTGGCTGTTGGGCAACCAGTCCTTCTGGCTCTCCTACGCGCTGCTGGTTGTGGCCGCCGCCTGTATGTATGCGCCTTACGGGCCGTTCTTTGCGCTGATCCCCGAACTGCTGCCGCGCAACGTCTCCGGCGTGTCGATGGGGATGATCAACAGTTTTGGCGCGTTAGGGGCATTCCTCGGCGCGTGGCTGGTGGGTTACCTCAACGGCGTGACCGGCGGGCCGGGCGTCTCCTACACCTTCATGGCGATTGCTCTGCTGGCGTCGGTGGTGCTGATGTACTGCGTTCGTGCGCAAAATGAAACCACGTCGCCGTCGGCTGAGATGGCTACGCGTTAAGGTTGAGCGAGGAGTGCAGTCGCTAACCGGCTGTGATAAGGTTCTCTGCGAGCATAATGGGCTGTTGGTCGTAGAGAACCTCATGAAAAACAATCGGATGACATTACAGGATATCGCTAATCTGGCCGGGCTGAATAAGATGACGGTCAGCCGTTATCTGCGTGACCCGAATCAGGTGTCGCAACGCAGCCGCGAATTGATTTCGAAAGTGATGGAAGAGAACAACTACATCCCCAACCGCGCCCCGGAAATTCTGCTCAACGCACGCAGCAAAACCATTGGTGTGCTGATCCCCTCGTTTCGTAATCAGATCTTTGCCGACGTGCTTGCAGGGATTGAATCAGTCACCTCGGCCTGCCAGTACCAGACGCTGATCGCCAACTACGAATATGATGCCGAGCGTGAAGAACGCGAGGTGCTGAACCTGCTCTCTTACAATATCGACGGCCTGATCCTCACGGGAAAGCTGCATACCGAGCGGATGATCCAGTACGTGCGCGCCAGCGGCGTACCGGTGGCGGAACTGATGGATATTAGCGGCCAGTATCTTGATATTCAGGTTGGGTTTGATAACGAAAAAGCCGCGTTTGAAATGACGCAGGCTTTTATCGACAGCGGTAAACGCAGCATTGCTTTCTTTGGCTCGATGGATGACCCCCGAGACCTTAGCCGTTTTCGCGGCACCGAGAAAGCGCTGGCGGCGCAGGGACTGGAAGCGTACCACCTGGCGCCAAAAACTATTTCGTCGGTGGCGCTGGGACGTAAGATGTTCCAGCAGGCGATGGCGGAAAAGCCGGATATTGACGCTATTTTCTGTACCAACGATGACCTGGCGGTTGGCGCGCTGCTGGAGTGTCAGGCACAACAGTACGATGTGCCGGGAAAAATGGCGATTGCCGGTTTCCACGGGCTGGAAATTGGCCGTGCGCGGCTGCAAAAAATCGCCAGCGTGATTACGCCACGCTTTGAGATTGGCAAAACGGCGGCGGATATTCTGATTAAGCGTTTGAACGGGAAAGATGCGCCGGGCAGCGTCAATCTTGGCTACCAAATCTATTACGGCGATACGCTGTAGGCGAAGAGAAGGGGCTGGCCACCGTGTGGTGACCAGCGGAAGAGATTACTGCATAAACGCTGGCTGCTTGTCTTCGTACTCGGTGATTGCCGCTTCATGTTGCAGCGTCAGCCCGATGCTGTCCAGACCGTTCAGCATGCAGTGGCGGCGGAAGTCGTCGATTTTAAAGCTATAGGACTTATCGCCTGCTTTCACCACCTGCGCTTCCAGATCCACTTCAAATTTAATGCCCGGATTGGCTTTCACCAGCGCGAACATTTCATCTACCTGCGCGTCGCTCAGGGTCACCGGCAACAGTTGGTTATTGAAACTGTTGCCGTAGAAGATGTCGGCGAAGCTTGGTGCGATCACCACTTTAAAGCCGTAATCGGTCAGTGCCCACGGCGCATGTTCGCGTGAAGAGCCGCAGCCAAAGTTTTCCCGTGCGAGCAGAATTGATGCCCCTTTATATTCCGGGAAGTTTAAAACGAACTCAGGATTCGGCTGTTGGCCCTTTTCGTCCAGGAAACGCCAGTCGTTAAACAGATGGGCGCCAAAACCGGTGCGCGTAACCTTCTGCAAAAACTGTTTAGGGATAATTGCGTCGGTATCAACGTTGGCGGCATCCAGTGGGACAACCAGGCCGGTATGCTGGGTAAATTTCTCTGCCATGGTAGTTTCCTTATTTGATGCTGCGAATGTCGGCAAAATGACCGGTTACGGCGGCAGCGGCGGCCATGGCCGGGCTGACTAAATGCGTGCGACCACCGCGGCCCTGACGACCTTCAAAATTACGGTTGCTGGTGGATGCGCAGCGTTCGCCTGGGTTCAGGCGGTCATTGTTCATCGCCAGGCACATGGAACAGCCCGGTAAACGCCATTCAAAACCGGCTTCGATAAAGATCTTATCCAGACCTTCTGCTTCCGCCTGCGCTTTCACCGGACCAGAGCCCGGCACCACCAGTGCCTGCACGCCCGGCGCAACTTTGCGCCCTTTGGCGATTTCTGCCGCGGCGCGTAAATCTTCAATACGCGAGTTGGTGCAGGAACCGATGAACACTTTATCGATAGCCACTTCCGTTAACGGAATACCCGGTTTCAGCCCCATATACGCCAGCGCTTTTTCAGCTGATGCACGCTCAACGGGATCGGTAAATGACGCCGGGTCGGGAATATTATCGTTCACCGAGATGACCTGACCTGGGTTTGTTCCCCAGGTGACCTGCGGAGCGATCTCTTCTGCCTGCAGGGTAACGACGGTATCAAACGTCGCGTTGTCGTCGGTTTTCAGGGTTTTCCAGTATGTAACCGCGTGGTCAAAATCCTCGCCCTTCGGTGCGTGTAAACGACCCTGAACATAGTTAAAGGTCGTTTCATCCGGTGCGACCAGACCCGCTTTGGCGCCCATTTCAATGGCCATGTTGCACAGGGTCATCCGGCCTTCCATGCTCAATGCACGGATGGCTTCGCCACAAAACTCAACGACGTGTCCGGTACCGCCTGCGCTACCGGTTTTACCGATAATCGCCAGCACGATATCTTTTGCGGTAATGCCAGCGGCTGCTTTACCGTTGACTTCAATCTTCATGGTTTTGGCGCGCCCCTGTTTCAGGGTCTGCGTCGCCAGAACGTGTTCAACTTCAGAGGTGCCAATGCCAAATGCCAGTGCGCCGAACGCGCCGTGTGTAGCGGTGTGGGAATCGCCGCAGACGATGGTCATACCCGGCAACGTCACGCCTTGTTCTGGCCCCATCACGTGAACGATACCCTGATACGGATGGTTCAGGTCGTACAGCTCGACGCCAAATTCGTTACAGTTCTTAATCAGCTCCTGCATCTGGATGCGCGCCATCTCACCCGACGCGTTGATGTCTTTGGTTTGGGTCGAGACGTTGTGATCCATGGTGGCAAAGGTTTTAGCTGGCTGGCGCACCTGACGGCCATGCGCGCGCAGACCATCAAACGCCTGCGGAGAGGTCACTTCATGCACCAGATGCCTGTCGATGTACAACAGTGGGGTTTCGTTTTGCGCCTCAAAGACGACGTGCGCATCAAACAATTTTTCGTACAACGTTTTGGCCATGATTACACCCCTTCTGCGACGTAACGGGCAATGATGTCGCCCATTTCATCGGTACTGACTGCGGCAGCGCCACGGGCTAAGTCACCGGTGCGAATGCCTTCTTCTAATGCGCGGTTGATGGCGCTCTCAATTGCGGTTGCCGCATCATTGGCATCCAGGCTGTAGCGCAGCAGCAGCGCCAGCGACAGGATCTGGGCGATAGGGTTGGCAATATTTTTCCCGGCGATGTCCGGAGCGGAGCCGCCAGCAGGCTCGTACAAACCGAAGCCCTGCTCATTCAGGCTGGCGGACGGTAACATGCCCATTGAACCGGTGATCATGGCGCACTCATCAGACAGAATGTCACCAAACAGGTTAGAGCACAGCAACACGTCGAACTGGGATGGATCTTTAATTAATTGCATAGTCGCGTTGTCGATGTACATATGCGCCAGTTCAACGTCCGGGTATTCATTAGCAATTTCATTGACAATTTCGCGCCACAGAATAGACGTTTGCAGTACGTTAGCTTTATCAATCGACGTAACTTTACGGCGACGTTTGCGAGCGGATTCAAACGCTATACGCGCAATACGTTCGATCTCGAAACGGTGATAAACCTCGGTATCAAAGGCTTTTTCATGTTGTCCGCTGCCTTCGCGGCCTTTTGGTTGACCGAAGTAAATCCCGCCAGTCAGTTCGCGTACGCACAGGATGTCGAAACCGTTCGCGGCAATATCTGCGCGCAGAGGGCAAAACGCTTCCAGCCCCTGGTAGAGCTTAGCCGGGCGCAGGTTGCTGAATAATTTGAAGTGCTTACGCAATGGCAGCAGTGCGCCACGCTCTGGCTGCTGGTTTGGCGGTAAGTTTTCCCATTTCGGGCCGCCAACGGAGCCAAACAGAATGGCGTCAGCTTGTTCACAGCCTTCAACCGTTGCAGGTGGCAGCGGCTGACCGTGGTTATCGATCGCGGCACCACCCACGTCGTAGTGGCTGGTGGTAATGCGCATGTTAAAACGGTTGCGGATTGCGTCCAGTACCTTCAGGGCTTGCGCCATTACTTCCGGGCCAATACCGTCACCCGGCAAAACAGCAATATGATAATTCTTCGACATCACACGGTTTCCTTGTTGTTCTCGTTGTTCTGAGCTTTGCGTTGCAATTCTTTTTCGACTTCTTCGGCGCGCCAGATGTTGTTCAGCACATGCACCATCGCTTTAGCAGAAGATTCGACGATATCTGTCGCCAGACCGACGCCGTGGAAACGACGACCGTTATAGTTGGCAACGATATCCACCTGACCCAGCGCATCTTTACCGTGCCCTTTGGCGGTCAGGCTGTATTTCACCAGTTCGATGTTGTACTCAGTTACACGGTTGATGGCCTGATAAATAGCATCGACCGGACCGTTACCGTTCGCCGCTTCGGCTTTGACTTCGTCACCGCAGGCCAGCTTGACGGAGGCGGTGGCGATGTCGTTTGAGCCGGACTGCACGCTGAAGTAATCCAGACGGAAATGCTCTGGTTCTTCCTGCTGTTTATTAATGAAGGCCAGCGCTTCCAGGTCGTAATCAAATACCTGACCTTTTTTATCCGCCAGTTTCAGGAATGCGTCATACAGGTTGTCCAGGCTGTATTCATTTTCTTTATATCCCATCTCATCCATACGGTGTTTCACCGCGGCGCGTCCGGAACGGGAGGTCAGGTTCAGCTGTACCTGGTTCAGACCAATTGATTCAGGCGTCATGATTTCGTAGTTTTCACGGTTTTTCAGTACGCCGTCCTGATGGATGCCGGAGGAGTGGGCAAAGGCACCGCTGCCGACAATGGCTTTGTTTGCCGGAATGGGCATGTTGCAGATTTGGCTGACTAACTGGCTGGTACGCCAGATCTCCTGGTGATTGATGCGGGTCTGTACATTCAGGATATCTTTACGCACCTTGATCGCCATGATCACTTCTTCCAGTGAGCAGTTACCGGCGCGTTCGCCGATACCGTTCATCGCGCCTTCCACCTGACGCGCTCCGGCGTGAACGGCTGCCAGCGCGTTGCCGACGCCCAAACCTAAATCATCATGGGTGTGTACGGAGATGATGGCTTTATCGATATTTGGTACGCGTTCATACAGGCCAGAAATGATTGCCCCAAATTCGAAAGGCATGGTGTAACCGACGGTATCGGGGATGTTAATGGTTTTGGCACCTGCGTTAATAGCAGCTTCAACAACGCGAGCCAGATCGGCGATAGGGGTACGGCCTGCATCTTCGCAGGAGAACTCCACGTCATCGGTATAATTACGCGCACGCTTAACCATGTAGACCGCGCGCTCAATGACCTCATCCAGCGTACTGCGTAATTTCGTCGCAATGTGCATCGGCGAGGTGGCGATAAACGTATGAATACGGAAAGCTTCAGCAACTTTCAGCGATTCTGCGGCAACATCGATATCTTTTTCTACGCAGCGTGCTAAGGCGCAAACGCGGCTGTTTTTAACCTGACGAGCAATGGTCTGCACTGACTCAAAGTCGCCCGGTGAAGAAACGGGGAAACCCACTTCCATCACGTCCACGCCCATACGCTCAAGGGCCAGCGCAATCTGCAGTTTTTCTTTCACACTCAGGCTTGCCTGTAACGCTTGTTCACCATCGCGTAAGGTGGTATCGAAAATAATGACTTGCTGGCTCATGGTTTAGGTCCTTGGTTTCTTAGGGCGCCTTGCTTCGAGCATAAAAAAACCCGCGCAACGGCGCGGGTTTTTGTCTTAACTGGAGCTGACTTAATGCTGAATGTCGTCCACCAGTCTACCGCGCAATGAAGATGCGTTTAGTAGTAGTAGACCGTTAAAACGAGCAATGTAAGTCATCAATTAAGCTCCAGGCGAATGCGATATGCTTTTAGTGGTACTGGATATGAAGACTGATGTCAACCCTCACTCCTGCAAATGCCTTACTTGAGGGGAGAAGTTTCTGCAAAACTTAAGCGAATTGTGCTGAATTTTTCGGAGTACATAAAATTAATCAGTTGATGGTTGTACATACTTTTCATGGTTTGACATATTTGAGCATAATTATTTGCATTTATTGTAACGGCGAACTGAAGAAAAGGTCGCCCTTAGGATTTCATATCTTTATGATTTATCTGTTTTTATAGTAATCATGAATGGCTATGGGCAGTGTAACACCACATAATTGATAAATTAATGTTAACTTTTAATGTATTAATAATATAAACATTTAATTAAAACTTAAATACGTATTCACGATACGTATGATTGTATATTCGCCATGCTTATGGTTATATTGTTTTTGAAATTTAAACATATGAATCACCGTGCAGTGACACCTGCCACACTGCGCTCGCATTGGTCTTTTGTTCATTTAGGTTTGTACCTTTATGTTTTCCTAATTTTAATGTTTTTTCTTTTTCTCATCTTATATGTATGGTAAATCATATTAACGGAGATTATTTCTTCACTCCGTCTGGGAAAAGGGAGTTTAGAGTGACAGTGGAGTTAAATATGCCAGAAGTAAAAATAATAGATAAAACAAATATTATAGATATGGGGAAGCCACAGCTTCGCATGGTTGATCTTAATTTATTAACCGTCTTTGATGCGGTGATGCAAGAACAAAATATTACCCGTGCCGCGCATACTTTAGGAATGTCGCAACCTGCTGTCAGTAATGCGGTCGCGCGCCTGAAAGTGATGTTTAATGATGAGCTTTTTGTTCGTTATGGACGCGGTATCCAGCCGACAGCAAGAGCTTTCCAGCTATTTGGTTCTGTTCGCCAGGCATTGCAATTAGTGCAAAATGAACTGCCTGGATCGGGTTTTGAGCCAGCCAGCAGCGAGCGCGTATTCAATCTTTGCGTATGCAGCCCATTGGATAATATTCTGACGTCGTTGATTTATAATCGGGTTGAGCAAGTTGCACCAAACATTCATGTCGTATTTAAATCTTCACTCAATCAAAATACAGAGCATCAATTACGTTACCAGGAAACAGAATTCGTTATTAGCTATGAAGAATTCCGTCGTCCTGAATTTACCAGTATTCCGTTATTCAATGACGAAATGGTGTTAGTCGCAAGTAAAAAGCATCCGCGCATTAGTGGTCCGTTATTGGAAAGCGATGTCTATAATGAACAGCATGCGGTGGTGTCACTTGATCGCTTCGCATCATTCAGCCAACCATGGTATGACACACCGGATAAACAATCCTGCGTAGCTTATCAGGGCATGGCATTAATTAGCGTTCTTAATATTGTGTCGCAAACGCATTTGGTCTCTATTGCGCCGCGTTGGTTAGCAGAAGAATTTGCCGATTCTTTAGAACTACAGATCTTACCTTTACCGTTAAAATTGAACAGCCGCACATGCTATCTTTCCTGGCATGAAGCCGCGGGCCGGGATAAAGGACATCAATGGATGGAAGAGCTGTTAGTCTCCGTTTGTAAGCAGTAGCACTTGGCAGAGTAAACCGGACAATACATCCTGTTTATTCTGCTTTTGTCTTTATAACTGAAATTTTATGCTGAACTCTATTTTTTACGTCTGTCCAAAAGTGTCAAAAAATAGAGTAATTGCTGTAAGTTCCCATTTTTAAGCGATTATTTATCATACTGATTGCTTATGCTGGTTTAATTCTCCGTTTATTCGCGTCTTTCCTCCTTTTTATTCTTATTTACTCCAGTGACACCCCTTCGGAGTCAATTGCCATGCGTCATCGTCAGCGGTTAATGTGTTGTTAAACCGTAATTCATTATAAGAGTGAGGCAAGCCATGGAGATGTTGTCTGGAGCCGAGATGGTCGTCCGATCGCTCATCGATCAGGGTGTGAAGCAGGTATTCGGTTATCCCGGGGGGGCCGTCCTCGATATTTATGATGCGCTGCATACGGTCGGCGGTATTGATCATGTGCTGGTCCGCCATGAACAAGCGGCGGTACATATGGCTGATGGCCTTGCGCGTGCCACGGGAGAAGTGGGGGTCGTATTAGTTACCTCCGGACCGGGGGCGACCAACGCGATTACCGGAATCGCAACGGCTTACATGGATTCCATTCCGCTGGTGATCCTCTCCGGACAGGTCGCAACGTCGCTGATTGGCTACGATGCCTTCCAGGAGTGCGACATGGTAGGTATATCCCGCCCGGTGGTAAAACACAGCTTCCTGGTCAAACAAACGGAAGATATCCCACAGGTGCTGAAAAAAGCCTTCTGGCTGGCAGCAAGCGGTCGCCCAGGGCCAGTGGTGGTGGATTTGCCGAAGGATATTCTGAATCCGGCGAAGAAACTGCCTTATAGCTGGCCGGACTCGGTGAGTATGCGCTCGTATAATCCGACGACGACGGGGCACAAAGGACAGATCAAACGGGCGCTACAGACGCTGGTCGCGGCGAAGAAACCGGTTGTCTATGTGGGCGGTGGCGCGGTCAATGCTGCTTGCCATGAGCAGTTAGCTCAGATTGCTGAAGCGCTGAATCTGCCGGTTGTCTCCTCGCTAATGGGGTTGGGCGCGTTTCCTGCCACGCATCGTCAGGCGCTGGGCATGTTAGGGATGCACGGTACATACGAAGCGAATATGACCATGCATCATTCCGATGTGATCTTTGCTGTCGGCGTTCGCTTTGACGATCGAACGACAAATAACCTGGCAAAATACTGTCCGAATGCGACCGTGCTGCATATCGACATCGATCCGACCTCTATTTCTAAAACCGTTACTGCGGATATTCCGATTGTGGGTGATGCCCGTCTGGTGCTGGATCAAATGCTCGAACTGCTGGAGCAAGAGAAATCACAGCAGCCACTGGATGATAACCGTGACTGGTGGCAACAGATTGAGCACTGGCGCGCCCGTCAGTGTCTGAAATACGACACGCAAAGCGAAAGCATTAAGCCGCAGGCGGTGATTGAAACCATCTGGCGTCTGACGAAAGGGGAAGCGTATGTGACCTCTGACGTTGGCCAGCATCAGATGTTTGCCGCACTTTATTATCCGTTCGATAAACCGCGTCGCTGGATTAACTCAGGCGGCCTCGGCACGATGGGATTCGGTTTACCTGCGGCGTTAGGGGTGAAAATGGCGTTGCCGGATGAAACGGTAGTGTGCGTCACCGGGGATGGCAGCATTCAGATGAACATCCAGGAGCTGTCGACGGCGCTGCAGTATGAACTGCCGGTGCTGGTGCTCAACCTTAACAACCGTTATCTCGGCATGGTCAAACAATGGCAGGACATGATCTACTCCGGGCGTCACTCCCAGTCTTACATGCAGTCGCTGCCCGATTTTGTGCGCCTTGCTGAGGCTTATGGGCATATCGGTATCCAGATTAATCATCCAGATGAACTGGAGAGCAAGCTGGGTGAAGCGCTGGAGCATGTGCGTAACCATCGTCTGGTGTTTGTCGACGTCACCGTCGACGGCAGTGAGCATGTCTACCCGATGCAGATTCGTGGGGGCGGGATGGATGAAATGTGGCTAAGCAAAACGGAGAGGACCTGATTATGCGCCGGATATTATCAGTATTGCTGGAAAATGAGTCGGGTGCATTGTCGCGGGTGATTGGCCTCTTCGCCCAGCGTGGATACAACATTGAAAGCCTGACCGTCGCGCCGACCGACGACCCCACCTTATCGCGGATGACGATTCAGACGGTAGGGGATGAGAAAGTCCTTGAGCAGATCGAAAAGCAGCTCCACAAACTGGTGGATGTTCTGCGCGTTAGCGAGCTGGGGCAGGGTGCCCATGTTGAACGAGAAATCATGCTGGTGAAAATCCAGGCCAGCGGTTATGGCCGGGAGGAGGTGAAACGCAACACGGAGATTTTCCGCGGGCAAATCATCGACGTGACGCCGTCTATCTACACCGTACAACTGGCGGGCACCAGCGACAAGCTGGATGCGTTTCTGGCAACTCTACGTGAAGTCGCCAAAATTGTGGAAGTTGCTCGTTCCGGTGTGGTGGGACTCTCCCGTGGCGATAAAATTATGCGCTAATCGTCAACCGTAGGCCTGGTAAGCAAAGCGCTATCAGGCCTCATCGTGGAGGTCATGCCGGATAGCGGCGTAAACGCCTTATCCTACCTGCTGGTAACGAACCCGCTTTCGCTGATGCTTCTGGTTGCACTTTTTTTTTGCGAAATCAGCAGTAACCAGAGACAAAAGCGGTTGCCGCAGTCATTATTCTGCGCTTAGATGTTAAGAAGTTTAACCCATGCCATCTAAAAGGTTATGGTTTGTACATTTTACGCAAGGGGCAATTGTGAAACTGGATGAAATCGCTCGGTTGGCCGGCGTTTCGCGAACGACTGCAAGCTACGTTATTAATGGCAAAGCAAAGCAATATCGCGTAAGCGACAAAACGGTTGAAAAAGTCATGGCGGTGGTGCGTGAGCATAATTACCACCCGAATGCCGTGGCGGCCGGGCTGCGTGCTGGACGCACACGTTCTATCGGGCTGGTGATCCCGGATCTTGAGAACACAAGCTATACCCGGATCGCAAACTATCTGGAACGCCAGGCGCGTCAGCGTGGGTATCAGCTGTTGATTGCCTGCTCTGAAGATCAGCCGGATAACGAAATGCGCTGTATTGAGCATCTTTTACAGCGCCAGGTCGATGCCATTATTGTGTCGACTTCTTTGCCGCCTGAGCATCCGTTCTACCAACGCTGGGCAAACAGTTCATTCCCGATTGTGGCGCTGGACCGTGCACTGGATCGCGAACATTTTACCAGCGTTGTGGGTGCGGATCAGGATGATGCGGAAATGCTGGCAGAGGAGTTACGCAAATTCCCTGCTGAAACCGTCCTCTATCTGGGCGCGCTTCCTGAATTATCCGTCAGTTTCCTGCGCGAGCAGGGTTTTCGTACCGCGTGGAAGGACGATCCGCGTGAAGTCCATTTCCTGTACGCCAACAGCTATGAGCGGGAAGCGGCTGCGCAGCTGTTTGATAAATGGCTGGAAACGCACCCAATGCCTCAGGCGTTGTTTACCACGTCGTTTGCCCTGTTGCAGGGCGTGATGGATGTGACCCTGCGTCGTGATGGGCAACTGCCGTCTGATTTAGCGATTGCGACTTTTGGCGATCACGAACTGCTCGACTTCCTGCAGTGCCCGGTACTGGCAGTGGCACAGCGCCATCGCGATGTCGCAGAACGCGTGCTGGAGATTGTACTGGCAAGTCTGGACGAACCGCGTAAACCAAAACCAGGTTTAACGCGTATACGGCGTAATCTGTACCGTCGCGGTATTCTCAGCCGTAACTAAGTTTCCTCAATTGATGACGTCGGCGGGATAAGCCTCTGACGTCTTCAATTTTTCTATTCTCAGAAATAACCGCATTATATTTAAGAATATTCTTTAGAATTATCTGAAATTCATTCTTGAAATACCCCGAATTAAAAATGCAACTATCCATTTTTGGGTTATTGATACGTAACGACGCGTTACGCTTGTATTATTTTGTTACATGCATGTATGGATTTGCCGAATTAACAAACACTTTGCTCTCGTATTGCGGCCATCTGGTGCTTACCTCGGCTCTGCGCGGCGTACAGACCGATTAACTGGTACTGTTAACTCGCTGCATATTGTCCTAAAATGCCGCTCGCGTCGCAAACTGACACTTTATATTTTCTTTGGATGATATTCAGTTGTTTTAAACAATGATGAGTTGTTGGATTTTTTTCTTACAAATATTCATGACGTTAATTTGCTTCGTTTGCTGTACGGAATTTGTTCAACGCTGATATTAGCCGTAAACAATGGGTTTTTTGCTCCGCTAAGCGCCGCGACTTGCTTGACAAGGTTTTCCTCCGCTCCGTAAACTCCTTTAAGTGGGAATTTGTGGGATAAAGTGGTAATTGGGGGTGAGACTGGCATGTTCCGGGGAGCAACGTTAGTTAATCTCGACAGTAAAGGGCGCTTATCCGTGCCTACCCGTTATCGGGATCAACTGCTTGAGAGCGCTACCGGTCAAATGGTTTGCACCATTGACATCCATCACCCGTGCCTGCTGCTGTACCCCCTGCCTGAATGGGAAATAATCGAGCAGAAGCTATCGCGTCTGTCGAGCATGAATCCAGTTGAGCGCCGCGTACAGCGCTTATTGTTGGGTCATGCCAGCGAATGTCAGATGGATAACGCTGGTCGATTACTGATAGCACCCATTCTGCGGCAACACGCAGGGCTAACGAAAGAAGTGATGCTGGTTGGGCAGTTCAATAAGTTTGAGCTGTGGGATGAAACGACCTGGTATCAACAGGTCAAGGAAGATATCGACGCTGAGCAGTCTGTTACTGGCGCGTTGTCGGAACGATTGCAGGATTTGTCTCTATAAAATGACGGAAAATTATAAACATACAACGGTGTTGCTGGATGAAGCCGTAAACGGCCTGAATATTCGTCCAGACGGCATCTACATTGACGGGACATTTGGTCGCGGTGGTCACTCACGTCTGATCCTCTCCCAGCTTGGCGAAGAGGGACGTTTACTGGCAATCGATCGCGATCCGCAGGCTATTGCTGTTGCAAAAACGATTACCGATCCCCGTTTCTCCATCGTACATGGACCTTTCTCTGCGCTGGCTGACTATGTCGCCGAGCGTGGACTGACCGGTAAGATCGACGGGATTCTTCTCGATCTCGGCGTTTCTTCACCGCAGCTCGATGATGCAGAGCGCGGTTTCTCGTTTATGCGTGACGGTCCGTTAGATATGCGTATGGACCCAACACGCGGTCAGTCAGCGGCCGAATGGCTGCAAACCGCCGATGAAGCAGACATTGCCTGGGTGATTAAAACCTTTGGCGAAGAGCGCTTCGGCAAACGCATTGCGCGCGCCATCGTGGAGCGCAACCGCATCGAACCGATGACCCGCACCAAAGAGCTGGCGGAAGTTATTGCAGCGGCAATGCCGGTGAAGGACAAATTCAAACATCCCGCGACCCGTACCTTCCAGGCGGTGCGCATTTGGGTGAACAGTGAACTGGAGGAGATAGAGCAGGCGCTAAAAAGCTCGCTCAGCGTGCTGGCTCCAGGTGGTCGCCTTTCGATCATCAGTTTCCATTCGCTTGAAGACCGCATTGTGAAACGCTTTATGCGTGAACAAAGCCGTGGTCCTCAGGTACCGGCTGGAATACCGATGACCGAAGCGCAGATCAAAAAGCTGGGCGGCCGTGAGTTAAGAGCACTAGGCAAGATGATGCCGGGTGAAGAAGAGGTAGCTGAGAATCCTCGTGCCCGTAGTTCAGTTCTGCGTATTGCAGAGAGGACGAACGCATGATCAGCAGAGTGACAGAAGCCCTCAGCAAAGTTAAAGGATCGATAGGAAGCAACGAGCGCCATGCCTTGCCTGGCGTGATCGGTGACGATCTTTTGCGGTTTGGGAAGCTGCCACTCTGCCTGTTCATTTGCATTATTTTGACGGCGGTTACCGTCGTGACAACAGCACACCATACGCGGTTACTGACTGCGCAGCGTGAGCAGCTGGTTCTGGAGCGAGATGCGCTGGATATCGAATGGCGCAACTTGATCCTTGAGGAGAACGCGCTCGGCGACCATAGCCGTGTTGAACGGATCGCAACGGAAAAGCTGCAAATGCAGCATGTCGATCCCTCACAAGAAAATATCGTAGTACAAAAATAAGGATAAACGCGACGCATGAAAGCAGCGGCAAAAACGCACAAACCAAAACGCCAGGAAGAACAAGCCAACTTTATCAGTTGGCGTTTTGCGTTACTGTGCGGCTGTATTTTGCTGGCACTGGGTTTTCTGCTGGGGCGCGTTGCCTGGCTGCAAATCATCGCGCCGGACATGCTGGTGCGTCAGGGTGATATGCGCTCTCTACGCGTCCAGGAAGTGTCTACATCACGCGGAATGATTACCGACCGCTCTGGTCGCCCGCTGGCGGTGAGCGTTCCGGTTAAAGCGATATGGGCCGACCCGAAAGAAGTACATGATGCAGGCGGCGTGAGCGTTGGCGAACGCTGGAGAGCGCTGTCAACCGCGCTGAATCTCCCGCTCGATCAACTGGCTTCCCGCATTAACGCCAACCCGAAAGGGCGCTTCATCTATCTGGCGCGTCAGGTAAACCCTGACATGGCCGACTACATCAAGAAACTGAAGCTGCCAGGTATCCACCTACGCGAAGAATCCCGCCGTTACTATCCTTCCGGAGAAGTGACTGCTCACCTCATCGGCTTTACTAACGTCGACAGCCAGGGGATTGAAGGCGTAGAGAAGAGCTTCGACAAGTGGCTCACCGGACAACCGGGCGAACGTATTGTACGTAAAGACCGTTATGGCCGCGTCATTGAAGATATCTCCTCTACCGACAGCCAGGCGGCGCATAACCTCGCGTTGAGCATTGATGAGCGTTTACAGGCACTGGTCTACCGTGAACTGAATAACGCCGTGGCGTTCAACAAGGCGGAGTCAGGCAGTGCGGTACTGGTGGATGTAAACACCGGTGAAGTGCTGGCCATGGCCAACAGTCCGTCCTACAACCCGAACAATCTCACCGGTACGCCAAAAGACGCGATGCGTAACCGTACCATCACCGACGTGTTTGAACCGGGTTCTACCGTTAAACCGATGGTGGTGATGACCGCGCTGCAGCGTGGCGTGGTACGCGAAAATACCGTCCTTAACACTATCCCTTACCGAATTAATGGTCACGAAATCAAAGACGTGGCGCGTTATAGCGAATTAACCCTCACCGGGGTTTTGCAGAAGTCGAGTAACGTCGGTGTTTCCAAGCTGGCGTTAGCGATGCCGTCCTCAGCGTTAGTAGATACTTACTCACGTTTTGGGCTGGGAAAAGCGACCAATTTGGGGTTGGTCGGAGAACGCAGTGGCTTATATCCTCAAAAACAACGGTGGTCTGACATAGAGAGGGCCACCTTCTCTTTCGGCTACGGGCTAATGGTAACGCCGTTACAGTTAGCGCGAGTCTATGCAACGATCGGCAGCTACGGCGTTTATCGTCCACTGTCGATTACCAAAGTAGACCCTCCTGTTCCGGGTGAGCGTATCTTCCCGGAAGATACCGTGCGTACCGTCGTGCATATGATGGAAAGCGTGGCGCTGCCGGGCGGCGGCGGCGTGAAGGCGGCGATTAAAGGCTATCGCATCGCTATTAAAACCGGTACAGCGAAAAAAGTAGGGCCGGATGGCCGCTACATCAACAAATACATTGCTTATACCGCAGGCGTTGCGCCTGCGAGTCAGCCGCGCTTCGCGCTGGTTGTTGTTATCAACGATCCGCAGGCGGGTAAATACTACGGTGGCGCCGTTTCCGCGCCGGTCTTTGGTGCCATCATGGGCGGCGTACTGCGCACCATGAACATCGAGCCGGATGCGCTGACAACGGGCGATAAAAATGAATTTGTGAATAATCAAGGCGAGGCAACAGGTGGCAGATCGTAATTTGCGCGACCTTCTTGCTCCATGGGTGCCGGGTGCACCGGAGCGAGCACTGCGGGAGATGACGCTTGACAGCCGTGTGGCTGCATCAGGCGATCTCTTTGTCGCAGTATTGGGTCATCAGGCGGACGGGCGTCGGTATATCCCGCAGGCGATAGCGCAAGGTGTGGCTGCCATTATTGCAGAAGCAAAAGATGAAGCTACTGATGGTGAAATCCGTGAAATGCATGGCGTTCCGGTCATCTATCTCAGTCAGCTTAACGAACGTTTATCTGCACTGGCGGGCCGTTTTTACCACGAGCCTTCTGAGAAAATGCGTCTGGTCGGCGTAACCGGGACTAACGGTAAAACCACCACCACCCAATTGCTGGCCCAGTGGAGCCAACTGCTTGGCGAAACCAGCGCGGTAATGGGAACAGTAGGTAATGGCCTGCTGGGCAAAGTGATCCCGACGGAAAATACCACCGGTTCAGCCGTTGATGTCCAGCATGTGCTGGCGGGGCTGGCTGCGCAGGGCGCAACGGTTGGCGCGATGGAAGTCTCTTCACACGGCCTGGTTCAGCATCGCGTGGCGGCGCTGAAGTTTGCCGCATCAGTATTTACTAACTTAAGCCGTGACCATCTCGACTACCACGGCGACATGGAACATTACGAAGCCGCGAAATGGCTGCTGTATTCCACGCACCATTGCGGCCAGGCCATCGTCAATGCGGATGATGAGGTCGGCCGTCGCTGGCTGGCGAAACTCCCGGATGCGGTTGCCGTTTCGATGGAAGACCACATCAACCCGAACTGTCATGGTCGTTGGTTAAAAGCGGTTGACGTGAAGTATCACGACAGCGGGGCAACGATTCGTTTTACCTCCTCATGGGGCGACGGCGAAATTGAAAGCCGCCTGATGGGGGCGTTTAACGTCAGCAATCTTTTGCTGGCGCTGGCAACGCTGTTGGCACTGGGCTATCCGTTAGCTGATTTACTGAAAACGGCGACACAATTGCAGCCGGTTTGCGGGCGTATGGAAGTGTTCAGCGCGCCGGGTAAAACCACCGTGGTGGTTGATTACGCCCATACGCCAGATGCGCTGGAAAAAGCACTGCAGGCGGCACGTCTGCACTGTACTGGCAAACTGTGGTGCGTCTTTGGCTGCGGCGGCGATCGCGATAAAGGCAAACGTCCGTTGATGGGCGCAATCGCTGAGCAGTTTGCAGATGTTGTCGTGGTGACTGATGACAACCCGCGTACCGAAGAGCCGCGCGCCATTATTAACGACATTCTGGCGGGTATGCTGGATGCCGGACAGGCGAAGGTGATGGAAGGGCGCGCAGAAGCCGTGACAAACGCCATTATGCAGGCGAAAGAAAACGACGTGGTGCTGGTGGCCGGGAAAGGTCACGAAGATTACCAGATCGTCGGCTCGCAGCGTCTCGACTATTCTGACCGCGTGACCGCAGCGCGTCTGCTGGGGGTTATCGCATGATTAGCGTAACGCTCAGCCAACTGGCGGAGATCCTCCGTGGCGAACTGAAAGGGGCCGATCTGACCCTTGATGCCGTAACAACCGATACGCGTAAAGTGACGCCGGGCTGCCTGTTTGTGGCGCTGAAAGGCGAACGCTTTGATGCCCATGATTTTGCAGACAAAGCGCAAGAGAGCGGGGCGGGTGCGCTGCTGGTCAGCCGCCCGTTGGACACCAACCTGCCGCAGCTGATTGTTAAAGATACGCGTTTGGCGTTTGGTGAACTGGCGGCGTGGGTTCGCGCTCAGGTTCCGGCGCGCGTTGTCGCGCTGACCGGCTCATCCGGTAAAACGTCCGTCAAAGAGATGACGGCTGCCATTCTGAGCCAGTGTGGTAACACCCTATATACAGCGGGCAATCTGAATAACGACATCGGCGTACCGATGACGCTGCTGCGCTTAAATAACGATTACGACTATGCCGTGATTGAGCTCGGCGCCAACCATCAGGGCGAAATCGCCTGGACCGTCGGCCTGACGCGTCCGGAAGCGGCGCTGGTGAACAATCTGGCCGCCGCGCACCTGGAAGGTTTCGGATCTCTGGCGGGCGTTGCGAAGGCAAAAGGTGAGATTTTTACCGGCCTGTCTGAGAATGGTATCGCCATTATGAATGCCGACAACAACGACTGGTTGAACTGGCAAAGCATCATCGGCGAACGCAAAGTCTGGCGCTTCTCCCCGAATGCGGCCAACAGCGACTTTTCTGCTACCAACGTTCATGTGACCTCGCATGGCACAGAATTTTCTCTGCAAACGCCGACCGGAAGCATTGATGTCCTGCTGCCGTTGCCGGGTCGCCACAATATCGCTAACGCCCTTGCGGCGGCGGCGCTTTCTATGGCGGTAGGCGCGACGCACGAGGCGATCAAAGCGGGTTTGAAGGATCTGCAAGCGGTACCGGGACGTCTGTTCCCGATTCAACTCGCAGAAAATCAGCTGCTGCTGGACGACTCCTATAACGCGAACGTCGGTTCGATGACCGCAGCGGTGCAGGTGCTGTCTGAAATGCCGGGCTATCGCGTACTGGTCGTTGGCGATATGGCAGAGCTTGGCGCAGAAAGTGAAGCATGCCATGTACAGGTTGGTGTTGCTGCGAAAGCAGCAGGTATCGACCGCGTACTGAGTACAGGAAAATTGAGTCAGGCAATTAGCGACGCCAGCGGCGTTGGCGAACATTTTGCGGATAAAAGCGCGCTGGCCGCGCATCTTAAAGCATTGATTGCAGAACATCAGGTCATGACGATTTTAGTGAAGGGTTCACGTAGTGCCGCCATGGAAGAGGTAGTACGCGCATTACAGGAGAATGGGACATGTTAGTTTGGCTGGCCGAACATTTGGTCAAATATTATTCCGGCTTTAACGTCTTTTCCTATCTGACGTTTCGCGCCATCGTCAGCCTGCTGACCGCGCTGTTCATCTCTTTGTGGATGGGCCCGCGCATGATTGCCCGCTTGCAAAAAATGTCCTTTGGACAGGTCGTACGTAACGACGGCCCGGAATCGCACTTCAGTAAACGCGGTACGCCAACCATGGGCGGGATCATGATCCTCACCGCGATTGTTATCTCCGTTCTGTTGTGGGCATATCCGTCGAACCCGTACGTATGGTGCGTGCTGGTGGTATTGATTGGCTACGGCATTATCGGTTTTGTCGATGACTACCGCAAAGTGGTGCGCAAAGATACCAAGGGGCTGATTGCCCGCTGGAAGTACTTCTGGATGTCGGTGATTGCGCTGGGTGTAGCCTTTGCGCTGTACCTCGCCGGTAAAGATACCCCGGCTACCGAGCTGGTGGTGCCGTTCTTTAAAGATGTCATGCCGCAATTGGGGCTGTTCTACGTGCTGCTGGCGTACTTCGTGATTGTGGGCACTGGCAACGCGGTAAACCTCACCGATGGCCTGGATGGTCTGGCGATTATGCCGACCGTGTTCGTGGCCGCAGGTTTTGCGCTGGTGGCATGGGCTACAGGTAACATGAACTTTGCCAACTACCTGCACATTCCCTATTTACGCCATGCCGGCGAACTGGTGATCGTCTGTACGGCGATTGTCGGTGCGGGGTTAGGCTTCCTGTGGTTTAACACCTATCCGGCGCAGGTCTTTATGGGCGACGTCGGTTCTCTGGCGCTGGGCGGCGCGCTGGGCATTATTGCCGTGCTGCTGCGTCAGGAATTCCTGCTGGTAATCATGGGCGGCGTATTTGTTGTGGAAACGCTGTCGGTCATTCTGCAGGTTGGCTCCTTTAAGCTGCGCGGACAGCGCATCTTCCGTATGGCGCCGATTCACCATCACTATGAACTGAAAGGCTGGCCGGAACCGCGCGTAATTGTGCGCTTCTGGATTATTTCGCTGATGCTGGTGCTGATTGGCCTGGCAACGCTGAAGGTACGTTAATCATGGCTGATTACCAGGGTAAAAAAGTCGTCATTATCGGTCTGGGATTGACCGGGCTGTCCTGCGTGGATTTCTTTCTGGCGCGTGGCGTGACGCCGCGTGTGATGGATACCCGCGCAACGCCACCTGGCCTGGATAAATTGCCGGAAGCGGTTGAGCGTCATGTTGGCAGCCTGAATGATGATTGGCTGCTGGCCGCCGATCTCATCGTCGCCAGCCCTGGTATTGCCCTGGCGCATCCTTCTCTGAGCGCCGCTGCTGATGCAGGGATCGAAATTGTCGGTGACATCGAGCTGTTCTGTCGTGAAGCGCAGGCGCCGATCGTCGCGATCACCGGTTCCAACGGGAAAAGCACCGTCACCACGTTGGTGGGAGAAATGGCGAAAGCGGCTGGTGTGAACGTGGGTGTTGGCGGAAATATCGGTCTGCCCGCGCTGATGTTGCTGGATGACGAACGTGAGCTGTATGTACTGGAGTTGTCGAGCTTCCAGCTGGAGACAACCTTCAGCTTACAGGCCGTAGCCGCTACCATTTTGAACGTCACCGAAGATCATATGGACAGGTATCCGTTTGGCTTGCAGCAGTACCGTGCGGCCAAACTGCGCGTCTATGAGAATGCGAAAGTGTGCGTGGTTAATGCCGATGATGCGCTGACCATGCCGATTCGCGGGGCGGATGAGCGCTGCGTGAGCTTTGGCATCAACATGGGTGACTATCATCTCAATCGTCAGCAGGGTGAAACCTGGCTGCGGGTGAAGGGCGAAAAAGTCCTGAACGTGAAAGAGATGACGCTTACCGGCCAGCATAACTATACCAACGCCCTGGCGGCGCTGGCGCTGGCGGATGCTGCGGGTCTGCCGCGGGCATCCAGCCTGAAAGCGCTGACTACCTTTACCGGTCTGGCGCATCGTTTCCAGTTGGTACTGAATCATAACGGTGTGCGTTGGATCAACGATTCAAAAGCCACCAACGTTGGCAGCACCGAAGCGGCGCTGAATGGTCTGCACGTTGACGGTACGTTGCACCTGCTGCTGGGCGGCGATGGGAAATCCGCCGACTTTATGCCGCTGCAACGCTACCTGACTGGCGACAACATTCGTCTGTACTGCTTTGGTCGCGATGGCGCGCAGCTTGCCGCTCTGCGTCCTGAGGTTGCGGAACACACTGAAACCATGGAGCAGGCAATGCGTCTGCTCGCACCGCGTGTGAAGTCGGGCGATATGGTGCTGCTGTCGCCAGCCTGCGCCAGCCTTGACCAGTTCAAGAACTTTGAGCAACGCGGTGACGTCTTTACCCGTTTAGCGAAGGAGTTGGGTTGATGCGCTTCTCTCTCCCTCGTCTGAAAATGCCGCGCGTACCGGGACTGGGTGTCCTGGCGTGGATCTTCGCGGCACTTAAAGGCTGGGTGATGGCTTCGCGTGATAAAGACGCGGACAGCCTGATCATGTATGACCGCATGCTGCTGTGGCTGACTTTTGGTCTGGCAGCGATCGGTTTTGTGATGGTGACATCGGCATCGATGCCCGTAGGGCAACGCCTGGCAGGCGATCCCTTCCTGTTTGCTAAGCGTGACGCGCTGTATATCTTCCTCGCGTTCTGTCTGGCGATGGTGACGCTGCGTCTGCCGATGGAGTTCTGGCAAAAGTACAGCACAACGATGCTGATCGCCTCGATCATCATGTTGTTGATCGTGCTGGTGGTGGGGAGCTCCGTTAACGGGGCATCGCGCTGGATCGCGCTGGGTCCACTGCGTATTCAGCCTGCGGAATTCACCAAGCTGTCGCTGTTCTGTTATCTCGCTAACTACCTTGTGCGTAAAGTCGATGAAGTGCGTAATAACCTGCGCGGCTTCTTAAAACCGATGGGTGTGATTCTGGTGCTGGCAGTCTTACTGCTGGCGCAGCCTGACCTTGGTACGGTAGTGGTACTGTTTGTCACGACGCTGGCGATGCTGTTTCTCGCTGGTGCGAAACTGTGGCAGTTCATTGCCATTATCGGCATGGGGATTTCGGCGGTGGTGCTGCTGATCCTTGCCGAACCGTATCGTATTCGCCGCGTAACCTCTTTCTGGAACCCATGGGAAGATCCGTTTGGCAGCGGGTATCAGTTAACGCAATCGCTGATGGCTTTTGGTCGCGGTGAGGTTTGGGGTCAGGGGTTAGGTAATTCAGTGCAAAAACTGGAGTATTTACCGGAAGCGCACACCGACTTCATCTTCGCCATCATTGGGGAAGAGCTGGGTTATATCGGTGTGGTATTGGCGCTTTTAATGGTATTCTTCGTCGCTTTTCGCGCGATGTCGATCGGTCGCAAAGCACTGGAAATTGACCACCGTTTTTCAGGCTTTTTAGCCTGCTCCATCGGGATTTGGTTTAGCTTCCAGGCTCTGGTAAACGTCGGCGCGGCAGCAGGCATGCTGCCAACAAAAGGTCTGACGTTACCGCTGATCAGTTATGGTGGTTCCAGTTTGTTGATTATGTCGACGGCCATCATGTTTTTGTTACGTATTGATTATGAAACTCGTCTGGAAAAAGCCCAGGCGTTTACACGAGGTGCACGATGAGTGGTCAACCGAAGCGGTTAATGGTGATGGCAGGCGGTACCGGCGGGCATGTGTTCCCGGGGCTGGCGGTCGCGCACCATTTAATGGCCCAGGGCTGGCAGGTTCGTTGGCTGGGCACCGCCGATCGTATGGAAGCGGACTTAGTGCCGAAGCATGGCATTGAAATTGACTTTATTCGCATCTCCGGTTTGCGTGGCAAAGGTGTCAACGCGCTGCTTGCCGCCCCCGTGCGTATTTTTAATGCCTGGCGTCAGGCGCGCGCCATCATGAAGCAGTTTAAGCCTGATGTGGTGCTGGGGATGGGCGGTTACGTGTCCGGCCCTGGCGGTCTGGCTGCCTGGTCATTAGGCATTCCGGTTGTACTGCATGAGCAGAACGGCATTGCGGGATTAACTAACAAGTGGCTGGCGAAAATTGCAACGAAGGTGATGCAGGCTTTTCCTGGCGCTTTCCCGAATGCGGAAGTGGTGGGGAACCCGGTACGCACCGACGTTCTGGCGCTGCCGTTGCCAGAAGCGCGTCTGGCGGGGCGTGAAGGCCCGGTTCGCGTGCTGGTCGTCGGGGGATCTCAGGGCGCACGCGTATTGAACCAGACGATGCCGCAGGTTGCCGCAAAGCTTGGTGACGCGGTGACTATCTGGCATCAGAGTGGCAAAGGCGCGCAGCAAACCGTTGAACAGGCGTATGCCGACGCGGGACAACCGCAGCACAAGGTCACTGAGTTTATTGATGATATGGCAGCTGCCTACGCGTGGGCGGATGTTGTAGTTTGTCGCTCCGGCGCGCTGACGGTAAGCGAAATTGCCGCCGCAGGTTTGCCTGCGCTGTTTGTGCCTTTCCAGCACAAAGACCGACAGCAGTACTGGAATGCGCTGCCGCTGGAGAAAGCGGGCGCCGCCAAAATTCTTGAGCAGCCGCAGTTTACTGTGGATGCCGTCGCTAACACCCTTTCCGGGTGGTCGCGAGAAACCTTATTAACCATGGCAGAACGTGCGCGCGCCGCTTCCATTCCGGATGCTACAGAGCGCGTTGCTAATGAAGTGAGCCGGGCTGCCCGGGCGTAATTGTGGTGATGCCTTTTGCATCGCATGAACTAAGAAGTTAATGGCTAAAGAATGAATACACAACAACTGGCAAAACTGCGTTCCATCGTGCCCGAAATGCGTCGCGTTCGGCACATTCACTTTGTCGGCATCGGTGGTGCTGGTATGGGCGGTATTGCCGAAGTTTTGGCCAACGAAGGTTATCAGATCAGCGGTTCTGACTTAGCGCCGAACCCGGTGACGCAGCAGTTGACGAATCTGGGCGCCACGATTTTCTTCAACCATCGCCCGGAAAACGTGCGCGATGCGAGCGTGGTGGTGGTATCCAGCGCCATTTCTGCGGATAACCCGGAAATTGTTGCGGCGCATGAAGCGCGCATTCCGGTGATCCGTCGTGCTGAAATGCTGGCGGAGTTAATGCGTTTTCGTCACGGTATCGCCATTGCCGGGACGCACGGTAAAACCACGACCACAGCGATGGTCTCCAGTATCTACGCGGAAGCGGGGCTGGATCCGACGTTTGTCAACGGCGGTCTGGTGAAGGCCGCAGGCGTCCATGCGCGTCTGGGTCATAGCCGTTATTTAATAGCGGAGGCGGATGAGAGCGATGCGTCGTTCCTGCATTTGCAGCCGATGGTAGCGATTGTTACCAATATCGAAGCCGATCATATGGATACCTACCATGGCGACTTCGAAAATTTAAAGCAGACGTTTATTAATTTCCTGCATAACTTGCCGTTTTATGGTCGTGCGGTGATGTGCGTTGACGACCCAGTGATCCGCGAGTTGTTGCCGCGAGTTGGTCGTCAAACCACAACCTATGGTTTCAGCGATGATGCTGATGTGCGCGTCGAAGATTATCAGCAGATTGGCCCACAAGGGCACTTCACGCTGCTGCGTCAGGGGATGGCCGATTTACGCGTGACGTTGAACGCACCGGGCCGTCACAATGCGCTGAACGCGGCGGCGGCGGTAGCAGTTGCAACAGAAGAAGGCATTGAAGACGACGCAATTCTGCGCGCGCTGGAAAGTTTCCAGGGCACCGGACGACGTTTTGACTTCCTCGGCGAATTCCCGCTTGAGCCGGTAAACGGTAAAGCCGGGACGGCGATGCTGGTGGATGATTATGGTCATCACCCTACGGAAGTGGATGCCACGATTAAAGCTGCACGCGCGGGCTGGCCGGACAAAAATTTGGTGATGCTGTTCCAGCCGCACCGCTTTACGCGTACTCGCGATCTGTATGACGACTTTGCCAACGTGCTGACTCAGGTCGATGCGCTGTTGATGCTGGATGTGTACGCCGCGGGTGAAGCCGCGATTCCAGGAGCCGACAGTCGCTCGCTGTGCCGTACGATCCGTGGTCGCGGTAAGATCGACCCGATTCTGGTATCCGATCCGGCTCAGGTGGCAGACATGCTGGCGCCGGTATTAACCGGCAACGATCTGATTTTGGTGCAGGGCGCTGGAAATATCGGCAAAATCGCGCGTTCCTTAGCTGAAATCAAACTGAAGCCGCAAAACCCGGAGGAAGAACAACATGGCTGATAAAATCGCGGTCCTGTTAGGGGGAACCTCCGCAGAGCGTGACGTTTCGCTGAATTCCGGCGCGGCCGTACTGGCAGGGTTACGCGAAGGTGGTGTGGATGCTCATCCAATTGACCCAAAAGAGGTTGATGTCACGCTTTTGAAATCGATGGGTTTTCAAAAGGTGTTTATTGCACTGCACGGTCGTGGTGGTGAAGATGGCACGTTGCAGGGCATGCTGGAGCTGATTGGACTGCCGTACACCGGTAGTGGCGTCATGGCTTCTGCGATTTCGATGGACAAACTGCGCAGCAAACTGTTGTGGCAGGGGGCTGGTTTACCGGTCGCGCCTTGGGTCGCATTGACCCGCGCTGAGTTCGAAAAAGGTCTTAGTGATGAGGTGGTTACGGAGATTTCTGCGCTAGGTTTGCCGCTGATTGTGAAGCCAAGCCGTGAAGGCTCAAGCGTAGGGATGTCAAAAGTTGAAGAAGAAAATGCTTTGCATGGTGCATTAGCATTGGCTTTTCAGCATGATGAAGAAGTACTGATCGAAAAATGGCTCAGTGGCCCGGAATTTACAGTTGCGATACTTGGTGAAGAAATTTTACCGTCAATACGTATCCAACCTGCGGGAACCTTCTATGATTATGAGGCGAAGTATCTCTCTGATGAGACACAATATTTCTGCCCTGCCGGTCTGGAAGTCGAACAAGAGGCCCGTTTACAGGAATTAGTCCTGAAAGCGTGGACCACATTGGGCTGTAAAGGTTGGGGTCGCATTGACGTCATGCTGGACAGCGATGGCCAGTTTTATCTGCTGGAAGCGAATACCTCTCCGGGTATGACCAGCCACAGTCTGGTGCCGATGGCGGCGCGTCAGGCGGGCCTGAGCTTCTCGCAGTTGGTGGTAAGAATTCTGGAGTTGGCGGACTGATATGTCGCAGGCTGCGCTGAACACGCGAAACGGTGATGAAGAAGAAGTAAACTCCTCACGCCGCAATAATGGAACGCGTCTTGCAGGAATATTGTTCCTGCTGACAGTGCTGTGCACCGTGTTTGTCAGCGGCTGGGTAGTGTTGGGATGGATGGAAGATGCGCAACGTTTGCCTTTATCGAAACTGGTGTTAACCGGCGAACGGCATTACACGCGCAATGACGATATTCGTCAGTCCATTTTGGCACTGGGCGCTCCGGGAACCTTTATGACTCAGGATGTGAACATCATCCAGAGTCAAATTGAACGCCTCCCCTGGATTAAACAGGCGAGCGTCAGAAAGCAATGGCCCGATGAATTGAAGATTCATCTGGTTGAATATGTGCCCATTGCGCGTTGGAATGACCAACATATGGTGGATGCTGAAGGAAATACGTTCAGTGTTCCAACCGGTCGGGCCAATAAGCAGGTATTACCCATGTTGTATGGACCGGAAGGCAGCGCAAGTGAAGTGTTGCAAGGGTTCCGCGATATGGGGCAGGTGCTGGCTAAGGATAGATTCACCCTGAAGGAAGCGGCGATGACCGCTCGTCGTTCCTGGCAGTTGACGCTGAATAACGATATTAAGCTGAATCTGGGCAGGGGCGATACGATAAAACGTTTGGCTCGCTTTGTGGAACTCTACCCGGTTTTACAGCAGCAGGCGCAAACCGATGGCAAACGGATTAGCTACGTTGATTTGCGTTATGACTCAGGAGCGGCAGTAGGCTGGGTTCCCTTGCCTCCTGAGGAATCTAATCAGCAACAGAATCAGGCACAGGCAGAACAACAATGATCAAGGCGACGGACAGAAAACTGGTAGTTGGACTGGAGATTGGCACCGCGAAGGTAGCCGCTTTAGTAGGGGAAGTTCTGCCCGACGGTATGGTCAATATCATTGGCGTGGGCAGTTGCCCATCGCGAGGTATGGATAAAGGCGGGGTGAATGACCTTGAGTCAGTGGTGAAGTGCGTACAGCGCGCCATTGACCAGGCTGAACTGATGGCAGATTGCCAGATTTCCTCGGTGTATCTGGCACTTTCCGGTAAACATATTAGCTGTCAAAATGAAATTGGTATGGTGCCCATTTCCGAAGAGGAAGTGACGCAGGAAGATGTGGAAAACGTGGTACATACGGCAAAATCCGTACGCGTTCGCGATGAACATCGTGTTCTGCACGTTATTCCGCAGGAATACGCCATCGACTACCAGGAAGGCATTAAAAATCCGGTCGGTCTTTCCGGCGTGCGTATGCAGGCAAAAGTCCATCTTATTACCTGCCACAACGACATGGCGAAGAACATTGTCAAAGCCGTTGAACGTTGTGGTCTGAAAGTTGACCAACTGATTTTTGCCGGGTTGGCAGCCAGTTATTCCGTGTTGACGGAAGATGAACGTGAGCTGGGTGTCTGCGTGGTGGATATTGGTGGTGGTACAATGGACATCGCCGTTTATACTGGCGGGGCGTTGCGCCACACTAAAGTTATCCCTTATGCAGGGAATGTAGTGACCAGCGATATCGCGTATGCCTTTGGTACGCCGCCGAGCGATGCTGAAGCCATCAAAGTGCGTCATGGTTGCGCGCTGGGCTCCATCGTGGGTAAAGACGAAAGCGTTGAAGTGCCAAGCGTAGGTGGTCGTCCACCGCGTAGCCTGCAACGTCAGACCCTGGCAGAGGTCATTGAGCCGCGTTATACCGAGCTGCTCAACCTGGTCAACGAAGAAATTTTGCAATTACAAGAACAGCTTCGCCAGCAGGGTGTGAAACATCATCTGGCGGCGGGGATTGTGTTAACCGGTGGCGCTGCGCAAATTGAAGGTCTTGCGGCCTGCGCACAGCGCGTGTTCCATACGCAAGTACGTATTGGCGCACCGCTGAATATCACTGGTCTGACGGATTATGCCCAGGAGCCTTATTATTCAACGGCAGTGGGGCTGCTTCACTACGGGAAAGAATCCCATTTGAGTGGTGAGGCTGAAGTAGAAAAACGCGTTACGGCATCAGTTGGCTCGTGGATCAAACGACTCAATAGCTGGCTGCGAAAAGAGTTTTAATTTTTAAAGAGACCAACGCACATTAACGGTCTCAGGCGACAGGCACAACGGAGAGAGAAACTATGTTTGAACCTATGGAACTTACCAATGACGCGGTGATTAAAGTCATCGGCGTCGGCGGCGGCGGCGGTAATGCCGTTGAACACATGGTGCGCGAGCGCATCGAAGGTGTTGAATTCTTCGCGGTGAATACCGACGCTCAGGCGTTGCGTAAAACGGCGGTTGGACAGACCATTCAGATTGGTAGCGGCATCACCAAAGGTCTGGGCGCGGGTGCAAACCCGGAAGTAGGCCGTAATGCGGCAGACGAAGATCGTGAAGCTCTGCGTGCAGCGCTTGACGGCGCAGACATGGTGTTTATCGCAGCTGGCATGGGCGGCGGTACCGGTACCGGTGCAGCGCCAGTGGTTGCTGAAGTAGCAAAAGATTTAGGTATTCTGACCGTTGCTGTCGTGACTAAGCCTTTCAACTTTGAAGGTAAGAAGCGTATGGCATTCGCGGAGCAGGGTATCACCGAGCTGTCCAAACATGTGGACTCTCTGATCACTATTCCGAATGACAAACTGCTGAAAGTGCTGGGTCGCGGTATCTCCCTGCTGGATGCGTTTGGCGCAGCGAACGATGTGCTGAAAGGCGCAGTCCAGGGTATCGCTGAACTGATTACTCGTCCGGGCCTGATGAACGTCGACTTTGCAGACGTGCGCACCGTGATGTCCGAAATGGGCTACGCGATGATGGGTTCAGGCGTGGCAAGCGGTGAAGACCGTGCAGAAGAAGCGGCTGAAATGGCTATCTCTTCTCCGCTGCTGGAAGACATCGATCTGTCTGGTGCGCGCGGCGTGCTGGTCAACATTACTGCGGGCTTCGACCTGCGTCTGGATGAGTTCGAAACCGTCGGTAACACGATTCGTGCCTTTGCATCGGATAATGCGACCGTGGTTATCGGTACCTCTCTGGACCCGGATATGAACGACGAACTGCGCGTCACCGTTGTTGCAACTGGAATTGGTATGGACAAACGTCCTGAAATCACTCTGGTGACCAACAAGCAGGTACAGCAGCCGGTAATGGATCGTTACCAGCAGCACGGCATGGCGCCGTTGACGCAAGAGCAGAAACCGGTAGCGAAAGTGGTTAACGACAATACGCCGCAAACCACCAAAGAGCCGGATTATCTGGATATCCCAGCATTCCTGCGTAAGCAAGCTGATTAAGAATTAGCTGGAATTTGGGAATTGTGGCTCTTTGTGCTAAACTGGCCCACCGAATGTATAGTACACTTCGGTTGGATAGGTAATTTGGCGAGATTATACGATGATCAAACAAAGGACTCTTAAACGTATCGTTCAGGCGACTGGCGTCGGTTTGCATACCGGCAAAAAAGTCACCCTGACATTACGCCCTGCGCCGGCCAACACCGGGGTCATCTATCGTCGCACCGACTTGAATCCTCCGGTAGATTTCCCGGCCGATGCCAAATCTGTGCGTGATACCATGCTCTGTACGTGTCTGGTCAATGAGCATGATGTACGGATTTCAACCGTAGAGCACCTTAATGCTGCTCTGGCGGGTTTAGGTATCGATAACATCGTTATTGAAGTTAACGCACCGGAAATCCCGATCATGGATGGCAGTGCCGCTCCGTTCGTTTATCTGCTGCTTGATGCAGGTATTGAAGAACTGAGCAGCGCCAAAAAATTTGTTCGCATCAAAGAGACCGTTCGTGTCGAAGATGGCGATAAGTGGGCTGAGTTTAAGCCGTATAATGGTTTTACGTTGGATTTCACCATCGACTTTAACCATCCGGCGATCGACTCCAGCACGCAGCGCTACGCGATGAACTTCTCTGCGGATGCGTTCATGCGTCAGATCAGCCGTGCGCGTACTTTCGGCTTCATGCGTGATATCGAATATCTGCAGTCCCGCGGCCTGTGCCTGGGCGGCAGCTTCGATTGTGCCATCGTTGTTGACGATTATCGCGTATTGAACGAAGACGGCCTGCGTTTTGAAGATGAATTCGTTCGTCACAAAATGCTCGACGCGATCGGTGACTTGTTCATGTGTGGTCACAACATTATTGGTGCATTTACCGCGTATAAATCCGGTCATGCATTGAATAACAAACTGTTGCAGGCGGTCCTGGCAAAACAGGAAGCCTGGGAATATGTGACCTTCCAGGACGATGCAGAACTGCCGTTGGCGTTCAAAGCACCATCGACCGTACTGGCATAACGACATACGCTGTCGCATAAATTCGACTGGTCAATCTGGCACTCTCTCCGGCCAGGTGAGCCAGTCGTTTTTTTATCTTCCGAGTGCAAACCACCTTATCTGAAGCGACTTTTTCCTCACAGGTAGATTAAAATACCGTTCGATCGCTGCTTTCTTAAGCATATTTACCCGCGACTTGCTGTCATTACTGCTGTGGTGCGAACGCATTAATGGTAAGATTTGTGCGCAAAAAATGGTTTTGCATTTGTAACCCCAAACGCAGGGTATATCAGGTGGCAATAACGTGAGTGGAATACTGACGCGCTGGCGACAGTTAGGCAGACGGTACTTCTGGCCGCATCTCCTGTTGGGGATGGTCGCGGCTAGTTTTGGCCTGCCCGCGCTCGGTAATGCTGCTGAACCTAATACCCCCGCGAAGGCGACCGCCAGCAATCACGATCAAGGCGCTAAAGTTAACTTTAGCCAGCTTGCTTTGCTGGAAGCGACCAATCGCCGCCCAAATTTTACCGTCGATTACTGGCATCAACATGCCATTCGTACGGTTATCCGCCATCTTTCTTTTGCCATGGCACCTCAGGCGTTGCCCGTTGCCGAAGAGCCATTGCCAATCCAGGCGCACCATCTTGCGTTACTGAATACGCTCAGCGCGATGCTGACGCAGGAAGGCACTCCGCCCGCGACAGTAAGTCGCGTGACATACGCACACTTTACCTCTCAGGCCGCGTTTAGCGTTCCGGTCTGGATCAGCCAGCTGCAGGGTATCCGCGCTGGTCCTCAACGCCTCAGCTAAAAAAGAACCTTCCAACTTATAATTTTTGACTCCGCACCGCGGGGCGTTTGAGATTTTATTATGCTAATCAAATTATTAACGAAAGTATTCGGTAGCCGTAACGAGCGTACGCTGCGTCGTATGCGTAAAGTGGTCAATGTCATCAACGCGATGGAACCGGAGATGGAAAAACTCTCCGATGATGAACTGAAAGCGAAGACCGCTGAATTCCGCGCCCGTCTGGAAAAAGGTGCCAGCGTTGAGAGCCTGATCCCGGAAGCGTTCGCCGTAGTGCGTGAAGCGAGTAAGCGTGTGTTCGGTATGCGTCACTTCGACGTTCAGCTGCTGGGCGGTATGGTGCTTAACGATCGCTGCATCGCGGAAATGCGTACTGGTGAAGGTAAAACCCTTACCGCGACGCTGCCAGCCTACCTGAACGCATTAAGCGGGAAGGGCGTACACGTGGTTACCGTGAACGACTATCTGGCTCAGCGTGATGCCGAAAATAACCGCCCGCTGTTTGAATTCCTCGGCATGACCGTTGGTATCAACATGTCTGGCCTGCCTGCGCCAGCCAAGCGTGAAGCCTACAACGCCGATATTACTTACGGTACCAACAACGAATACGGCTTTGACTACCTGCGTGACAACATGGCGTTTAGTCCGGAAGAGCGTGTTCAACGTAAACTGCACTATGCGCTGGTCGATGAAGTCGACTCCATCCTGATCGATGAAGCGCGTACGCCGCTGATCATTTCCGGCCCGGCTGAAGACAGCTCGGAAATGTACAAAAAAGTGAACAAAATCATCCCGCACCTGATCCGTCAGGAGAAGGAAGATTCCGACACGTTCCAGGGCGAAGGCCACTTCTCTGTTGATGAGAAAGCGCGCCAGGTTAACCTGACCGAACGTGGTCTGGTACTGATTGAAGAGCTGCTGGTTAACGAAGGCATTATGGACGAGGGCGAGTCACTGTACTCTCCAGGCAACATTATGCTGATGCACCACGTGACTGCCGCACTGCGTGCGCACGTGCTGTTTACCCGCGACGTAGACTACATCGTGAAAGACGGCGAAGTTATCATCGTCGATGAACACACCGGTCGTACCATGCAGGGGCGTCGCTGGTCCGATGGTCTGCACCAGGCTGTTGAAGCTAAAGAAGGCGTAGAGATCCAGAACGAGAACCAGACGCTGGCATCTATTACCTTCCAGAACTACTTCCGTTTGTACGAAAAACTGGCCGGTATGACCGGTACAGCCGACACTGAAGCGTTTGAATTTAGCTCCATCTACAAACTGGATACCGTGGTTGTGCCGACCAACCGTCCGATGATCCGTAAGGATTTACCGGATCTGGTGTACATGACCGAAGCGGAAAAAATTCAGGCGATCATTGAAGATATTAAAGAGCGTACCGCAAATGGCCAGCCGGTGCTGGTAGGTACTATCTCCATTGAAAAATCGGAAGTGGTATCTAACGAACTGAGCAAAGCGGGTATCAAACACAACGTTCTGAACGCCAAGTTCCACGCCAACGAAGCTGCAATCGTCGCCCAGGCGGGTTATCCGTCAGCCGTGACTATCGCGACGAACATGGCCGGTCGTGGTACCGATATCGTGCTGGGCGGTAGCTGGCAGGCGGAAGTAGCCGAGCTGGAAAACCCAACTCCGGAACAAATCGCGCAGATTAAAGCCGAGTGGCAGGTTCGCCATGACGCGGTATTAGCTGCCGGTGGCTTGCATATTATCGGTACCGAGCGTCACGAATCTCGCCGTATCGATAACCAGCTGCGTGGTCGTTCAGGTCGTCAGGGTGATGCGGGCTCTTCCCGTTTCTATCTGTCGATGGAAGATGCGCTGATGCGTATTTTTGCCTCTGACCGCGTGTCAGGCATGATGCGTAAACTGGGTATGAAGCCAGGTGAAGCCATTGAACACCCATGGGTGACCAAAGCAATTGCTAACGCGCAGCGTAAAGTGGAAAGCCGCAACTTCGATATTCGTAAGCAGCTGCTGGAATATGATGACGTTGCCAACGATCAGCGTCGTGCTATCTACACCCAGCGTAACGAACTGCTGGACGTAACTGACGTTAGCGAAACCATCAACAGCATCCGTGAAGATGTCTTCAAAGCAACTATTGATGCCTATATTCCGCCGCAGTCTCTGGAAGAAATGTGGGATATCCCGGGTCTGCAGGAACGTCTGAAAAACGACTTCGATCTTGAGATGCCGATTTCTGAGTGGCTGGATAAAGAGCCTGAGCTGCACGAAGAAACGCTGCGTGAACGTATCCTGGCAAACGCCATCGAAGTTTATCAGCGTAAAGAAGAAGTAGTGGGCGCGGAGATGATGCGTCACTTCGAAAAAGGCGTGATGCTGCAAACTCTCGACTCTCTGTGGAAAGAGCACCTTGCTGCGATGGACTATCTGCGCCAGGGTATCCACCTGCGTGGTTATGCGCAAAAAGATCCGAAGCAGGAATACAAGCGTGAATCCTTCTCTATGTTTGCGTCAATGCTGGAATCACTGAAATATGAAGTGATCAGCACCCTGAGCAAAGTTCAGGTGCGTATGCCTGAAGAAGTCGAAGCCATGGAGCAGCAGCGTCGTGAAGAAGCTGAGCGCTTAGCGCAGATGCAGCAGTTGAGTCATAAAGGCGACGATTCTGCCGCAGCAGAAGAGCTGGCAGCACAAACCGGCGATCGTAAAGTGGGTCGTAACGATCCGTGTCCTTGCGGCTCTGGCAAAAAATACAAACAGTGCCACGGCCGTCTGAGCTAAGAAAATAACTTACTGAAAAGGCGCAGAATTCTGCGCCTTTTTTATGGACGATAAAGATGAAAATACTGCAAATCGCCGTCGGGATTATTCGTAATCAGCAACATGAAATTTTTATCACCCAGCGTGCGGCTGATGCCCACATGGCAAATAAGCTGGAATTCCCCGGCGGGAAAATTGAAGCGGGCGAAACGCCGGAGCAGGCGCTGATTCGCGAGCTACAGGAAGAAGTGGGGATCACGCCGACTCAAAGCTCATTGTTCGAAAAGCTGGAGTATCAGTTTCCGGACAGGCATATCAC
Organism: Citrobacter sp. Cpo015; assembly: GCF_030333035.1. NCBI lineage: Bacteria > Pseudomonadati > Pseudomonadota > Gammaproteobacteria > Enterobacterales > Enterobacteriaceae > Citrobacter > Citrobacter sp. Cpo015. Next base: position 10,986 of record NZ_JAOWGS010000023.1, on the reverse strand, counting down.
TCTGTGGTTCTGGCTGGTTGAAAGCTGGGAAGGCGAGCCGTGGGGAAAAGAGGGGCAACCGGCGCAGTGGATTGCGCAAGATGCTCTGAATGCGCAGGATTTCCCGCCCGCGAATGCACCGGTCATTGAAAAGCTGATAGCTGGCTAATGGTGCTGTAGGCCGGATAAGGCAACGCCGCATCCGGCAAATTATGGCGGGGCGCTACGCTTGCCCGCCCTACGTTTTAGTTCGTAGGCCTGATAAGCGCAGCGCCATCAGGCAAAACAACATAAAATGCCGGGTGCGGCGTTGCCTAATCCGACCCACCGTTTTAGCAGAATTACTTCTGTTCTTCACTCCAGTCGTCGCTTTCTGACAGATCACCAGAGCTTGGGATGCGTTTCTCTTCTGCGGCCCACTCTCCCAGATCGATTAACTGGCAGCGCTTGCTGCAGAATGGGCGAAACGGACTGACCTCAGCCCATACTACAGGCTTGCCGCAGGTTGGGCAGTTGACGATGGTTTGTTCAGACATGTTGACTCCTTAACAGCACGCCAGTTCAAAATCGAGGCGCTCAGGCACCTGACCATTCTCGCTATCCAGCGGCATAAAGCGGATGGCAAAACGGCTCTTATGACCAGAAATTTGCGGATAAAGCAGCGAATCAAGCGGCAACTGCAAGCGTAGCAGATCTGCATCTTCGCCGTTGTCCTGATAAAAACCATTCAGGCTGGTTTGCTTACGAAACGGTGCTGAGTTGCGAATTAAATCCAGTACCAGCGACAGCGCCTGGTTGAGCGGATTCAGGCTGGCAAGCCAGGTTTCAACCTGCGCGTCACGATGCGACTGTGCCAGGTGTAACCAGATATGCAGAGTCGGCAGATCGAAACTGCAGCACCCGCCAGGAATACTTAAACGCTGACGTACGAGACCAATCAGACGATCTTCGCGCAGTGTCTGTCCAATACGCGGGGCAGAAATCAGAATGCTACCTGCACTTTTTAGCTGCTGACGCAAAGAGTCGATTCTGCTTTGATCGACGCCGGGAACTTCGACCCAGGCCTGGAGTTTACGCTGCTGTCGCTCCAGTTCTTTGAGGAGTTCGGTACGGACTTCGCCGCGTTCAAATACATCCAGTAAATCTCCGATATTGCGGAAAAAATGCAGAGCGCCGGCATGGTCAGCAATAGGCAAATTAACGGAGAGCTGTTGGATTAAAAACTCAATGCGCAGCCATGTACGCATCTTCTCATTGAGAGGGTGTTCAAAAAGGACCTGGGTGTGCATTACGGTTTTTCCTGTGAGACAAACTGCGACGCGCATTGCAAATAGAGCGCGTGCAGGCGGGCGACATCCGAGGCGATGGCTTCCGGTGCGCCATTATTATCAATAACATCGTCTGCCACGGCCAGCCGCGCTTCACGCGTTGCCTGGGCAGCAAGAATTTGTTCAACATGCTCACGCGTGACGTCATCACGCTGCATGGTGCGTCTGAGCTGGGTTTCGGGGGTGACATCCACCACGAGTACGCGGTCGGCTTTTTTATACAGCGAATTTTCCACCAGCAAAGGGACAACCCATAGCAGATAAGGAGAGGTTGCTTGCTGAAACTGACGCTGGGTTTCCTGCTGAATAAGCGGATGAAGCAGGGCATTCAGCCAGCTTTTCTCCTCAGGATTGGAAAAAATGCGTTCGCGTAAAATGCGTCGCTGCAACGATCCGTCTGCGGCTATAACGTCGGAACCAAAATGTTCTTCGATCGCCTTAAGAGCAGGTGTGCCGGGTTCAACCACCTGGCGCGCAATAATATCTGCATCAATGACGTTTATTCCGAGGTCAGCGAACGCATTTGCAACGGTGCTTTTACCACTGCCAATGCCGCCGGTTAAGGCTACCGTATACCTCATAGATGCCGATCCTGGAGTTTAAGTTTGATTATCAAACAGTTAAAAGTTATGCGTGCGAAGGCGAGGCTGCTGCAGGATTAACCTACTATTCGCCAGGTAAATTTATGGGATTGTAGCGTAAAAAAAGAGAATTTCGCAGTCTTGCGCGGCATTGATTAGTGCGTATGATAGCGTCACTGGAGTTGTGAGTTTCGATTTTTCGCCATTAACCCCAGGAATCCGCACATGCGTATCGAAGAAGATCTGAAGTTAGGTTTCAAAGACGTTCTTATCCGCCCTAAGCGTTCTACTCTCAAAAGCCGTTCCGATGTTGAGCTGGAACGTCAATTTACCTTTAAGCATTCAGGTCAGACCTGGTCCGGCGTACCTATTATTGCCGCGAACATGGACACTGTCGGGACGTTTGCCATGGCAACGGCACTGGCTTCCTTCGACATCCTGACCGCTGTGCACAAACACTATTCTGTTGAAGACTGGGCCGCCTTCATCGCAGAGAGCTCTGCCGATGTGCTTAAACACGTAATGGTTTCAACCGGTACGTCTGATGCAGATTTCGAAAAAACTAAACAGATTCTGGCGCTCAACCCCGCGCTGAACTTTATCTGCATTGATGTGGCTAATGGCTACTCAGAGCATTTTGTTCAGTTCGTGTCGAAAGCGCGTGAAGCATGGCCGACTAAAACGATCTGTGCGGGCAATGTGGTCACCGGTGAAATGTGCGAAGAGCTGGTGCTCTCCGGTGCTGATATTGTCAAAGTCGGCATTGGCCCAGGTTCTGTATGTACCACGCGTGTAAAAACCGGCGTTGGCTATCCACAGCTTTCTGCGGTTATTGAATGCGCCGATGCAGCCCACGGTCTGGGTGGCATGATTGTCAGCGACGGCGGCTGCACCATGCCGGGTGACGTGGCAAAAGCGTTCGGTGGCGGTGCAGACTTCGTGATGCTCGGCGGCATGCTGGCTGGTCATGAAGAAAGTGGCGGCAAAATTGTTGAAGAGAACGGTGAGAAATTCATGCTGTTCTACGGTATGAGCTCTGAATCTGCCATGACGCGTCACGTAGGTGGTGTTGCACAGTACCGCGCTGCAGAAGGTAAAACCGTCAAGCTGCCACTGCGCGGCCCGGTTGATAATACCGCTCGCGATATCCTCGGCGGTTTGCGTTCTGCTTGTACCTATGTGGGCGCATCCCGTCTGAAAGAGCTGACCAAACGTACAACGTTTATTCGTGTACAGGAACAAGAAAACCGCGTTTTCAATAGTTTGTAAGAACAGCTAGTTCTGTGAAATGCCTGATGGCGTTACGCCGCCATCCGGCATTTGAATCTATCCCACCCCGCTCATCGCATCTCCCAAATGGAAAATCGGTAAATACATCGCGACGACCAGCGTACCGATGATAAGCCCCGTAATGACCAGCAACGCAGGCTCAAGTAATGCAGCCAAATTCTCAGCCTGAGCCATGGTTTTCTCGCCATGGTGATGAGCAAGATTACGCAGCATTGCATCCAGCGAGCCGGAAGCTTCACCAGTTCTGACCAGCTGTATACACAATGGGCTGAATTCACCACTATTTTTAAGCGCTAACCAGATCGGTTTTCCTGAGCTGATGTCCTGCTGAACCAGTGCTAAACGTTGAGACCAGAAAGGGTTAGCCAGCGTTTCGGTAACGCTCTCAAGCCCCTGCAAAAAGGGAATGCCTGCATTTTGCGTTAACGCCAGAACAGTGAATATCTGCGTGAGTTTTTGCCCTCTCACCATCGGCCCTATGACCGGGAGGCTGAGCAGCAATTTCTGGCGCAGAATGAGCCAGTACGGTTTCTGCTTTATCAAATGATGTGTGGCAACTGCTACCAGACCAAGCGCTACCGCCAGCCATCCCCATTGGCTGCTACAGTGTGCGATGGTAATAATCCACTGAGTGAGCGCCGGTAGCGGGGTGTTGAACGTCTGGTAGATAGCGGCAAACTCAGGGAGTACAAACTGCAGCATCGCAAATACGACCATCACCGCCATTGTTATGATGATGATCGGATAGCGCAGGGCTTTTTTAACTTTATCAGCAAGTTGCTGTTGTTTCTTTTGCTGGTAGGCGAGTTCAAAACAGCAGTCGTCCAGCTTACCCGTAAGTTCTCCGGTACGGATCATTGCCTGGTAAAGGGGCGGAAAAACGTGTTGCCATTGTGATAACGAGGCGGAGAGGGTTATGCCCTGTTCCATATCGTAAGCCAGCGTACGCAGTAGCGCCTGCCATTGAGTGCTGGGATGCTGTTCAGCAAGCAGAGCTAGCCCTGTTGAGAGCGTTAACCCTGCTTTTAGCAATGTCGCCAGCTGGTGTATGGTTTCGGCACTTCTTGTACGGCTCCAGTGCGAGGTTTTGACACGCATACGTTTAATGCGCAGCGGCGTAATCTGTTGTTTCTCAAGAGCCAGCATCAATGACGGTCGGGTATCGGCCCATAGCGTTCCTTCCAGCGATCTACCTTCGTTGTTAATGCCTTGCCAGCGCCAAAGCTGTTTAGTGGACATGAGGCATGCCCAGTACACGAATCAGCTCTTCAAATGTCGTTAACCCTTGCTCGACGGCCTGACAGCCATTCTCGAAAAGCGTTCTCATTCCTGATTGCTGAGCATCAGATTCCACTTCGTCTACGGATGTGCCACTGGCAATACTCTGACGTAATGCCGGAGTAACAGGGAGCACTTCAAACAATGCCGTACGGCCATAAAATCCGTGATAACAATGTTTGCAGCCAGGGGCCTGCCAATTCGGTAGTGGTGTAGGCCAGACAGTTTTCGGGAGCGTGATAGGCGTACTCTGACGTTGTCGGCAATGGGGGCACAACTTTCTGACCAACCGCTGTGCAATAACGAGCGTCAGCGCGGAGGCGATCATCCAGCGTGCGACACCCATTTGTTGCAGGCGCACCAGCGTTTCACTGGTGGAATTGGTATGCAGCGTAGAAAGAACCAGATGGCCTGTTTGTGCGGCTTTAAGGGCTATTTCGGCCGTTTCGCCATCGCGGATTTCACTCACCATGATAATGTCGGGATCCTGGCGCAGCAGCGCGCGTAAGACTCCCTGAAAAGTCAAACCGGCGCGTGGGTGAATTTGCGTCTGGTTGAGGCCTGCGATCGGGATCTCTACCGGATCCTCCACGCTACAAAGATTCACATCCGGGGTGTTTCGAGTTTGCAGCGCACTGTACAGCGTGACCGTTTTGCCGCTTCCGGTAGGCCCGGTAACCAGAATCAGCCCCTGAGGCTGCTGCAAGGCTTGCGAAAATGCGGCCAGCTGCGCGTCTTGCATTCCCAGCGCCGCGATCTCCAGTGACTGATCGACCTGATGAAGTAGCCGTAACACGACTTTTTCGCCGTAGCGACAGGGCAGGGTGGCGATGCGAAACGAGACCGGCTCTCCTGAAATCTCAACGGTAAATTGTCCGTCTTGTGGAAGCCGATGCTCGGCGATATCCAGGCTGCCTAATACTTTTAACCTTGCGGTGATGGCTATGCCCATCTCGGTCGTGACTTCCGGTAACGCGTGAAGCACGCCATCTACGCGTAATCTGATTCGATAGTGATTTTCCTCGGGTTCAAAATGAATATCAGAAGCCCGTTGCGTCAGAGCGGAATGAAACGTCTGATTCAGCAAGTCTGCTGCGCTGGCGCTGCTTTTCGTGACCACTGCCGGGAGCATTTTCTGCGGTGTATGCGTGTGGCCTTCCATTTGCTGACGTGTCCAGCAGACAATGTCGATGTGTCGGGTGGTGGCAAAATGCAGCGCATCCAGCAGCTCGTGTGATGGGGCGTCTACGACGGCGATATGCACCACTTCATTGTCTGCATCCAGTAATATTGCCTGATAACGTTGGCATAGTGCCGTAAGTTGGGTGGTGTTCATCTCTGTTCCTTAGTGGGTATCGAAGCGGAAAACGTCTTCACAGGCCTGCTGCAATGCGCTGTCGTTCTGGATGACGCAGTTTCGGTTCCAGCCGGTAATGCCGTTGGCATTGTCCCAACCTGGCGTCATGGTGATGCTTAGCCCGTTCAGGCTTTCCTGCCCACTAAGGCTGACAACTCCCTTTTCAACGCTCATGGCTGAGACGTAACGGGTAGTTGTTGGAGAGGGAATACCATTCGTTCCGGCATCGCAGGTATTTGTTCCGCCATGCTCCAGTGCACAGAGCTCAACCGCCGTGCGATAGGGGACAAATGTTTGCAGCATGTCCGTCAGCGCGGCTTTGCGCAGATAGTTTTGATATGCCGGAATGCCGATGGCGCTAAGGATGGCAATAATGCCAATCACCACCATGATATACTGCTTTTTACTGTTATGATTTTAGGGAAAATAAAATGAAAAAAGCGGTGTATTGCTACGCTCGTGTCAGTTCGAGAGGACAAGCTAAAGATGGCTATGGCATGTCGAGACAGCAAACAATGCTGCGAGATTACGTTGCTGCATACGATGATTCTCAACATAACCGTGGCTATGAGTTTGGGGATATTAGTTGGTTGTATGCCGAAGGTGTATCTGCATATAGCGGAAAAAATATCGAAGATGGTTCTGTACTGAAAAACTTTATAGATGATGTGTTACAGAAAAAGATCACTAATTCAGTGTTAGTCATTGAAAACCTAGACCGCTTTAGTAGAGCCGCACCCAACCGAGCCGCAGGATTATTCTTGAGCTTGATTAATGCTGGATGCGATATTCATGAAGTAGAAACAGAAATGATACATCACCAATATAGTGATCTGAATATTATTTCAGGAGGTTTACAGCGAGCACATAATGAAAGTAAACGCAAAGCTCGCTTAAGTATTAAAAACTGGGATGAAAGAATAAAAAATACTATCGAAGGAACATCTGTTTTAACACATCGAGTGCCATCATGGATAGAAGTTAAAAATAATAAGTATGTGATAAAAGAAGGTGAGGCTGAGAAGTTCAACCTTATTTTTAAAATGTATGCTGATGGATTTGGACCTGCTGCAATCCGTGATGAACTAAAAAAGAAAAAAATGCAGATAAATGAAAGTGAGCCGACTATTAATCATTTGGTTAAAATAATTAAAGATCAAAGACTTATTGGTAAATTCAATTCTACGGGACGTAAAATTTTAGATGGTATGATTATCTATCCAGTGGTTGTTGAACAATCATTATTTGAAACTGTAAATGATTTACGAAAGCAGAGAAACCCGTTGGGAAAAGTAAATGTAAAAGCTAATAATTTATTTGCAGGATTATGTATATGTATGAATTGTGGCAGATATGTCCAAGTTAATTCTGTCGATAAAAAAGGTGATACATACTTTCGTTGTGGTGGGAGTCTATTGAAAATTGATAAATGCAAAGAAAGAGGTTTCAAATACAAGATTATAGAAAATGCTTTATTGGAACATATCAGGAATTTTGACTTTTCTATGTTGAGGTCAAACGATGATGATATACAAATCAAAATAAACTATCTTTCAATAGAGCTAGCTACAAAAGAAAATTATAGTAGCGAAATACTCGCAGACATGGAAAAGGAATACATACCTGACCCTAATGATAGACGTATACTAAAAAACCTCCAACGTCGTATTAGCGAAATACGAACTGAAATTACTAGGTTAAAACAATCAAATATTGGTTATGAAAAATTTAGCGATTTAAAAGAATCGTGCACTGATGATTTGCTCGACTCTAAGAATACTAATTTAAGACTTAATTTTAATGTGAAGATTAAACGTGTTATTAAAAATATAAAAATGAAGCGTTTAGGAAATGCTATTATGTTAGTTGTGAATTATATTGGTGTTAATGAGAAGCAAGCAATGGTAATTGATAGTAAAACTGGTGATGTGGAATTTATGGCAGTTCAGAATGATGACCTAAAATCGGTGGAGTATTTAATCAATAAATCATGATTTACTATGCCAAATAAAATTATTTTTCAATGCCTAAATACTAATAACTAAAACAACGAAAGGCCAGACACTGGAATGGCTGACCTTTCTAAATTAATCAATATGGAGCGTGTACAAATGATTAATCCTACACCTATTTATAACAAGTTTAAGTACGTAACTGCTGAGTGTGGTTCAGGTAAAACTACTGCTTTATGCAAGATGATTAATAATTATATTAAAGATAGTACACGCAAATTTATTATAGTACAGAATACACAAAAACTTGCTAAACAAACGGCTAAGAATTTCAGTAATTGCAAGTTGTTAATTAGCGATCTTGTCAGTACTAAGACAAACGTAATCAATTCAGTACTGGACTTTCTAAAGTCACCTAATGAACGAGTACTGATCATTAGTGACAAGACATTTTTTAAAATCCCTGTCGATTTATTAGAAGGTTGGGAAATATGGCTTGATGATGTGACTAACTTTCATTCTTTCAAAAGAGTTAATGATGGGAATAACATTATCAAGAAATTAATTTATTGCGACTTAATGAAAGAACATGAGATTCTTGATGATGGAGAGCAAAAGTACTTAACAGCACAAAAGAAAACTGTAAGTGGAGATTTATTAAACAAAATATATCAGGAGTTATCCGTTATTAGTGAGAATGATATTTTTATCATGAATAATGACTATTTCACTGATGCAGATAAAATTCAATTAAGTATTCTTGGGTGGAAAGATATCACGAAATACCTCGGGCTACCAATAACTTTCATGGGGGCCAACTTTGAAAACTCCTTGATTTATAAAGCTAGAAGTGAAGCATTTGAAAGTATAGCAATTAATAATCTTCAGCAAAGAACAGTACCTTTAGAGCAACGCTTAGAGGTTTTTTATTTTTCTGAAGAAATAAAATTGTCAAAAACATGGAAGGATAATAACCCCGAACAACTTCAAAGAATTTACGATTACCTTAATAATGAACTTGCAGGCAAGGATTTTTACTGGACGAATAACAATAATGATAAGCATAAACTTCATCACGGTACAAAGATAAGTCCTGATGCCAGAGGTTTAAACGATTATAAAGAACTGAATACATGTGTCTGGCTTGCCTGTATGCGTCCTGATACTACTGAAGCTAGCCTATGCGAATTGCTATTAGAAATTACGGGCGAGGATATTCAAATCGCCAGAGAGTACGAGAATCTATACCAGTTTGCATTACGAGGGGTATCGCGTCAGTTTGACAGTAAAGAACAGCAAACCGTCTACGTGTTTGATAAATGGCAGGCTGAGTCATTGAGTACAAATATTAAACATATTCCTGGAGTATTGGAAAACGTAGCACCGGGTGTACCAGGAAGGCCAAAGGGAGCCAAAAACGCTAACAGACTACCTAAATTGAGTGATACAAAATCGAGGCGTTTCAGTCGCTGGAAAAAAGAAAATCCGGGACTTGAAATAGACTCGTTCCGTGAGTTTCAGAACAATGATACTAACCGCGATCTCAGTACTGAAGATAAAACTGCCATGTTGAGACGATTCGAAAAGGCAGTACAAAAAAGAGACGCAGATTCAGTCCGAAACACCGACATGAAAAGCAACGATATGTCCAAAAATAACCCCTAATAATATATGCTTAAGTGAAAAAACGGACATCAGTCCAGGTGAGAAAGCGAGTTAACTACCTGAAAGCAGGAGCGGCGAAGCAAGCGAACTGTTTCGGGTAGTTAGTGAGAGTGCTCACGCAGTGAGTACTTGATAGCTATCCCATTGTTTACATAGATAAAACAATTAAACAGTACCCGCTTTGCGTGTACTGTTCGCTGGATTAGGTTCTACTGCTTCGTTCCTTTCAGTCACTGGCAGAGCGAACCAATCGCGTTTTTCTGTTCTGTTATTCAGTACATAACTGACTGTTATTTCATTACTTATTCTACAAATGATTCCTTTGTGTACTTAGTGGGGTATCTGTTGTTTCAGTTACTGGAAAAGCCCTGTCAGTACTGACCAGAGCGAAGCGACTCCGATCCGATCTGTCCCCCTTCATGATGGTGTTTCGGACAAAATGCACAGGAAGCCCCTGAATGCGATGTTCATTACTGACACACATGAATGACCAAAACCCTACAAAACGCCGTAGCGACGCTTTAAGAGCGTTTGCGTGATGGTATCGCTAATACTCCCTGTATTGAAATCAGATACATAACACCTTTCATGGATGACGAATCCTCTTGATCGATTTTACCTATTGATTTGTATTGAATTAATAGTTATTGATAGATTATAGCGATCAATAAGTCATTAATCGATCGTTTTTATCGATCGTTTATTGATATGCGTGCTACTCTTGAGCACCTGAACAGGCACTGTTGCAAATAGTCGGTGGTGATAAACTTATCATCCCCTTTTGCTGATGGAGCTGCACATGAACCCATTCAAAGGCCGGCATTTTCAGCGTGACATCATTCTGTGGGCCGTACGCTGGTACTGCAAATACGGCATCAGTTACCGTGAGCTGCAGGAGATGCTGGCTGAACGCGGAGTGAATGTCGATCACTCCACGATTTACCGCTGGGTTCAGCGTTATGCGCCTGAAATGGAAAAACGGCTGCGCTGGTACTGGCGTAACCCTTCCGATCTTTGCCCGTGGCACATGGATGAAACCTACGTGAAGGTCAATGGCCGCTGGGCGTATCTGTACCGGGCCGTCGACAGCCGGGGCCGCACTGTCGATTTTTATCTCTCCTCCCGTCGTAACAGCAAAGCTGCATACCGGTTTCTGGGTAAAATCCTCAACAACGTGAAGAAGTGGCAGATCCCGCGATTCATCAACACGGATAAAGCGCCCGCCTATGGTCGCGCGCTTGCTCTGCTCAAACGCGAAGGCCGGTGCCCGTCTGACGTTGAACACCGACAGATTAAGTACCGGAACAACGTGATTGAATGCGATCATGGCAAACTGAAACGGATAATCGGCGCCACGCTGGGATTTAAATCCATGAAGACGGCTTACGCCACCATCAAAGGTATTGAGGTGATGCGTGCACTACGCAAAGGCCAGGCCTCAGCATTTTATTATGGTGATCCCCTGGGCGAAATGCGCCTGGTAAGCAGAGTTTTTGAAATGTAAGGCCTTTGAATAAGACAAAAGGCTGCCTCATCGCTAACTTTGCAACAGTGCC
>NZ_JAOWGS010000022.1:0-3992 GCF_030333035.1 Citrobacter sp. Cpo015 | reverse complement strand
GGCACTGTTGCAAAGTTAGCGATGAGGCAGCCTTTTGTCTTATTCAAAGGCCTTACATTTCAAAAACTCTGCTTACCAGGCGCATTTCGCCCAGGGGATCACCATAATAAAATGCTGAGGCCTGGCCTTTGCGTAGTGCACGCATCACCTCAATACCTTTGATGGTGGCGTAAGCCGTCTTCATGGATTTAAATCCCAGCGTGGCGCCGATTATCCGTTTCAGTTTGCCATGATCGCATTCAATCACGTTGTTCCGGTACTTAATCTGTCGGTGTTCAACGTCAGACGGGCACCGGCCTTCGCGTTTGAGCAGAGCAAGCGCGCGACCATAGGCGGGCGCTTTATCCGTGTTGATGAATCGCGGGATCTGCCACTTCTTCACGTTGTTGAGGATTTTACCCAGAAACCGGTATGCAGCTTTGCTGTTACGACGGGAGGAGAGATAAAAATCGACAGTGCGGCCCCGGCTGTCGACGGCCCGGTACAGATACGCCCAGCGGCCATTGACCTTCACGTAGGTTTCATCCATGTGCCACGGGCAAAGATCGGAAGGGTTACGCCAGTACCAGCGCAGCCGTTTTTCCATTTCAGGCGCATAACGCTGAACCCAGCGGTAAATCGTGGAGTGATCGACATTCACTCCGCGTTCAGCCAGCATCTCCTGCAGCTCACGGTAACTGATGCCGTATTTGCAGTACCAGCGTACGGCCCACAGAATGATGTCACGCTGAAAATGCCGGCCTTTGAATGGGTTCATGTGCAGCTCCATCAGCAAAAGGGGATGATAAGTTTATCACCACCGACTATTTGCAACAGTGCCGGTGAATCTGCCATAGCTTTCAGTCTGCTCAGTGGTCAGAAAGTCAACGGGCATATCGGCCTCCCTGCCTGACGGGCATTTAGTAACATTTTTCCAACCGTACGAAATGTTATAAATTATCGGACATCGTAAAACTGTTACATTAATATGTCTATTAAATCGTAAATTTGTAATAATAGACATGAGTTGTCCGATATTCGATTTAAGGTACATTTTTATGCGACTTTTTGGTTACGCTCGGGTCTCAACCAGTCAGCAGTCTCTTGATCTTCAGGTCAGAGCACTCAAAGACGCAGGTGTGAAAGCAAACCGTATATTTACCGATAAGGCATCCGGCAGTTCAACAGACCGGGAAGGGCTGGATTTGCTGAGGATGAAGGTGGAGGAAGGTGATGTCATTCTGGTTAAGAAGCTCGACCGTCTTGGCCGCGACACTGCCGATATGATCCAACTGATAAAGGAATTTGACGCTCAGGGCGTGGCAGTCCGGTTCATTGATGACGGGATCAGTACCGACGGTGATATGGGGCAAATGGTGGTCACCATCCTGTCGGCTGTGGCACAGGCTGAACGCCGGAGGATCCTAGAACGCACGAATGAGGGCCGACAGGAAGCAAAGCTGAAAGGAATCAAATTTGGCCGCAGGCGTACCGTGGACAGGAACGTCGTGCTGACGCTTCATCAGAAGGGCACTGGTGCAACGGAAATTGCTCATCAGCTCAGTATTGCCCGCTCCACGGTTTATAAAATTCTTGAAGACGAAAGGGCCTCGTGATACGCCTATTTTTATAGGTTAATGTCATGATAATAATGGTTTCTTAGACGTCAGGTGGCACTTTTCGGGGAAATGTGCGCGGAACCCCTATTTGTTTATTTTTCTAAATACATTCAAATATGTATCCGCTCATGAGACAATAACCCTGGTAAATGCTTCAATAATATTGAAAAAGGAAGAGTATGAGTATTCAACATTTTCGTGTCGCCCTTATTCCCTTTTTTGCGGCATTTTGCCTTCCTGTTTTTGCTCACCCAGAAACGCTGGTGAAAGTAAAAGATGCTGAAGATCAGTTGGGTGCACGAGTGGGTTACATCGAACTGGATCTCAACAGCGGTAAGATCCTTGAGAGTTTTCGCCCCGAAGAACGTTTTCCAATGATGAGCACTTTTAAAGTTCTGCTATGTGGTGCGGTATTATCCCGTGTTGACGCCGGGCAAGAGCAACTCGGTCGCCGCATACACTATTCTCAGAATGACTTGGTTGAGTACTCACCAGTCACAGAAAAGCATCTTACGGATGGCATGACAGTAAGAGAATTATGCAGTGCTGCCATAACCATGAGTGATAACACTGCTGCCAACTTACTTCTGACAACGATCGGAGGACCGAAGGAGCTAACCGCTTTTTTGCACAACATGGGGGATCATGTAACTCGCCTTGATCGTTGGGAACCGGAGCTGAATGAAGCCATACCAAACGACGAGCGTGACACCACGATGCCTGCAGCAATGGCAACAACGTTGCGCAAACTATTAACTGGCGAACTACTTACTCTAGCTTCCCGGCAACAATTAATAGACTGGATGGAGGCGGATAAAGTTGCAGGACCACTTCTGCGCTCGGCCCTTCCGGCTGGCTGGTTTATTGCTGATAAATCTGGAGCCGGTGAGCGTGGGTCTCGCGGTATCATTGCAGCACTGGGGCCAGATGGTAAGCCCTCCCGTATCGTAGTTATCTACACGACGGGGAGTCAGGCAACTATGGATGAACGAAATAGACAGATCGCTGAGATAGGTGCCTCACTGATTAAGCATTGGTAACTGTCAGACCAAGTTTACTCATATATACTTTAGATTGATTTAAAACTTCATTTTTAATTTAAAAGGATCTAGGTGAAGATCCTTTTTGATAATCTCATGACCAAAATCCCTTAACGTGAGTTTTCGTTCCACTGAGCGTCAGACCCCTTATGGCAGAGCAGGGAAAGGAATTGCCGGGCTATGTGCAACGGGAATTTGAAGAATTTCTCCAATGCGGGCGGCTGGAGCATGGCTTTCTACGGGTTCGCTGCGAGTCTTGCCACGCCGAGCACCTGGTCGCTTTCAGCTGTAAGCGTCGCGGTTTCTGCCCGAGCTGTGGGGCGCGGCGGATGGCCGAAAGTGCCGCCTTGCTGGTTGATGAAGTACTGCCTGAACAACCCATGCGTCAGTGGGTGTTGAGCTTCCCGTTTCAGCTGCGTTTCCTGTTTGGGGTCGTTTGCGGGAAGGGGCGGAATCCTACGCTAAGGCTTTGGCCAGCGATATTCTCCGGTGAGATTGATGTGTTCCCAGGGGATAGGAGAAGTCGCTTGATATGGCACTGTTGCAAATAGTCGGTGGTGATAAACTTATCATCCCCTTTTGCTGATGGAGCTGCACATGAACCCATTCAAAGGCCGGCATTTTCAGCGTGACATCATTCTGTGGGCCGTACGCTGGTACTGCAAATACGGCATCAGTTACCGTGAGCTGCAGGAGATGCTGGCTGAACGCGGAGTGAATGTCGATCACTCCACGATTTACCGCTGGGTTCAGCGTTATGCGCCTGAAATGGAAAAACGGCTGCGCTGGTACTGGCGTAACCCTTCCGATCTTTGCCCGTGGCACATGGATGAAACCTACGTGAAGGTCAATGGCCGCTGGGCGTATCTGTACCGGGCCGTCGACAGCCGGGGCCGCACTGTCGATTTTTATCTCTCCTCCCGTCGTAACAGCAAAGCTGCATACCGGTTTCTGGGTAAAATCCTCAACAACGTGAAGAAGTGGCAGATCCCGCGATTCATCAACACGGATAAAGCGCCCGCCTATGGTCGCGCGCTTGCTCTGCTCAAACGCGAAGGCCGGTGCCCGTCTGACGTTGAACACCGACAGATTAAGTACCGGAACAACGTGATTGAATGCGATCATGGCAAACTGAAACGGATAATCGGCGCCACGCTGGGATTTAAATCCATGAAGACGGCTTACGCCACCATCAAAGGTATTGAGGTGATGCGTGCACTACGCAAAGGCCAGGCCTCAGCATTTTATTATGGTGATCCCCTGGGCGAAATGCGCCTGGTAAGCAGAGTTTTTGAAATGTAAGGCCTTTGAATAAGACAAAAGGCTGCCTCATCGCTAACTTTGCAACAGTGCC
>NZ_JAOWGS010000021.1:0-6027 GCF_030333035.1 Citrobacter sp. Cpo015 | reverse complement strand
GGCACTGTTGCAAATAGTCGGTGGTGATAAACTTATCATCCCCTTTTGCTGATGGAGCTGCACATGAACCCATTCAAAGGCCGGCATTTTCAGCGTGACATCATTCTGTGGGCCGTACGCTGGTACTGCAAATACGGCATCAGTTACCGTGAGCTGCAGGAGATGCTGGCTGAACGCGGAGTGAATGTCGATCACTCCACGATTTACCGCTGGGTTCAGCGTTATGCGCCTGAAATGGAAAAACGGCTGCGCTGGTACTGGCGTAACCCTTCCGATCTTTGCCCGTGGCACATGGATGAAACCTACGTGAAGGTCAATGGCCGCTGGGCGTATCTGTACCGGGCCGTCGACAGCCGGGGCCGCACTGTCGATTTTTATCTCTCCTCCCGTCGTAACAGCAAAGCTGCATACCGGTTTCTGGGTAAAATCCTCAACAACGTGAAGAAGTGGCAGATCCCGCGATTCATCAACACGGATAAAGCGCCCGCCTATGGTCGCGCGCTTGCTCTGCTCAAACGCGAAGGCCGGTGCCCGTCTGACGTTGAACACCGACAGATTAAGTACCGGAACAACGTGATTGAATGCGATCATGGCAAACTGAAACGGATAATCGGCGCCACGCTGGGATTTAAATCCATGAAGACGGCTTACGCCACCATCAAAGGTATTGAGGTGATGCGTGCACTACGCAAAGGCCAGGCCTCAGCATTTTATTATGGTGATCCCCTGGGCGAAATGCGCCTGGTAAGCAGAGTTTTTGAAATGTAAGGCCTTTGAATAAGACAAAAGGCTGCCTCATCGCTAACTTTGCAACAGTGCCCTTGATATCTAGTATGACGTCTGTCGCACCTGCTTGATCGCGGCCGCGATAGCTAGATCGCGTTGCTCCTCTTCTCCATCCGCGTTCCAAGCTGCGGAAAGGCACCCATAAGCGTACGCCTGGTCGAGCAGGCGACGCGGATCGACGTCCAGCGCACGAGAGAATGCGTCCGCCATCTGTGCAATGCGTCTAGGATCGAGACAAAGGTCGTCTCTGTCAGCCGGATCGTAGAACATATTGGCGGCGCCAAAGCCCACTTCACCGACCAGACCGACGGGATCTATCACCAGCCAGCCGCGACTGGAGAACATGATGTTTTCATGATGCAGATCGCCATGTAGCCCACGCAGTTCCGAGGCATTGCTCATCATTTGATCGGCTATAATCGCCGCGTGGACGTAGTCAGTTTGACAACCTGCGTTTTGATCATCGCGCGCCCGCTGAAACAAAGCTGCAAAGCGATCCCGGATCGGGAGAAGGGCAGAAGGCAGGGGTTCCTCAGATGCGGCATACAGCTTCGCCATTAGTTCCGCTGCAATTTCGGTCGCCTGGTAGTCGCCGTGCTCGGCAACGATGTGAGAGAGCATTCGCTCCCCGGCATATTCGAGCAACATCAGATTGTTCTCACGACCGAGCAACCGGACTGCTCCCCTCCCATTGCGCCATACCAGATAGTCGGCCCCGCGCAGTTCATCAGCAATGTCTTCTATAGGTTTCAATCCCTTGACGATTGCAGGAGTCCCGTCTGGCAATGAAACTTTCCAAACGAGGCTGGAAAAGGTGTCCGCAATGAGAACAGGTTGCGAAACGTGCCAATGAGCAGGAAAAACAGGCGGCATGAACATCAACCCCAAGTCAGAGGGTCCAATCGCAGATAGAAGGCAAGGCGTTCGCGGTCGGGGGCTTCGATCCCCAATACATTGAATAGGACAGCGAAGGCGCGCTCTGCTTCATCTGGCGCTGCCCAGTTCTCTTCGGCGTTAGCAATCATGAGTGCCAAATCGGCATAGCGATCTGCTGTTCCGAGCCGCCCAAGGTCGATCAGACCCGTGCATTGAAGAGTTTTAGGGTCCACCATGAAGTTCGGCATGCAGGGATCACCATGGCAAACAACCATATCGGTGCGCTCTTGGTCGAGCCGCACCGGTAGCTCTCGTTCGACACGAGCCAAAAGATCGAGCTGCGGCGTACTCTTGTCCTCGTCCGGTAAGAAGTCGGGATTGACGGCATTGCGGGACACCACATCAACGGCGCGTCCGAACATTCGCGACAGCCTGCGCTCAAACGGACATTGATCAACCGATAGGCTGTGAACAGCGCCAAGTTGCTGCCCCATTGACGGCCACGCTTTGAGCAAATCCGCTCCAGACAGATCAGCCGCCGGTACTCCCGGAATTGCCGTTATCACCAAGCATGCACCCTCCTGTTCCTCCTGCCAGTTGATGACCTCGGGGCAAGCCACACCTCGACCTTTGAGCCAAATGAGGCGGTCACGCTCTCCAGCGAGCTCACCGCGGCGGGAAGCAGGTGCGATTTTCGCGAAGGCATGCCCGTCACCACGTCGAAAAACAAAATCACCAGATTCTCCGCCTCTGACAGGCAACCAGTCAGAATGCGATTCACCAAAAAAAATATTAGTTCGATTCAATGGAGGTTCCTTCAGTTTTCTGATGAAGCGCGAATATAGAGAAATATCCCGAATGTGCAGTTAACGAATTCTTGCGGTTTCTTTTAGCGCCGCCAATACCGCCAGCCCGTCGCGCAAGGGGCGCGGCTCGTGTGTGCGGATGAAGTCAGCTCCACCTGCGGCGGCGGCAAGCTCTGCAGCGAGTGTCGCGGCCCCGACATCCCCCGGACCACGGCCTGTGAGCGCGCGCAGAAAGGATTTGCGCGAAACAGACAGAAGCACCGGCAAATCGAAGCGCAGCCGCAATTCATCGAACCGCGCCAGCACCGAGAGCGAGGTTTCGGGAGCAGCCCCCAGAAAAAACCCCATGCCGGGATCAAGGACAAGGCGGTTGCGTTTGATACCGGCACCCGTCAGCGCCGCGATGCGCGCGTCAAAGAACGCCGCAATGTGATCCATGATGTCGCCAGCGGGTGCCTCGCGCCGATCTGCCTGCCCGTCTTGCACCGAATGCATAACGACGAGTTTGGCAGATGATTTCGCCAATTGCGGATAGAACGCAGCGTCTGGAAAACCGCGAATATCATTGAGATAGGCCACACCACGCGACAAGGCATAGGCTTGCGTCGCGGGTTGATAACTGTCGAGCGAGACGGGAATGCCATCTGCCTTGAGCGCGTCCAGCACCGGCGCGATACGCTCGATTTCTGTGTCGGACGAAACAGGCGCGGCGTCGGGGTTGCTGGATGCCGGACCGAGGTCGATCACATCTGCCCCCTCGGCCATCAGCTTACGCGCCTGCGCAATGGCTGCGTCTGGCGCCAGATACCGGCCTCCATCGGAGAAACTGTCCGAGGTTATGTTGACGATGCCGAAAATGATGAGCGATTTATTCATGGGGGCTTCTATAATAATAATAATCGAGCATGAGTCTCATACGGATGCTCGGGTCGAAAGGGAATCCCCAGGCGAGTAACCTGTTTGCGGTGATCCATTAGCTGCAGGAGCAGAATAGCATACATCTGGAAGCAAAGCCAGGAAAGCGGCCTATGGAGCTGTGCGGCAGCGCTCAGTAGGCAATTTTTCAAAATATTGTTAAGCCTTTTCTGAGCATGGTATTTTTCATGGTATTACCAATTAGCAGGAAAATAAGCCATTGAATATAAAAGATAAAAATGTCTTGTTTACAATAGAGTGGGGGGGGGTCAGCCTGCCGCCTTGGGCCGGGTGATGTCGTACTTGCCCGCCGCGAACTCGGTTACCGTCCAGCCCAGCGCGACCAGCTCCGGCAACGCCTCGCGCACCCGCTGGCGGCGCTTGCGCATGGTCGAACCACTGGCCTCTGACGGCCAGACATAGCCGCACAAGGTATCTATGGAAGCCTTGCCGGTTTTGCCGGGGTCGATCCAGCCACACAGCCGCTGGTGCAGCAGGCGGGCGGTTTCGCTGTCCAGCGCCCGCACCTCGTCCATGCTGATGCGCACATGCTGGCCGCCACCCATGACGGCCTGCGCGATCAAGGGGTTCAGGGCCACGTACAGGCGCCCGTCCGCCTCGTCGCTGGCGTACTCCGACAGCAGCCGAAACCCCTGCCGCTTGCGGCCATTCTGGGCGATGATGGATACCTTCCAAAGGCGCTCGATGCAGTCCTGTATGTGCTTGAGCGCCCCACCACTATCGACCTCTGCCCCGATTTCCTTTGCCAGCGCCCGATAGCTACCTTTGACCACCATGGCATCAGCGGTGACGGCCTCCCACTTGGGTTCCAGGAACAGCCGGAGCTGCCGTCCGCCTTCGGTCTTGGGTTCCGGGCCAAGCACTAGGCCATTAGGCCCAGCCATGGCCACCAGCCCTTGCAGGATGCGCAGATCATCAGCGCCCAGCGGCTCCGGGCCGCTGAACTCGATCCGCTTGCCGTCGCCGTAGTCATACGTCACGTCCAGCTTGCTGCGCTTGCGCTCGCCCCGCTTGAGGGCACGGAACAGGCCGGGGGCCAGACAGTGCGCCGGGTCGTGCCGGACGTGGCTGAGGCTGTGCTTGTTCTTAGGCTTCACCACGGGGCACCCCCTTGCTCTTGCGCTGCCTCTCCAGCACGGCGGGCTTGAGCACCCCGCCGTCATGCCGCCTGAACCACCGATCAGCGAACGGTGCGCCATAGTTGGCCTTGCTCACACCGAAGCGGACGAAGAACCGGCGCTGGTCGTCGTCCACACCCCATTCCTCGGCCTCGGCGCTGGTCATGCTCGACAGGTAGGACTGCCAGCGGATGTTATCGACCAGTACCGAGCTGCCCCGGCTGGCCTGCTGCTGGTCGCCTGCGCCCATCATGGCCGCGCCCTTGCTGGCATGGTGCAGGAACACGATAGAGCACCCGGTATCGGCGGCGATGGCCTCCATGCGACCGATGACCTGGGCCATGGGGCCGCTGGCGTTTTCTTCCTCGATGTGGAACCGGCGCAGCGTGTCCAGCACCATCAGGCGGCGGCCCTCGGCGGCGCGCTTGAGGCCGTCGAACCACTCCGGGGCCATGATGTTGGGCAGGCTGCCGATCAGCGGCTGGATCAGCAGGCCGTCAGCCACGGCTTGCCGTTCCTCGGCGCTGAGGTGCGCCCCAAGGGCGTGCAGGCGGTGATGAATGGCGGTGGGCGGGTCTTCGGCGGGCAGGTAGATCACCGGGCCGGTGGGCAGTTCGCCCACCTCCAGCAGATCCGGCCCGCCTGCAATCTGTGCGGCCAGTTGCAGGGCCAGCATGGATTTACCGGCACTGTTGCAAAGTTAGCGATGAGGCAGCCTTTTGTCTTATTCAAAGGCCTTACATTTCAAAAACTCTGCTTACCAGGCGCATTTCGCCCAGGGGATCACCATAATAAAATGCTGAGGCCTGGCCTTTGCGTAGTGCACGCATCACCTCAATACCTTTGATGGTGGCGTAAGCCGTCTTCATGGATTTAAATCCCAGCGTGGCGCCGATTATCCGTTTCAGTTTGCCATGATCGCATTCAATCACGTTGTTCCGGTACTTAATCTGTCGGTGTTCAACGTCAGACGGGCACCGGCCTTCGCGTTTGAGCAGAGCAAGCGCGCGACCATAGGCGGGCGCTTTATCCGTGTTGATGAATCGCGGGATCTGCCACTTCTTCACGTTGTTGAGGATTTTACCCAGAAACCGGTATGCAGCTTTGCTGTTACGACGGGAGGAGAGATAAAAATCGACAGTGCGGCCCCGGCTGTCGACGGCCCGGTACAGATACGCCCAGCGGCCATTGACCTTCACGTAGGTTTCATCCATGTGCCACGGGCAAAGATCGGAAGGGTTACGCCAGTACCAGCGCAGCCGTTTTTCCATTTCAGGCGCATAACGCTGAACCCAGCGGTAAATCGTGGAGTGATCGACATTCACTCCGCGTTCAGCCAGCATCTCCTGCAGCTCACGGTAACTGATGCCGTATTTGCAGTACCAGCGTACGGCCCACAGAATGATGTCACGCTGAAAATGCCGGCCTTTGAATGGGTTCATGTGCAGCTCCATCAGCAAAAGGGGATGATAAGTTTATCACCACCGACTATTTGCAACAGTGCC
>NZ_JAOWGS010000020.1:0-105034 GCF_030333035.1 Citrobacter sp. Cpo015 | reverse complement strand
GGTTCTTTAAGGTAAGGAGGTGATCCAACCGCAGGTTCCCCTACGGTTACCTTGTTACGACTTCACCCCAGTCATGAATCACAAAGTGGTAAGCGCCCTCCCGAAGGTTAAGCTACCTACTTCTTTTGCAACCCACTCCCATGGTGTGACGGGCGGTGTGTACAAGGCCCGGGAACGTATTCACCGTGGCATTCTGATCCACGATTACTAGCGATTCCGACTTCATGGAGTCGAGTTGCAGACTCCAATCCGGACTACGACATACTTTATGAGGTCCGCTTGCTCTCGCGAGGTCGCTTCTCTTTGTATATGCCATTGTAGCACGTGTGTAGCCCTACTCGTAAGGGCCATGATGACTTGACGTCATCCCCACCTTCCTCCAGTTTATCACTGGCAGTCTCCTTTGAGTTCCCGGCCGAACCGCTGGCAACAAAGGATAAGGGTTGCGCTCGTTGCGGGACTTAACCCAACATTTCACAACACGAGCTGACGACAGCCATGCAGCACCTGTCTCAGAGTTCCCGAAGGCACCGAAGCATCTCTGCTAAGTTCTCTGGATGTCAAGAGTAGGTAAGGTTCTTCGCGTTGCATCGAATTAAACCACATGCTCCACCGCTTGTGCGGGCCCCCGTCAATTCATTTGAGTTTTAACCTTGCGGCCGTACTCCCCAGGCGGTCGACTTAACGCGTTAGCTCCGGAAGCCACGCCTCAAGGGCACAACCTCCAAGTCGACATCGTTTACGGCGTGGACTACCAGGGTATCTAATCCTGTTTGCTCCCCACGCTTTCGCACCTGAGCGTCAGTCTTTGTCCAGGGGGCCGCCTTCGCCACCGGTATTCCTCCAGATCTCTACGCATTTCACCGCTACACCTGGAATTCTACCCCCCTCTACAAGACTCTAGCCTGCCAGTTTCGGATGCAGTTCCCAGGTTGAGCCCGGGGATTTCACATCCGACTTGACAGACCGCCTGCGTGCGCTTTACGCCCAGTAATTCCGATTAACGCTTGCACCCTCCGTATTACCGCGGCTGCTGGCACGGAGTTAGCCGGTGCTTCTTCTGCGAGTAACGTCAATCGCTGCGGTTATTAACCACAACGCCTTCCTCCTCGCTGAAAGTACTTTACAACCCGAAGGCCTTCTTCATACACGCGGCATGGCTGCATCAGGCTTGCGCCCATTGTGCAATATTCCCCACTGCTGCCTCCCGTAGGAGTCTGGACCGTGTCTCAGTTCCAGTGTGGCTGGTCATCCTCTCAGACCAGCTAGGGATCGTCGCCTAGGTGAGCCGTTACCCCACCTACTAGCTAATCCCATCTGGGCACATCCGATGGCAAGAGGCCCGAAGGTCCCCCTCTTTGGTCTTGCGACGTTATGCGGTATTAGCTACCGTTTCCAGTAGTTATCCCCCTCCATCGGGCAGTTTCCCAGACATTACTCACCCGTCCGCCACTCGTCACCCAAGGAGCAAGCTCCTCTGTGCTACCGTTCGACTTGCATGTGTTAGGCCTGCCGCCAGCGTTCAATCTGAGCCATGATCAAACTCTTCAATTTAAAAGTTTGATGCTCAATGAATTAAACTTCGTAATGAATTACGTGTTCACTCGTTGAGACTTGGTATTCATTTTTCGTCTTGCGACGTTAAGAATCCGTATCTTCGAGTGCCCACACAGATTGTCTGATAAATTGTTAAAGAGCAGTTGCGACGCGCTTTAGCGCTCTGTCGCGAGGTGGCGTATATTACGCTTTCCTCTTTCAGAGTCAACCCTCATTTTCAGGTTTTTCTCTTCAACCGAACCGGCTGTTTGTGTGAAGTGATTCACATCCGCCGTGTCGATGGAGGCGCATTATAGGGAGTCGACTCAGGAAGACAAGCGGAAAAATGCATTTTTGTTTCAACCGCTCACCTTTTATCCACAACGCTTACTTTTGCTGCTTTTTTATCGCCATTGGCAGGTCTGCCAGACTATTTATGACCAAATCTGCCGCATTTTCTGCTTCCGGCGTGACGGGTTTGCCCGTGCGGACCAATACCTTCGTGCCAACATTCGCAGCTGCCGCCGCCTGCATATCTTCAATTTTATCGCCTACCATATAAGAAGCAGCCATATCGATGTGCAAGAAGTCTCGGGCGGAGATAAACATGCCAGGATGCGGTTTACGGCAGTCGCAGACCTGACGATACTCTTCTACAGTACCCTGCGGGTGATGCGGGCAGTAGTAGATACCATCCAGCTCAACGTCGCGATCGGCCAGCGACCAGTCCATCCATTCGGTCAACGTTTCAAACTGCGCCTCAGTAAATTTACCACGCGCGATACCAGACTGGTTCGTCACGATAATAAGCGCGTAACCCATTTTCTTAAGTTCACGCATGGCATCAATAACGCCGTCGATAAACTCAAACTCGTCGATCTCATGTACATAACCGTGGTCCACATTAATGGTACCGTCACGGTCGAGAAAAATTGCGGGTACAGACTTTGCCACCTTTTATAGCTCCTGAATAAGGCATGTGACTCTAGTATCGCATGTTTCAGCGGGCAAGAAAGTGCTCATCGTGCAAAGCCCGATTGATTTAGACGTCTGGATGCCTTAACATCCATCTTGTTGACGGCTTCGACCGTACCTGACAGACGAAAATGCCACGGCTAACTTAATTACGATAATAAATAACCAATGATTAAACTTTCGAATATCACCAAAGTGTTCCAGCAGGGGACTCGCACCATTCAGGCGCTAAATAATGTCAGCCTGCATGTTCCTGCCGGGCAGATTTATGGCGTTATTGGCGCCTCCGGTGCCGGTAAAAGTACGCTCATCCGCTGCGTTAACCTACTCGAACGCCCTACCGAAGGCAGCGTTCAGGTTGGCGGTCAGGAGCTGACCACGCTTTCTGAGTCGGAGTTGACTAAAGCTCGCCGTCAAATCGGCATGATTTTTCAGCACTTTAACCTGCTCTCTTCCCGTACGGTGTTCGGTAACGTCGCACTACCGCTGGAACTGGATAACACGCCAAAAGAAGAGATCAAACGCCGCGTAACAGAACTGTTGGATTTGGTTGGTCTTGGAGACAAGCACGATAGCTACCCGGCCAACCTTTCCGGTGGACAAAAACAGCGTGTGGCGATCGCCCGTGCGCTGGCAAGTAATCCCAAAGTGTTGCTGTGCGATGAAGCCACCAGCGCACTCGATCCGGCAACGACACGCTCGATTCTGGAATTATTGAAAGATATTAATCGTCGTCTGGGACTCACCATTCTGCTGATTACTCACGAGATGGACGTTGTAAAACGTATTTGTGACTGCGTGGCGGTCATCAGTAATGGTGAACTGATTGAGCAAGACACCGTTAGTGAAGTGTTCTCACACCCGAAAACGCCGCTGGCACAGAAATTTATCCAGTCCACGCTGCACCTGGATATTCCGGAAGATTATCTGGAACGTTTGAAAGCGGAGCCGGAAGCCGACAGCGTGCCGATGCTGCGTATGGAATTCACCGGCCATTCGGTCGATGCACCGCTACTTTCTGAGACGGCCCGTCGGTTTAATGTGAATAACAACATTATTAGCGCGCAGATGGATTACGCCGGCGGTGTGAAGTTCGGCATCATGCTGACTGAAATGCACGGCACACAGGAAGATACACAAGCAGCCATTAGCTGGTTGCAGGAACACCATGTAAAAGTAGAGGTACTGGGTTATGTCTGAGCCGATGATGTGGCTGCTGGTTCGCGGCGTATGGGAAACGCTGGCAATGACCTTTGTGTCCGGTTTTTTTGGCTTTGTGATTGGTCTGCCGGTCGGCGTGTTGCTGTACGTAACGCGTCCGGGGCAAATTATTGAGAACGCGAAGCTCTACCGTACGCTCTCTGCGCTGGTGAACATTTTCCGTTCCATCCCGTTCATCATCTTACTGGTGTGGATGATTCCGTTCACCCGCATGATCGTAGGCACCTCTATCGGACTGCAGGCAGCTATCGTTCCGCTGACCGTCGGTGCCGCGCCGTTTATCGCCCGTATGGTGGAAAACGCGCTGCTCGAAATCCCGACCGGGCTGATAGAAGCCTCTCGTGCGATGGGCGCCACGCCGCTGCAAATTGTACGTAAGGTATTACTGCCAGAAGCGCTGCCAGGACTGGTCAATGCGGCCACCATCACCCTTATCACACTGGTTGGTTACTCCGCGATGGGCGGTGCCGTCGGTGCCGGTGGTCTTGGACAGATTGGCTATCAGTACGGCTATATTGGTTACAACGCTACCGTAATGAATACAGTACTGGTATTGCTCGTCGTTCTGGTTTATTTAATTCAGTTATCCGGCGATCGCATCGTCCGGGCTGTCACGCACAAATAACGTTGCACACAACACTAAAAACTCATTAAGAAAAGGAAATAAGCATGGCGTTCAAATTCAAAACCTTTGCGGCAGTTGGAGCCCTGATCGGTTCTCTGGCACTTGTGGGTTGCGGTCAGGATGAAAAAGATCCTAATCACATCAAAGTGGGCGTTATTGTTGGCGCAGAGCAGCAGGTTGCAGAAGTCGCGCAGAAAGTGGCAAAAGAAAAATACGGTCTGGACGTTGAGCTGGTCACGTTTAACGATTACGTTCTGCCTAACGAAGCGCTGAGCAAAGGCGATATCGATGCTAACGCCTTCCAGCACAAACCATACCTGGACCAGCAGATCAAAGATCGTGGTTACAAGCTGGTTGCTGTAGGCAATACTTTTGTTTACCCGATTGCGGGCTACTCCAAAAAAATCAAATCACTGGATGAGCTGCAGGACGGTTCCCAGGTCGCGATTCCAAACGACCCGACTAACCTTGGCCGTTCCTTGCTGCTGCTGCAAAAAGTGGGCTTAATCAAACTGAAAGACGGTGTTGGCCTGCTGCCAACCGCGCTGGACGTGATTGAAAACCCGAAAAACCTGAAGCTGGTTGAACTGGAAGCACCGCAGCTGCCGCGTTCCCTGGACGATGCACAAATCGCACTGGCGGTCATCAACACCACCTACGCCAGCCAGATCGGCCTGACTCCGGCAAAAGACGGTATCTTTGTTGAAGATAAAGATTCCCCGTACGTAAACCTGATTGTAACTCGTGAAGACAATAAAGATGCTGAGAACGTGAAGAAATTCGTTGAAGCATACCAGTCTGACGAAGTGTACGAAGCAGCAAACAAAGTCTTCAACGGCGGTGCTGTTAAGGGCTGGTAATTTTAGGCTGTTTACAGAATCTGTAATATCATCAGGACGGGCGCTTGCCCGTCTTGTCATTTATGCAAGCACCTGATTCAATATCTGACGTTTAGATCATTCATTGAGGAAATATTATGCGTGCTTTACCGATCTGTTTAGTAGCACTCTTGCTGAGCGGCTGTTCTATGTTAAGCAGATCCCCTGTTGAACCCGTTCAAAGCACCGCAACCCCGCCGAAAGCGGAGCCGGAAAAACCGAAAGCACCGCGCGCTACGCCGGTAAGAATCATTACTAACGCTGAAGATTTAGTAGGCAAACCGTTCCGCGATCTTGGCGAAGTTAGCGGTGAATCCTGCCAGGCTTCAAACCAGGATTCCCCTCCGAGCATTCCAACCGCACGCAAACGCATGCAGATTAACGCATCAAAAATGAAAGCTAATGCGGTATTGCTGCACAGTTGCGAAGTGACCAGCGGAACGCCGGGTTGCTATCGTCAGGCGGTTTGCATCGGTTCTGCACTGAACATTTCGGCGAAATGAGCCATTTTCAGTTCGAGCAAATAGGCGTTATCCGCTCACCTTATAAAGAAAAGTTCGCCGTTCCACGCCAGCCCGGTCTGGTGAAAAGCGCCAGCGGTGAACTGCATTTGCTCGCACCTTATAACCAGGCCGATGCCGTTCGCGGCCTGGAAGCCTTCAGTCATTTGTGGGTGATTTTTGTTTTTCACCAGACAATGGAAGGTGGATGGCGTCCGACCGTGCGCCCTCCCCGCCTTGGCGGCAACGCCAGAATGGGTGTCTTTGCCACGCGTTCAACGTTTCGTCCTAACCCTGTTGGCATGTCGTTGGTCGAGCTACGGGGCATCCGCTGCCATAAAGAGCACGTGATCCTCGAACTCGGTGGGCTGGATCTCGTTGATGGCACGCCAGTCGTAGATATAAAACCGTATCTGCCGTTTGCCGAATCGTTACCCGATGCTCGCGCCAGCTATGCTCAGGATGCCCCCCAGGCCAGCGTAGACGTGACGTTCAGTGAAGATCTCGCGGAGCAGCTACCGAAGCTCGAACAACGTTACCCGCATCTTCGTCAGTTTATTGCCGAAGTGCTGGCGCAGGATCCGCGTCCTGCCTACCGTAAAAACGAGGAAGAAGGCAAAACCTACGCCGTCTGGCTGCTGGACTTTAACGTCCGCTGGCGCGTCACGCCGTCAGGATTTGAGGTCTTTGCTCTGGAAGCCCGCTAATTTGCGTCGCGTACTCTTTTGACATCCCTTTCTCGCTGGTAAACTAAAGCACTTTTGTTTTGTGCCAGGCTCGTTTTGAGCCTGTTCGATCGTTCAACTGGAACCGTAACAACATGCGTACTAGCCAATATCTGCTCTCCACTCTGAAGGAGACACCTGCCGACGCCGAAGTCATCAGCCACCAGCTGATGCTGCGCGCCGGGATGATCCGCAAGCTGGCCTCCGGGTTATATACCTGGCTGCCGACCGGCGTGCGCGTCCTGAAAAAAGTCGAAAACATCGTGCGTGAAGAGATGAACAACGCCGGTGCGATCGAGGTGTTGATGCCGGTCGTTCAGCCTTCTGAACTGTGGGAAGAGAGCGGCCGTTGGGAACAATACGGCCCGGAACTGCTGCGAATTGCTGACCGTGGCGATCGTTCGTTCGTCCTCGGCCCAACGCATGAAGAAGTGATCACCGACCTGATCCGTAACGAGCTGAGCTCTTACAAACAGCTGCCGCTGAACTTCTATCAGATTCAGACCAAATTCCGTGACGAAGTCCGTCCACGCTTCGGCGTGATGCGCTCCCGCGAATTCCTGATGAAAGATGCATACTCTTTCCACACCTCTCAGGAATCCCTGCAGGAAACCTACGACGCGATGTACGCTGCGTATAGCAAAATCTTCAGCCGTATGGGGCTGGATTTCCGTGCAGTACAAGCGGATACCGGTTCTATCGGCGGCAGCGCCTCTCACGAATTCCAGGTGCTGGCGCAGAGCGGCGAAGACGATGTGATCTTCTCCGACTCCTCTGACTATGCGGCGAACATCGAATTTGCCGAAGCCGTTGCGCCGAAAGAGCCGCGCGCGGCAGCAACCCAGGAAATGACGTTGGTAGATACGCCGAACGCTAAAACCATCGCCGAACTGGTTGAGCAGTTCAACCTGCCTATCGAAAAAACCGTGAAAACCCTGCTGGTGAAAGCGGTTGAAGGCAGCAGCTACCCGCTGGTCGCCCTGCTGGTTCGTGGCGATCACGAGCTGAACGAAGTCAAAGCGGAAAAACTGCCGCAGGTTGCCAGCCCGCTGACCTTTGCCACCGAAGAAGAAATTCGTGCGCTGGTAAAAGCAGGTCCTGGCTCGCTCGGTCCGGTGAATATGCCAATTCCGGTGGTTATCGACCGTACCGTTGCAGTAATGAGCGATTTCGCTGCCGGTGCCAACATCGACGGTAAACACTATTTCGGTATCAACTGGGATCGCGACGTGGCCACCCCGGAAGTTGCTGACATCCGTAACGTGGTCGCCGGCGACCCTAGCCCGGACGGCAAAGGTACGCTGATGATCAAACGCGGTATCGAAGTCGGCCACATCTTCCAGTTGGGTACCAAGTACTCTGAAGCGATGAAAGCCGCTGTTCAGGGCGAAGATGGCCGTAACCAGACGCTGACTATGGGCTGCTACGGTATCGGGGTCACTCGCGTAGTCGCTGCTGCTATTGAACAGAACTTTGACGATCGTGGCATCGTATGGCCAGATGCCATTGCCCCGTTCCAGGTCGCCATTCTGCCGATGAACATGCACAAATCCTACCGTGTGCAGGAGTTGGCTGAAAAGCTGTACGCTGAGCTGCGCGCGCAGGGTATCGAAGTGCTGATGGACGATCGTAAAGAGCGTCCGGGCGTGATGTTTGCCGATATGGAACTGATCGGTATCCCACACACCATCGTGCTGGGCGACCGTAACCTCGACAACGACGATATCGAATACAAATACCGTCGTAACGGCGAGAAAGAGCTGATTAAAACCGGCGACATCGTCGACTTCCTGGTCAAAGCCATTAAAGGCTAATACCAACAAAAAGGCCCTGATTATCGGGGCCTTTTTTCTATCGATTAATTACACGCTTTACCAGGGATAAATTTCGCGTCTTTATCCGCCATCAACGTTTTCACTTTCTCACCCGTATCCGGGTTTGACTCCAGCGTGAAATGCGCCTCAAGCGTCAGCAGTACGGACTGTCCGTTTTCCGCACGAGCGGCTAAATAGTCGCGTTCAAGCTGAGCGTTATTCGCCACCGGCATCCGTTTACCCGTTGCGCAGTCGGTAAAGATTGCCGCGTCAGCCATATAGAAATACATGCCTCGCATCGGCATTGGCGTCACCGGTAAGCTGGCGGAAACCGGCTGGAGCGTGTAGTTAAACTGTGACTCAATCGGGTTACCTTCACGATCGAGCATTTCCAGCGCCTCGCCTTTAGCCCGGTAGTACGATTTTTCACCTTTACTGTCGGTCAGCACCAGTTTGTCGGCTGTACGCGCCCATGTGCCATAAGAGGCAAACGAAGACGGTTCATCCCGCACGCCCTGATAGCGTTCGTTCATCACCCATGTGCCGTCTTTTTCCAGAAACAGAGAGGTTTCAATCCCTTCGCAGTCCGCGCAAGGTAAGATGCCACGCCAGCTTTGCTGCATCGGTTTTAATTCTGCCGCCCGCGTCGGCTGTAGTACTTCAACTTCAGTACGGTTATTACAGCCGATCAAGGAAAAAAGCGTGCATGCAGCGACCACGGACAATATTGCTGTTTTCACTATCAATTCCTTATTAATTTTTATTCCCGCTCGTCAGTCTTGCGTTCGACGAACTCTCCCGCGCAGTGCTTTCACTGTGGATTTTTGCGCCTTCGATGACAACCTGCGCTCTTTCGAGGCGCGCGTAGGGCGAGTTGCCTGTCGGCTTTTTTGCACCGCGGTTAATTCTTTTATCACCGCCACCAGTCGGGAGATTGCCGCTTCCCGATTGAGCTCCTGGCTACGGTATTCCTGCGCCTTAATGATAATAATGCCATCGCCGCTAATCAGATGATGGCTGGCGGCCAGCAGGCGTTCCTTGTAATACTCTGGCAGGCTCGAGGCCCGAATGTCAAAGCGCAAATGGATAGCCGTCGAGGTCTTGTTAACGTGCTGACCACCCGCGCCTTGTGCCCGAATCGCCGTGATTTCCAGCTCATTATCAGGGATAGAGACGTTTCGGGAGAGAACAATCATGAACGCGGCTGCCACGCGGTCAGATGAATTTCCAGATTGTTCTGAGAGTCGGACAGCCAAATAGCGCCGTCCTGAATAGTCGCCTGCAGCGCCATTGTACGACCAGCAAAATCACTCAGTTGCGCCAGCTGTTCATCATCCAGATACCACACGGTGAGATTTTTAAACTGCGCACATTTGTTCTGGTTTTGCTGCCACCAGATCTGAGCCGCACGGCTGTTGTAGGCAAACAGAGCAACCTCACCAGACTGGGTACAGGCTTTCTTGATACGGCGCTCATCCGGCAGACCCAGCTCAATCCAAAGATCGATGCCCAGATGGTCGTTACGCAGCCATGCTTCAGGCTCGTCTTCCGCACTCAGGCCACGCGTGAACTGCAGCCGTTCATCGGCATATTTAATCCAGGCCAGCAGGCGCAGCATCATGCGCTCCTGGGTTTCAGAGGGGTGACGCGCCAGCGTCAAGGCCGCGTCAAGAAACTGGTTGCGGTCAAGATCCGCTACGTTGACGACGGCTTTATAAATTGTCGCTTTAAGCGCCATGGGAGAACTCCTTTCGAATCAGGCGCACATTGTAGCGAAAACTGCGGCAAAAGGCTGCTAACTGCTCATCTATCAAGGCGCTGATATTGCTTGAATGAGTATGGTATAGTCACCTTGCTAAACAGAGTTTATCTTCGTAGGCTTAGACTTGCATCCACGGTTAAGTCAGAGTGCTGACAGGAGGGCATGTGGAAAAATATTGTGAGTTAATACGCAAGCGGTACGCGGAAATCGCCAGCGGAGACTTAGGGTATATCCCGGATGCGCTGGGTTGCGTATTGAAGGTGCTTAATGAAGTGGCGGCAGACAGCGCCCTTCCAGAGTCGGTCAGGGAAAAAGCGGCCTATGCTGCCGCGAACTTACTGGTGAGCGATTATGTCAATGAATGAAACGTATCAACCCATCAACTGCGATGATTACGACAATCTTGAACTCGCCTGCCAGCACCATTTGTTACTGACGCTGGCGTTAAAAGATGGCGAAGTTTTGCAGGCGAAAGCGAACGACCTGGTTTCACGCAAAAACGTGGAGTATCTGGTCGCAGATGTCGCAGGTGAACCCCGGGAGCTTCGCCTCGACAAAATTGCCAGCTTCAGCCACCCGCAGATCGGTACCGTGGTGGTCAGCGAATCCTGATTATTTTGGTGCCGGATGACGGTGCAAAGCACCTTATCCGGCCTACTTTCCACGCCAAACCAGACTCACGCCTTCTTCATCTTCCGCCGCTCCCTCACGCGTCACGAAAACACCCGCAGCCGCAATCAACGTTTCGCCGTAAAACAGCAGCGGTGTGGTATCTCGTCGCCAGGGCGGGATCCCCTGCTCCTGCCAGATTTTCTTTAATTTCCGTCCACCGTTACGCCCGACAATATGCAATAACCCTGGTGCTTTGAAACGAATGCTGACAGCTTCATCCGCTTGCGGCATGCGCAATTCACCCGCAGAGATTAACTGAACCGAACCCAATCCGGCAGGCAGCGCCAACGGTGTTTTCCACTCTAGCCATGGGATAACGGTTTCGCTTTGCCCATCGACTGACTTCACCCACCACAGCTGTGACTGATAACGGCGGACCTCGTACTCCCCGAGGCGAAAACAGGGTGAGGCATCTTCCCGCGCCAGCGCCACTTCCTGCCAGATACGTTCCAGTCCATCACGAGAAGGCATCGGCGCATTTAACCCCGCCAGCCAGCGACGAAGCAGCGCGGCACGACGCACGTCGCTCATCATCATTAACGGTACCAGTAGCAGTGTGCCGTGGGCTGTGATGCAATCGGCTAAATCGCTGGCCAGCAGTTCATCCAGTAAACTCTCCTGCTCAGCACACAGCGCGGCGCTGCGGGCTACGGCTTGCGCGAAGTGCGGCCAGCGCTGTTGGAGCAATGGGGTAACGCGCAATCTGAGGAAATTGCGATCGTAGGTATCATCCTGATTGCTTTCATCTTCAATCCAGCATAATTCATGCTGCCGCGCCCATGCTTCAAGCGCCTCTCGCGTTTGCGCCAGCAGCGGTCGAATCAGTTGGGTTCCGGCGAACGGTGAGTTTTCGCCCATGGCGGAAAGTCCGGCAGGGCCGCTGCCGCGCTTAAGCGCCAGCAAAAAGGTTTCACACTGGTCATCGAGATGCTGGGCGGTCATCAGCACCTCGCCCGGTAGTAAGGTCTGCGCAAATGCCTGATAGCGCGCGCGTCGTGCCTGAGCTTCGATGCCCAGGCCATCGTCCTCAAGGTGTACCCGCTCAACCACTAGCGGCACCTGCCACTGCATACATACTGACTCACAGTGCTGCACCCAACTGTCTGCATGTGGGCTTAATCCGTGATGAATATGGATTGCGCGTAAAGCGACCTCAGGATGCTGCGCTCGCCACTGCACCAGCTGATGCAGGAGTACGGTTGAGTCCAGCCCGCCGCTAAAGGCGACCAAAATCGATTGAGAATTCAGCAGTGAAGTGTTCAGCGTGAGTGTCGTCATGATGGTTACTTACAATGGCATTGCCCGGCACGTTACCGGGCTAACGCCACAATGACAAGCCTTACAGCTCGTACAGTTCGAGGGGCAATCCGTCCGGATCGTTGAAAAACGTAAAGCGTTTACCGGTAAATGGATCGATACGTATGGATTCACACTTCACGTGGTGTGCTTCCAGATGCGCGATCGACTTTTCCACATCCTCCACGCTGAACGCCAGATGACGCAAACCGCAGGCTTCCGGTCGGCTCGGACGGCAAGGTGGAAACGGGAAAGAAAAAAGCTCAATCACATACTGGCCGTTCAATGCCAGATCGCCTTTCCACGAATCTCTCTCTTCCCGATAGGCTTCGCTCATCAGTGTAAAGCCAAGCACATCGCAGTAAAATGCCTTACTTGCCGCGTAGTCCGTCGCAATAATGGCAATATGGTGAACCTGTTTTAATCCCAGCATAGCGTCATCGCCTCTTTCATTTTTCTGTCAGCACGTTACTCGTACGTCTTAGGGTCAGGCAAGTCGTTATGCCATTTTTAAGACTCTCACGCGATACACACCATCCTCGCCCAGTTTAGCGCCATGGATATCGGTTTCAAATCCCGGGTAGCGCTGCCCCACTGAACACAGCATCAGAAGAAAATCGAGGACAGCCCGGCTTTTGGCAGTGATCATTTCCCCGGGCATCAAGAGCGGCACGCCGGGAGGATAAGGCAGGATCATATTGGCGGACACGCGTCCTACCAGTTGATCAAGCGCCACGGTTTCCACCTCACCTTTGATCTGCCGCTGCCAGGCCTGGTGCGGTGTCATTTTCATTTCCGGCAAAGTATCAAATGCCCGCAGCATCAGTCCGGAGAGATCGTGCTGGCGGATCAGCTTATGGATCCCCTGTGCCAGATCCTGAATACGCATATTGCGATAGAAATCGGGATCTTCAGCATACAGATCCGGCAGCATATTTTTCACGCGTAAATTCAGATCGTACGAGCGCTTAAATTCCGTCAGGCCACGTAGCAGCCCCATCGCCCGGGTCTTATCAATGCCAATACTGAACAGGAATAACAGGTTATACGGTCCCGTTTTTTCGACGACGACGCCGCGTTCATCAAGGAATTTCGCCACCAGCGCCGCGGGGATCCCCTCTTCGCTCATATTTCCCTGTTCATCCATTCCCGGCGTCAGAATCGTGACCTTCACCGGGTCGAGGAACATGTGGTCGGCATCAGCATCAACAAATCCGTGCCAGTCTTCACCTGGCGCTACCGGCCAACATTCTGCTTCATCGACCTTTTCCGGCTGCCAGATATCAAAGAACCAGCCATCCGACTCTTCGCGCAGACGCTGCACTTCTTTACGGAAATGCAGCGCCCGTTCCACCGAACGATTGATTAACCGCTTGCCGGAATTGCCACGCAGCATTGCCGCCGCCGTTTCTATCGACGCCACAATCGGATAGCTCGGAGACGTGGAGGTGTGCATCATAAAGGCTTCGTTGAACGTGTCTTCATCATAGTCACCCTTAATGTGGATCAGCGAAGCCTGTGACAACGCCGCCAGCATCTTGTGGGTGGACTGTGTTTCAAATATCACCTTTCCCGGTATCCGTTCGCCGCTCATCCCACTTTTCCCCTGATAGATCGGATGAAAATGGGTATACGGCACCCAGGCTGAATCAAAATGGATGGAGGGCACATCCAGGGTTTGCTTGATCCAGTTGGTGTTATAAAGCAGCCCGTCATAGGTGGAGTTGGTGATCACCGCGTGTACCGGCCATTGCGCCTGAGTCGTCTCTTCTACCTTGCGTTCAATACTTGCATGGGTAAATTCCCGACGGGGTATACCGCCGAGGATCCCCAACGCGTTACGCGTAGGCTTCAACCAGATTGGCACCACATCGCTCATCATCAGCAAATGCGCCAGCGACTTATGGCAGTTGCGGTCAATCAGTAGCGTACTTCCTGCAGGCGCAGCATACATACCGACAATCTTGTTCGATGTCGAGGTGCCGTTAGTCACCATATAGCTCTGTTCGGCACCAAAAGTACGCGCGATGTACTCCTCCGCTTCAAGG
The DNA here is from genome assembly GCF_030333035.1 of Citrobacter sp. Cpo015. Classification (NCBI taxonomy): domain Bacteria; kingdom Pseudomonadati; phylum Pseudomonadota; class Gammaproteobacteria; order Enterobacterales; family Enterobacteriaceae; genus Citrobacter; species Citrobacter sp. Cpo015. The sequence goes on along the minus strand of NZ_JAOWGS010000020.1, from coordinate 90,982 downwards.
TGCGGACCGGTATGATCAAGCAATGAGCCCAGTTCGGTTACGGAAATGGACACGTCGGCTTTCAGCGTATTGCCGCCAAAGAAATCATAGAACAGGCAGCCGACCGGGCTTTTCTGGTACGCCGTACCCGCCATGTGCCCGGGCGTACAGAAGGTATACTTTCCTTCCTTCACATAGGTAAACAGCGCCTTGGTGAACGGAGGCGTAATGTTATCGAGGTATTCGTTGGTGTACTGGCGAATGCGGGTGGCAATGTCTTCAGACTGACCCAGCGCATACTCAAAAAACCACAGCGCCATGCGCAGGTCGTGCGCACTGACATCCATCGTCGAATGGGTATTAATAAAGGCATAGAGCGGGAGATACTCGTTGAGCTGGTTGATGTCACTGCACAGCTCCAGGCTATATTCATCCCAGTCAAAAATGACGCCGCAAATTCGCGGGTTGTGTTCGATAAACTTCAGCAGGTCGACACTATTCTGCGGCCAGATAATCTGAAATCCCTGCTGTTGCAGCGCACGCTCAAGTTCCTTGATGGGCTCATCTTTATAAAAGACGCCATGCGGTCCCATGATGGCAATGATATTCATGCGTTCCTCCTGGAAAAACCTTAGTTAATCATAGCCTGGTCAAACCGCAGGTAAAAAAAAGGGCCACAACGTAGTGGCCCTTTTCAGAATAAATGCAGTTTACGCGTAACCGTAGCTCATCAGACGCTGGTAACGACGGTTTTTCAGATCGTCTTTGCTTAACACGTCGAGATCGGCGAGATCGGCCAGCAGCTGTGCTTTCAGGGACGCAGCCATCACTTCCGGATTGCGGTGTGCACCGCCTAACGGTTCCGGAATGATAGAGTCGATAAGCTTCAGCTCTTTCAGACGCGGGGCAACAATTCCCATCGCTTCTGCGGCCAGCGGTGCTTTGTCGGCGCTTTTCCACAGAATTGAAGCACAACCTTCCGGGGAGATAACGGAATAGGTGCTGTATTGCAGCATATTCACTTTATCGCCTACACCGATCGCCAGCGCGCCACCGGAACCACCTTCACCGATAACGGTGCAGATTACCGGTACGCTCAGACGCGACATTTCACGCAGGTTGCGCGCGATCGCTTCTGACTGACCACGCTCTTCCGCGCCCACGCCCGGGTAAGCCCCTGGGGTGTCGATGAAGGTAATGATCGGCATGTTGAAACGCTCGGCCATTTCCATCAGACGCAGCGCTTTGCGATAGCCTTCCGGCGCTGGCATGCCGAAATTACGGCGAATCTTTTCTTTGGTCTCACGGCCTTTCTGATGACCAATGATCATCACCGGACGGCCATCCAGACGCGCGATACCGCCAACAATAGCTTTATCATCCGCATAGGCACGATCGCCCGCCAGCTCATCAAATTCATCAAACGCCAGGCGGACATAATCCAGGGTGTACGGACGCTGTGGATGGCGCGCCAGTTGGGCTACCTGCCATGCGCCAAGATCGGCGAAGATTTTACGCGTCAGTTCTACGCTTTTTTCACGCAGGCGATGCACTTCTTCATCGATGTTAATATCCAGTTTCTCATCCTGACGGCTAACCGCAGTCAAAGAATCGATTTTTGCTTCCAGCTCTGCAATCGGCTGTTCAAAATCAAGGAAATTCAGACTCATAGTATTCCTGTATTAGTCAAACTCCAGTTCCACCTGCTCCGAACCAATAAGGCCACGGAGATCGTTTAGCAAACGATCGCTCGGAGAAACACGCCACGTCGCGCCAAAACGCAACCGCGCACGTGCATCCGCCCTCTGATAGTAGAGATGTACTGGAATTGTCCCCGAGCGGTGGGGTTCCAGAGACTGACGGAGTCGGTTTAAAAGCTGGTCATCAATTTGCCTGTCCGTCAGCGAGATAGCAAGCCCGCGAGCATATTTTTCCCGGGCTTCGTCAATATCCATGACTTCACGGGCCATCATTTTAAGCCCGCCGCTGAAGTCATCAAAGCTGACCTGTCCGCTGACGATAAGTATGCGGTCTTTTTCCAGCAATTGCTGGTATTTATCCAGAGCATCGGTAAACAACATAACTTCCAGACGTCCGGAACGGTCATCCAGTGTACAGATGCCGATACGATTGCCGCGCTTGGTGACCATTACCCGCGCAGCAATGACGAGCCCCGCAGCCGTGGTGACTTTACCACGTTCTGTCGGATGCATGTCTTTCAGCCTGTAGCCTCCGACATAGCGCTCAATTTCTTTTAAATACTGGTTGATGGGGTGTCCCGTCAGGTAAAGCCCCAACGTTTCACGCTCACCATCTAATACCACCTGCTCCGGCCACGGTTGGCAACTGGCATAGGATTGTTCAATTTGCTCCGGTTCTTCCGCCAGCACGCCAAACATATCGGCCTGACCGATGGCTTCGGCTTTTGCATGCTGATCGGCGGCTTTTAGCGCATCGTTGAGCGAATTCATCAACGCCGCGCGATGCGGACCAAGGCGATCAAACGCCCCAGACATAATTAGCTTTTCCAGCACCCGGCGGTTAAGTTTTTTGATATCCGTGCGTGCACAGAGATCAAACAGCTCACGGAAGTAACCGCCTTCGTTACGCGCCTCAATAATAGCTTCAATTGGTCCTTCACCCACGCCTTTTATCGCGCCGATGCCATAAACAATCTCGCCATCATCATTCACGTGAAAATGGTAAAGCCCGGAGTTGATATCCGGCGGCAGGATTTTGAGCCCCATACGCCAGCATTCATCTACCAGCCCGACCACTTTCTCAGTGTTATCCATATCGGCGGTCATTACCGCCGCCATAAACTCAGCAGGATAATGCGCCTTCAGCCACAGCGTCTGGTAAGAGACGAGCGCATAGGCTGCGGAGTGCGATTTGTTAAATCCGTAACCGGCGAATTTCTCCACCAGGTCAAAGATTTTCATCGCCAGTTCGCCGTCTACGCCGCGCTTTTTCGCCCCTTCTTCAAAGGTGCCGCGCTGCTTAGCCATCTCTTCCGGCTTTTTCTTACCCATCGCACGACGCAGCATATCCGCGCCGCCAAGGGTGTACCCGGACAACTCCTGGGCAATCTGCATAACCTGTTCCTGATACAGGATAATGCCGTAGGTCGGCTCCAGTACCGGTTTCAGACACTCATGCTGCCATTGTACGTCCGGGTAGGAAATCTCTTCGCGACCATGCTTACGGTCGATAAAGTTATCTACCATCCCCGACTGTAGCGGACCTGGGCGGAACAGAGCCACCAGTGCGATCATGTCTTCGAAGCAGTCAGGCTGCAGACGTTTGATCAGGTCTTTCATACCGCGGGATTCAAGCTGGAAGACCGCCGTGGTCTCCGAGCGTTGCAGCATATCGAAGCTTTTCTTGTCATCCAGCGGGATAGCCGCAATATCCAGCGGTGGCTCACCGTTCTTTTCACGGCGCGCGTTGATCATTTCCAGCGCCCAGTTGATGATGGTGAGCGTACGCAGGCCGAGGAAGTCGAACTTCACAAGACCGGCATATTCCACGTCGTTCTTATCAAACTGAGTAACCGGGTGCAGCCCCTGCTCATCGCAGTACAAAGGCGCAAAATCAGTAATTTTTGTCGGTGCGATAACCACACCACCGGCGTGCTTACCAGCGTTACGCGTGACGCCTTCCAGCTTACGCGCCATATCGATCAGCGCTTTAACCTCTTCATCTGCCTCATAGATTTCCGGCAGTTGGGGTTCGGCTTCAAAGGCTTTTGCCAGCGTCATGCCCGGGTCGGGCGGCACCAGTTTCGAAATACGGTCAACGAAACCGTACGGATGCCCCAGCACGCGGCCCACGTCGCGGATAACCGCTTTTGCAGCCATCGTACCAAAGGTAATAATCTGCGAAACCGCATCACGACCGTACATTTCCGCCACGTGCTCGATAACCTGGTCGCGTTTCTCCATACAGAAGTCAACGTCGAAGTCGGGCATTGAGACACGTTCCGGGTTAAGGAAACGTTCGAACAGCAGGTCAAATTCCAGCGGATCGAGATCGGTAATTTTCAGCGCATAGGCGACTAGTGAGCCAGCGCCGGAACCACGTCCCGGGCCTACCGGTACGCCGTTATCTTTCGACCACTGGATAAATTCCATAACGATCAGGAAGTAGCCAGGGAATCCCATCTGGTTGATAACTTTAAGTTCAACTTCCAGACGTTCATCGTAAGGCGGGCGCTTCTGCGTACGAACTTCAGGGTCAGGGAACAAAAATTCGAGACGTTCTTCCAGCCCTTCGCGTGATTTCGCCACGAGGAAATCCTCGGTGGTCATATCGCCGGTCGGGAACTGCGGCAGGAAGTATTCGCCCAGACGCACCGTCACGTTGCAGCGTTTGGCTATCTCGACGGTGTTTTGCAGTGCTTCCGGAATATCGGAGAACAGCTCGCACATCTCATCTTCGCTGCGCATGTACTGCTGCGGCGAATAGTTACGCGGGCGTTTCGGGTCATCAAGGGTGAACCCGTCGTGGATCGCTACGCGGATTTCATGCGCGTCGAAATCTCCGGTTTCAAGGAAGCGGACATCGTTAGTCGCCACTACCGGTAGACCACGCGTTTCGGCCAGTGCTACGGCTGCGTGCAGATAATTTTCTTCATCTTGCCTGCCGGTGCGAATCAGTTCGAGGAAATAGCAATTGGGAAAATGTTCTTCGTAAAACGCCACGCACTCGTCAACCAGTGCGCTATTGCCGCGCAGCAGGCTGCGTCCGACATCGCCCATGCGACCGCCGGAGAGCAAAATCAAACCTTCTTTTAGCTCGACCAACCAGTCCCGGTCGATAACCGGCCCTTCTGCGCCATAGCCGCGCTGATAGGCTTTCGAAATCAACAACGTCAGGTTCTGATAGCCGGTATTATTTGCGGCCAGCACGGTGAGCTGCGTGAGTTCATCGCCCAACAGCTCACTGCGGACATGAAAATCTGCGCCAACTATCGGCTTAATACCCGCACCGTGACCCGCTCCGTAAAACTTCACCAGACCACACAGGTTGGTAAAATCAGTGATCGCCAGCGCAGGCATGCCTAACGCGGCCGCCTTTTTTACCAGCGGCCCGGTTTTCGCCAGCCCATCGATCATGGAGTAGTCGCTGTGCACCCGTAGGTGGACGAAACGTGGTTCAGACATCTTCAGATTCCTTCGACACAAGAATCAGGACGAGAGTCCCAGTGCGCGTTTGACGGGGCCAAAGCTGCGGCGATGGTGCTCAGTCGCACCATGCAGTGCCAATTTTTCCAGATGAAATGCGGTTGGATAACCTTTGTGCTGTGCAAAACCATACTGTGGAAAAACCGTATCCAGCGCCGCCATTTCAGCGTCACGGGTCACTTTTGCCAGAATCGATGCGGCGCTAATCTCCGCCACGCGGCTATCACCTTTGACCACCGCCATCGACGGTACCGGTAATGCCGGGCAACGATTGCCGTCAATCAGCACGTATTCAGGCGCAATATGCAGACCCGCAACCGCACGCTGCATGGCCAGCATGGTGGCATGCAAAATGTTCAGCTCGTCGATTTCATGCGGTTCCGCCCGACCTAGGCTCCAGCTTAACGCTTTTTCTTTAATTTCATCAAACAGCGCCAGGCGACGTTTTTCTGACAGTTTTTTTGAGTCGTTAAGACCGATAATAGGGCGAGCCGGATCCAGAATGACGGCAGCAGTGACGACTGCGCCAACCAAAGGGCCGCGCCCGACTTCATCCACACCCGCCACTAAATGCGTATGCGGATACACAAATTCAATCATTGCGCTAACTCCAGGACCGCATCCGCCGCCTGCTCATCAGCATTGCAACGGATCTGCTGGTGCAGTTCACGGAATGTGTCGTGCATCGCATGGCTGGTTTTACCATTTGCCAGCAATGGCAACAGCGCTTGCGACAGCGCCTGCGGTTCACACTCTTCCTGCAACAGCTCTTTAACCAGTTCTCTTCCCGCCAGCAGGTTAGGTAGCGAAACGTAATCCGTTTTCACCAGGCGCTTCGCCAGCCAAAAGGTGAAGGGTTTCATACGGTAGCCAACCACCATCGGGCATTTTGCCAGCATACACTCCAGCGCGGCGGTACCTGAAGCCAGCAGTGCGGCATCGCTGGCCACCATTGCTTCACGTCCCATACCATTGAGCAGATGTACAGAAAGCTCCGGTGCAACTTCCGCTTTAATGCGTTCAAACTGCTCGCGACGTTTGGCATTCACCAACGGCACCACCACTTCGAGATCCGGATAATGCTGGCGTAATAGCTGCGCCGTTTTCAGAAAATCGGCGCTGAGCATCTCCACTTCTGCACCGCGGCTTCCTGGCAGTAGCGCCAGGCAGTGAGCGTCATGAGGAATGCCCAGAACATCACGTGCCGCATTTTTATCCGGGTCCAACGGCATGGCATCCGCCATGGTATGACCGATAAAGCGGCACGGGACGTTAAATTTGTCATAAAACGCTTTTTCGAAAGGCAGAAAGGCCAGCACCATGTTGGTGGATCTGCCTATTTTGAAAACGCGTTTCTGTCGCCACGCCCAGACGGACGGACTGACATAATGAATGGTTTTAATGCCCTGTTTTTTCAAGTTCCCTTCGAGGGTAATATTGAAATCAGGCGCATCAATGCCGACGAAAACATCCGGCTTTAAGTCGGTGAATCGGCGAGTGAGGTCGGCACGAATATGCAGTAAACGGCGCAGGCGTCCGAGCACTTCAACAATGCCCATGACCGCCAGCTCTTCCATTTCGTACCAGGCTTCACAACCTTCGGCCTGCATCAGCGGACCCGCCACGCCAACAAAACGCGCATTGGGAACGCGAGCCTTGAGTGCACGGATTAACCCTGCACCAAGAATATCGCCGGAGGTTTCTCCGGCGACGAGGGCAATCGTTAAAGGACGCTGTTCAGTCATTAACGAATCAGGCCACGCGTTGAGCGCTCAAAGAAGTCGCTGAAAGCCTGAACTTCGGGGTACTGTTTCGCCAGTTCCGCGATTTCTGGTTTCACTTCTTCCAGCGTTTTACCGCTACGGTACAACGCTTTGTAGGCGTTACGAATCGCGGTAATCGCTTCGCGGGTGAATCCACGACGCTTCAGACCTTCGATATTGACGCCAAACGGCGTCGCGTGGTTGCCCTGGGCGATAACGTACGGAGGCACGTCCTGGGCTACACCAGAACAGCCGCCAACCATCACATGTGCACCGATGATGCAGAACTGATGCACCGCAGTCATGCCGCCGATGATAACAAAATCATCAAGCGAAACATGTCCGGCAAGCGTGGCGTTATTCGCCAGAATACAGCGGTTGCCTACCGTACAATCATGCGCGACGTGCGCATTAATCATCAGTAAGTTATCGCTGCCCACCTTCGTCACTCCACCGCCCTGCACTGTGCCACGATGAATGGTGACGCTTTCGCGGATGCGGTTGCGATCGCCAATTTCCACACGGGTCGGTTCACCAGCATATTTAAGATCCTGGTTAACTTCACCGATGGAGGCAAACTGATAGATCTCGTTATCGCGACCAATTTTTGTATGGCCATTCACGACAACGTGAGACTTCAGTACGGTACCCTCACCAATTTCAACATGGGGTCCAACAATACAAAATGGGCCAATGTGAGCATTGGCACCAATGCTGGCGCCCTCTTCTACAATGGCGGTCGGGTGAATAAAGGCGGATTTATCAATCACGTATCAGGCCTCCCGGCTACGGGCACACATCATCGTTGCTTCGCACACAACTTTACCGTCGACCAGCGCAACCCCTTTAAAACGGGTCAGGCCACGGCGCGTTTTCTCGAAAGTCACTTCCATGATCATCTGATCGCCAGGCACGACAGGACGCTTAAAGCGTGCTTCATCAATACCCGCGAAATAATACAGTTCGCCTGGTTCCAGTTTTCCTACGCTTTTAAACGCGAGGATACCGGTAGCCTGTGCCATCGCTTCCAGAATCAATACGCCAGGGAAAATAGGTTTACCCGGGAAGTGGCCCTGAAAGAAAGGCTCGTTAACGGATACATTTTTCACTGCGCGCAGAAAACGACCTTCTTCAAAATCCAGCACGCGGTCAACCAGCAGAAACGGAAAACGGTGCGGCAGAAGTTCTAAAATCTCTTCAATATGCAGAGTATGAGTGTTAGTAGTCAAAATACTCTTCCTGTCAAAATATACTAAAAGGCAATAATAACACGGCCTGTCGCAATCGTATGAATGGGACAGGCCGAAAAGTCAGACATGCAAAAAAGGTGCTTTAGTCTTGTTGATTAACCTTGCGCTCAATCGCTTTGAGGCGCTTGCTCATATCATCAATATTCATCACCAGTGCAGCTGTTTTACGCCATACCTTGTTGGGTTGTAGCGGAATGCCTGAGGAGTAGACGCCAGGTTCAGTGATAGGACGCATCACCATACCCATGCCAGTTACCGTAACTTTGTCGCATATTTCCATATGCCCATTGATCACGCTGGCACCGCCAATCATGCAATAACGGCCAATCTTCAGGCTACCCGCCATAATGACGCCACCGGCTACCGCCGTATTGTCGCCAATCACAACGTTATGCGCAATCTGGCACTGGTTATCAATGATAACACCATTACCGATCACAGTATCGTCCAGAGCACCACGGTCAATGGTGGTACAAGCGCCGATCTCGACGCGATCGCCGATAATCACGCGACCAAGCTGGGGGATCTTCACCCAGTTACCACGATCGTTCGCGTAACCAAATCCATCAGATCCAACGACAGTGCTGGACTGGATCAGGCAATTTTCACCGATCTGGATGTCGTGGTAAATCGTCACATTCGCCCACAAGCGTGAACCTGCACCGATTTTGGTATTTTTTCCGACGAAGCAACCTGCACCGATAACCACGTTATCGCCCAGTTCTACGCCAGACTCAATGACCGCATTTGCGCCCACAGAGACATTATTACCCAGCTTCGCCGTTGCATCGATCACTGCACTGGGTGCAATGTTCTGTGCAGGCTGAGGCGTGGTATCTAAAATTTGCGCCATACGTGCATAGGTCAGGTAGGGATTCTTCACTACCAGCGCCGCACTCTTAGCAAAAGGAAGATCGTCCTGCGTCATCACAACGGCAGACGCCTGGCATACGCCTAAATGTTCACGGTATTTAGGATTCACCATGAACGTGATATTGCCAGTTTGCGCAGATTGCATGGACGCTACGCCGGTGATGACGATATCGCCATCACCGTGTAATTCTGCATCCAACTGCTCTGCTAAATCAGCCAGTCGAATTGAAGGCATTACTTATTTAACCTGTTTCAGTACGTCAGCGGTGATGTCTTTTACATCGCTGCTGTTGTATGCAACGGTGTTTGCGTCAACGACCAGATCAATGCTCTGGCTGCTGGCAACAGATTTCACAGCTGTCTGGATACGAGTAACCAGTTTGCCACGTTCTTCGTTGGAACGACGTGCACGATCCTGCTCGAAAGCCTGAGCTTTCTGAGAGAAAGTCTGGCGCTGAGCCATGACGTCTTTTTCCAGCTTGGTACGATCGCTACCTGCTTTCATTGATTGCAGACGCTGCATTTTAGATTGCAGATCGGATTCCATACGCTGCAGTTCGCTGGCACGGCCTTTGAACTCGTTTTCCAGCGTAGCAGAAACACCCGTCTTCTGTGCAACCTGTTGGAACAGGCTACCCATATTGACGATTGCAATTTTGTCAGCAGCCTGTGCGGACGTTGCCATCGCTAAACCGAGACCTGCAGCTAATAACCACTTTTTCACAATTAACTCCTTACCATCCCATTTGCACCCGAAGGTGCAGTTCTTTGCGTGGCCAGGCGATCCCATGCAAGATCGCCTAAAGTCATCGCTACACTACCACTACATTCCTTTGCGAAGAACAGTTACCAGGTTTTACCAATGTTAAACTGGAACTGTTCCGCTTTGTCTCCATCGTACTTCTTGAACGGCTGGGCGTAGGAGAAAACCAACGGCCCCAATGGGGACATCCATTGTAACGCGATACCTGCAGACATACGGATATTGCTCGGATCACCGTAATCTGGAACCCCAATAGCGCGAGTTTGATCGCTATCCTGCCAGTTAGTATCCCAAACGGTACCCATATCCCAGAAGAAGGAGGTACGGACCGAGTTAGCATACTTATCGCTGATAAACGGCGTCGGGGTAATAAATTCCAGGCTGGCTACGGCCATGGCGTTACCACCGACCGCATCGTCTGATTTACAGTACGAACCGTCTTTATTGGTACACTCTTCGTAGCTGTCAGTATCGCCGGCGTAAGCCCCAGGTTTATAGACCGCTTTCGGACCGATGGTATTAGACTGGAAACCACGCACGGTGCTGGAGCCACCCGCATAGAAGTTCTCGTAGAACGGCAACTCTTTGCTGCCTATACCGTCTCCATAACCTACCTTGGTACGACCCAGGACGACCCATTTATGATCGTCATCGATCGGCACATAGGTCGCGGTATCCAACGTCGCTTTATAGTATTCGTTGTCAGAACCCGGAATGGTGACTTTGCCGTTCAGGTTGACGCGCGTACCTTCCGTTGGGAAGTAGCCGCGGTCAAGCTTGTTATATGTCCAACCATAGTTAAAGGTGAAGTCATCCGCAGCAAAGCTGTTGGTATTGGTCTCACCCATTGACTCAAGATAACGATCCATCGCAACCTGCGGCTGCATATTGGACAGTTTGTTATGTACATAACCCAGGCCCGCACGCAACGTGTTGTATTCGTTGACCGGGAAGCCCAGCGTCACGTCTGTACCATAACTTTTGTTGGTATAGTCGGACAGGTCTGCATCATCCGCTTCAAAGTCGTTATAGAAGACGCGGCCACCAAGGCTCACACCATCAACGGTGAAGTACGGGTTAGTGACAGACAACTCAGTATAGGTCTGGTAGTCGTTTTTGGTGCCGTTAATCCCGACAGAATAACCGGTACCTAACCAGTTATCTTGCTGAACGCCAGCCTGGAAGCTCACGCCGCTCTCGGTACCATAACCGACGCCGAAGTTAAAGCTACCGGTGTTACGCTCTTTGACCTTGTAGACCACATCAACCTGATCCGGGCTGCCCGGAACACGCTGAGTATCGGTATCAACGGTTTCAAAGTAACCCAGACGGTTCAGACGCTCTTTACCCTGGTCGACCAGATCGCTGCCCAACCATGCGCCTTCCATCTGACGCATTTCGCGACGCAGAACGGAGTCTTTAGAAGTGTCGTTACCTTCAAAACGGATCTTACGCACATAGAAACGGTTACCCGCATCCACGTTTACACGCAATTTAACGGTTTTGTCAGCGTCGTTGATTTCAGGCTGCGACTGTACGCGCGGATAGGCATAGCCATAGCGACCCAGAAGCTTCTTGATGTCATCTTCCATTTTGGTCACTTTGGTGCCGTTATAGAGTTCACCTGGCTCGATCTTCGTCAGGGTCTCAATTTCGGCGGAGTGCCCGGCCAGGTTACCGCTCACCTGAACCCCAGAAAGCTTGTACTGCTCGCCTTCAGTGATGTTAACGGTGATGTAGATGCCTTTTTTATCCGGCGTCAGGCTGACCTGAGTGGAATCAATATTGAAGCGAGCATAACCGCGATCCAGATAGTAGCTACGCAGGGTTTCAAGGTCGCCCGCCAGCTTCTGTTTCTGGTATTTACGATCGCCCACCACGTTCCACCACGGCACTTCGTCACGCAACTGGAAGTGAGAGATAAGTTCGTCAGTCGAGAAGGCATGGTTGCCGACGATATTGATCTGTTGGATCTTCGCCGAAACACCTTCCTGGAAGACCAGCTTGAGGTCAACGCGGTTACGCGGCAACGGCGTCACCACCGCTTTCACACTGGCGCTGTACTTACCGACGCTATAGTAGAAATCTTCCAGGCCCTTTTCGATATCGGCAAGCGTTGTGCGATCCAGAGACTCGCCAACACGCACGCCAGACGCCTCGAGGTTTTGCTTCAGCATGTCATCTTTCACCGATTTGTTACCGGAGAAAGTGATGCTGGCAATCGTCGGACGTTCTTTTACCTGAACCAGAAGGGTATCACCATCGCGCAGGACGCGGACATCCTCAAAGTTTCCGGTGGCGAACAGAGCACGAATGGTATTACTGATGTCTTCATCATTAACCGTGTCGCCTGTGCGCACCGGCATACTGAGGAGAGCCGCACCAACGGCGACTCGCTGTAGGCCTTCGAAATGAATGTCCTTCACTACGAACCCTTCAGCACCGTATACGGTGGCGCTGCTAAACAGCAGCGACGCTATGAGCAACTTTTTCATCGCCATCGTTATTATGCGTTCTTCCTAACACTCTCTTACAACCGAGAGAAATCATTGAAAAGTGCAAGCCCCATTAACAACACCAGCAAGATAGAGCCAATGCGATAACTAAAGTCTTGAACCCGCTCGGATACCGGACCGCCCTTCAGCTTTTCAATCGCCAGGAACAGCAGATGCCCCCCGTCAAGAACGGGCAACGGAAACAGGTTGATTATCCCTAAGTTCACGCTGATAAGCGCAAGGAACATCAGGTAATAAATAATCCCGAACTCCGCTGACATCCCAGCCCCCTGGGCGATAGAAATCGGCCCACTGAGGTTGTTCAGTTTTACATCACCGGTAATCAATTTTCCCAGCATACTGACCGTCAGCTTCATCAACTGCCACGTTTTATCCGAGGCTTCGAGGATGGCGCTGAATGGCCCATACTGGCGTACAGTCTTATACTCATCAGGCAGAGGAATAACTTTAGGCACCACGCCCGCAAACCCTTCTGCCTTACCGTTAACCTGTTTTGAATCTGGGGTTAACGTTAAAGACAAGGAACTTCCTTGTCTTTCAATATCTAGCGCTAACGGCGTATCCGGATTATCGCGCACCAGCGTCACGAACGTCATCCATTGCGTCAGCGACTGACCATTGACTTTAACGATCCTGTCGCCAGCTTGCAAACCTGCCTTACTTGCAGCGGAGTTAACCTGCACTTCTGACAGTACCGGTTCAATCTGCGGACCACGCGGACGCATGCCCAAACTAGAGACAGGATCCTCTTTGTCTGGCTCAAATGCCCAATGGCGTAAATCCAGCGTTTTGTCCTGTCGCTGGTTACTGCCAAATTGCGCCACGCTGAGGGTCGTATGCTCATCGCCAATTTTGGATACCAGTTGCAATCGCACGGCATCCCAATCAGGGGTTTCGATGCCATCAACCGCTTTTAGTTCCGTACCCGGCTGAATTTGCGCCTGTGCAGCAATCGAGTTGGGTGTTATTTCACCAACAACCGGACGAACGCCAGGGACACCAATGATAAACACCAGCCAATAAGCAAAAATAGCAAAAAGGAAGTTTGCAATCGGACCCGCGGCGATAATGGCAGCACGTTGTCCAACCGTTTTATTGTTGAAGGCGTAATGGCGCAATTCCGGTGCGACCGGTTCAGCGCGCTCATCCAGCATTTTGACGTAACCGCCGAGGGGAATCATGGCGATGACGTATTCCGTACCTGATTTATCGGTACGCCGCCAAAGCGCTTTTCCAAAGCCAATGGAAAAGCGTTCGACGCGGACTCCGCAGCGCCGTGCAACCCAGAAATGACCAAATTCATGCACGGTGATAAGCACACCAAGTGCAATGATGAATGCAGCCAAATTCCAGAGAATACTCAGCATAAGACCATCCGTTAGAGCGTCCTGAACACCAGTAACAACAGGCAGGCAAAGACCGGTACCGCAGCCGTCAGGCTATCAATACGATCCAGAATACCGCCGTGTCCTGGAATTAAGTGACCACTGTCCTTAATACCTGCTTCACGCTTAAACATACTCTCGGTCAGGTCACCCAGCACGGAGGCCAGGGCTGCAACGATGGAGCAAATGAGCAAGGTGACAGGCGCAACTTCAAGATTCGCCCACATGCCATAACCCCATGAGATCACGGCCGCAGTGGCGAGTCCGCCAAAAAAACCCTGCCAGGTTTTACCAGGAGAAACCTTCGGGGCCAGCTTATGTTTGCCAAATAGCTTACCAAACATATACGCACCAGAGTCCGCTCCCCAAACGAGGATCATGACATACAGCAGCCATAGCGCGCCACTATAATGATTCTCATCATAGTGCCATGCACGTAGCGCCAGCATTCCCCAAAAGAACGGGACAATGGTTAACACGCCGAAAATTATGCGTAATGTTTTGGAATTACGCCAGACCGACGCAGACCCTGGGTAAAACAATACCAGTAACAGCGCTACGACCCACCAGCCCAGCGACGCCCACAGCGATACTTCAACCAGCGGTTGATGGATATCGCGATGGTATTCTGGCAGCAAAAATAGCATCAGTGCCAGCAATAGCCCGCACAAAACCGCCAGCCAGACTCGCTGCGTACGCGTGGTAAAACCGCTTAACTGTCCCCATTCCCAGGCGGCCAACATACAGACGACCAACGTAACAATGGCGAACCCCACCGGCGGCAGCAAAAACAGCGCCGCGATGACAACGGGTATTAAAACAAAAGCAGAAATCAGGCGATACTTCAGCAAAAGCGACCCCCATCAGGCTTTTTCATCACCGGGTTCGGTGCCGCCGAAACGACGCTCACGATTAGCAAAGGCATGCAGCGCACCTTCAAAGTCTTGTTCATCGAAATCGGGCCAGAGAACATCGGTAAAGTAAAGTTCGGCGTAGGCAATTTGCCACAACAGAAAATTACTAATTCGGTGCTCTCCCCCAGTCCTTATCACTAAATCCACAGGAGCCAGCTCATGCATACAAATTTGCTGCCCAAGCATCTCTTCATCGATTTGCTCAGGATGCAGCACACCGTCCTGCACCTGTTGTGCCAGTTGCCTGACTCCCTGGACAATATCCCACCGTCCACCGTAATTCGCTGCAATATTCAGCGTCAACCCGGTATTCTGGGCGGTAATCGCTTCTGATTTGCGAATCCGTTCTTGCAAACGTGAGTTAAATCGACTGATATCCCCGATAATACGCAGGCGTACGTTATGGCGATGCAGGTTTTTCACTTCGCTATCAAGTGCCCACACAAACAGTTCCATTAACGCGCTCACTTCCTGCGCAGGTCGGTTCCAGTTCTCACTGCTAAAGGCATACAGCGTTAACGCATCAATACCGTTATTGGCAGCAAAAGAGACAGCCCGGCGGACGGATTTTGCTCCAGCCTTATGCCCAAAGGCGCGAATCTTCCCTTGCTTTTTCGCCCAGCGGCCATTGCCATCCATGATAATTGCGACATGGCGACAACCATGTGCTGGCAAATTTTCGCTTAATGGTTTAGTTGCAGACAACATAACGCGTTATTAGTCCCTGAAAGGATTTACGGTACTCAGGAATACTGAAGCCTATCCACAAAAAAGCCGTGTCAAACCACGGCTTACCCGACCGAAAAAAAGCAAATACCCGCGATCGGGTGGCGCAGACTATATCACTGAAGCCCAACGCTAACAAATAGCACGATTCTCCGTAGAGGGATTATCATCAGCTTGAGAGTCGCATCACTTCTTTTCTGGCGACTTCCCGCGCGATGGCATCGACCTTCAACACGTCGTCAACGCTCTGTGGTTCCTGCAAATCCATCTTATCCAGTACAGATAAATTGAGATCGGCAATATCGGTAAATCGGATCTGCTGCGCCAGGAATGCGGCAACGGTAATTTCATTCGCGGCATTGAGTGCGGTCGTCGCCGCCTGACCTTGCTCAAACGCGTCCATCGCCAGTTTCAGGCACGGATAACGCTGGTAATCAGGTGCGGAAAACGTCAACGCACTGAGTTTGCAAAAGTCGACAGGCTTAACACCGGACGTCACACGTTCTGGCCATGCCATCGTATGGGCAATAGGTGTACGCATATCAGGTTCACCCAACTGCGCCAGAACACTACCATCCTGATAACGGACCATCGAATGAATAACCGACTGCGGATGAATCAGCACTTCCATCTGGCTTGCACTGGCATTAAATAACCAACGCGCTTCAATGTATTCCAGACCTTTGTTCATCATGGTGGCGGAATCGACAGAGATTTTTCGTCCCATCGACCAATTCGGATGACGGCATGCCTGATCGGGGGTCATAGAGACCAGATCGCGCAATGGCGTTTCACGGAATGGGCCACCAGACCCGGTAAGCAGAACTGACATGACGCCGTTTTGCTCAAGGTCAGCGTATCCCAGATTGTGTTGGATAGGTTGCGGTAAACTCTGAAAAATCGCGTTATGCTCGCTATCTACCGGCAAAAGCTGCGCTTTGTGGCGTTTCACGTCGTCCATAAACAGACGACCGCAGGTCACCAGAGATTCTTTATTCGCCAGCAAAATGCTTTTGCTCGCACGAATTGCCGCCAGCGTCGGCAGCAAACCCGCTGCGCCGACAATCGCCGCCATGACCTGATCAACATCATCCAGTGCAGCCATATCACAGGCAGCCTGCTGCCCGCTCATCACCTCGGTACGGCTACCCTGTGCCAAAAGAGCAGCTTTTACCTGTGCTGCGCTTTTTTCATCATCCATTACCGCATAGCGAGGCGCAAACTCCAGGCATTGCTCTACCATACGGGCAACATTTTTACCCGCCACCAACGCAGCAACACGAAATTTTTCCGGGTTATGGCGTACTACATCCAGCGTACTGCAACCAATGGAACCGGTTGATCCCAGGATGGTTAATTGCTTCATCGGACATCCAGAAGAATTTTACTCGTCATACTTCAAGTTGCATGTACGTTGGCTTTACTCGGCCTTTGGCGTCACCGCCTTCCTGCAACTTGAATTATTTAGAGTATGTAGACAGAAAAAAGCAAAACGCCGCCATCCAGCCTTCTCAGGCCTTCTAAGCGGCGTTTTTAGCGTACAGGCGAATCAGAACTGCATCAGTTCTGCTTCTTTCTCTGCCAGCGCCGCATCAACTTTCTTGATTGCTGCGTCAGTCAGTTTCTGTACGTCGTCCTGAGAACGGCGATCGTCATCTTCGCTGATCTCTTTTTCTTTCAACAACGCTTTCACTTTGTCGTTTGCATCGCGGCGTACGTTACGTACCGCAACACGCGCGCCTTCAGCTTCACCACGTACGATCTTGGTCAGATCTTTACGACGTTCTTCGGTCAGCGGCGGCAGCGGAACGCGGATGTCAGAACCCGCAGAGCTTGGATTCAGACCGAGGTCGGAAGCCATGATTGCTTTCTCAACGGCTGGACCCATAGAACGGTCAAATACGTTGATTTTCAGGGTACGGGAATCTTCAACCGTTACGCTTGCCAGCTGGCGCAGCGGAGTCGGCGTGCCGTAATATTCCACGACAATACCATCCAGCAGGCTAGGAGAAGCACGACCCGTGCGAATTTTGCTGATTTGGTTTTTGAACGCTTCGACGCATTTGTCCATGCGTACTTCAGCATCTTTTCTGATATCGTTGATCACGTTACGAATCCTTGAAAGCTTGTTTCAGTCAGACCATACCCGCCACGCAAGATGTGACAAGTATAGTCTTGATTAATTTTGAGGGACGTATCCCGCGACATTAAAGCGGAATATTACCTGCATTTAGCCGCAACGGGAATTATTCCGTGATTAACGTGCCTTCTTTTTCACCCATAACAACACGGCGCAGTGCACCTGGTTTGTTCATGTTAAAGACACGAATCGGTAATTTGTGGTCACGAGCCAGCGTGAACGCGGCAAGATCCATTACTTTCAGCTCTTTATCCAGCACTTCAGTGTAGGTCAACTGTTCGTACATAGTCGCCGTTGGATCTTTAGCCGGGTCGGCAGTAAATACGCCATCGACTTTGGTGGCTTTCAGAACCACATCCGCTTCAATTTCAATACCGCGCAGGCAGGCTGCAGAATCGGTGGTGAAGAACGGATTGCCGGTACCCGCAGACAAAATAACAACGCGGTTGTTACGCAGCAGGCTGATAGCTTCGGCCCAGCTGTAGTTATCACACACGCCGTTCAGAGGAATTGCGGACATCAAGCGAGCGTTCACATAGGCGCGGTGAAGCGCATCGCGCATCGCCAGACCGTTCATTACGGTGGCTAACATGCCCATGTGGTCGCCCACAACGCGGTTCATCCCCGCTTTCGCCAGACCAGCGCCACGGAACAGGTTACCACCACCAATCACTACGCCAACCTGAATACCCAGCTCAACCAGCTCTTTGATTTCCTGAGCCATGCGGTCGAGGATGCTTGCATCAATACCGAAGCCTTCTGAACCTTGCAGAGCTTCGCCACTTAACTTAAGCAGAATACGTTTGTAGACGGGTTTTGCATTGGTAGCCATGTTTCTTTCCTGAGACTGTCAACGAATGAGATGAGTTAATTCCGGCGACATTGTATGTCGCTTTTCAGCATGACCACTATAGCGGTTCGCTGAATTTACAAGCCAGACACAAAAAGAAGCCGCCCTCAGGCGGCTCCTTTAAAAATTAAGACTGCTTGGACATCGCAGCAACTTCTGCTGCAAAGTCAGTCTCAACTTTCTCGATGCCTTCACCCACTTCAAAGCGGATGAAACCAGTTACGTCAGCGTTATGCTCTTTCAGCAGCTGACCAACAGATTTGCTCGGTTCCATGACGAAAGGCTGACCGGTCAGAGAAACTTCGCCGGTGAATTTCTTCATGCGGCCTTCAACCATTTTCTCTGCGATTTCTTTCGGCTTGCCAGACTGCATAGCGATGTCCAGCTGAACCTGGTATTCTTTTTCTACCACTTCAGCGGAAACGTCTTCCGGCTTAACGAATTCTGGTTTGCTTGCAGCAACGTGCATTGCCAGCTGTTTAACCAGTTCTTCGTCAGCGCCAGTTGCAGCAACCAGAACACCGATACGAGCACCGTGCTGGTAGTTACCCAGAACTTCGCCTTCCAGGGAAGCAACGCGACGGATGTTGATGTTCTCACCGATTTTAGCAACCAGAGCAACACGTTCTTCTTCGAACTGTGCTTTCAGAACTTCAACGTCAGTGATTTTGCCAGCAACGGCAGCGTCCAGTACTTTGTCAGCAAATGCCTGGAAACCAGCATCTTTAGCAACGAAGTCAGTCTGGCAGTTAACTTCCAGAATGAAAGCGATGTTGCCGTCGATTTTGGTTTTGATTACGCCGTCAGCAGCAACGTTGCCTGCTTTTTTCGCCGCTTTGATTGCACCGGACTTACGCATGTTTTCGATTGCCAGCTCGATGTCGCCATTAGCTTCAGTCAGTGCTTTTTTGCAATCCATCATGCCTGCGCCAGTACGCTCACGCAGCTCTTTTACCAGGGATGCGGTAATTTCAGCCATTCTAAAATCCTCGGAAGATTTGATCTGCCCGGCATGAAACCGCACAGATTTAAAAGTGAAAAAGGGGGCCATATACAGGCCCCCTAACCAAACGTGATACTACCTGGTCTATAAGGGCTCTAACGAGCGTGCCTTATTATTCAGCTTCTACGAAGCTTTCTTCCGCCTGGGAAGCCAGATCCTGAGAACGGCCTTCACGAACGGTAGTAGCTACAGCGCCCAGGTACAGGGTCACAGCACGGATTGCGTCGTCGTTACCCGGGATAACGAAGTCAACACCGTCCGGATCAGAGTTGGTATCAACGATAGCAAATACTGGGATACCCAGGTTGTTTGCTTCTTTGATAGCAATGTGCTCGTGGTCAGCATCGATTACGAACAGAGCGTCCGGCAGACCGCCCATGTCTTTGATACCGCCCAGGCTGTTTTCCAGTTTCTCAAGCTCACGAGTACGCATCAGCGCTTCTTTCTTGGTCAGCTTTTCGAAAGTACCGTCCTGAGACTGAGTTTCCAGATCTTTCAGACGTTTGATGGACTGACGAACGGTTTTCCAGTTAGTCAGCATACCGCCCAGCCAGCGATGGTTCACGAAGAACTGGTCGCAGCTGTTAGCAGCTTCTTTCACCGCTTCGCTTGCAGCGCGTTTAGTACCAACGAAAAGGATTTTACCTTTACGAGCAGAGATCTTGTTCAGTTCAGCCAGAGCTTCGTTGAACATCGGTACAGTTTTCTCAAGGTTGATGATGTGAACTTTGTTACGCGCACCGAAGATGAACGGCTTCATTTTCGGGTTCCAGTAACGGGTCTGGTGACCGAAGTGAACACCAGCCTTGAGCATGTCGCGCATGGAAACAGTTGCCATGATTAAAACCTCTATATATAAAAGTTGGGGTTAAGCCTCCACGCATCCCATATTACCGACCCCAAAGGGCACCCCGGAATATGTGCCGATACGTGTGTGTTGTTACACAAAGTGAGATTTGTCGCTCCCGTCCATCGTGTGTAGTCTTCGAATGGATCGGAAGTCCGGCGCGCTTTATACCACAAATACGCCACCGACACCAATAATTGTTGGCGGTCTGTGCTGAATGAACGATGAATTTCGTGTTACAGGAAGGCGGCAAATTTTTGAATCCCCGGGAGCTTACAACCAGTAAGTGACTGGGGTGAAAAAATGTAGCCAACGCATCTGTGGCACGAAAGGCGAAGTTCAGAATGATTCTCAATTTGGCAGGGTACACCCCAGACTGATACCATTGGCAGCACTTAAACAATTATTGCCGATATCATCGGCACTGATGGACAGAATTTATGGCTATCTCAATCAAGACCCCTGAAGAAATCGAAAAAATGCGCGTCGCTGGCCGCCTGGCCGCTGATGTACTGGAAATGATCGCGCCGTTTGTTAAACCGGGCGTCAGCACCGGCGAGCTGGATCGCCTCTGTAATGACTATATCGTGAATGAGCAGCAGGCCATTTCCGCCTGCCTGGGCTATCACGGTTATCCGAAATCCGTGTGCATCTCTATTAATGAGGTGGTGTGCCACGGGATCCCGGACGACGCCAAGCTTCTGAAAGACGGCGATATCGTTAACATCGACGTCACCGTAATTAAAGACGAGTACCACGGCGATACCTCCAAGATGTTTATCGTCGGCAAACCTACTATTCTGGGCGAGCGTCTGTGCCGCGTCACACAGGAAAGCCTGTATCTGGCGCTGCGAATGGTAAAACCGGGCATTCGCCTGCGCACGCTGGGCGCTGCGATTCAGAAATACGCGGAAGGCGAAGGTTTCTCTGTTGTTCGTGAATACTGCGGTCACGGTATCGGTCGCGGCTTCCATGAAGAGCCACAGGTTCTGCACTACGATGCAGACGACGGTGGTGTGGTACTGCAGCCGGGCATGACGTTCACCATAGAACCGATGCTGAATGCCGGTGATTACCGCATCCGTACCATGAAAGACGGCTGGACGGTGAAAACCAAAGACCGGAGCTTGTCTGCACAGTACGAGCATACTATTGTAGTGACGGAAAACGGCTGTGAAATTCTGACGTTACGCAAGGATGACACCATCCCGGCGATCATCACACACGGCGAATAATGTTTTGCCTGATGGCGATGCATTCGCATCTTATCAGGCCTACAAATTGTACTACTTAGTAGGCCGGATAAGGCGTTCACGCCATCATCCGGCTTTTTAATGGGTGGCGCATAATGAATACTCTTCCTGAACAGCACGCAAATACTGCCCTCCCCACCCTGCCTGGCCAACCGCAAAACCCAGGGACATGGCCACAGCAAGATCTCAACTGCTCCGGCATTAAAGCGCATATCGACACCTTCCAGAACTGGTTAGGCGAAGCGTTTGACAGTGGAATTTCCGCAGAACAGCTCATTGAGGCCCGCACCGAATTTATTGACCAACTGCTACAGCGTTTGTGGATAGAAGCTGGGTTCGGGCAAATAGCCGATCTGGCGCTGGTTGCCGTTGGTGGCTACGGACGAGGCGAATTGCACCCGCTTTCCGATATTGACCTGCTGATCCTGAGCCGTAAAAAGCTGCCTGATGCGCAGGCCGAGAAAGTCGGTGAGCTGTTAACGCTGCTATGGGACGTGAGGCTGGAGGTTGGGCATAGCGTGCGTACGCTGGAAGAGTGTCTGCTGGAAGGATTGTCAGATTTAACCGTCGCCACCAACCTGATTGAAACACGCTTGCTGATCGGCGATGTGGCGCTGTTTCTGGAGCTGCAAAAGCATATTTTTAGCGAAGGTTTCTGGCCTTCCGACAAGTTTTACGCCGCTAAAGTGGAAGAGCAGAATCAGCGCCACCAGCGCTATCACGGCACCAGCTACAACCTGGAGCCGGACATCAAAAGCAGTCCCGGCGGCCTGCGCGATATCCATACCCTGCAATGGGTGGCGCGTCGCCATTTTGGCGCCACCTCACTGGACGAAATGGTCGGCTTCGGCTTTTTGACACTGGCTGAACGCGCCGAGCTGAATGAATGTTTGCATATCCTGTGGCGGATTCGCTTCGCCCTGCATCTGGTCGTTAGTCGTTACGACAACCGCCTGCTGTTTGACCGCCAGCTCAGCGTGGCGCAACGGCTAAACTACGGCGGCGAAGGCAACGAGCCTATCGAGCGGATGATGAAAGACTATTTCCGCGTCACCCGACGGGTCAGCGAACTGAATCACATGCTGTTGCAACTGTTCGACGAGGCGATCCTCGCCATGCCCGCCGATGAAAAACCGCGCCCGATTGATGACGACTTCCAACTGCGCGGCACGTTGATCGATCTGCGCAACGACGATCTGTTTATCCGCAAACCAGAAGCGATACTGCGGATGTTTTACATCATGGTGCGTAACAGCGCGATCAGCGGGATTTACTCCACCACGCTGCGCCATTTGCGTCATGCCCGCCGTCATTTAACGCAGCCGCTGTGCTACATCCCGGAAGCGCGATCGCTGTTTCTCAGTATGTTACGCCATCCGGGCGCGGTGAGCCGCGGTCTGCTGCCGATGCATCGCCACAGCGTGTTGTGGGCCTATATGCCGCAATGGTCGCATATTGTCGGCCAAATGCAGTTTGACCTGTTTCATGCCTATACGGTGGATGAACACACCATCCGCGTAATGCTCAAGCTGGAAAGTTTTGCTAACGAAGAGACCCGTCAGCGCCATCCGCTGTGTGTGGATCTATGGCCGCGTCTGCGACAGCCGGAGTTGATTCTGATTGCCGCGCTGTTCCACGATATCGCCAAAGGTCGCGGCGGCGATCACTCGGTACTCGGCGCTCAGGATGTGCTCAAGTTCGCCGAACTGCACGGCCTGAATTCCCGCGAAACGCAGCTGATCGTGTGGCTGGTGCGCCAGCATTTGCTGATGTCGGTGACCGCTCAGCGCCGCGATATTCAGGATCCCGAAGTAATTAAGCAATTCGCCGAAGAGGTACAAACGGAACACCGTCTGCGCTTTTTGGTGTGTCTGACCGTCGCGGATATTTGCGCCACCAACGAAACGCTGTGGAATAGCTGGAAGCAAAGCCTGCTACGCGAGCTGTACTTCGCAACGGAAAAACAACTCCGTCGTGGCATGCAAAATACGCCGGATATGCGTGAGCGTGTACGCCATCATCAGCTTCAGGCGCTGGCGCTACTGCGAATGGACAACATTGATGAAGAAGCGTTGCACCACATCTGGTCACGCTGTCGCGCCAACTACTTCGTGCGTCACAGCCCAAATCAGCTGGCCTGGCATGCGCGCCATCTGCTGCAACACGATCTCAGCAAGCCGCTGATCCTGCTCAGCCCACAGGCCACGCGCGGCGGGACAGAAATTTTCATCTGGAGCCCTGACCGCCCTTACCTGTTTGCCGCCGTCTGCGCCGAACTGGACAGGCGTAATCTTAGCGTCCACGATGCGCAGATTTTCACTACCCGCGATGGGATGGCGATGGATACGTTCATCGTGCTGGAACCGGACGGCAGCCCGCTGTCTTCAGACCGACATGAAGCGATCCGTTTTGGACTGGAACAGGCCATCACGCAGCGCAGTTGGCAGCCACCGCAACCGCGTCGCCAGCCGGCAAAATTACGCCACTTTACCGTCGATACTGAGGTCACCTTTTTGCCGACCCATACCGACCGAAAATCATTCCTGGAGCTTATCGCCCTCGACCAGCCCGGCCTGCTGGCGCGGGTCGGGCAGATTTTTGCCGATCTGGGAATTTCGCTGCATGGCGCCCGAATTACAACCATTGGCGAGCGAGTAGAAGATTTATTCATAATCGCCACCGCCGACCGGCGCGCCCTTAATAATGAGCTGCAGCAGGAAGTACATCAACGGTTGACAGAGGCCCTCAATCCAAACGATAAAGGGTGATGTTTTTATTTATTATGGAAAGAGTTTAACAATGCAGCAGTTACAGAACGTTATTGAGTCCGCTTTCGAGCGCCGTGCCGACATTACTCCGGCAAATGTAGATACCGTAACCCGCGAAGCGGTGAATCAGGTTATTTCTTTACTGGATTCCGGTGCACTGCGCGTCGCAGAGAAGATTGAGGGTCAGTGGGTCACACATCAGTGGCTGAAAAAGGCGGTCCTGCTCTCTTTCCGTATTAACGATAATCAGGTCATCGAAGGTGCGGAAAGCCGTTACTTCGATAAAGTACCGATGAAATTCGCCAACTACGACGAAGCGCGCTTCCAGAAGGAAGGTTTCCGCGTGGTTCCGCCTGCGGCCGTGCGTCAGGGTGCGTTTATCGCCCGTAACACCGTGCTGATGCCATCTTACGTAAACATCGGCGCTTATGTTGATGAAGGTACGATGGTTGATACCTGGGCGACAGTCGGTTCCTGTGCGCAAATCGGTAAAAACGTACACCTGTCCGGCGGCGTTGGCATCGGCGGCGTACTGGAGCCGTTGCAGGCTAACCCGACCATCATCGAAGACAACTGCTTCATCGGCGCACGCTCTGAAGTGGTTGAAGGCGTGATCGTCGAAGAAGGTTCTGTTATCTCCATGGGCGTGTACATCGGTCAGAGCACCCGTATTTACGATCGCGAAACTGGCGAAGTGCATTATGGTCGCGTTCCGGCAGGCTCCGTGGTCGTCTCCGGCAACCTGCCGTCGAAAGATGGTAAATACAGCCTGTACTGCGCGGTGATTGTGAAGAAAGTCGATGCCAAAACGCGTGGCAAAGTGGGAATCAACGAACTGTTGCGCACTATCGACTAACAGCGATTTGAAAAAGCGGGCTTAGCCCGCTTTTTTTACATCTGCGAGTGGCATAAACAAGGCTTTTCGTTAATTATTCAATGGTTATAGTGAGCTTAAGGGTACCGCTATGTATGACAATCTGAAAAGTCTGGGCATTACTAATCCTGAAGAGATCGATCGTTACAGCCTGCGGCAAGAAGCCAACAACGATATCCTGAAAATCTATTTCCAAAAGGATAAAGGCGAGTTTTTTGCCAAGAGCGTGAAGTTCAAATATCCCCGTCAGCGCAAAACGGTGGTAGCTGATGGCATCGGCCAGGGTTACAAAGAAGTGCAGGAGATCAGTCCCAACCTGCGCTATGTGATCGATGAACTGGATCAGATCTGCCAGCGCGATCGCAGCGAAGTCGATCTTAAACGCAAGATCCTTGATGATTTACGTCATCTCGAAAGCGTCGTGACCAACAAGATCAGCGAAATTGAAGCCGATCTGGAAAAACTGACGCGTAAATAAGCCGTTTGTTGCCGGATGGCGGCGTCTTACGCCTTATCCGGCCTACAGGTATATCCTCGTAGGCCTGATAAGCGTAGCGCCATCAGGCAGTTAATCAATGCTGCTCATCTAACTGTAACGCCACATACAGTAGCAGTCTGTCGTCAAAATTCCCCAGATCCAGCCCGGTCAGTTCTGAAATACGATTCAGGCGATATTCCAGCGTATTGCGGTGAATAAACAGTGCCTTTGAGGTCGCCAGCGGCTGGACGTTATGACGAAACCATGCCGCCAATGTCCGACGCAGCAACCCATTGTTATCCATCGCTTTCAGCCTCACCAACGGACGCGCCAGCTCATTGGCCTGCCAGCCACCGCGCAGGCTGTCCAGCAGCACTGGCAACATCAAATCCTGATAGAAATAGCTACGGCTTTCCGGCATCCGCTGTTTACCGACCATCATGGTGGTGCGCGCCGTACGATACGAACGGGCAATGCTACCAGGCCCGGTAAAATAGTTGCCCAGCGACACGCGAAAACGCAGCTGTCCGTTCTCTTTCATGCGGGCAATAAGCTGCTCAACCCGCTTACGATGATCTTCAGCGTCCCAGCGGCCAAACTGATTGAGCGCCGGTTTCAGCACCACCATCTCGGTCAGAGAGACAATCGCAATCAGATTATTACGTTCGGGCGTGGTCAACGCATTCTGCAATTGCTGTAACTCCGCCATCGCACTGTCAACGCCAAGCTGGCCACTATCGACCTCCAACACCGCCACCACGCGTGGCTGGTTCAAATCAATGCCTAAACGCTGGGCCCATTCCATCAGCGCCGGTGTATTCTCTTCCGCCTGAATCAGGTTCATCACCAGCTCTTCACGCAGACGGCTATCCTGCGCTAACAGATGCATCAAGCGCGACTGTTCCAACATCATTTCTGCGGTCATACACACTAACTCGCCGTATTTGCGCAGATGCTCCGGCTCGCCGGTAAGGCCGATAACGCCAACGATTTCGCCTTCCAGACGCAGAGGCAGGTTTATCCCCTGTCGTACACCGTGCAAGTGACGTGCCACCGCATCGTCGATATCGACCACCCGACCCTGCGAAAGCACCAGCAGCGCCCCTTCGTGCAATTCACCAATACGTTCGCGATCGCCGCTGCCGATTATCCGCCCACGGGCATCCATTACGTTGATATTGGTATCAATGATGCGCATGGTACGCGCCACGATATCCTGCGCCATTTTGGTATCAAGATGCCAACCAGCCATAAACCCCTCCTGTGAGCAGAGCTCAAGCATAGGGAAGATAATAAGCGGCGACATTGTGCAAATGCACAAAGCGAAAGGGAGAAGTATGGAGTTGTGGGAAGTATCACAAAAAGAAACCCCTTCCTGTGCAGGAAGGGGTTGAGGGAGATTACTGCATCAACAGATAGATGGAGCTGTCACCGCGCTGAATGTTCAGCGCCAGTACAGCCGGTTTGCTGTCGAGGATTTTGCGCAGTTCAGCGATGTTTTTCACCGGCTGCTGGTTCGCGCCGATAATCACATCCCCTTTCTTCAGGCCAATCTGTGCAGCCGGAGAATTCGGTTTCACGTCGCTTACCACGACACCTTTGTCCTGGCCTTTGTTGCTCATATCGGCACCTTCGATGCCTTTAAAGATAGAGCTGGAGTCAACCTGAGTCTGGCTGCTCTGCTGCAATTCCAGGTTCACGGTGACCGGCTTACCGTCACGCAGCAGACCCAGGGTGATTTTGCTGCCAACCGGCATCGTACCGACCTGCGCACGCAGGGCGGCGAAGCTGCTGATAGGTTTGCCGTTCAGGGAGGTAATCACATCCCCGGCTTTAATCCCCGCTTTCGCTGCGGAAGAGTTCGGCATCACCTGGCTGACGAATGCGCCACGCTGAGCGTCAACTTTCATCGCTTTCGCCAGCTCAGAGCTCAGCTCGGTACCCATAATGCCCAGCTCACCGCGTTTAACCTGGCCAAACTCAACCATCTGCGAGGTCAGGTTTTTCACCATGTTGCTTGGGATCGCAAAACCGATACCGATGTTACCGCCGTCCGGCGCGAGGATCGCTGTGTTAATACCGATCAGCTCACCGTTCAGGTTGACCAGCGCACCACCGGAGTTACCCCGGTTGATCGCAGCATCCGTCTGAATAAAGTTTTCGTAGTTCTCCGCGTTCAGGCCACTACGTCCCAGCGCAGAAACAATGCCGGAAGTCACCGTTTCACCGAGGCCAAACGGGTTACCAATTGCCACGGTGTAATCACCCACGCGCAGCGCATCGGAATCTGCCAGCTTAATCGCCGTCAGGTTTTTCGGATCCTGAATTTGGATCAGCGCGATATCGGAGCGCGGATCTTTACCCACGATCTTCGCGTCAAATTTACGACCATCGCTCAACTGAACTTTAATCACCGTGGCGTTATCTACCACGTGGTTATTGGTCACGACATACCCTTTCGCGGCATCAATAATTACGCCGGAACCGAGTGCCATAAATTTCTGCTGCTGGCCGCCGCCATTGTCAGCGCCCGGTGCGCCGCCCTGGCAGAACGGTGAACTCTGGAACGGAGAACCGTCCTGGCAGAACGGTGAATTATCACCGAAGAACTGCTGGAAATTACGCGGCATGCGCGGCGTATTTACCGTCGTGCTCCCCTCGACGTTAATACTTACCACCGATGGCATCACTTTTTCGAGCATCGGGGCCAGGCTTGGCATCTGTTGGGCGGTCATTGCTGAAGACGACGTCTCAGCCGCTGTAGCAGACAGGGGGGACAACGCCAAACCTAAACTCAGAGCCAGTGCACTCATTGCTAATGTGGTTTTTTTCATGTGTTTCGTTCTCGATTAACAGGTAACGCAAAATTGCTGTATACGTCAGAGTCGTTTTATAGCGCTAAGTTCCAGAATTAAGTTTAAGGAAAAAGTAAAATTTTATTGTCCGCCTTTACAAATGAGTATTTATTGTTCTACGGCCATCAAGCGACGATATTCATCCCAGGCATACAAATCTGTCATTCCGCTGATATAATCCTGAATCAATCGGCAGCGATAATAATATTCCAGAACCGAGTACTCGGCGCACCCCGTCGATATTTTACTAACCGCCTCAACATACGCAAGACGATGGCGGGTAGACAACTTCTGAAATAAACGGGACTCGATAGGAAAACGTTTTACTCTTTCATTGTCGACCAGTTCAGAAAAATCTGACTGAGACATTTTTAATAACGGCTGATAGATCTCCAGCAATCCGCTGATCACCCGATAGCCCTGTAGTTCCAGTTGTTCAACATCCGGATGGCTAAACACATGTTTTACCGCCACATTTTTATAAACACCCAGTAACTGGCTGAAGCTACTGGCATCTTCTAGCAGCGCATGATTAAAGCTGCCTTCATAAATCTGCGGCAAATTATCAATAAACCGCTGGGCCGCATATGGCACCAGTTTATTCAGCGTATTGACGCGTAAATACATAAAGAACTGATCTTCGGTACTCCGGCTTAATGTATTTGAACGTGACTTCTCCCAAGCGTTCTCAACAACCTGGCTAAACAGGGAACCTTTTTCATGCTGCCCCCACGCCTCATACAGGTGGTGATAAAGTTGCTCGACGCTAAAGATTCTTTTCTCAACGGCATCTTCCAGATCCGCCACGCAATAAGAGATATCATCGGCAGCTTCCATAATCCAGGTTAATGGAAAGCGACTGTAAGGCGCTAATGATAATTCTTTACGCAACCGCTCAATATACGGTTCTTCAGAAAGGTAATAACCCGGCTTCTTCATTAAATAGTTGTGTGTCTCGGGTGCACTGCCGCGCCACCACGCTGGACGGGTATATTTTAAAATACCGCCAACCTGCGCCCAGGTAAGGTTCATACGCATCAACGTATGCACAAGGCGAATACCCTGCGCATTGCCTTCAAAATGGCACAGGTCCTGGCGCACCTTGCGGCGAATATCATTCAGCGACTCTTCGCCTTCACGCAATCGTAATGCCGTCACCTGGCAACGGTCATCACTTAGGGGCTGACTTTCTGCGTCTGCGGGATACAGTCGCTGGCGGAACCAGTCATTAATAGCCGCCTCCCCAAAATGGCCAAACGGCGGATTACCAATGTCATGCATCAGGCAGGACATTTCGACAATACTCTCAAATGGCCCTGTCAGTTCATCCAGGCCATACTGCTCCAGCAGCTTTAGTTCTTTCAGTCGGCTGAGGATCTCTTTCGCGATATAGCGCCCAACCTGCTGAACTTCCATCGAGTGCGTTAAACGCGTGCGCACCGCCGCATTACGCTCCAGCGGAAAGACCTGCGTTTTTTGTTGCAGTCGGCGAATTGCCGGAGAATTGATAATACGTCCGCGATCGCTTTCGAAAATACGCAGGATCTCATGCTCAGTCTTCACGCCCTGCGGCGAACGGTAACGACGATGCCAGTTTATTTTTTTCCGGAAATCGATCTGTGCCATGTCCTCTCCCGCCTGAGAAATGCGCTACCCCTTAAGCGCATGATAGACTATGCCCTCAAATCTGGCTTATCGCGAGTAAATCTATGAAAATCGGCATCATTGGTGCAATGGAAGAAGAAGTTACGCTGCTGCGTGACAAAATCGAAAACCGTCAGACCATCGCGCTCGGCGGTTGTGAAATTTACACCGGCCAACTGAACGGTACAGAGGTTGCGCTGCTGAAATCGGGTATCGGTAAAGTGGCTGCGGCACTGGGCGCT
The DNA here is from genome assembly GCF_030333035.1 of Citrobacter sp. Cpo015. Taxonomy (NCBI): domain Bacteria; kingdom Pseudomonadati; phylum Pseudomonadota; class Gammaproteobacteria; order Enterobacterales; family Enterobacteriaceae; genus Citrobacter; species Citrobacter sp. Cpo015. Next base: position 60,673 of record NZ_JAOWGS010000020.1, on the reverse strand, counting down.
TCGTTGCTGCTTGAACGCTGCAAGCCGGACGCCATCATTAATACCGGTTCTGCGGGTGGCCTGGCCTCTACGCTGAAAGTCGGGGATATCGTAGTTTCTGACGAAGCGCGCTATCACGACGCCGACGTCACTGCCTTTGGCTATGAATTTGGTCAGCTACCGGGCTGCCCGGCTGGTTTTAAAGCCGATCCTGCGTTGATTGCTGCCGCAGAGTCTTGCATCGCCGAACTCAATCTGAACGCCGTTCGCGGACTTATCGTCAGCGGCGATGCCTTCATTAATGGTTCCGTGGGGCTGGCTAAAATTAAGCATAACTTCCCGCAGGCGATTGCCGTTGAGATGGAAGCGACCGCAATTGCGCACGTTTGCCACAACTTTAACGTGCCATTTGTCGTGGTTCGCGCTATCTCTGACGTTGCCGATCAGCAGTCCCATCTCAGCTTTGACGAATTCCTGGTGGTTGCCGCGAAGCAGTCAAGCCTGATGGTTGAAACGCTGGTACAGAAACTGGCGCATGGCTAAATTACTCTCCAGGGCGCTGGTCGCCCTGCTTTTCACTCTCCCGGCGTTCCTTTACGCCGCGCCGCGTGTTGTGACGCTTTCTCCTGCCAATACTGAACTCGCTTTTGCCGCTGGCATTACCCCCGTTGGCGTCAGCAGCTATTCTAACTACCCGCCAGAAGCCAAAAATATTGAGGAAGTCTCAACCTGGCAAGGGATGAATCTTGAACGTATTGTGGCGCTGAAACCTGATTTGGTCGTCGCCTGGCGCGGGGGAAATGCTGAGCGGCAGGTGAATCAACTGACCTCTCTGGGAATTAAGGTCATCTGGGTGGATGCCGTTACCATTGAGCAGGTTGCCGATGCGCTACGCCAATTAGCAGCATGGAGCCCCAAGCCTGAACAAGCTAAACAGGCGGCGCAAACCATGCTTGATGACTATGCTTTACTTAAATCTCAGTATGCCAACAAACCGAAAAAACGCGTGTTTCTCCAGTTTGGTGCCAATCCTCTGTTTACCAGTGGAAAAGGTTCTATTCAGCACGAAGTTCTTGAGGTATGCGGCGGAGAAAACATCTTTGCCGGTAGTCGGGTTCCCTGGCCGCAGGTTAGCCGTGAGCAGGTCCTGGCACGAGCCCCCCAGGCTATTGTTGCCACAGGCGGTCCGGGCGAAACTCTGAAAATTGAGCAATACTGGGGAAACCAGCTAAAAATACCCATTATTACACTTAATAGTGACTGGTTCGAACGCGCGAGCCCGCGTATTATCCTCGCCGCAAAACAACTCTGTAATGCGCTTTCACAGATAAATTAGCGCCTGCCCCCACCAGGTCTGTTGTGAGGATTTAAAAATGCTCGTCTATTGGCTTGATATTGTCGGCACCGCGGTATTTGCAATCTCTGGCGTATTACTGGCCGGAAAATTACGTATGGATCCGTTTGGCGTCCTGGTACTCGGCGTGGTTACCGCCGTTGGTGGTGGAACGATCCGCGATATGGCGCTGGATAATGGACCGGTTTTTTGGGTTAAGGATCCGACCGATCTGGTGGTGGCGATGATAACCAGCATGCTGACGATCCTGTTGGTACGTCAACCAAGACGCATACCGAAATGGATCCTTCCGGTGCTGGATGCCGTTGGTCTGGCGGTGTTCGTGGGTATTGGCGTCAACAAGGCATTTCTCGCAGGAACAGGGCCGCTGGTGGCGATTTGTATGGGGGTGATTACCGGCGTTGGTGGTGGGATCATTCGCGATGTGTTAGCTCGTGAAGTCCCGATGATTTTGCGCACCGAGATCTACGCCACAGCCTGTATTATCGGCGGGATCGTGCATGCGACAGCGTTTTATACCTTTGATGTTTCACTGGAAAACGCCAGTATGATGGGGATGATTGTCACGCTGCTGATTCGGCTTGCCGCCATTCGCTGGCATCTGAAATTGCCGACGTTTGCGCTGGATGATAACGGGCGTTGATATGACGATACAGAACATGTAGGCCGGATAAGGCGTTTACGCCGCCATCCGGCACATTGCCCGGTGGCGCTACGCTTACCGGGCCTACAACATCAGACCATCAGTATTACAGACAGCAATCAGATGCTGAAAGAAGAACCACACCCGCAGGTGCTTTTCGCATTCGGGTTAGTCACAACGAAGCGGGAACCTTCCAGACCTTCGGTATAGTCAACCGCGCCGCCCACCAGATATTGCAGACTCATCGGATCAACGACCAGACCAACACCTTGTTTCTCGATGGTCATATCACCTTCATTGACCTGATCATCAAAGGTGAAACCGTACTGGAAACCGCTGCAACCACCGCCAGTGATATACACGCGTAATTTCAGATTCGGGTTATCTTCGTCAGCGATCAGGCTTTTAACTTTATTGGCTGCTGCTTCAGTAAATTGCAGTGGCAGCGCTACGTCATCACTCATATTTTGCTCCAAACGACATCGGCAATTGGGTAAATTTCAACCCAATATTTTGGGCCATTATCTAATACCCTGGTATTTCGTTCAAGTATTCTCGCCAGCGGCAGTACCCTGGCTTTTTGCCGCCTGCTCCGCTTCCTGTTTTGCCAGCGTACGAGCCAGGATAGTCGAGTATAGCGGCTTTCCGCCCATAAATTGGGCTAATAGTGTTGCGCCAAGACAGGTAATAATCATTGGCAAAATGAGCTGATAGTTATCGGTCATCTCCAGCACCAGTACAATACCCGTTAGCGGCGCACGCACCGAAGCAGCCAACAAAGCCCCCATTCCGGCAATGGCAAAGGTTCCGGCCTCCAGGTGATACTGCGGAAAAGAGGCCGCCGCAGCCATACCGAACGCCGTACCAAGCAACGTCCCCAACGCCAGCATCGGGGCAAAGATCCCACCGGGCGCGCCGGATGAGAAGCACAGCAGCGTGGTGACGACCCGGGTGATAAATATAAACAGCAGTAGACCGACGCTAAAATTGCCTGCTGCGGCAATCGGGATCAGATTAAAGCCACCGCCTGCCGCTTCAGGTTGAATTAATCCCAGGATACCGCACAGACCGCCGATCGCGCCGCCCATCAGCACCCATTTTTTAATTTCACCGCCGTGAAAGCGCTGGAACATATCCTGGGTGCGCAACACCATGGTGTTGAACAATGGCCCGACACAGCCAAAAATAAGCCCGAGCACGAGATACAGCCACAGCGTATTCACCGGCGCATTAGACAGTTTCCCGACTTCAATTATCGGGGCTTCACCGTTGAAAACACGAAACACAATGCTCGACATAATAACGCCGGTAAACACGGCTTTGATCGACACGAGGTTATAGCGAAACTGCGGGCGCATCTCTTCAATGATGAACAGGATCCCCGCCAGCGGAGCGTTAAACGCCGCCGAAAGGCCCGCTGCCGCACCGGTAGCCAATAAGGTATGCCGCGCTTCGGCGCTACGCATGCGGAAAATATCCAGCACCATGCGCCCGAGGTTACCGCCAATCTGCACGGTCGGACCTTCACGCCCAAGCACCATGCCAGCACCCAACGTGCCCATGCCGCCGATAAATTTCACCGGCAGGACACGCCACCAACGCACAGGTCGCAGCTCTTCCAGCGCACCTTCAATCTCAGGGATCCCCGAACCACCGGCTTCCGGCGCAAATTTACGCACCAGGAAATAGCCGACCATCGCCAGCAACGCCGAGAGAATAAACGCCAGCGGCCACAGCAGAATGTCATGGTCCGCAACCTGAGCCAGCGTGCCAATGCGCTGATTCTGCACCCAGGTCACCGCTTTCTCAAATGCCACGCCAACAAGCCCTGTCACAGTACCCACTACTGCAGCCATCAACAGGATCGCCAACGGCGTTTTGTCTCGTTCCAGGAGACGACGAATTTGATCCCTGCGGCGTAAACGCACAATTTGCTGTGCTTCAAAAGAGGGAGTGTCTGTCTTCATCAGATGATCATTAATTGGTAATACAAATACGGAATCGGCATTCTACTCGCACATTTCGCGAAAATCCCCTGCAAATCGCATTGTTTCAAATGCGTAAAACTTTCATAACCTTCTCTGAATAACTAGAATAGCGGGCATTTACTTTTTCTACGAACCAGGACCCCATCCATGAGTAAGTCTGAAAATCTCTACAGCGCAGCACGCGAACTTATCCCAGGCGGCGTCAACTCCCCCGTTCGCGCCTTTACTGGCGTGGGTGGTACTCCGCTGTTTATCGAAAAAGCGGACGGCGCGTATCTGTACGATGTCGATGGTAAAGCCTATGTCGATTACGTCGGTTCCTGGGGACCGATGGTACTGGGTCACAACCACCCGGCAATCCGTAATGCGGTGATTGAAGCTGCGGAGCGCGGTTTAAGCTTCGGTGCACCGACCGAGATGGAAGTGAAAATGGCGGAGCTGGTCACCGAATTAGTGCCGACCATGGACATGGTGCGCATGGTGAACTCCGGTACGGAAGCGACAATGAGCGCAATCCGTCTGGCGCGCGGTTTCACCGGTCGCGATAAAATCATCAAATTTGAAGGCTGCTACCACGGCCATGCCGACTGCCTGCTGGTTAAGGCCGGTTCCGGTGCATTAACGCTGGGCCAGCCGAACTCCCCAGGCGTTCCGGCCGATTTCGCGAAACACACCCTGACCTGCACCTACAACGATCTCGCTTCAGTACGTGCGGCATTTGAACAGTATCCGCAGGAGATCGCGTGCATCATCGTTGAGCCGGTCGCCGGCAACATGAACTGCATCCCGCCGTTGCCGGAATTCCTGCCGGGCCTACGTGCGCTGTGCGATGAGTTTGGCGCGCTGTTGATCATTGATGAAGTGATGACCGGTTTCCGCGTAGCGCTGGCCGGAGCACAGGATTATTACGGCGTCGTGCCGGATCTGACCTGCCTCGGTAAAATTATCGGTGGCGGAATGCCCGTTGGCGCATTCGGCGGTCGCCGCGATGTGATGGACGCACTGGCGCCGACCGGTCCGGTTTACCAGGCGGGGACGCTTTCCGGTAACCCGATCGCGATGGCGGCAGGTTATGCCTGTCTGACCGAAGTCGCCCAACCGGGTATTCATGAAACGCTGAACGAACTGACGACGCGTCTGGCGGAAGGTCTGTTGGAAGCTGCCGAAGAAGCGAATATTCCGCTGGTGGTTAACCATGTGGGCGGGATGTTCGGGATTTTCTTCACCGATGCAGAAACCGTAACCTGCTATCAGGATGTGATGGCATGCGACGTCGAACGCTTCAAGCGCTTCTTCCACATGATGCTGGATGAAGGAATTTATCTGGCGCCGTCTGCTTTCGAAGCGGGCTTTATGTCCGTGGCGCACAGTGAAGACGATATCAATAACACCATCGACGCCGCGCGCCGGGTGTTTGCGAAGTTGTAAAAAAGAGAACGTGCAGAAATGTAGGCCGGGTAAGGCGAAGCCGCCACCCGGCTTTTTTATTGCCGGATGTCGACGCAAAGCGTCTTATCCGGCCTACATGAAAGGGGTCAGCCTCAGCGGCTCTGCTTTCTCAGCAGATAGATAAAGTACGGGGCACCAATAAACGTCGACAATAATCCCGCCGGGATCTGATACGGAAACAGCACCATCCTGCCGCACCAGTCAGCAAAGACCAGCAACACGCCACCCGCCAGCGCCGAAATCAGCATATGCGGCATCGCCCGACGAAAACCCATCATACGGGCAATATGCGGAGCCATCAGCCCGACAAAGCTCAACGGTCCAATAGTCATGGTGGCTGTCGCCGTCAGCCCTGCCGCCAGCAGCAGTAACCCCACGCGTGATGGCGTGATAGCCATACCTACAGCCCGCGCCGTATCGCCGCCGAGCGGTAAAATTGTTAGCCAACGGCGGCACAGCGGCGTCATCGCCAGCAGAATCACCATCACAATCCCGGTACGCAGTACCTGCTCTCCGCTCGCGTTATAGGTTGAACCGGAAATCCAGGTCAACACGCCCGCCATGCGCGGATCGCCGCTGGCCTGCAGCATCATCAGCAGCATAGTAAAGGCCGTACTGAGCGCCATACCGGCCAACAGCATACGGTGCGGTGAAAAACCACCGCGCCCGGCGGCAATCATAATGATAAGCAGAGTAGCCGCGGCCCCGAGGCTTCCGGCAGGCAGCAGCCAGCCAAAAGCATTTCCGGGGACCAAAAACAGCATGAGCACCACGCCAAATGCCGCACCGGAGCTAATGCCCAGCACTTCCGGGCTGGCCATCGGGTTGCCCGTCAGACGTTGAATAATACAGCCCGCTACCGCCAGCATCACCCCGGCAATCAGGGCCGCCAGAATGCGAGGCCAGCGCCAGGGCATCAGCTCATCCAGCATCGCGCCGCTAGCCCATGTCCAGCCATGTGCGTCGCGGCCAAACGACAGCGCCACCACGAGGGTTAGCAGCAAGATTACGCCACCCGCCAGCGCAAACATCAGCACATTCTGACGCTCAGCGGCGATGCGATTACTGGCGTTCATATCCGGGGCGCTCATACTCCTCAAGCGCGGCAACAACCACAGTAGCAACGGTGCGCCAATCAACGCCGTCACTGAACCGGTGGAGACTTCCATCCATACGCGGGTCAGCCACAGAATGATTTGGTCGGAGAGCCAGAGGATCAACGCACCAATCAGCGGGGCCAGTACCAGACGTGCCAGCAAACGACGCGCACCGAGCATTTTCGCCAGCAGCGGTGCAAACAGGCCAATAAAGCCGATAATCCCAACCGCGTTAACCAGTAAGGCGCTGATGACAATGGCCAGCGATAACGCCGCCAGACGTGCCAGCGACAGCGCCAGACCGAGGTTGCGCGCCACGCCGTCATCCAGTCCCATCAGCGTCATTGGGCGTAATAACAACAGAGTCAGCATCACACCGCCCAACAGCTGCGGCCACAGACGCTGTACGCCGCTCCAGTCGGTTTGCGTTAACGTGCCGCTGCTCCATAAAAACATGCTTTGCAGCTGATCGTGATGGAAGATAACCATCAACTGGTTAATCGCCCCGCAGTACAGGCTGACCACCAGCCCGGCAAGGATTAACGTCACAGGAGAAAGACGCTTGCCCCAGGCAACGCCAAACACCAGCGCCCCAACGACACATGCTCCCGCCAGCGCCGCAAATTGCGTGGTCAGCGCACCAGGAATAGCCCACAGCGTGGTAACCGTAATGCCCAACTGCGCACCAGTCGCAACGCCCAGCGTGGTTGGCTCCGCCAGCGGGTTACGCAACACCTGCTGAAACAACACGCCGACCAGGCCCAGCCCGGCGCCGACCAGTAGCGATATAGCCAGCCTCGGCAGCAGGCTATAGTGAAAAACCATCTGCTCAATGATGTCGATATCCGGTGACCAGATAGCCTGTTGCCACTGACTGCGCGGTAGCGCAACGGAGAAGTTAACCCATGTCAGCCAGCAGGCAGCAACAAACAGCACCAACAACAGCAACGCCGGATGGCGGCTTCGCCTTATCCGGCCTACAAAGCGCCCAAACCGTAAGTCGGATAAGGCGTTTTTCGCACCGCCATCCGGCATTTCAAGTTTCCTGCTCACGCTTTGCCTCCCAACGCATTATCCAGAATACGGGCAAAATGCATGGCCGATAGCGTTGCGCCGTAGAACCAAACGGCAGGCACACGTTGAAAACGTCCGCCATGGACAAACGGCATCGCCTGCCATAATGGCGTAGACATCAGCGCAGCCATCTCTTTATCGTTGCCGTGATCAAAGCACAGCACATCGACATCCTTATAAGCAGCCAGACGGTCAATACTCACGGCAGTGCTGCCCCAGAAGTTTGTTTCGCCCTGCCAGGCGTTAGGGATCCCATATTCGTCCAGTACGTCCTGGAACAGGCTGTTTGAACCAAACACCAGCATATGCCGCGAATCAAGCAGGGATGTCAGGAGCACGGGACGCGCGCCGCGTTGCATAAAGCGCGGTTTCAGGCTGGCGATAAAATGATCGTACTCAGTCAAATGGCGTTCAGCAGAAGCTTGCAGATTGAACAATTGCGCCATTTCCTGCAGCGACTGTCGCGCAACGGCCAGCGGCTTTTTGCCATCGCTAAAGTTAAATCCCCGGCCTGGTGCAATCCGCGCCAGCTTTTCAGGAGAAGGACCGTAACCTGCCGACCAGAGCAGAAATGAGGGCTTCATTTCGGTCAGCAGTTCGAGATTGGGTTCCGTACGTAGCCCGACGTCAATTACCGAGTCCGGCAGAGGAGGCTCACTGACCCACAGCTTGTAGTTAGGGATATCTGCGATGCCATACGGCGTAATACCCAGCGCCAGCAGCAGCTCTACCGGCAGCCATTCCAGCGCTACAATGCGCTGTGGATCAACCGCCGCGGCGTGCGCCGTATTCATCCGCCACAGCAGAGGCGACAGCGCCATCGCCGTAAGCAGCCGCCGACGGGTAATATGATGTAATCCGATCATTAATAGACAAAACTCACGGGTGCGGCACCGGCCGGATGCGGCAAAATGCCCATCGGGATACCGTAAATTTGTTCCAGAGTTTCACTGCGCATCAGTTCAGCAGGCGTTCCTTGAGAAATCATCTCACCGCCGCGCAGCGCAACGAGGTAATCGCAGTAACGGGCCGCCATATTGATATCATGCAGCACCGCAACCACCGTCAGCCCGCGCTGCTGGCTTAAGCGGTGCACCAGCGCCAGCACGTCAACCTGATGGGCAATATCCAGCGCGGAAGTCGGTTCATCAAGCAGCAGACAGCGGCTGTCCTGTGCCACCAGCATGGCAATCCACGCGCGTTGGCGTTCCCCACCGGACAGGCTATCGACCAGACGGTGCGCCAGCGGCTTTAAACCTACCAGCGAAATTGCTTCTTCTACCTTCTCTCTGTCGGCAACGCCAAAACGCCCCAGCGCCCCGTGCCACGGATAACGACCAATCGCCACCAGTTCGCGTACGGTCATCCCTTCTGCCTGCGGCAGCTGTTGCGGCAGATAGGCGACCTTGCGGGCAAACGCTTTACTACTCCAGCTCTCCAGCGGCTGTTCGTCGAGCAGGATTTCACCTTCTGACGGCGGCTGATGACGTCCCAGCATTTTCAATAATGTCGATTTACCGGAACCGTTGTGGCCGATAAGACCAGTCACTTTCCCTACAGGAAAAGTTAATGAGAGAGGATGCAAAAGCGTGCGACCAGGCACACGAAAGGAGACATTACGCAACGCAAAAGTGGTGTCGGGATGGGATCTGTTTTCCTGCATAGCAGCCAACTTGTAAAACGGGCACGCAAAGCGTGCCCAAAGAGAAATTAGAAACGGAAGGTTGCAGTTGCAACGACCTGACGTTCTGCGCCCCAGAAGCAGCCATAAGTATTGAAGCAGCTGGCGACGTATTCACGGTCAAACAGGTTGTTCACATGCAGCGCCACGTTGGAGCCAGCCATACCTACACGCGCCAGATCGTAACGCACTAACGCATCTACCAGCGTGTAGCTTCCCACTTTGAAGGAGTTTGCCGGATCGCCATAACTGGAACTAGTATAACGAACACCCGTACCCAACGTCAGCCCGGAAAGCGCACCATCATAGAGGGTGTAATCCCCCCACAGTGATGCCATATGTTTTGGCACCTGGGCAGGCGTATTGCCTTTGTAGTTGGTGTCAGTGGTGTATTCCGCATCGGTATAGGTATAAGAACCAACCACGTTAACGCTGGCTGACAGCGCCGCTTTCGCTTCAATTTCTACACCACGTGAGCGAATTTCGCCGCCTTCAACTGACCAGATCGATCCATTCGGGTCGGCCATCAGGTTGTTGGTTTTGGTCAACTGGTAAACGGCACCGGTCAACACGATCGGACGATCGCTCGGTACGTACTTCACGCCCGCTTCGTACTGCTTACCTTTAGATGGCGCAAAGATATTACCGCTTTCCCCAACCTGAGAATTTGGTTCAAACGATTCGCTGTAGCTGAAATACGGGGTTACACCGTTATCGAACAGATAGTTAACACCGCCACGCCAGGTAAACTGTCGGTCATCACGGGAGTCCAGCACACCAGAAACTCGGTTCAGAGAGTCCTGCTTAGCCCAGTCGTAACGACCGCCCAGAGTGACCAGCACCTTATCCCACTGCATCTGATCCTGAGCGTACAGGCCCGTTTGTTCCTGTTTATTCAGAACGCGATAAGCTGCGCCAGGTCCAGGGTGCGAGCCAAAGTCAAAATCGCTACGGTCAAGATTATAGATATCAGACGGCGCTACCGAACCAGCCCAACCGAACCAGGAGTTGATATCGTTACGCATACGCATATAGTCAACGCCGGTCAGCAATGTGTGATCCAGGGAACCGGTGGCGAATGTGCTCTGCAACTGGGTATCAACAGAGAAATTCTGCAATTTTTCATTATCGTCAACGTACTGACGAGTCAGCGTGTGATCCCAATCAGACTGAGGGATGCTTTTACATGGACTAGCGTTGAGTGCTGCCTGGTTTTTTGTATACAGCGGATCGGAGCACATGCCGTAGCCGTACACGCTTTTCTGCGACACTTTGTTTTGCGCATAACGCAGGTTCTGACGTACGGTAAAGGTGTCGTTAAATTCGTGGTCGAAGCTGTAGCCCACCATCTTCTCGTTACGAGAGTATGTATTGTTGTCCGCACCTTCGTTGAAATCGGTCGGCAGACGTGAACCATTTGGCAGCTTAGACACGGTCCCCTCTTTCGGCAACCAGCCGTAATAACCGGTTTCCGGCTCGTTCTGGAAGTAGGAGAGGAAGGTGAAATTCGTCTTATCATCCGGACGCCATGTGAAAGATGGCGCGATGGCATAACGCTGTTCTTCTGCGCCCTGCTGCTGCGCATTCGCGGAACGCGCCAGGCCGGTCAGACGGTATGAGTACACACCATCGTCATCCAGCGCATCGCTGAAGTCAAAACCGGTCTGGAACAGGCTGTCAGTGCCCATTTTGAACTGAACTTCTTTCAGCGGCTCCGTTGTCGGGCGCTTGCTGACCATGTTCAACAACCCACCCGGGTTGCTCTTTCCGTACAGAACGGAAACCGGACCGCGCATCACTTCGGCGCGCTCCAGCATATAAGGGTCGATGACCGCATCATTGTAGAAGTTGCCCTGCATCTTCAGGCCATTCAGATAGTTATTCTGACTTTGGCCGTCTGCGGCAAATCCGCGAATAATCAGGTAGTCATAGGTATTGGACGCGCCACGCGTACCCACGGCAACGCCCGGGGTGTAGCTGAGCGCCTCTTTGACCGATTTTGGCTGATGCAACGCCATCTCTTCGGCGGTGACCACTGAAATAGACTGAGGAACTTTTTGAATCGGAGTGTCGGTTTTGGTCGCCGTAGCAGACTGTCGTGCAGCGATGGTTGCCGCAGGCCCCCATGCGCTTTCCTGCGGAGCAGGTGCAGCAGTTACGGTGATGGTTTCTTCTTTCGGGTCAACCGCCGCCTGTGCATAGACAGACATGCCGCTAACCGCTGTGGCTACCACTACTGCGATTTTACGCAGCGATGAACTTGGCTGAGCAGTTTTAAGACGCGCCATTGGTATTTCTCTGATGAAAGTGAATGATAACGTAAACGAGAATTATTATTATAACGAGAGCATAATATTCGAAACACTGTTGCGATCGCAAGCGGTACACGCCCCTACTAAAACTGAGGGGTTAAGAAATAACCAGATGAAAAGAAAGGGTTAATAAATTAGGCTGGAATGTTGAAAAGAAAAGCCTGCAAATACACAGGCTATTTTTGGCTAGCGGTAAAAAACGTTAAATGTCGCAACAGAGTCAACCTTTCCCGCTTTTACAGTTCCTGTTTGTACATATCTTGCTTTCAAAGGGATAGTGACAGACTGCCTATCGGTTGTTTGCGCTACCGCGTTGTAATCTTGATCAAATTTCAGCACATTATTGTTGCTGTCGAGAATTTGTAATCCGACCCCTTCGGCTGCGTCATTACCACTGGCGATCTCCAGGATGTCGCTATTGCCACTCACGCCAGTTGAACCGGTAGTGGTGAATTTATAATCAAGTTTGATGCCCGCGACACACTGTTCCAGCTGAATCTTGAAACTATCATCAGATACAACATCGGAATAACCGTCCACAATATCGCTAGTCATGATTCTCTTAAGCGGCACTGTGATATTTTTTTCAACCAAATTGCAGGTGTTAGCAGTAACGTTAATCGCTATTGGCGCAAAGCGAATTTGAGCAATAACCTGCGAATCATAAATCCAGTCCGCATTGAGCATGTTGACGTCAATAACCCCTGACTGCACAACGCCAGTGACGACAAATTCAGCTCTCGCATGTGATTGAATACTATAGTCACTTAAATGGTCTGTTTTTGCCGACCCTATATGCATTGGGGTAACCACCGATCCTTCTGTTAGGGCGGAAGCGTTATCTTTAACCCAGGCGACCCGAAAACCTATTCCCGGAACATTTGTTTGATAAACGCGGCTAAGTGGATTATCCGTGCGGGCATCGCTACTCGTGAATACGGTATAGCCTGTATAGATATCGCCATTATCTGTACAGTCCACGACATTAATAAGGTCGCCAGTCACTTCCTGGGTTGCAATGATCGTACCTGGAGCGGCGTCCGCATTTACCGTAAACGACGGCATATTGAACGTAGAGGTTGACGGCGACGCATCATTCTCAATTTTGCAGGATGCCTGAACTGATTGCTGTGCGAACAATAGACCGCAACATAGAATCAATCTAAAAATCATATAATTATTCATATTCCCACAGTCCATTTTATGTTTTCCCTTTACACTATCGACACTCAACCGCAGCCTGGTAAATAGAGGACTCAATATCTTCGGGGATCTGTGCATTTCCTTCACAGCGCTGTTCTGGAGCACTACCCCACTGTACTTTAAACGGTACATTACCTTTCAAACCGGTCAGATAAACTTCGCCACCATCTCCGACTATTGAGGAGCCCCCCTCAATTGACAGTACCGCGCCGAAAGGCACAAAACTCGATCCATGGTGAAGTGTTAATAAGGCGCGAATACCCTGGCGGGCAGAGAAATTAGCTGCGACAACTGCCCCTTTCGTAGGTACGACATCTTTGGCCGGTTTTTCGATATCCAGATCGTCGCGTTCCCCGCTGTTCACCGTGACGGTATTACGACGATAATTAGTTAGATATGGTACGACCGCATTTCCCCAGTAGTCAGTGTAAATACCTTGCATATTCTGGACCTTAACATCTGCTCCCTCATCAATATGGACAATAGCAAAAGCATCCTGGACAGATTGCCCCAGCGTAATACCATAAGGATGTGCGACGACGGATCCTTGCGCGCTGTAGTTCCACTGTTTGCTATCTTTGGCATAGCTATAGTTCGCCCCAATTTCACCGTATGAGCCACGATAACGCCCCGTCATGCTCGCACCATATCCAGTATCGTGATCGGTATAGCTTTGCTGCAGGTTATAACTTAAGTTGTTATCTTCCAGCGCAGTCCCGCCAATCCCAACCTGATGCACGGTATTGCCATTTTTAGCGCTGTTTAGGTTGTAGGTCGCCCAACTGTTTGACAGCCAACGTGACAAAGGAATATTGACGGAAAATGCAACCTGCTGGTCATTATCGCTGTTTGGTGTTTTTGTCAGGCTATAGTTCACGGACCAGGTGATGTCCTGCCAACTGGAGCTGAACCCCATACTGGCACTGCGTTCATGCCCACTCATATCCCAGTAATCTTGTTGATAACCATTGATATACACAGACCCTACAGAGCCCAATGATTGCGACATACTCAACTGTAAACGGCTACGACGATTGTTTGTTTTACGGTAATTGTAAATTCCATCATCTTCGCCTCTATCACGTTGATCGAGTGCTTCCTGGAAGGTATAAAAACCAGAAGTGGAATAACGGTAACTGGCCAGCGTCACCGTGGTATCTGTTGCAGAAAAGTCTTTGGAATATTGTGCGCGCCAGGATAAACCATTGGCATTACCACGCCCATCGTCAAACTGAGTTCTGGCCGCAGTAACATCTACAGACACAGAACCAAGCTCACCGAGATCGGCTCCCGCCCCGACCAGACCGGCACGGTAAATTGATGCGTCGAGCGCTCCGCCATACAGTGTAATGCCATGAGGCATGCCGTAGATTACCGTCGCCTGACCAAACCCAGGTTCCTCGCCGTTATCGCTATCGCGGTATTTTCCACCAGCAAGGCTGTATTTCAGCGCACCTTCACGCTGTAAGATGGGTACCGAAGCGCTTGCCTGAATAAACGAATGCTCGCTTCCATCAGCCTCTTTAACGGTAACTTGTAAATCTGACCCTGCTGTTACCTGACTGAGATCTCTGATTTCAAAGGGGCCGCTGGAGACATAAGTCTGGTATATCGTGTAACCATTTTGCTTAATCGTTACTTTTGCATCGCTATTAGCAATTCCGCGCACAACAGGCGCAAACCCTTGTAAGCTATTGGGTAACATGCTGGTATCGGTTTCCAGCTTCACCCCTGTCATCTGTACGCTGTCAAACAATTCGCCGTTGGTATATGTCTGGCCAATTTCAAGCTGGCTTTGCAGAAATTTAATATCCCGCTCCAGCGTGGTGCTGATCGCATCCCAGCCATCCGAATTGCTGTAGGTACTTGAATTACGGAGCCGCCAGGCGCCAAGATTTAGACCGGAATTAAGGCTTGCCCAGTTCGAGTTATCGTTCTCGCCATTTACTTGCTGGCGGTTGCCGCTAATGTAATAGCTGCTCCATGCCGCAGGAATGCCATCGTCCCAGTCTTTAATAGGGATAGCGCCAGCGACTTGCTGGTCGCGATAAATTTGCGGGATCCGAATGAAAAGAGTTTGGCTATCGAGTTGAAAATCAAACTTTGCTCCCGATATGTACTGGGCGATGTCGCCAACTGGAGCCGTATCAGCCAATGATTTCAAGCCGGGAAGGCTATCGACCTTCACCCCCAGCTCTCTGAGATCCCCTTTGCTGAACTGCGGGAGTAACTGCGTCTTATCCTGTGATAGTACGTAAGTAATATTTCGCTTATCAATGCGATCATAATCCCACATAACTTCAGTCAAATAAGTCCCTGGTTGTAACCCATTATTTTGCAAAAAGGTTTCCAGTGTTGACGTATTCTCTAACGGTGTACCGAGTTCCAGAATATGCAAATTGAATTCATCTTTAGCGCTCGCTGGGTGCAAAAAAGAGAATAATGCCAGCGTGATGCTGTTGAGCAAAAAGAGTCGGCAAGATCGCAAAGGATAAGGCTGCATATAATAAAGTCCCTTTAATTTTTACCCATACGCGTCATTGCGTTTATAGTTGTTGGTGCTTTTTCACCGTTGCAGCACCATAGTCATTCACTGCAGCCCATGACACATCACCTACTGCTGCTGCAGGTATTGAAAATATTTGTTCCCCAAAGGGAGGAATCGTCATTGACAATGACTCAGGTACAGAACTGTCTGCGAGAGGTTTTACCCGCTTTCCACCAACAGAGAGTTCTAATAACGAAATATGAAATGGCGTTGGATTCTTTGCGGTTAATTGAGAACCCTGACGGCTAAACCGTAATTTTTCCCACGCACCGGCAGCGGCCGATTCTTTAAGACTCACTGGCCGCCAAAAAAGTTTCAGCTGTGTTTTCATCGCAAACTGCAGCGTATTTTTATCTTTTAATTCATCAGGCATAGCCGAAACAGATTTAAAGTTGGCAACAAACATCGATTCACGGTCTTGTGGTAGAGATCCTTTATCGCCAATAAAGACGATATGCAGCAGAGCCTGGCCATTAGCGTCCATTTTATAAATCGGCGGAGTGATAATAAAAGGCGCTTTTGTGTTATCTGTCTTTGTTACCCAGCTTTGTATCAGATATTTATTGGCATCTTCTTTATTCTTAATAGATATCTGTACTTCTTTTTTATTCTCCGGGTAAATGATTCTAGTTCCCCCCAGAACAATGCTGGCCTGTGCATTTATGGCAATAAGCCCAATAATGGCAAAACAAATTCGCGCATATAATTTCACCCGCAATACTCCCTGGTCAGGCAGCCCTGAAGGGCTGCCTGTCATACTTAACGATAGAACACGGTAAAATTCGCGGAGGCGTGATATTTACCTGCAGTCGGTTTGTCATTACCAATCTGAATCACTTTCGCGGTATAGTTGAAAATAGAAGGCGTTGCTTCATCGCCAGTATTCGCCACATCAGTGGTTGATACCGGAACGGAGTCATCAAACACAACGTCAGTGTTACCACCATTATTATTGGTTACGGTAATACCTACATTTGTTGCAGCACTCGCATCACTAAGGTCGTTCTTCAGGCGTAAATTCTCGCCGTCAGTAGTGTCACCACTGAACCTCAGGTTTAAACTTGCTATGGCAGGGTCACATTTAGCCAAAGAAATCTGGAAATCTTTTGTCGGGCCAATTGCCCCATCAGAACCAAAATTCTCCGGGTAAGCATCAGCAAAAGTCACCACGGTATTTGCTCCTGCGCCATCGACATCAATAACGCAAGTGTCGGCAACAATACGGCCAGAAAACTCTACCTTACCCGTATCTTCTGCAAATGCAGAAGTATTTACAGCGGCAATCAGGCTTCCGGCCATCAGCACAGTAAGAAGCTTTTTATTCATTAGAATCCCTTAATCAGAACGATTGAATGACAAAGTCCCATTACCAATAATAAATTACTGGTGAGAAATATTGAGGGTGAGCACGGAGAGAAAAGAATAAAGATATGCAAAAAAACATGATCTTCTGAAATCCATTCGTCAAATCAATACAATGAATCGCGTATAATGAATCTTGTATAGTGTTCACTCGCGGATTAAATCAAACCACCGGAGAGACTGTCTATAGCCTGCGATTTTTCACACACCATAAAAGAAGTTAACTATTTAATTTCCAATATCTTTTACAAACATTTATTTTACTTAATTTGTTCTTAATTAAAATTAAATCAATACAATTACATCATGAAAAAACAAATATCATTTTACCCAGAAATAAAAACACCCGCTAATAGCGGGTGTTTAGGTCTAATTTATTACTGAATTAATTACTACCAAACATCTCTTTAATCCAACCGGCTACTCCATCGCCGTCCTTCTTCTCCTGCTGCGGCGGTTGCTGCTGTTGAGGCTGCTGTTGCTGCGGCTGCTGAGAAGATTGATCGAACGGATTACCCGACTGCTGCAGCATCTCACCTTGCTGACACAGTGAATCCGGATCGGTGGTCCAAACAGGAAGCGTGCGCATACCCCCGCTACAAACGAAGTTACCGTCGTAGTCTACGCCCATATCCACCACATCCTCCGGTGGCGTCAGCACCAGCGGTGTTGGCGTCTGGTTGGCCAGATAACGCTGATAAATCGACATCGCGCCGCTGGCACCGTACAGCTTGGTTGGCTGGTTGTTATCGCGGCCCACCCAGGTGATGGTCACCTGGCTGCCGTCGATCCCGGCAAACCAGGTATCCACGTTGTTGTTGGTGGTCCCGGTTTTCCCTGCCAGATGCAGACCCGGATACTTCGCGCCAAGCTGGCGACCCGTACCACGCTGAACCACCTGCTGCATAGTCCACAGCGTCATATACGCCGCCTGCGCCGGAACAGCACGCTCGGCCTGTGGGAAGCTCTGGTACAGCACGGTACCATCTTCGGCAATCACCGAACGCAGCGCCGACAGCGGCGCGCGGTTCCCACCGCTGGCGATAGTCTGGAACGCCTGCGCCACTTCGATTGGCGTCAGGTTTAACGCACCCAGCAGCATGGCCGGAACCGGGTTAAGCTGATCTTTCGGCGCACCCAGCTTCAACCAGGTATCGGTTACAGCAGGCAGGCCCAGCGCCATCCCCAGATTTACCGTTGGCACGTTCATTGAACGCGTTAACGCATCCACCAGCATTACTTTGCCGCTTTCGCTATAGCGACGGTCATCGTTCTGCGGTGACCACACCTGGCCGTTCGGCTGACGCAGCGCAATCGGCGCATCGGCAATCCAGGTATTCAGGCGGTACAACTTCGGCTGGCTGAGCGCGGTCAGATAGGTTGCAGGCTTGGCCAGAGAACCAATCGAACGACGCGCCTGCATCGCACGGTTATAGCCCGCAAACTGCGGTTCTGCTCCGCCGACCATGGCGCGAACTTCACCACTAAAGCGGTCAACGACCACAATCGCGGTTTCCAGATCGCTCAGCTTACGCTGTTTCTTCAGTACCGGAATGCCTTCCACCGCCGCTTTTTCTGCGGCATCCTGCGCCACGGAATCAAAGGTGGTGAAAATCTTCACGCCGGAGAGATCTTTAACTTTATCGCCCAGCTTCGCCTGGAGCTCCTGACGCACCATCTGCATAAAGGCAGGCTGCGGGGAGATCACCCCACCACGCGGCTGTACGCCTAACGGACGCGCACTCAGCATGTCATACAGATCCTGGTCGATAATCTGCTGCTGTTGCAGAAGACGCAGAACCAGGTTACGACGCTCCAGCGCCAGTTTCGGGTTACGCCACGGGTTGTAGATCGACGCCCCTTTAACCATCCCCACCAGCAGCGCCTGCTGGTCGAGGCTCAGCTCTTCTACCGGACGACCGAAATAATAAAGGCTCGCCAGCGGGAAGCCGCGAATCTCGTTATCACCGCTTTGGCCGAGATAGACTTCGTTCATGTACAGCTCAAGAATGCGGTCTTTGCTGTAACGCGCATCCATGATCAGCGCCATATAGGCTTCGTTGGCCTTACGCCAGTAGGAACGTTCGCTGGACAGGAACAGGTTTTTCACCAGCTGCTGAGTCAGCGTACTGGCCCCCTGTACCGTACGACCCGCCGTCAGGTTCGCCAGCACCGCACGACCAATGGAATAAAGGCTGATACCGTCATGCTCATAGAAGTGACGGTCTTCGGTCGCCAGCAGCGTGTCCACCAGCAGATCCGGGAAGCCGCTACGCGGAACAAACAGGCGCTGCTCACCGTTAGGTGAAGAGAGCATGGTGATCAAACGCGGATCGAGACGGAAAAAACCGAACTGGCGGTTGTTATCCATATTCTCGATGGTATCCAGATGATCGCCGTCAAAGGTCAGACGCGCACGCACCTGCCCTTCTTTGCTGTCCGGGAAGTCAAACGGACGGCGAATCATCTCGATGCTCTTCGCCTGCACGGTAAATTCGCCCGGACGCGTCATCTTCGTCACCTGACGATACTGCGTGGCCTCCAGCAGCTTCACCATCTCGTTTTTGCCGATAGGCATTTCTGGCTCAAGGTTAACCATACGGCCATAAACTGCCGCAGGAAGCTGCCAGACTTTGCCATCAATACGGCTACGAATTTTTTGGTCCAGATAAACGCCGTAAATGGCGATCAGTACCAAAAAGACAATCGACAGTTTTACCAGCAGCCAGAACCAGCCGCGCTTACCACGAGGCTTACGCCCTTTGCCTTTACCCTTACGCGGCATCGGTTCTTCATCCTCATAGTCATCATCATCATAATCGTCGTCATACTCTTCATCTCTGAGTTGACGACGGCTCACCTTTTGTTTCACCGGACGCGAGGGTTTCCCTTTACGTCCAATTGGCTCGCGGTCATTCCCCGCCATGCTTTTTCTCCGCAACATTCAGGCGCAAGGGCCCGATTCTCTGTTCTTCCGTCCTGCGACAGAAGAAGAAATCTCTCAATTATTACCGCTCTTTCGCCGGATGCGGCATAACGCCTTATCCGGCCTACAGTTACATTACGAATACTTTTTGGTGCGCCGCGTTGGCGCGGTATTCGCCGGATCGTCCGGCCAGACATGTTTGGGATAACGCCCTTTCATCTCTTTTTGCACCTCACGGTACGATCCCTGCCAGAACGCGCTCAGATCGCTCGTCACCTGTAGCGGTCTTTGGGCCGGAGACAGCAGCTCCAGCACCAGCGGCACGCGCCCCTGGGCAATGGTTGGAGTCTTTGCTTCACCAAACATTTCCTGCATCCGAACCGCCAATACTGGAGGATTATCCTCATGATAGCGAATGGCAATCCGGCTTCCCGTCGGCACAGTGTAATGCGCAGGCAGCTCACTATCCAGACGTTGCAACATTGACCAGTCCAGTAAACCGCGCAACGCCTGTCCCACATTGAGTGCTTTTAATGCGCGTAACGAGTGCACACCGCTCATGTGCGGCAGCAGCCAGGTCTCCAGCGACGCCAGCAGAGAATCCTCATCTACCGCGGGCCAGTCGTATTCTGGCAACCAGTTTGCCGCACATTGCAGACGCAGTCGAAACTGCTCGGCTTCCGGCGTCCAGTTGAGCACACTTAGCCCTTTATCGCGAATGCCATTCAACATCGCCTGATGCAACTCCTCTTCCGAGGGTTTGGCCAATGGCTGTACTTTTACCGTGAGCTGACCAATGCGCGACCGACGCAATGCCTTTAACGTTCCCTGGGTTTCATCCCATTCGATGGTGTCGGACTGTTGCAGCAGCTCAGGACATGCCTGCATCAGCGACTCGATATCCAGCGGCAGAGCCAGCAAAATACGCGCGTCTGGCGAAGCGCTGCCCTGCAACAAAAGTGGCGCTATCAGCCATTCATGGCGTCCTGAAGCATCATCGGCATCCAGCATAGCGCCCATGCCATTCGCCAGTTGATAGCGCCCTTCCTGCCCGCGTCGACGCGCGATCCGATCGGCAAACGCCCGCGCCAGCAATGAGGGGAGCAGCGTGCTGTCGGGCTGCCCGCTGCTAACGTTAAGCCGTTTCAGCAACTGTTGACTGCGCTGCTGCCAGGCGGGCTGATTTCGTGAAAACGCCACGGTCAGATCGGTACTTCCACCGCGCGGCGGCTCTTCCAGAATCGCGGCCAGTTTTGCCGCCGTAGCCGCTTCGGTATTATTTTTGGCACCGACCAGCATCGCCGCTAAACGAGGATCGTTACCCAATGCCGCCATTTTCTGCCCGCGGGCACTGAGCCTGTCGCCCTCAAGCGCGCCCAGCATCTGCAACAGCCGTTTTGCCGCCTGCAGGTTGATGGCGGGCGGCGTATCCAGCCAGTTCAGTTGCTCAGGTTCGGTACATCCCCATTGCAGCAACTCCATCAGTAGCCCGGACAGATCGCTCTGCAATATCTCCGCTTCCCCCTGCGCTGCCGCTCTTTCTGCCTGCTCTTTGGTAAGCAGATGCAGGCAAATACCGGGTTCCAGACGACCCGCACGTCCCGCGCGCTGAGTCATCGAAGCCTGGCTGATGCGCTGGGTAATCAGTCGCGTCAGACCGGTACGCACGTCATAGCGCGCCACGCGTTCCTGGGCGCAGTCCACCACCAGTCGGATGCCTTCGATCGTCAAGCTGGTTTCAGCAATATTGGTGGCCAGCACCACTTTGCGTTTGCCTTGCGGCGCGGGCACAATCGCCTGACGCTGCTCGGAAAGCGTTAACGCGCCGTACAGTGGGCACAGCACAACATCGCTGCCTACACGCGTAGCCAGTTGCTCCTGTACACGCAGGATTTCGCCCACACCCGGTAAAAACAGCAGCAGCGACCCGCTTTCATGGCGCAATAGCTCCGCCGTCGCTATCGCCACCGCTTCATCAAAACGCAAATGCGCCGCCAACGGCTGATACCGCCGCTCAACGGGAAATGCGCGGCCTTCAGAAACGATCGTCGGCGCATCGGGCAACATCTGCTGCAAACGCCCGTTATCCAGAGTGGCGGACATAATCAACAGTTTCAGATCGTCCCGCAGCCCTTGCTGCACATCCAGCAATAGCGCCAGCGCCAGATCAGCCTGTAAACTCCGCTCGTGAAATTCGTCGAGGATCACCAGCCCGACGCCTGTCAGTTCAGGATCGCGTTGGATCATCCGCGTCAGGACGCCCTCTGTTACCACTTCCAGCCGGGTCTGCGGCCCTACGCAACTTTGTGCGCGCATGCGATAGCCCACGGTTTCACCAGGCTTTTCGTTCAGCAATTCCGCTAATCGTTGCGCCACATTGCGCGCTGCCAGGCGGCGCGGCTCCAGCAAAATAATCCGCCCCGTGATACCGCGATGCTCAAGAAGTCGCAACGGCAGCCAGGTCGATTTCCCGGCACCGGTCGGCGCCGTCAGCAGAACCTGCGGCGAGGCATCAAGGGCGGTAAGCAGTTCAGGCACTACAGCGGCAACGGGCAACGACGTCACAAATGGCTCCAGAGGGTTAACATTCTTCGCGCTGCATTGTAGCATCGCGTTAATTCATAACCGAGTATCCATCATGTCTGAGCCAAAAAGGCTGTTCTTTGCGATTGAATTGCCAGCCGGGGTTCGGGAGCAGCTAATCCACTGGCGGGCCGCGCAGTTCCCCCCTGAAGCGGGTCGCCCCGTCGCGGCTGATAATCTGCATCTGACGCTGGCCTTTTTAGGCGACGTCAGCGCTGAGAAGCAACAGGCGCTGTCGCAGCTCGCGGGGCGTATTCGCCAGCCAGGTTTCACGCTCAAATTCGATGATGCCGGGCAATGGCTGCGCTCCAGGGTCGTGTGGCTGGGTATGCGTCAGCCGCCGCGCGGGTTGCTGCAACTGGCGAATATGCTACGGGCGCAGGCAGCGCGTAGCGGGTGCTATCAAAGCCCGCAGCCGTTTCACCCGCATATCACGCTGCTGCGCGATGCCGGTCACGCGGTTCCAATCCCTCCACCGGGCTTTGGCTGGTCATTTCCGGTTACGGAGTTCGCACTTTACTCCTCCTCATTTTCACGAGGACGCACGCGTTATACGCCGCTGCAACGCTGGACGCTGACTGAATAATTAAAGGGACTGCTTATGCAATTTTCTCCACCTTTACAACCTGCAACGCTCATTCAGCGCTATAAGCGCTTTTTAGCGGATGTGATCACACCCGATGGCACAGCGTTAACGCTACACTGCCCAAATACCGGTGCGATGACCGGATGCGCAATGCCAGGTGACACCGTTTGGTATTCGACATCAGAAAATACTAAACGCAAATATCCACATACCTGGGAATTAACGCAAACCCAATCCGGTGAATTTATTTGTGTTAACACGCTGTGGGCCAACAGATTAACGAAAGAGGCGATTCAACAGGCGTTAATTTCGGAAGTTTCAGGCTACAGTACTTTGAAAAGTGAAGTAAAATACGGCACCGAAGGGAGCCGCATCGACTTTTTGTTACAGGCAGATTCCCGACCTGACTGCTATATTGAAGTGAAATCAGTCACGTTGGCGGAAAAAGAGCAGGGTTATTTTCCCGATGCCATCACTGAACGAGGTCAGAAGCATCTTCGGGAATTGATGAGCGTAGCGGCTGAAGGCAAGCGGGCAGTGATATTTTTCGCCGTGCTACATTCAGCCATTACACGGTTTTCACCCGCGCACCATATCGATGCAAAATATGCGCAATTATTAGTTGAAGCACAGCTTAAGGGGGTTGAAATTCTGGTTTATAAAGCGGAACTTTCTGCCCACGGTATGACTCTTAAAGAGCCGTTGCCCATTACCTTGTAATGGTGTAAATATCTGGTCAATTAGTATTCTGGGCGCGTGGGCAAATACGCTTTTCCTCACAGGGTTGTCAAGTGTTACGTTTAGATAATTGCTATCCGGAAAAGCATCTGCTATTTATAGCGACCTGATTTTTCCCCCGAACATGGGGATCGATAGTGCGTGTTAAGGAGAAGCAACATGCAAGAAGGGCAAAACCGTAAAACATCGTCCCTGAGTATTCTCGCCATCGCTGGGGTGGAGCCGTACCAGGAGAAACCGGGCGAAGAGTATATGAACGAAGCCCAGCTGTCGCACTTCAGGCGTATTCTTGAGGCATGGCGCAATCAACTTAGGGATGAAGTCGATCGCACCGTAACTCATATGCAAGACGAAGCGGCTAACTTCCCTGATCCGGTGGACCGCGCCGCACAGGAAGAAGAATTCAGCCTTGAGCTGCGTAACCGTGACCGTGAGCGCAAACTGATCAAAAAGATCGAGAAGACGCTGAAGAAAGTAGAAGACGAAGATTTCGGCTACTGCGAATCATGCGGCGTAGAAATTGGTATTCGCCGTCTGGAAGCGCGTCCGACAGCCGATCTGTGCATCGACTGTAAAACGCTGGCAGAAATCCGCGAAAAACAAATGGCAGGTTAATTCCGGTCATTTTTACCACGTTTACTACAGGCGGGAGCTTCTCCCGCCTTATTATTTGTTAGTCCGCAAAATGAGCGATTCACACTATATTGGCCGCTTCGCCCCTTCCCCTTCCGGCGAACTGCATTTCGGCTCACTAATTGCCGCCCTCGGGAGTTACCTGCAGGCCCGCGCACAGCGCGGAATCTGGCGAGTGCGCATTGAAGATATTGACCCCCCTCGTGAAGTTCCCGGTGCTGCAGATACGATTCTGCGTCAGCTGGAACATTACGGACTGCACTGGGATGGCGATATTTTATGGCAATCCCAACGTCATGATGCCTACCGCGAGGCGCTCGCCTGGTTACATCAACA
This sequence comes from Citrobacter sp. Cpo015, assembly GCF_030333035.1. NCBI lineage: Bacteria > Pseudomonadati > Pseudomonadota > Gammaproteobacteria > Enterobacterales > Enterobacteriaceae > Citrobacter > Citrobacter sp. Cpo015. The sequence continues at coordinate 36,181 of NZ_JAOWGS010000020.1, read as the reverse complement.
GGATCTGAGCTATTACTGCACCTGTACGCGGGCGCGTATTCAAAGCGTCGGCGGTATTTATGACGGCCACTGCCGTGAGTTACGCCTCGGACCAGAGCAGGCGGCAGTCCGCATAAAGCAACGTCACCCGGTGATGCAGTTTACTGACCAGCTGCGCGGTGAAATTCAGGCAGACCCGCAACTTGCAGGCGAAGATTTTATCATTCACCGTCGAGACGGGCTGTTTGCCTATAACCTCGCCGTGGTGGTTGATGACCACTTTCAGGGCGTAACAGAGATTGTACGCGGCGCCGATCTTATCGAACCCACGGTGCGGCAAATCTCTTTGTATCAGCAGTTTGGCTGGCAAGCGCCTGACTATATTCATCTTCCGCTGGCGCTCAACGAACAAGGCGCTAAACTTTCAAAACAAAATCATGCACCTGCGCTGCCGCAAGGCGATCCGCGTCCGGTGATTATTGCCGCGCTGCGCTTTCTCGGCCAGCGTGCCGATATCCCGTGGCAGGATATGCAGGTTGATCAGATCCTGGAGTTTGCCGTTGAGAATTGGCGTCTGACAACGGTGCCTGAATCGGCGATCTTAAATCCGGCATTCTCAAATGCATCATGCTGAGCTATGATTAGCCGCTATTTTTACACAGCAACACTTGTTCTGATTGAAGTTTGACACTACCGAGGTGCACTATTTTTACCCGAGTCGCTAATTTTTGCCGCAAGGTGCTAAGCCGCGAGGAGCGCGAGGCTGAGCTCGCCGTCGCCCGTCCACATATGACGGTAATTCCGCGTGAGCAGCACTCTATCTCCCGCAAAGATATCAGTGAAAATGCCCTGAAGGTAATGTACAGGCTCAATAAGGCCGGATACGAGGCATGGCTGGTTGGCGGTGGTGTACGCGATCTTTTGCTGGGCAAAAAACCGAAAGATTTTGATGTCACCACTAACGCAACGCCGGATCAGGTGCGCAAACTGTTTCGTAACTGTCGCCTGGTCGGTCGCCGTTTCCGTCTGGCCCATGTCATGTTCGGCCCTGAAATTATCGAAGTGGCGACGTTCCGCGGCCATCATGAAGGCAGCGAATCCGATCGCACAACATCGCAGCGCGGGCAAAACGGTATGCTGCTGCGTGACAACATCTTCGGCTCCATCGAAGAAGATGCACAGCGTCGCGATTTCACGATTAACAGCCTGTATTACAGCGTGGCCGATTTCACCGTACGTGATTACGTTGGGGGAATGCAGGATCTCGAAGAGGGCATCATTCGCCTGATCGGTAATCCGGAAACGCGCTATCGCGAAGATCCTGTGCGCATGCTGCGCGCCGTACGCTTTGCCGCCAAGCTCGACATGCGTATCAGCCCGGAAACCGCAGAGCCGATCCCACGTCTGGCAACCTTGCTTAACGATATTCCTCCCGCACGCCTGTTTGAAGAAGCGCTCAAGCTGTTACAGGCGGGCTATGGGTACGAAACCTATAAAAAACTGCGTGAGTACAGCCTGTTCCAACCGCTGTTCCCAACCATTACGCGCTACTTCACCGAAGACGGTGACAGCCCAATGGAACGCATCATTGCCCAGGTACTGAAGAATACCGATAACCGCATTCACAATGATATGCGCGTTAACCCGGCGTTCTTGTTTGCTGCCATGTTCTGGTATCCGTTACTGGAAGCCGCACAGAAAATTGCGCAAGAAAGCGGTCTGGCCTATTACGACGCTTTCGCGCTGGCAATGAACGACGTGCTGGACGAAGCCTGCCGCTCGCTGGCGATCCCGAAACGTCTGACCTCACTGACCCGTGATATCTGGCAGTTGCAGTTACGTATGTCCCGTCGCCAGGGCAAACGCGCCTGGAAGCTGATGGAGCATCCAAAGTTCCGCGCAGCTTACGACCTGTTAGCGCTGCGTGCTGAAGTCGAACACAACGCGGAATTGCAGCGACTGGCGAAATGGTGGGGTGAATTCCAGGTTTCTGCGCCGCCAGAACAAAAAGGCATGCTGAACGAACTGGATGAAGAGCCAGACGCACGTCGTCGCCATCGTCGCCCGCGTAAACGCGCACCACGCCGTGAAGGCTCCGCATGACCTATCACGTATACCCAACAAATTTCGAGTCGCATCAAGGTGGTGACACAGATGCAGCTTGAAAAACGACGGGTATATATCGCCCTCGGCAGTAATTTAGCCTCCCCTCTGGAGCAGGTTAATGCTGCCGTGAAAGCGATCGGGGAAATCCCTGACAGCCGAATCGTGGCTGTCTCCTCATTTTACCGTACGCCACCATTAGGCCCACAGGATCAACCCGATTACCTGAACGCCGCCGTCGCACTGGAAACCACCCTCGCGCCGGAAGAATTACTCAATCACACCCAACGCATTGAGTTACAGCAGGGGCGGGTGCGCAAAGCCGAACGCTGGGGACCACGAACGCTGGACCTCGACATTATGCTGTTTGGCGATGAAGTGATTAACACCGAACGTTTGACCGTACCGCACTACGACATGAAAAACCGTGGTTTTATGCTGTGGCCGCTCGCTGAAATCGCGCCGGATCTTATCTTTCCAGACGATAAACAACCACTTGCGTTTTTCATCCAGCAAACCACTCCTCGTCCGGCGCAATGGTAACCGCGTTATATAATAAAATTAATTATGAAAAGCCTCACTCAAATTAATTAAACTACATTTTCCTTTCAGTAAATCTAATTAACACATACTACTCAGACATCATCCATGCAAAACAATTATTATTAAAGACCAGTAGTTGTTTGTTCCTTGCGCTTTATCACACAAACCTATATCCCATAAAAATATATTTCAAAAAACAAAGAAAGCCCTCCTACAATAATTTTAAAATAAAATGATTTTATAAAACTCATAGGCCCAAGTTATTTTACAAAACATTACTAACCGCTAGAATATGCCCCTGCTATTTAATATAGCAAAGTAGTAATTATCTAATATTTCAAATCCTGTAAGGATACAGTAATGAAAAAAGCAATTTTGGCAGCAGCTATGGTTATGGCAATGGGCTCAACTTCGGCAATGGCAGCGGATGCAGAAGGCGGTCAGCTTAATTTTCACGGTTTAGTCAGTGCTACAACCTGTTCTAAAGTCGTTTCCACCAGCCGTGGTGATGAATCCACTGATGGCAACATCTATCTGGAAACCGCAACCCCGGCGGATATCACCACTGAAGTCGCTGATGCTACTTACGGCGCAAAAGCAGAACCTTTCTCCATCGTTCTGAACTGTAAAGATGCATCCGAAGTGACCACCGGAACTAAGGCCAGTCTGTCAATGGTCTCTTCTTTTGGTAACACCAAAGGCACGCTGGATAACGACACCAACCTGACTGCCGCCGGCATGGCTGCTGCGAAGAACGTAAACATCGCGATTCACGATGCAGACACCAAAACGCTGATGAAAGTTGACGGTGCAGACGTTCACGAAGCCACCTTCGATGCCAGCAAAATCGCTACCTACCACTTTGTAGCTTCCTATGTGAAAGCAGTACTGAGTGATGACGTAACCCCAGGTCACGTTACCACTAACGCAATGTATACCTTTACTTATCAGTAAGCATTAACGCTTTACTGATGAAATAAGTATACAAAAAAGCGCGTTAATAGCATTAACCGGAATTATTACACCGTTTGTCATTAACACAGCTTGTAATAACGAGGTGAGAATTACGATTACTATCGCACCTCGTTTCTTAAATTAAGAACACCAAATCATCTACTGGCAAGGAATGCTCATGTTGAATTTTAAGAAAACGCTTACCACATTGGTACTAGCAGGAAGCTTATTGAGTAATACTAGTCATGCCGATATTATCATTTCCGGCACGCGCATCATTTATGATGAAAATAAAAAAGATGTCAGTATCCGCCTGGAAAATAAAGGTACCCGACCGCTGCTGGTGCAAAACTGGATTGATCTCGGGAATGATAATGCCGATCCAGGCAGTATTAAGGCCCCATTCGTCTCCACTCCTCCCGTTTCACGTATAGAACCAAAGCACGGTCAATCCGTGAAAGTAATGTTTACCCAAACCACAGCATTGCCAAAAGACCGTGAAAGCGTGTTCTGGTTTAACGTGCTGGAAGTACCGCCAAAAGCAGACGCCAACAAAGAAGAAAACAAAAGTTTGCTGCAGTTAGCTTTCCGCACTCGTATCAAACTGTTTTACCGCCCTGCCGGTTTACAGGGTTCGCCTGCAGAAGCCACCAAACAGTTGAAGTGGCAGATGGGGAATGAACAAGGCCATACGACGCTAAAGGTTAATAACCCAACACCTTACTACGTTTCATTTAATGATGCTGTCGTTACGGTTGGCGGGAAGCGCTATACCGTTGATGCCACCATGGTTGCGCCTTTGAGCAATGCCTCTTTTAACGTCAAAGGTCTACAAAATACCGTATCAGGCAAACTGGACTACCACGCCATTAACGATTATGGCGGCATGATCGAAGGCTCTGTTTCACTGTAATCGATTAATCAAAACGCAGGATGCAAAAGACGGTGCAAAACTTTCCTTATACCGAATCGATGCCGAAAAAAACGCTACTGGCGATGTGCTGTGCACTGCTTTACAGCCAGCCCGGTTTTGCCGCAGAAAACGTCGAGTACGACAGCTCATTTTTAATGGGAAGTAGCGCGGCTAGTATCGATATCAGTAAATATTCCGACGGCAACCCTACGCCAGCGGGAACCTACAGTGTGAAAGTTTTCGTCAACGAGAAATCAGTAGCAAGCCTGACCCTTCCCTTTGTTGATGTTGGTAAAAATAGCGCGCAAGCCTGCCTGACGTCGAAGAATCTGGCACAGCTGCACATTAAGCAGCCTGAGATCGGCAACGAACACGCTATTCTGAAAAAAGGTGATGAAGATGGGGATGACTGCTTAAACCTACCTGCACTTATCGAGCAGTCAAACGTAAGCTTTGATATGGGTGAGCAGCGCCTGGATATCTCCGTTCCTCAGGCGTGGCTCATTAAAGGTTATTCTGGCTATGTCGAACCCTCCTTGTGGGAAAGCGGCATCCCGGCAGCCCTGTTTTCCTATACCCTTAACGGCTACCACAGCACCAACCACGATACTGACAGCGATAGCTTGTATGCTGCATTTAATACGGGCATCAATCTCGGTGCATGGCGTCTTCGTGCCAGTGGTAACTACAACTGGGCGAAGGACGGCGGCAGCAATTTCGAATACCAGAACCGTTATCTGCAGCGCGACCTCCCGGCACTACGCTCACAGCTGATTGTCGGCGAAGCCTATACCACTGGCGAAACCTTTGACTCGGTGAACATCCGCGGGGCACGTCTGTATAGCGACACGCGTATGCTGCCTTCACAGTTGGCTAACTATGCGCCTATTATCCGCGGCGTCGCCAACACTAACGCCAAAGTGACCGTGACTCAGGGCAGTTATAAGATTTATGAAGCGACCGTTCCGCCGGGACCTTTCGAGATCAACGATATCAGCCCTTCCGGCTACGGTAGCGACCTGATCGTCACCATCGAAGAAGCTGATGGCAGTAAACGTACTTTCTCCCAGCCGTTTTCTTCGGTCATGCAGATGCAGCGCCCGGGCGTCGGACGCTGGGACGTGAGCGTCGGGGAAGTCAATAACGACGAACTTCATGACAAACCAAACCTGGCGCAGGGCTCATACTACTACGGTCTGAACAACTTTCTGACGGCCTACACCGGTATTCAGGCAACGGACAACGACTATTTCGCTGGACTCCTCGGTCTGGGTCTGAATACACCTTTTGGCGCACTGGCGGTTGACGTTACCCATTCACGCGCAGATATCCCTGACGACGATACCTATCAAGGCCAAAGCTATCGCTTGACCTGGAACAAACTGATTGAGGCGACCGATACGTCGTTCAAGGTCGCGGCCTATCGCTACTCGACGCGAGACTACCTGGGCCTGAATGACGCGCTAGAGCTAATCGACGATGCCAAATTCAAAGGTACTGACGCTGAACGCAATACCATGAATAACTTCTCGCGTATGAAGAATCAGGTCACCGTCAGCATGAACCAACCTTTGCAGTCCGCTGAGGTTGATTACGGTTCATTTTATCTGTCAGCCACCTGGACCGACTACTGGGCAAGCAACGAGAGCCGCAGCGATTACAGCCTGGGTTATGGCAAAGGATTTTCCTGGGGCAGCATGAGTATCAACCTGCAGCGCACCTGGGATGAAGAAGGCGAAAAGGATGATTCGCTTTATATCAACTTCAATATTCCGCTGGAGAACCTGCTGGGTGGTGAACGTCGCCGCTCAGGATTCAGCAACTTGAGCACCCAGATGCGTACCGATTTTAACGGTGGGCACCAGCTCAGCATGAACAGTAGCGGCAGCAGCGAAGACAATAAGCTGAACTACAGCGTGAATACAGGCTACACCATGCAAAAAGAGGGGAAAAACATCTCCGATATTGGTGGATATACCAGCTATCAGTCCCCATGGGGAGATCTTTCAGCATCCGCCTCGGCGAATAACGACAGTAACCGTCAGTATTCGCTCTCCACTGACGGCGGTTTTGTGTTGCACAGCGGTGGCTTAACGTTTACCAACGACAACTTTGGCAACAGCGATGCCATTGTGCTGGTGAAAGCGCCTGGCGCTAAAGGCGCTCGGATTAACGGTGGAAGCAGCACAATTGATCGTTGGGGTTATGGCGCAACGAACTCACTGACGGCCTACCGGGAAAACCAGGTCAATCTCGACATCGATACGATGGATAACGACGTCGAGCTGAAGAGCACCAGTACCACACTGGTACCACGCGATGGCGCGGTCGTTTTCGCCAGTTTCGAAACCGATGAAGGACGTTCAGCCATTCTCAACATGACGCGCAGCGATCACCAGACGATTCCATTCGGCGCCGAAGTTTATGAGAACAATGTACAGATCGGCAATATGGGCCAGGGCGGCCAGGCTTTTGTCCGCGGTATTAGCGATAACGGCGAACTTACGGTGCGCTGGTTTGAAAATAACCAACCCGCAACCTGTACGGCAACCTTCCTGTTGCCAGCAACGCAACAAACGGTCGGCTCCAGCCAGACCCTACTGTTAGACAACATTACGTGTCGTGTCACTAACCACAATACAAATGGAATCCCCAATGAAAAGGAATAAGCGCTTTTTAGCTGCCTCCGTACTCGCGGTACTCTTTCCGCTGACCAGTCAGGCGGAAACACTTAACGTCGACTTCACCGCCACCGTGTTGGCCACCACCTGCAGCATGACCATTGCGGCCCTGGATGGCTCATCGGTTTCTGGCGATGCCACCAACGGCTATAAGTTAACGGTGGGCGATGTTGGTCTGGATAAGATCATTAAGAAATCAGCGGAATCGCAGAAGAACTTTAAGTTCGTCGCCAGCGATTGTGCCGGTTCATTGACCAGTATCACCACAGCACTGGCAACCTCGACCTCCGCCAGCGGTGACTTCATTAAAAATGAATCCGCTGATTCAGGCGCCGCCACCAATATCGGTATGGGCTTTAAACGTAAAAACGTCAGTGATGAAACCTATATGAAGCCAGGTTCTGGTTCCTTCACCTGGACCCCTGAAGAACGTACTAACAACGCCGTCGAAATGACAGTGGCGCTGCGCGAACTGACGGATGGCGCAGGTACCACCGGTGCATTCAGCTCTAAAGCGACCTTCACCTTCACTTATCAATAACAGGGACGATGATAATGAAAAAACAACTTTTGCGCGGGTTAATGATTGGCGCACTGGCAACGATGGGGGCGGGCGTTTCCACCATGGCGCAGGCTGATGGTACTGCACAGTTGGACTTAACCGTAGAGGCAAATATCACCGCCGGTACCTGTGCGGCATCGGTGGTTGACGGCGAGACCGCTACCAACACAATTGCCTTTGGTAATGTCTATATCTCTGAAGTTTTTGCAAAAACAAAAGTGAAACCGTTTAAACTGCGCTTTAGTGAATGCGCGGGATTAAAGGACAAAACTGCGACCGTTACTTTATCACCAAATAACGTCGGTTGTTCTGGCGGTGACTCAAATCAGGCAGCATTTGCAAACTCTTCAACATCGAGCACAAAAGCGAGCAAAACCGGTGTTGAGGTCTGGACAACCAGTACACCTGGTGGTACAGATAGCGTGCAATTCCACTGTTATAATAAAAACCCAGAGACCGTTGATCTGAGCAGCGCCACCACAACAACGCCTGTAGATTAGCCACTCAGCGCACGTATGGTAGCCGTTCAAGGTGCTGCCCTTTCTGGTATTACTGCCGGTGATTTCTATTCACCAACCACGTTCACCATTACTTACCAGTAACGGTAATTACCATGATGCGTTTGCGTAGATTAACACTCTCCGCGTTAATTCCGGGGCTGGCAACAGCCCTGGTTGTCGCGCCGCTGTATGCCGACACCAACGTGGATTTCACCGCCACCGTGCAGAAGGATACCTGCCAGTTAGAAATTAATGGTAGTGGAACGGTAAATTTCGCAACCGTAGGTCCCGCCTATTTTGCCGACGGCATTACTGCGGAAACTGATTATGAAGGCGGTCAAGAGTTTTCAATTAAACTTCTGAATTGTCCAATCAGTGACGGAGCCATCACTAATGTTACCTTTAACTTTACCCCCCAAAGCGGACAGTTTGCGAAGGGCAATCAGCAGGTATTTGCGAATGATCTAACTCAGACCTCGGGCGGTGTGGCAAATGTAGGAGTAGTGATTTTCACCACCGATTCACCACGTCAAAATGTGTTGAATACTGACGGCTCGTCAAGGGCGATATTTTCCGCTACAGATTATAGTGATACAACCTGGACCTTTTATTCACGGATGCAGAAAATCCTGAGTACCGAAACAGTTACCCTCGGCGAATTAAGTAGCCATGTACTTGTCAATGTCACCTACCAATAAAATTCGGAACGACCATTAATAGGGAAATTAGCCATGAAGAAAAACATAGTCCTTTTAATATCATCTCTATTTTTATGGTTAGGAGCCAGCAACGCTTATGCCTGGTCTGTCTATATTGGGCAAGCGACCTCGTATCAAGGAGGTGCAGAATATGCAGATGTACAAGACTACTCAGCTCCATTCTCATGGAACCTGCTCCCTTCAGTTGCCGCCCATACAGAATCAGGCTTACGCGAACTTGCCGTTTCTGGTGCGACAGAATTTGATCCCAAGCATGGACTTAATTGTAACTATAACCACGATGTTCATAGTGTAAATCTTTATCATGGTTTTCAGAGTGCGGGTATTAAAAATAATAGCGGCAATCCATTATGGAAAACAAATACTACCGGTTTGTATCTTGGTATGGAAATTACCAAGATTAACTTTGGCACCGCCTATTATCCAGGGAGTTCATTTTGGGTTGACTGGAACGGCGGTGGTACGGATTATAAGTCCTTTGATCTGAATTTCATTAGTACCTCTTATGCAGATTTCTCCACTTTCTGTGATTCAATCGCATGGAAGAAAGGTTATTTTGAAATGGGGGGAATTGTTCTGTGGATTAAATTCCATCTTTATGCTGATGATACATTTAAGCCAACCACATCAGCAGTTAACGTTACCTTTCCAACAAGTACCGGATACAACTTCCGATTTAAGCTTTCAGACACCAGTATCGGTGGTGGCAACCACTACCTTGATTACGTCATCAGTCCAGGTTCAATAACGATTCACTACCCAACATGTACCGCCACTGCCGTCACAGGTGAAGGTGTTTCAGGATCTACCGTGCCTTTTGGCAGTCGCAACGCAGAAGAACTGAAAGGCGACGGTGTGACAAAAGACTTTTCAATAAAATTAAGTAACTGTACCTACATTAAGAATGTCGAAGTGAAGTTAGGATCAACAATAACAGGCAGCAGTGACAACGCATTATTGGGTAATACTTTAACATCTGGTGCCGCCAGCGGTATTGGCGTGACGGTTGCCGGCGAGAAGAATCCAGCAAGCATCAGCGACTGGATGACGATCATGCCAAACAACTCCAGCTCCGTTTATAAGTTTACGAATATGGAAGACTATACTTATAGCAATATCGGTAACCCCGACCAGATCCTAAATTTCAGAGCAACGCTGAAACAAGACGGTAGCAACACCATCAAACCCGGCGAGTTCAAAGCGACAGGCAGCTTCACTATTGACTATCCCTAAGCGCGTTAATCCGGCGGTTCTCGCTGCCGGGAATACACACAAAGGGCTAACGCTTTTCTGCTTCATTCCCCTACAATGCGGCCATTATATTCATCAATATTATGGCCGGAGAGGTTATGAGCAAACCCACCACTATCGCTGTGTTGCAGAAATGCAAACAAGAGAAAAAGCGCTTCGCGACTATCACCGCCTACGACTACAGCTTCGCTAAGCTGTTTGCCGATGAAGGCATCAACGTGATGCTGGTCGGTGATTCGCTGGGCATGACGGTACAGGGGCACGACTCCACCCTGCCCGTCACCGTTGAAGAAATTGCTTACCACACCCGAGCCGTGCGTCGCGGCGCACCGAATTGTCTGCTGCTCTCCGACCTACCGTTTATGGCTTATGCCACTCCGGAGCAGGCGTTTGAAAACGCAGCGGTAGTCATGCGCGCGGGCGCTAATATGGTCAAAATCGAAGGCGGCGCCTGGCTTACGGATACGGTGAAAATGCTCACCGAACGCGCGGTGCCGGTTTGCGGCCATCTGGGATTAACGCCCCAGTCGGTGAATATCTTTGGCGGCTATAAAATTCAGGGCCGCGGCGACGCCGGGCAGGTACTGCTGGATGATGCGCTGGCCTTAGAAGCCGCTGGCGCTCAGTTGCTGGTGCTGGAGTGCGTGCCGGTTGAGCTGGCGAAGCGCGTCACTGAAGCGCTGTCGATCCCGGTGATTGGTATCGGTGCCGGCAACGTCACCGACGGGCAAATCCTCGTCATGCATGATGCCTTTGGCATTACCGGCGGCCACATTCCGAAATTTGCGAAGAATTTCCTCAATGAAGCAGGCGACATGCGCGCCGCAGTGCGGCAGTATATGGCTGAAGTGGAGTCCGGCGTTTATCCGGGCGAAGAGCACAGCTTCCACTAATTTTCTGACCGTGCCGGATGACGACGCTACGCGTCTTATCCGGCCTACGGTACCTCAGGCAACTCAAGGAGTCTTGTCGTGTTAATCATTGAAACCCTGCCGCTGCTGCGCCAGCATATTCGTCGTCTGCGTCAGGAAGGCAAACGCGTCGCACTGGTTCCCACCATGGGCAACCTGCACGACGGCCATATGAAACTGGTCGATGAAGCAAAAGCGCGGGCTGATGTGGTGTTCGTCAGCATTTTCGTTAACCCGATGCAGTTTGACCGACCAGACGATCTGGTGCGCTATCCGCGCACCCTGCAGGAAGATTGCGAAAAGCTGAACAAGCGTAAAGTCGATTATGTCTTTGCTCCGGCCGTTGAAGAGATCTACCCGCAGGGTCTGGAAGGCCAGACTTTCGTTGATGTTCCCGGCCTCTCTACCATGCTGGAAGGCGCCAGCCGCCCGGGCCACTTCCGTGGTGTTTCCACTATCGTCAGCAAGTTGTTTAACCTGATCCAACCCGATATCGCCTGCTTTGGTGAAAAAGATTTCCAACAGCTGGCGCTGATCCGCAAAATGGTAGCGGACATGGGTTATGACATTGAGATCGTTGGCGTACCGATTATTCGCGCCAAAGACGGTCTGGCCCTCAGCTCACGTAACGGTTATCTAACGGCAGAACAGCGTAAAATTGCGCCAGGCCTGCACAACGTGATGAACGGTATCGCTGAAAAGCTGATTGCGGGTAATCGTGAGCTGCAAGAAATTATTACCATTGCCGAACAAGAACTGAATGAAAAAGGCTTCCGCGCCGACGATATTCAGATTCGTGATGCCGACACGCTGCTGGAGTTGACTGAAACCAGTAAACGCGCGGTGATTCTGGCCGCAGCATGGCTGGGTCAGGCTCGTTTGATCGATAATCAAAGCGTTACATTAGCCCAGTAGACAGGGGTTAAAAATCGGGCAATACTGCCTGAAGATTTCTCAAAGCAGGCCAGTCGCGCCTGCTTAGCCAAGGTAAACGACAGGGTATAGAAGTTATGATTCGCACCATGCTGCAAGGCAAGCTCCACCGCGTAAAAGTCACGCAGGCGGACCTGCATTACGAAGGCTCCTGCGCCATCGACCAGGATTTCCTTGATGCCTCAGGTATTCTGGAAAACGAAGCTATTGATATCTGGAACGTGACCAATGGTAAACGTTTCTCAACCTATGCCATTGCGGCTGAACGCGGCTCCAGAATCATCTCGGTGAACGGTGCAGCGGCGCACTGTGCTGAAGTTGGCGACATTGTGATTATCGCCAGCTTCGTCACTATGTCTGACGAAGAAGCCCGTACATGGCGTCCGAAAGTGGCCTATTTTGAAGGCGACAACGAAATGAAACGCACTGCAAAAGCCATTCCGGTACAGGTCGCCTGACAGCCCTTACCCCTGCGGCTGATTGACTATCAGCCGCGACATTGTTTCCAGCGAATCCGTCCGCAGGATATACAGCCGCTTTAGCAACATCGGGTTATCGCCAGGCTTCACCTTCCCTTTCACCGTCGTCACCGCCAAATGAAAACCGGCATCATGCGCCGCTTTCACCGCCGTCGCGTTATAGCCGCCAAACGGATAGGAAAGATAGAGCACATGCGGATTAAACTGCCCGAGCGCCCGACGGGAGTGTTCAAAATCAAACAGAATATTGTGATAGTTACGGCTGAGTAAAATAGGTCGTCGCTGGCCATCCACCCGATGCAAGAAATGGGTGTGCGACTGGAAGTCGAAAACATCTTTAATCCCTTCCAGCTCGGAAATACTCATAAACTGCAGCGATTTCGGATCCCACTTTTGCGGGTGACGCTTGATACGTGAGCTAATGATAAACGCCGTAGCCTTAAAGCCATACTGCTTGAGGACGGGATGCGCATAGCGGCTAACGGACTTCAGGCCATCATCGAACGTAATAACGACCGAACGCGCCGGAAGGTTTGCGCGATTATTGAGGTAGTCTTCTAACTGATACATCGTCAGCGTGGTATAGCCCATATCTCGCAGCCAGGTCATCTGGTTACTGAACGCGCGCACTGATGTGGTGGTGGAGGTATGACGAAAACGCGTGTTCTCTTCATCGCGCAGAATATGATGGTAAGTCAGAATCGGGATACCGTTATCCTGCTGAGCATCCAGCGCGCTGATATAGGCCAGCCGTTCGCCGATGCGAATCTGATACCAGGTCTGATTCAGTCTGTCTTTCAGCCGACTGAGCACCGGGTAACGTAGATTCTCAGCCAGCGTACCAAACGGCGCACTGCCTACGTCCGGCGCGTTATAGACTGGGGTATCTTTCCAGGTAATCAGGTTCTGGTTACTCAACGGTTTATTTAAGTCACCCAGGCCGTCTTCCACACGCTGACGCCCCTGCACAGGTTCCAGGTGCCCTTTGTCGATGTAGCCTTTGCCAAAGCCGAAGTTGAAGGTGTAGTAATCCTTTGCATCCGGTTCAACGGCAATAATCTGTCCCGCGCGTAAATTACCGACAGTCTCCGTCTTATTGCCAATATGCGCCCAGATCACCGCATCTTCCGTGGTTTGCATATAGCGAGCGGGCAAGGCCGCACCTACGCCACCAGAAAACAGGAGCAACAGAACAAACAGAACGCGCATAACCATATGATTTAACCGAGGCGAGAAACCTCGGTTATTGTAGCAAAAGCATCATCAATACCAATGATTAATACTCATACAAATCATGCTTCAACACGAAGGGGGGATTTTTTTGTTGTTGATGCCAGAGGCTGGAGACTTCGGGGCCGCCAAGCGCGACGATGCAATCGCGAAACGCAGAACTGCTCAGCGATTCCCGTGACGAAATCATTCGCTCAAGCAATGGATAGCTGATACCTGAAATCACTTCGCACTGGGGATGTTTATGACTCATTAACGAGGCTACACGGTATGGCGCAGCCCCGGCCATATCCGTCAGGAATACTACCCCTTCACCTGAATCTGTAGCATGCAGGGCATGGCACATCATGCGGCTTAACATATTCGAGCTGAGCCCACGCCAGAAACTTACCGCCTGACATTGCTCCAACGGACCGTACTTTTTCTCCAGACGATGCAGCATATCCTGTGCCTTATCGTCATGACAGGTAATTACCCAACCTAACATTGCCTACCTCCTTAGCAGGCAAGTAGTTTATCAGGGTGATAAATCGGTAATGGTGATAAGCATCAAAAGTCTTCCTCTCCCGAGTCAGGAGAGGAAGAAAGAATTAGCTACGCAGGCCGCGTCCGCGCTGAATCAGGTACCAGCACAGCAAGTAAAACGCCGCAATGAACACCACCAGCACGCCAAACGTGGTGACCAGCGGAACATCATGAATACCCAGGAAGCCGTAGCGGAAGCCGCTAATCATGTAGACAATTGGGTTCAGATGCGAAAGTCCCTGCCAGAACGGTGGCAGCAGCGTTAACGAATAGAACACGCCACCCAGATAGGTCAGCGGCGTCAGCACGAAGGTGGGGATCAGGCTGATATCGTCAAAGGTTTTAGCAAAGACTGCGTTCAGCAAGCCGGCCAGCGAGAACAGTACCGCCGTTAACACCAGCGTGAGCGCCACAAAGACCCAGGAATGCACCTGGAACGGCACGAAGAACAGTGAAATAGCCGTCACCAGAATGCCTACGCACAGGCCACGCGCCACGCCGCCGCCGACAAAACCGGCGATAATCACGTGCGTCGGCACCGGGGCGACCAGCAGCTCTTCGATATTGCGTTGAAACTTGGCGCTAAAGAACGACGAGGCCACGTTGGCGTACGAGTTGGTGATCACTGCCATCATAATCAGCCCCGGCACAATAAACTGCATGTAGCTAAAGCCATGCATTTCGCCGATACGCGAGCCGATCAGGTTACCAAAGATAATAAAATAGAGCGTCATGGTGATGACGGGAGGCACCAAAGTCTGGATCCAGATACGCATAAAGCGGTGGATCTCTTTCGCCCAGATGCTTTTCAGCGCAACCCAGTAAAGCTGCATCATGCGCGATCTCCTTGTTTTTCATGCACCAGAGAAACAAACAGTTCTTCCAGTCGGTTCGCTTTGTTACGCATACTCAATACCTGAATGCCCTGCGCGCTCAGCTGAGAGAAGACGCTGTTGACCCCTTGTTCACGCAGAACCTCCACTTCCAGTGTGGAAGTGTCGACCAGTCGGTACTGATAACCTTCCAGTTTCGGCAGCGGACTTTTTGGTGCCAGATCGAGGATAAAGGTCTCGGATTTCAGCTTGGAGAGCAGACTCTTCATCGAGGTGTTTTCCACCAGCTCGCCGTGCTGAATAATGCCGATATTACGACACAGCATTTCCGCTTCTTCGAGATAGTGAGTGGTCAGAATAATGGTGGTGCCTTTGTCGTTTAAATCCTTTAAAAAGCCCCACATGGAACGACGCAGCTCAATGTCGACGCCCGCCGTTGGTTCATCCAGAATGAGTAATTTTGGCTCGTGCATCAGCGCACGGGCAATCATCAGACGACGTTTCATCCCACCAGACAACATGCGCGCGCGCTCGTTACGTTTTTCCCATAAATCGAGCTGCTTTAAATATAGTTCGCTGCGTTTGACCGCTTCTTTATGCTCAACACCGTAGTAACCCGCCTGGTTGACCACAATCTGCTGCACGGTTTCAAACGGGTTAAAGTTAAACTCCTGCGGTACCAGGCCAAGCTGGCGTTTAGCATTAACCGTATCTTTTTCAAGATCGTATCCGAAGACGCTCACCCGCCCGGAGGTTTTATTCACCAGCGAGCTGATTATTCCAATGGTGGTGGATTTTCCTGCGCCATTCGGTCCCAAAAGCGCATAAAAATCACCCGCTTCGACTTGCAAATCTATCCCGCGTAACGCCTGAACGCCACCGGGGTAAGTTTTTTTAAGTTGTTGAAGTTCCAGAGCAATGGTCATGTTTTTATACTTACCTTACGTTCTGACATTTTATATATAGTTTAAATAATGATGGAGTTACCCTATATTAGCCCATCGAATTTATCTGGCTTCGGGTCGTGCTACTCCATGAAAGACATAGATACACTCATCAGCAACAATGCACTATGGTCAAAGATGCTGATAGAAGAAGATCCCGGATTTTTTGAAACGCTGACGCATGCCCAGAATCCGCGTTTTCTATGGATTGGATGTTCCGATAGCCGCGTTCCCGCTGAACGATTGACCGGTCTTGAACCGGGTGAATTATTTGTTCACCGCAATGTTGCCAATCTGGTTATTCACACCGACCTGAACTGCCTCTCAGTGGTTCAGTATGCGGTGGATGTGCTGGAAGTGGAACATATTATTATATGCGGCCACTATGGATGCGGCGGCGTCCAGGCGGCGATTGAAAATAAAGAACAGGGGCTGATTGATAACTGGTTACTGCACATCCGCGATATCTGGTTCAAACACAGCTCACTGCTGGGCGAAATGCCGCAGGAACGTCGTATGGACACCCTGTGCGAACTGAATGTCATGGAACAGGTCTATAACCTGGGCCACTCAACCATTATGCGTTCAGCCTGGAAGCGCGGTCAGAAAGTGACCATTCACGGCTGGGCTTACGGTATTCATGATGGCCTGCTGCGCGATCTCGACGTCACCGCCACCAGCCGCGAAACGCTGGAACAGCGCTATCGCCAGGGGTTGTCTAACCTGAGTCAGAAACACAGCAACCATAAATAATGTGACATTGCCGGGAGGCGGCGACGCCTTACCCGGCCTACAAACCTGCGCCATCAGGCGCTCCAGCCAGTTACTCGTCCAGCAGCACTACTTTGCCAACATACGGCAGATGGCGATAACGCTGGGCATAGTCAATGCCGTAACCGACCACAAACTCATCAGGAATTGAGAAGCCGATAAACTCGACCGGAACATTCACTTCACGACGAGAAGGTTTGTCCAGCAGCGTACAAATAGCCAGGGATTTCGGCTCGCGCAGGCTCAGAATTTCACGCACTTTGGACAGCGTATTGCCGGAATCGATGATGTCTTCGACAATCAGCACGTCCTTGCCACGAATGTCTTCATCCAGGTCTTTCAGGATTTTAACATCACGCGTGGTAGACATTCCGCTACCGTAGCTGGATGCCGTCATGAAATCGACTTCATGAGAGACATGCACTTCACGGCACAGATCCGCCATAAACATAAATGAGCCACGTAACAGACCAACCAGCACCATATCGCTGCCGCTGTCCTTGTAACGTTCGTTAATCTGGCGCCCCAGTTCAGCAATACGCGCTTTGATCTCCGCTTCCGGGATCATCACTTCAACAGTATGTTTCATAAACCCTATAACTCACTGATTTTTATCAGTTGACACATCATGCAGATCGAAAGAAAGCGCTTACGTTGATACACCGACTGACAGACGGCGACCCGCTCTAACCACAAAACTTGCGACAGCATACAAACAATTCAGTTGATGAAGTATACCAGTAAAGAGAGCGGGTTCCTCTGATAGTTCACAGGAGAACCCGTTTGCGTCGTTTTTTGTACGCTTATTAATCAAAACCAGGAGTGCACGGCAGTCTGTGGCTAAAACGTTTCCCAGTGCGGATCTTGTGGCGAACTCCCCGCAGAGGTCGCTCGTGGAGTATCCTTAGGTGGTTTTCGATGCTCACCGTTGGAGGCATCGCGAGTGATGCGAAATGCCGCCACGGCCAGGCGTAACTGTTCAGCTTGTTGTTCCAACGAAGCGGCTGCAGCGGCAGACTCCTCTACCAGCGCGGCGTTTTGTTGTGTGACACTGTCCATCTGCGAGACCGCGAGACTCACCTGCTCAATCCCCCGACTCTGTTCCTCCGAGGCTGAGGCGATTTCCCCCATGATGTCCGTCACGCGGGTGACCGCTGCGACAATCTCTTTCATCGTTTTACCCGCGTCCGACACCTGCTGAGATCCCATCCCCACGCTGTGGGTTGAGTTATCAATCAACGCTTTGATCTCTTTGGCTGCCTGAGCGCTACGGCTTGCCAGGGTACGGACTTCACCCGCCACAACAGCAAATCCGCGTCCCTGCTCTCCTGCTCTGGCAGCCTCAACCGCCGCGTTGAGCGCCAGGATATTGGTCTGGAAAGCAATACTGTCGATGACGCTGGTGATCTGCGCAATTTGCTGTGAACTACCGGCAATTTCACTCATCGTGTGCACGACAGTATCAACAACCCGTCCACCACGTGCGGCAGTATCAGACGCATTCTTAGCCAGTTGAGTCGCCTGTTTCGCATTGTCCGTATTTTGCTTCACGGTCGCGGTAAGCTGTTCCATGCTGGCGGCTGTCTCTTCAAGTGAAGCAGCCTGCTGCTCAGTACGCGAAGACAGATCGTTGTTACCTGATGAGATTTCCGTTGCGCCGCTATGAATCGTTTCTGAGCTGTTACGCACCGACGTGACTGTCGAAATCAGCGACTGTCGCATTTCATCTAAGCCCGTGGCCAAACGTCCCATTTCATTACGTCCCTGGACGTCGAGTTGATGGGTCAGATCACCACGGGTAATAATGCGGATATGCTCCATGATCTGCGCCAGGGGTTTAAGCAGCATATGCTGCAACCCACTCCAGATCATGCCCAGAACGATGAGCACAGCGACGACAATTGCCCCTAACGTCCATTGCATGCGGGTAAAGCTGTGCTGATTTTCCGCCGCCGCGTGCTGGAGCAACGCGTTGTTTTCGTTACGCCACTGGTCATAGCTGGCTTCCATTTCATCCTGCGCCTTCTGAGCATCAAGATCGCCATAGGCCTGATAGTTATTCGCGCGCAGATACTCTATCGATAACGCCATCACGTCGTGCATCTGCCGATACTGTTTTTCCATTTCAGATGCAATTTGCGGATTCTGCCCCGACACCTGCGGCAATGACTGATAATGCGCGAAGTATCCCTCAGCCTTCTTCATCGACTCACTCGCCGTCTTTAGCAAAGTATCAATGGCCGCCAGTGAGGCCGGATCGCGTTGATTCTTTAAGAAACGAATTGCTACGCGGGTTACCGTTACTCGGGTTTTAATCAGCGTATTGACGCTATCACTCAGATTTTCCTGTTGGGCATTCAGGGTGCCTGAGTTCTGGAAATTATGGCGATCATTGTTTACCGCAGAATAAAAAAAGCTTCCTGTCACGACCTGTAGCAAACAGAAAATGGCGAGAACCAGAAGAATGCCGGTAATAACACGCACATTTTTAATCATAGTATTTCATCCATTGAACTCACATTGGGTACCCAATGATTATCGGCTTCAAAGGCGATTACTTTATGCGCAATAGCAGAATTTGCAGGAGGAGGGAGTCGTGCGGTGAAACGCTGTAAAGAGACTGTGTCTTATCCGGCCTACGAGAGATTTCTGCAGGCCGGATAAGCACAGCGTAATTTTTTAGACGGTGAAGCCGAGCATCATCCCGGTATCTTCATGCTCTAACAGATGGCAGTGCGCCATATAGGCATGCTCTTTTGGCGCGTCGTGGTCAAACTTCACTAACACCTCGCTCACGCCGCCTTCTACCCGCACAGTGTCCTTCCATCCCGCGCGGTGTGCGGCAGGCGCTTTGCCATTCTCAGACAGAATGCGGAACTGCGTGCCGTGAATGTGGAACGGATGCAGCATCATGTCGCCCTGGCCGGAAATCACCCAGCGTTCGTGCTGACCTTTCGCCGCGGCAAACATCGGTTTATTCATATCAAATGCCTGGCCATTAATCCGGTTGGCATTATGGAAGTCGAATGTTCCATGCTTCATGTTGCCCATGTCGCCATGCTGCATATTCCCCATCTCACCGTGGTTCATATTGCCATGATTCATATTGCCGTGGCCCATATTGTCATTATTCATATGGCCCATCATCTTCCCATGATCCATACCCGCCATGGCCTGACCGCCGTATTTCTTCATCAGCATTTGCATGCCCATCATATCGAGCATCGGATCCATCGACAGCTGCAGCTTGCGCACCGTCAGCCCTTCCAGTGACGGCAGCGATGGCATGGATGTCAGCGAATCTGGCAGCGTGCCGGAAGCGGTAATCAGCAATGGTTGAACGCGCATCACCGGGTGCGGCTTATCGAATGGCGCAATCGCCATCCCCATCTGACTGACTGGCAGAGTGACCAGATCAAAAGCTTTGCCGTCACTGACATCCACCAGCACTTCAAAGCGCTCGCCCATCAGCATAGGAAGCTCGGTCACTTTTACCGGTTCAGCCAACAGTCCACCGTCGCTGGCAATGACGTACAAAGGACGATTGTCGCTGGCCGCAATGTTCAGTGAGCGTGCGTTACAACCATTCAACAGGCGTAGACGCAGCCAGCCACGCGGTGCGGCATGCTGAGGATAAATCGCCCCGTTGGTCAGCAGCGTATCGCCAAACCAGCCGACTGCGGCGGTCATGATGTCCAGTTGATAATCAACCTGCCCATCAGCAGAGAACTGTTTGTCCTGAATAATCACCGGCACATCATCAATGCCCCACTGCTTAGGCAGCATCAGCTTGCGAATCTCTTCATCTTCAATCAGCACCAGTCCGGCCAGTCCCATAGCTACCTGACGGCCGGTCTTTCCATGCTGATGCGGGTGGAACCAGCAGGTCGCCGCCCGTTGATCCGGCGTGAAGGTCACTGAACGTTTCCCGCCCGCCGGGATAATGCCTTGCGGTCCACCGTCGACTTCACCGGGGATTTCCAGACCGTGCCAGTGCAACGTCGTCTCTTCGGCAAGCTGGTTATGGATATCCACGGTCACCGACTGCCCTTTGTTCAGCTTGACCGCAGGTCCGAGTAAATTGCCGTTATATCCCCAGGTCGTCGCTGTTTTACCAGCAAAGCTCGATTTTCCGGCTTGCACCACCAATTGCATACGGTTTGAGGCATCCGCGGTTAACAGGTCAGGAATGGGCAATGCAGGGCGGTCTGCGGCAAATACGCTCCGGCTCCACAGAGGTAACGCTGACGCGACGCCCAGCGCCACGGAGTACTTTAAAAAGTCACGACGTTGCATAATCACTTCCTTATATTCAGCAGCTTAAGCAGGCTATCTTTTAAGCATAAGCCTTCCCCTTACGGGAAGGTCAAGTGAAC
Source organism: Citrobacter sp. Cpo015 (assembly GCF_030333035.1). NCBI lineage: Bacteria > Pseudomonadati > Pseudomonadota > Gammaproteobacteria > Enterobacterales > Enterobacteriaceae > Citrobacter > Citrobacter sp. Cpo015. Next base: position 14,974 of record NZ_JAOWGS010000020.1, on the reverse strand, counting down.
GGCTAATAATAAAGGTCGTCGCTTCGCTCGCAGTATGCTAACGTTTAAATTCCGTGATGCAGTGGTAGAAGCAATGAAGACGTTTTTCAGAACAGTTTTGTTCGGCACCCTGATGGCCGTATGCGCAAATAGCTACGCGCTCAGCGAGTCCGAAGCCGAAGATATGGCCGATTTAACGGCAGTTTTTGTTTTTCTGAAAAATGACTGTGGATACCAGAATTTGCCTAATGGGCAGATTCGTCGCGCACTGGTCTTTTTTGCCCAGCAAAACCAGTGGGACCTGAGTAATTACGACACCTTCAATATGAAAGCGCTGGGTGAAGACAGCTACCGCGATCTCAGCGGTATCGGCATCCCAACAGCAAAGAAATGCAAAGCGCTGGCGCGTGACTCTCTGAGCCTGCTGGCCTACGTTAAATAATCTCCGGCGCAATCAGGGTTGAGAGTGCAGTTACTCTGGCTGTACCAGCGTCAGGGCAACGGATTGCGCTTTTAATTCAGCCTGCGCGTTTGGCGGTAGATTCACATCGGTAACAACATCGGTAAAGCAACTAAGCGGCGCGACGTTAAATAACGAATGTGCGCCGTACTTACTGCTATCCGCCAGCAATACCTTCCGTTGGGCATTCGCAATAATTTCCTGCTTTAATCCCGCTTTGTCTTCCGTTGGCGTGGTTACACCCTTTTCCATACTCCAGGTGTTACAGCTCATAAAAGCAATATCAGGATAGACGCTGCGCAACATTTTCCGGCCAAACTCACCAATACAGGACTGGCTGCTGTCATCGATGCGTCCACCGACGATCGTCACCTCTATCTGACGGAATTCTGACAAAAACAGGGCAATATGCAGATCAACGGTAATCACTCTCAGCGGCAAATGCGTCAGACATTTTGCCAGCTCCAGCATTGTGGTACCGGCATCAAGCACCACGGCATCACCCGCACGCACCATTGAGGCGGCAAAACGCGCAATCGCCCGTTTCTCAGCAGGCGATCGCAGTTGCTTTTCGTTTGTGGTTGGCTGCGCCGCTTCAAAGCGTCGTAACGCAACACCGCCGTGGCTGCGGCTGATCACACCCTGTTCATCCAGCTTGATGAGATCGCGCCTGATCGTTGCTGGAGAGGCGTCAACCGCGTCAACCAACTGTTCCACGGTAACCAGCGTATGATTTTTCAAATACGCCACAATCTTATCCAGACGGTGTTGCCCTTTCATAACAGTAAATTACGCCAGTTGCATTGCCAGTTTGATCGATACGGCCATGCTCTCAGATTTTGCTTTTCCCGTCCAGGCGATATCAAATGCCGTACCGTGATCGGCAGAGGTACGAATAAACGGTAAACCTGCTGTGATATTTACACCATCATAGAAACCCAGCAATTTCAGCGGGATATGCCCCTGATCGTGGTACATCGCCACCACCATGTCATACTGACCTTCATAAGCCTGTAAAAACACGGTATCCGGCGGGCACGGACCGTAAACATCCATCCCCTTCGCTTTCATATTCTCAATCGCGGGTCCGACAATACGAATTTCCTCATCGCCAAACAGGCCATTCTCTCCGGCATGTGGATTCACCCCCGCAACGGCAATACGCGGGTGTGCAAAGCCTACGCGCTTCAGGAAGGTATCCGCGATACCAATCACCGTTTCGACACGTTGCCCATTGAGCGTATCAAGGAATTTGCGCAGTGCGATATGCGTCGAAACATGGATAACTTTCAGCTTATCGGTGTACAGCACCATCGCATAGTCGCGGCTTTCGGTCAGCGTTGCCAGCAGTTCGGTATGTCCAGGATAATTGTGTCCGCCGAGATGCAGCGCTTCTTTGTTCAACGGCGCGGTCGCGATGGCATGTACATCCCCCTTCATCGCCAGTTCAGTCGCCCGCTTCACACAGCGATAGGCCAGATCGCCCGCCTGCGCCTGCACTGTACCTGGGAGCAGTTCGTCAGGTTTCGCCAGCGGTTCATCAATCACATGAATCGTATCTGGCGTGAATCTGGCATCGGCGACCTGTTCAATAGCGCGAAATGTTACTCCGTCAGCCAGCCCCTGAGCCTGTAACCGCTGCAGCGTTTTTAGGCACCCAACCACCACCAGCGGTGCACCATTAAGTTCATCTTCGCGTAGCGCTTTAACAATAATTTCCGGACCAATCCCCGCCGGGTCTCCCATCGTAATCGCAATTGTTTTAGTTACCACGGTACATCTCCTCAATAAAATACAGCGCATCGCAAAGGGTCGTATCAGAACCGAATCCACCCGCTTTGGTAATAACCGGCAAGTCGTCAATCTCGCTATTCACAAACGTTCCGCACGGAATACAGGGGGCGACCTCACTGTGGATGCGATACCCTTCAGCACCCAACGCACTGGCGACCGCCGTGGCAATATCGCCTCCGGTCAGGAACAATCCGCCGATACGTGCTTGTTCAATAATGCGCAGCGTTATCTCCCCTAGACGCTGGCTCAGCAGTTCTCCCAACTGCTGGCGACTCATCCCCACGTTGAAACACAGCGTGTCGATCATGTCCCGGTCTTCTGCACATCGACTGGTGCGTAAGATCGTGTGCTGCTGCTGGCTCAGTTGCGCGCAAGCCTGTTCAATAACAGAGTCCATTTCCTGTGCAAATGACGATGCAACCAACCGCGCGGCATCGATATCAACGACTTTTGCCCGGCCCTGACACACTGCTTTTTCCACCTGACGTCGCGTTGCCTCACTCATTGAGCCAGCCACAACCAACACCGGTAATTCCTGCTTCTCTTGCATAAACGTTGCGGCCGGTAGCGCATTGGCCAGCCCTGCCGCCCCTACGAGCAGCGGCATCTGTTTTTGCTCACAAACCGCCTGCGCAATGAGCGCGAGATCTCGCTCTTCCACGGCATCCACCACCACCATACATTCGCCGGCTTTTGCAAAAGCACTCAGCAGCGCACTCAAACTTCCCCGACGCACATCCACCAGCGACACCTCATGTACAGGGACATCGCTTTGCAGCGCGACCAGTTCAGCAATACGCGAAGAGTGAATAGGCGTTTTTGGATCGCTGGCGAATTCCGTTTCCAGCAGCGGCACACCATGGACCAGGCACAAGCCATCCTGCGTGGTGCGCCCGGCAGCAGGAATTGCCGCCGCAATCACGGCCAGCGTCCGACCGGCTGTACGCATGGCTGCAGTGACTTCAGCCCCCACATTGCCACGAAATGTCGAGTCTATTTTTTTGTATACCAGCGGTGTTGCTTCGCCCTCACACCATGGCGCTAACGCTTGTTGTACAGCCGCGGCGGCCTGCGTTGCCAGCATCGCCCGGCTTTCCGTATTGATGACCAGAACATCGGCGCGGCGCGACGGTTTCTGCGCTGGGGTCAGCATTACTTCGGTACGCGCCCCTTTTTTCGCCAGCTGTACGCCGGTATCGTTAGAGCCCGTAAAGTCATCGGCGATAACGATCATTTTCATGCTTTCTTCTCCTGCACAGTCTGACGAGACTGCCTTTTCGCGACCCACGACGTAAGAATTGGCGTCAGAATGGCGGTTGTAATGACTGACGCAGCGATCAGCGGCGCTGCCGCAGCGGCAACCTCTGCCAGCGAGGGATCGGCCTGTGCTATGGCCAGTGGCGTCGCGACGGCGTTCCCCGCCGTACTGGATGCCGCAGCACCAGCAATACCACTCCCGCCAACCAGACGATCGGCACGAATGTTAAAGAAGCCGCCCACAAAGGTGGTCAGCACACCCAGCAGAATGCCCGCCAGACCGCCTTGCAGCAGCATTTCCAGGTTAATACCGGCTCCAAGTGCAAATGCAAAGAAAGGAATAAGCAGTGGACCACCTTTGGTCAGGAAGTCACGCATATTAGCGTCGAGGTTACCGAGGATCATGCCAACCACCAACGGAACAAGAACCGCCACCAGCGCCATGATAGGAATATTTGCCATACCCGCCGCGCCCAGCGCGATCATGGTAAAGAAAGGTCCGTCATTCAGAGACAAAATGGAGATCGCGCCAACATCGCGTTCATTGCCAAACTCGCCAACCAGCGCCGCGTAAAGCCCGCCATTGGAGTTACTCATTGCCGCAATAATGGCAACACCGCTTAAGCCAAAGATGCCTTCCGCGCCAAACAGGTGTTCAACCCCGAGACCAATTGCAATCGCGACCAATAACTTGGTCAGCGTAATCGTGCCGCCTTGTAGCAAAGCTTGCGGCGCCGCCTTTACGCTAATTCCCGCGCCCATACAGAGCAGGAACGCGCCAATCAAGGGAGCCGCGCCATTCTTAAATAAAGCAGTGGTGAATCCACCGATCTGCAACGCCTGCGGGGCAAAAGTGTTGATAATGGCACCGATAACCAACGGCACAACCATCATGCCGCCGGGTACGCGTTCTATTGCCTTCTTGATGTTCATGGTCTTCCCGCCTGTTGTTATGTTGTGATTAAATAAAATCACAACGATTATATTCAATCAAAATAAGATCACAAACGCGGCAGATCACAGTTTTTGAATGATTAATAAAAATCAAATAATCATTCGGATGAAAAAAAAGCCGGGTTTGTCTCACCCGGCTTCATTGATATCTGAAATATCTCAGGATTGATGCACAAATTCGCGGTATGCCGCCACAACCTGAAGAAAGTCCTCTACACCACAGAGCGAAAAACTTTCTTCGTCGTAGTAGCTCATCCCCTCTTCCATCTCATCGCCAGAGAACTCCAGCTGATTAGCGCGAACCATCACTTCTTCGCCATCCAGCCAGAGCGTGTATTCATGCCCTGCTCGCTGCCAGGAGCGCTCACTGCCCTTAACCGCACGCGCTGCCTGTTCCACTTCATCAAGTAAGGCCAGGTTTTCTTTCACTTCCTCATTAAACCAGTGCCCCACCACCTCGTGGCCCATGGACATACGCACTTTTACCACCCCGGTAATATCGCGCAGAAATTCGTAATCCATAATGTCTTCCTCTACTCCCGGCAATGCGCCAATACCGCATTGCGCCTTGCTGTAATTATCGCAGCAGCGCGGCAGAAAAAAAGCGTAGTGGGTATAAGGAATAGAAATAAAAATGCCCGGAGAAGCAGACTTCTCCGGGCATTGATGCGTTTTTACACAAAATGCTTTAGGGCATTACACCGCGGTCTGGAAAATCACACCATCGGCTTTCTCGGTGTACTGAGACAGCTGGTCGAAGTTCAGATAACGGTAAGTATCTACGGCAGTTTTATCCACCTGTGCCACATAGGTCTGGTACTCTTCCGCCGTCGGCAGTTTGCCGATCAGCGCCGCAACCGCCGCCAGCTCCGCAGAAGCCAGGTAGACGTTCGCCCCGGTACCTAAACGGTTCGGGAAGTTACGGGTAGAGGTCGACACCACCGTTGCGCCGTCGGCTACACGCGCCTGGTTACCCATGCACAGAGAGCAGCCTGGAATTTCGATACGCGCACCGCTCTTACCGAACACGCTGTAATAACCTTCTTCGGTCAGCTGTGCCGCATCCATACGGGTTGGCGGAGCCACCCACAGACGCGTTGGCAGTTGGCCTTTGTGCGCATCCAGCAGCTTACCAGCGGCACGGAAGTGGCCGATATTAGTCATGCAGGAGCCGATGAACACTTCGTCGATCTTCTCGCCCTGTACGTCAGACAGCAGACGCGCATCGTCCGGATCGTTCGGTGCACACAGGATTGGCTCTTTGATATCCGCCAGATCGATGTCGATCACTGCCGCGTATTCTGCGTCAGCGTCGGCTTCCAGCAACTGCGGATCCGCCAGCCATTTTTCCATGCCCTGCACACGACGTTCCAGCGTACGGCGATCGCCGTAACCTTCTGCGATCATCCACTTCAGCAGAACGATGTTAGAGCTCAGATACTCAACGATCGGCTCTTTGTTCAGCTTAATGGTACAACCGGCAGCAGAACGTTCAGCGGAGGCGTCGGTTAATTCGAACGCCTGCTCCACTTTGAGATCCGGCAGACCTTCGATTTCAAGAATGCGACCAGAGAAGATGTTCTTCTTACCTTTCTTCTCAACGGTCAGCAGACCCTGTTTGATCGCGTACAGCGGGATGGCGTGTACCAGATCGCGCAGGGTGATACCCGGCTGCATTTTGCCTTTGAAACGCACCAGAACGGATTCCGGCATATCCAGCGGCATCACGCCGGTCGCAGCAGCAAACGCCACCAGACCAGAACCTGCCGGGAAGGAAATCCCGATAGGGAAACGGGTATGGGAGTCACCACCGGTACCTACGGTATCCGGCAGCAGCATGCGATTCAGCCAGGAGTGAATAACGCCGTCGCCCGGACGCAGCGACACACCGCCGCGGTTCATGATGAAGTCTGGCAGCGTGTGATGCGTGTTCACGTCAACCGGCTTCGGATACGCCGCAGTGTGGCAGAAGGACTGCATCACCAGGTCAGACGAGAAGCCCAGGCACGCCAGGTCTTTCAGTTCGTCACGGGTCATAGGGCCAGTAGTATCCTGAGAACCGACGGAGGTCATCTTCGGTTCGCAGTACGCGCCCGGACGGATGCCTTTCACGCCGCAGGCACGGCCAACCATTTTTTGTGCCAGGGAGAAGCCACGGCTGCTTTCCGCCACGTCTTTCGCCTGACGGAATACGTCACTGTGCGGCAGACCCAGCGCTTCGCGCGCCTTGGTAGTCAGGCCACGACCGATGATCAGCGGGATACGGCCACCGGCGCGTACTTCGTCGATCAGGACTTCGGTTTTCAGCTCAAAGCTTGCCAGCAGTTCGCCGGTTTCGTGGTTGCGTACTTCGCCTTTGAACGGGTAAACGTCAATCACGTCGCCCATGTTCATGTTCGACACGTCCACTTCAATCGGCAGTGCGCCCGCATCTTCCATGGTGTTGAAGAAGATAGGTGCAATTTTTCCGCCGAGGCACAGGCCGCCGCCGCGCTTGTTCGGCACATGAGGAATGTCGTCACCCATGAACCACAGCACGGAGTTGGTTGCGGATTTACGCGAAGAACCGGTACCGACAACATCACCCACATAAGCCAGCGGGTAACCTTTTTTCTGCAATTCTTCGATCTGTTTGATCGGGCCAACCACGCCCGGCTGATCCGGTTCGATACCTTCACGGGCGTTTTTCAGCATCGCCAGCGCGTGCAGAGGGATATCCGGGCGAGACCATGCATCCGGTGCCGGAGAAAGGTCATCGGTGTTGGTTTCACCCGTCACTTTGAAGACGGTAACGGTGATTTTTTCAGCCAGAGCCGGACGGTTCAGGAACCATTCGGCATCAGCCCAGGATTGCATTACCTGCTTCGCATATTCGTTGCCCGCTTTGGCTTTTTCTTCCACATCGTAGAAGTTATCGAACATCAGCAGCGTTGAAGAGAGCGCTTTGGCGGCAATCGGTGCCAGTTTTGCATCGTCCAGCGCGTCGATCAGCGGATGAATGTTGTAGCCACCCTGCATAGTGCCCAGCAGTTCAATGGCTTTTTCTGGGGTAACCAGCGGGGAGGTGGTGTCGCCTTTTGCGACAGCGGCGAGAAAACCAGCTTTAACATAAGCGGCTTCATCTACGCCAGGAGGAACGCGGTTGATCAACAGGTCTAACAGGAATTCTTCTTCGCCCACAGGCGGGGTCTTCAGCAGCTCGACAAGTGCAGCCATTTGGGTTGCGTCTAAAGGTTTTGGCACAATCCCCTGGGCAGCACGCTCAGCTACGTGCTTACGGTATTCTTCTAGCACGACGATATCTCCTCGCTCTCATTGTCATAATGCGGCGCTTTTGTAGATGGGCGATTCTCTTCACGCTCCTGTGAGACAGTAGTTAGTAGGGTAAATGCCCGGTACCGCATAAGGCACAATAACAGGATTTTCATTAAGTGTTAATCCGTTTACAAAAAAGCAACATAAAAAATTGGCTGAATCGTTAAGAATGGTATAGCGACAAGGTGAGGCGAAATTAAGTCAGCTTAAAATCGCCCATAAACGGTTAATTTTCAAGCGCGATCGGCTGAATATTCCAGCGATTTTTCCGCCATCACATATAATTGTGTAATAAATACTCACACTCTTTTTCCGGACGTATCTGGTGAATCAACCATAAAAGTCAAAACTGTCTAACACGGGTGAATAATACTCGCGGCAACAGGAACGCCTCACGGCACAGCGCTCGTCTCGTTGGAGTCATTTTATGAAGTTGCCCCTTAAGCCACATCTGCTTGTCCTTTTGTGCAGTGCCGGGCTGTTTGCCGCCTCTGGCGTGATGTTTGTTAAAAGTCGCACAACGGAGCCTGCTGCTCCGGCCCCCGTTGCGCAGCAACCGTCAACACCGGCCCCAGCTCCCGTAGCGGCCCCCGCCCCGGTAGAGCAAACTGCACCCGCCGTGGCACCAACCTACTCAGCAGCACAAATCGATCAGTGGGTTGCACCTATCGCGCTCTATCCAGACTCGCTGCTGTCGCAAATTTTGATGGCCTCAACCTATCCGGCTAACGTCATCCAGGCCGCACAGTGGTCAAAAGACAATCCCAAAATGCAGGGCGATGCCGCCATTCAGGCCGTTGCCAGCCAGCCCTGGGATCCCAGCGTGAAATCGCTGGTCGCTTTTCCTCAGTTGATGTCGCTGATGGGTGAAAATCCGCCGTGGGTACAAAGTCTGGGCGATGCTTTCCTCGCACAGCCGAAAGACGTCATGGATTCCGTTCAACGTCTGCGCGCGCTGGCGCAACAAACCGGCGCGCTGCAATCAACACCGCAACAGACCGTCACCACCGTGACCAAAGCGGCACCGGCGAAAACCGCCACCAGCACGTCAACAACCAGCACTACCACCACGACAAGCCCTACGGTCATCAAGATTGAATCCGCCGATCCGCAGGTGGTGTATGTTCCAACCTATAACCCGAACACGGTTTACGGTACCTGGCCGAATACCGCCTATCCGCCAACCTATCTGCCACCAACGCCCGGTGAGCAATTTGGTAACAGCTTCGTCAATGGTTTAGGCTTCAGCCTTGGTGTCGCCACAACCTATGCCATCTTCAGCAACATCGACTGGGATGACGACGACGACCACCATCATAATGATGACTGGGATAACCATGGCGGCTATAACCGCAACGGTGATAACAACATCAACATTAACGTTGATAACTTCAATAAAATCAGTGGTCAGCGCCTGACAGATGCCAACCGTACCTGGCAGCATAACCCGGCCTACCGTGAGGGTGTGCCTTACCCAAATAGCCAGCTCAATAACCGCTTCCACCCCACTAACACGGCAACCGGATTAAGTTCGACCCAGCAAAGACCGGTCAACCGTGATAACCAGCGCCAGGCCGCGATGAGCCAAATGGAAAAATCGACGGGGAAAACATTCCCGCAGACGGCACGCTCGGGCACGAAAGACGCCCAGCGTCAGGCATCGAATCAACAGCTGAAGCAAATTTCCCAACGTAATAACTACCGCGGTTACGATACCAAACCGCACACCGCGAAGCGGACGAGCACTCAGCAGCGTGAGAATCGCCAGGCAGTCGCCCAGCGACAGGAGAAACGGGTCACGCAACCGGCACAACAACGCAATGTGCAACAGCGCAATCTTCAACAGCGAACCAGCCAGCCACGCGCCAATGCGCTGAGCGGTAACGACAGTCGCTCCGCCAACTGGCAGGCACAGCAACAGCGAGGTGCCCAGAGCCGGCAGGTCGCCCGTAATCAGCCATCGCGCCAGCCTTCTGGCGGGCGTGCTGAACACCGTGAATTCCGTCATCGTTAAGGGAACCGACATGAAAAATAAACTACTCAGTGGAATGGTGTTGTTCATGGTTTCGGCCACCGCGATGGCACAACAATCCTTCAGCACACCAGACCAGGCAACAGATGCGCTGGCAAACGCTATCAGTGAGCAAAATGAAAGTGCAATGAGCAACCTGCTCGGGGAAAACTGGCGTGATTTTCTGCCGCCAGAAGGCGTCGATCCTGATGCAGTTGATCGCTTCCTGCGTGACTGGAAGGTACGCCATAGCACTGTCATCGACGGCAATACGGCGCATCTTGTGGTTGGGGACAGCGACTGGCAACTGCCAATCCCGGTCGTCAAAAACGCTTCAGGCTGGCAATTTGATATCAAGGAAGCGGCCGAAGAGATCCTGACCCGTGAGATTGGACGCAACGAACTTGCTGCCATCGAGGCGTTGCACGCCTATGTGGATGCTCAGCAGAGCTATTTTGCGATGAACCAGAAATACGCGCAAAAGATTGTCAGTTCTGAAGGGAAAAAGGATGGTCTGTACTGGCCTGTTTCGCCGGGCGAAGCGCCAAGCCCGCTTGGCCCAGCCTTCAGTCCACAGGAGCCGGGCATGGGCTATCACGGCTATCGCTTCCGGATCCTTCCCGATAAAACCAGCGGTTTTGCCATGGTAGCCTGGCCCGTTAGCTACGATCACACCGGCGTGATGAGTTTTATGATTAACGGTGAAGACAAAGTCTACCAGGCCGATCTCGGTGTTGAATCACAGCAGAAAGCACAAGCGTTAACCACATTCCATCCGGATAAAAACTGGCAACCTGTAGCGCCCTGATACCGAGTCGGAAGGTTAGTAGGCCGGGTAAGGCATAGCCGCCCCCCGGCAACCCGCAACAAATTACAGGATGTTAGCGACAGATTTCGCCAATTGAGCTTCCAACACCGGCTTCGCTTCTTCGAACTTCAGATTCACTTTGTTAGCATTAGACACAACGCGGGTCTGGTATTTTGCGCGATCGCCTTGCGCGCTGCTGGTTTGCAGCTTGATGCCAGATGTCCCTTGACGCAATGCAGCAACATTATCCGTTGTCACTTTCGCTTTGCTGCGTTCAGAGATTTGCAGGTCAGTAACCATGGTGTAGTTAACGTCTTCCACCATCGCATCCGCGGCCATGCCGATCAGCCCCGCCGCGATACCAACACCCAGCGCCGCACCAGAGGAGTTGCTGTTATAAGCGGTAATCCCCGCGCCCAGCGCTGCGCCCATCGCGGCACCTTCGTAACCCGTTTTCAGGAAGCCTTGAGCTTCACGCAGATCCATTTTGTCCGCTTTCAACACGTTCGCCTGTACCCAGTAATAAGCGCTGTCTGGCGAACTGGTCACTTTATACCCCTTCGCTGACAGGTCATTTGCCAGCAGGGTTTGCAGGTTACTCATGTCTTTGTCAGAGGTGTTTTTTACCTGAATGTAAACGGTCTTCTCGCTGGAAGGCTCCAGCCAGATGGTTTCACTCATCTGCGTTTTCACTTCAAGGTTACGTTTTTTAACGGCGGTGGTCATCGCACCACAACCGGTCAGCGTCATTGTCGCGACAACCATGCCAACAACCGCGATTTTTTTTAAAGACATGTATTTTCCTTTTTCGTGTAATAGAGAGTCCAGAGCCTCTTCTCCGTGCGGCCAGTAGCCACACAATGGCGAAAAAAGTATCGGCAGTTGCGCAATTTTTTTTAGTGGAAATATCAATGAGATGACTACTAAAACTGGTAGTTTTCAGGCAAAAAAAACGCCTCCGAAGAGGCGTTTTCACAAAAGCGGGAAGATTACTTTTTCTTCGCTTTCGGGTTTGGCAGGTCGGTAATGCTACCTTCAAAGATTTCTGCCGCCAGGCCAACGGACTCGTGCAGAGTCGGGTGCGCGTGGATGGTCAGCGCGATATCTTCTGCGTCACAACCCATTTCGATCGCCAGACCGATTTCGCCCAGCAGCTCGCCGCCGTTGGTACCGACAATCGCACCACCGATAACACGGTGAGATTCTTTGTCGAAAATCAGTTTGGTCATACCGTCTGCGCAATCGGAAGCGATAGCACGGCCAGAAGCAGCCCACGGGAAGGTGGCGGTTTCGTAGCTAATGCCTTTTTCTTTCGCTTCTTTCTCGGTCAGACCAACCCATGCAACTTCTGGTTCAGTGTATGCAATGGATGGGATAACTTTCGGATCGAAGTAGTGTTTCTTGCCGGCGATAACTTCAGCGGCAACATGACCTTCATGAACACCTTTGTGTGCCAGCATCGGCTGACCGACGATATCGCCGATAGCAAAGATGTGCGGCACGTTGGTGCGCAGCTGTTTGTCAACGCGGATGAAGCCACGGTCGTCAACTTCCACGCCAGCTTTGCCCGCGTCGAGGTTTTTACCGTTCGGTACACGACCGATAGCGACCAGCACAGCATCGTAACGCTGAGCTTCGGCAGGGGCTTTTTTGCCTTCCATGGAAACGTAGATACCGTCTTCTTTCGCTTCAACGGCGGTCACTTTGGTTTCCAGCATCAGGTTGAACTTCTTGCTGATGCGCTTGGTGAAGACTTTAACCACGTCTTTGTCGGCAGCCGGGATAACCTGGTCGAACATTTCAACCACGTCGATCTCTGAACCCAGCGCATGGTACACGGTACCCATTTCCAGACCGATGATACCGCCGCCCATTACCAGCAGGCGCTTAGGAACAGTTTTCAGTTCCAGTGCATCGGTGGAATCCCACACGCGCGGATCTTCATGCGGAATAAACGGCAGTTCGATCGGACGGGAACCCGCCGCGATGATTGCGTTGTCGAAGTTGATCACGGTTTTGCCGTTTTCGCCTTCAACTTCCAGGGTGTTTGCCCCGGTAAATTTACCCAGACCGTTAACCACTTTCACTTTACGGCCTTTGGCCATACCCGCCAGACCGCCGGTCAGTTGAGTGATAACTTTTTCTTTCCAGGTACGAATCTTGTCGATATCGGTTTTCGGCTCGCCAAAAACGATACCGTGTTCAGCCAGCGCTTTGGCTTCTTCGATAACTTTTGCTACGTGCAGCAGCGCTTTAGAAGGGATACAGCCGACGTTCAGACAAACACCGCCAAGGGTGCTGTAACGTTCTACGATGACGGTCTCCAGACCTAAATCTGCGCAACGGAAGGCAGCAGAGTAACCTGCAGGGCCTGCCCCAAGTACCACGACCTGAGTTTTGATTTCAGTGCTCATCATGACCTCTTAATTTATACCCGTCGTCCAGCGGGTCGTTCTATCCGCCCGTATTTTACAAAATTGTTAACAATTTTGAAACAACAAACGGCAACCGATTTGTCTTTCGCACAATAACCTCACTGACTTCATGAGATTACCAGAAAAAAGCCGGCCGTCGGGCCGGCTTTTTCGCTTACATCACCAGGCGGCGAATGTCAGACAGCATGTTGTTGATGATGGTGATAAAGCGCGCACCATCCGCACCGTCAATTACACGGTGGTCGAAGGAGAGCGAAATCGGCATCATCAGACGCGGCATAAACTCTTTACCGTTCCACACTGGCTCCATAGAGGACTTGGAGACACCGAGGATAGCCACTTCCGGCGCGTTCACAATCGGCGCGAAGTGGGTAGTACCCAGGCCACCGATGCTCGAGATGGTGAAGCAACCGCCCTGCATTTCGCCAGCGGTCAGCTTGCCATCACGCGCTTTCTTGGAGATCACGGTCAGTTCACGAGACAGCTCGGTAATGCTCTTCTTGTTCACGTCTTTGAAGACCGGAACAACCAGACCATTCGGAGTATCAACCGCTACACCGATGTTGATGTATTTCTTCAGGGTCAGGCGCTGACCGTCTTCAGACAGGGAGCTGTTGAAGCGCGGCATCTGTTCCAGAGCTGCGGCAACGGCTTTCATGATGAAGACTACTGGGGTGAATTTCACGTCCAGTTTACGTTTTTCAGCTTCGGCGTTCTGCTGTTTACGGAACGCTTCCAGATCGGTGATATCGGTCTTATCGAAGTGAGTAACGTGCGGGATCATCACCCAGTTACGGCTCAGGTTAGCACCAGAGATTTTCTGGATACGGCCCAGTTCCACTTCTTCGATTTCACCAAACTTGCTGAAGTCCACTTTCGGCCAAGGCAGCATGCCCGGGATACCGCCACCTGCTGCTGCAGCCGGAGCCGCTTCAGCACGCTTGATAGCGTCTTTCACGTAAGCCTGAACGTCTTCACGCAGGATACGACCTTTACGGCCAGAACCTTTCACTTTCGCTAGGTTCACACCGAATTCGCGCGCCAGGCGACGAATCAGCGGCGTTGCATGAACGTAAGCGTCGTTTTCAGCAAACTCAGATTTGCCTTCCGCTTTTGCGGCCGGAGCTGCGGCTTGCGCAGGGGCACTGTTGCAAAGTTAGCGATGAGGCAGCCTTTTGTCTTATTCAAAGGCCTTACATTTCAAAAACTCTGCTTACCAGGCGCATTTCGCCCAGGGGATCACCATAATAAAATGCTGAGGCCTGGCCTTTGCGTAGTGCACGCATCACCTCAATACCTTTGATGGTGGCGTAAGCCGTCTTCATGGATTTAAATCCCAGCGTGGCGCCGATTATCCGTTTCAGTTTGCCATGATCGCATTCAATCACGTTGTTCCGGTACTTAATCTGTCGGTGTTCAACGTCAGACGGGCACCGGCCTTCGCGTTTGAGCAGAGCAAGCGCGCGACCATAGGCGGGCGCTTTATCCGTGTTGATGAATCGCGGGATCTGCCACTTCTTCACGTTGTTGAGGATTTTACCCAGAAACCGGTATGCAGCTTTGCTGTTACGACGGGAGGAGAGATAAAAATCGACAGTGCGGCCCCGGCTGTCGACGGCCCGGTACAGATACGCCCAGCGGCCATTGACCTTCACGTAGGTTTCATCCATGTGCCACGGGCAAAGATCGGAAGGGTTACGCCAGTACCAGCGCAGCCGTTTTTCCATTTCAGGCGCATAACGCTGAACCCAGCGGTAAATCGTGGAGTGATCGACATTCACTCCGCGTTCAGCCAGCATCTCCTGCAGCTCACGGTAACTGATGCCGTATTTGCAGTACCAGCGTACGGCCCACAGAATGATGTCACGCTGAAAATGCCGGCCTTTGAATGGGTTCATGTGCAGCTCCATCAGCAAAAGGGGATGATAAGTTTATCACCACCGACTATTTGCAACAGTGCC